>NZ_JBVHRI010000002.1:0-688822 GCF_055566975.1 Streptomyces sp. NPDC027189
GTTCTCGCACCGGTGGGGCTGCGGCTGTCACCGGCCAAGACCCAAGTGGTGCACCTGAGCGAGGGGTTCGACTTCCTGGGGTTTCACATCCAGTGGCGCCGCAAGCGCGGAACGAACAAGTGGTACGTCTACACCTTCATCGCCGACCGGCCCGTCCGGTCGGTGAAGGCGAAGATCCGCCACCTCACCCACAGAACGTCGCAGCAGGACCTTGCCGTGGTGCTGATCAATCTCAATCAGGTCACCCACGGCTGGGCCAACTACTTCAGGCATGCCGTCGCAAAGCGCACCTTCAGCAAGCTGGACGACCTCGTCTGGTGGAGACTCGTCCGGCTGCTGAGGACACGGCATCACTGGAGCTGGTCGGACGTCCGCAGACGGCTCACCACCCCCACGGGGCGGTGGCTGCCGATCAGCGCGGACGGGATCGAGTTGCGGAAGATCAGCGCGATTTCGGTCACCCGGTATCGCTACCGCGGCAACAAGATCCCCACCCCCTGGGCACCTGCAACCACCTGACGGCAGGGACCGTGGAGAGCCCGTTGCCTGGTAACAGGCACGGCGGGTTCGGCGAGAGGTCCGGGGAAACGGACCGGGAGCAATCCCGGCACCGCGCCCCGGGCCTACTCAGCGACGAGGCAGGTCAGGGCCTGAGGCCGCCCAAGGGCCGCACCTGGGGCCGCCGGGGCTGCACCCCGGTGGTGCGGGTCACCGCCGCGGGCACTAAACGGGTCTCCATGGCAGCGCTGATCTGCACGAAGGCCGGCCGCAGCCCACGGCTCATCTACCGCATCCACCTGGACCGCGGCCCCGCCAAAGGCCGGCGCAAGGGCTTCACCGAGACCGATTACGCCCGCCTGCTCGATGCCGCACACCAGCAGCTCGGCGGTCCCATTGTCTTGGTCTGGGACAATTTGAACACGCACGTCAGCCGCATGATGCGACGGCTGATAGCAGCCCGGTTATGGCTGACCGTCTACCAGCTGCCGCCGTACGCGCCGGAGTTCAACCCGGTCGAGGGCGTGTGGTCGCACCTGAAGAGATCGCTGGCCAACCTCACCAAGCACAGCCTCGACCAGCTCACCGCACTGGTGAAGACGAGGCTGAAACGGATGCAGTACCGACCCCGCCTCATCGAGGGACTCATCGCCAAAACCGGACTCGACCTCCAACCACCGCAGCCTGAGCCGTTAAAGATCTTCTAGAGGTCGCCAGGGGGCAGCAGGTGCGGGGCGCGGGTGCCGAGGATGCCGAAGACCTCGTTCCTCGCCAGACTGCGCAGTTCCGCCAGGAAGGCGGGGTCCACGTGGCCCTCCCTGGCCCAGATCCCGGCGAGGGACTCGGCGCAGCGCTGGGCCAAGTCGCTGTGGAAGTCCCCCGCCCGGATGGCCCGGATCAGGGCCGCCTCGACGAACGGACCGGAGAGAAACTCCAGATCCGATGCCGCGTCGTCTTGCTCGTCCTCGCGCGCCATGGGGTCTTCGATGAGGCGTACCAGCAGAACCGCGCGCTCTTCGTCCGGGATCTCCGGATCGCTCCATACCGGGCCGGGCGACGAGACCGCCGCCGAGTCCTCATTCACCATGCGGGGCCGCTCTCTCCTGAACAGCCTGTCCAGCCAAGTCCTCATCTACGACAGATCCTCGATCCCGTCCACGATGCCCACGCCACCGACGACACCTCCCAAGATCCCGCAGACCGCGGGTCCGGAGATCTGCCCCGAACCCGGAACCGTAACCCGCGCCCGCGAGGCCGCCCGCCGTGCTGACACCGTCGTGGAGGCCGCCTGGATCCGCTCGTGCGGCCACCACATCGTAGACGTGCAAGGCGACGGTCGCAGCGATCAGCAGCCTGCCGCCGATCTTGGCGGTCGACTTTCCCAGAGCGATGGCTCCGCGCGGCATCCGCAGCCTCTCCAAGGGGATGTACTCCTTCGTAATCCCAGCCGTTAAAAATCTCTAGTGGCCCAGCTCCGCCCGAGGGAGTGGCCTTTCCCCAGCAGTTGTCTCCCATCCCAGGTGCTACGGCCGTAGCCCCGTAACACCTGGGCGCCACCAGGCGGCCCGGCACGGCGCGCGGATCGCCGGCCCGGGCTCACACAGGAGGTCGCATCGTCATGTCCGACCACCTTTCCGGCACCCGGGCCGTGGCCGATCCGGCCATCGACCTCACCGACCTTTATGCCTTTCCCAGCCCCTCGCAGGCGGGCCGGCTCGTCCTCGTCATGGATGTGTTTCCCAATGCCCGGCCGGGGAGCCTGTTCTCCGACGCCGCCAGCTATCGGTTCCGCGTTCGTCCCGTAGCCGTCCCGGCGGGTGATTCCGGCTCGCTCTTCGACGTCGGCACCGACGAATATGCGTTTACCTGCACTTTCTCTGCCCCGGCCGGGGCAGACGCCCACGGGAAGCTGACGCAGCAGGGCACGTGCGCGCTTCCCAGCGGGGAATCCGTTTCGTTGCAGGTGAATGACGAGCGGGGCGGCCACGGTCAAAGCGTGCGCTGTTACGCCGGGTTGCGACTGGATCCCTTCTTCATGGACGTGCTCAAGGAGGTGGAGACGCGGGCGCACAAGCGGCTCGCCTTCCAGCCGAAGGGCACCAACTTCCTGGAGGGCAACGACGTTCTGTCCGTCGTCGTAGAGCTTGACGTTGCCGAGGTACTCGGGTCGGATGCGGGCACCGTCTTCGCCGTCGCGGCGGAAAGCGTCACGGCCGGCCCCTACCCTGTGCGCCTTGAGCGGCTCGGCCGCCCGGAGGTGAAGAACATTCTCCTGTCGGACAACGGTGTCGACGCCGCCAACAAAGTCGTGGACCTGCGCGATCTCTACAACGAGGAAGACCCCTTCCGGCTGAGCCCGAGCTACCTGGACGCCTATCGCGCACGGCTCAACGCCAACCTGACCTTTTTCGACGGGCTCGACGGCAAGCTCGACTGGCCGACGCGGTCGGACGGGACGCATCCGCTGACAGAGTTGCTGCTCGCCGACTTCCTGGTCGTGGACGTCGCCCAGCCGTACGCCGAGGACAGCTACTTCGAGATCGAGCGAGCCCTGTTGGAGGGACGGACGCACGAGACCTGTGGTGGTCGGTCGCTCAACGACGACATCATCGACACGCTGTACACGCTGATCGTCAACGCGGGCCGCGGACCGCGTGTCAGTGACGGCGTCGACGGGACCGTCCCGGCCTCACGGGACTTTCCCTACCTGGCACCGCCCAACCCCCACCCGCCCGAGCACGAGGCCGCCATCCCGACGGTCACCACGAGCCAGTGAGCACCTCCACCGCGGCCACGCGTTCAAGCAGCCAGCTGCGGCGAGACCTTGCGAGCGGGCCAGTCACGACGGCCGGCGCGATCGCCATGACCAACCTCGACGCACGCATCGAGGGTCTGACATCGCAGGTCGCACGGGGCGACCTGGTTGGTGACGAGTGGGGCGAACTGGTGGAGCTGACGGCCCTGCGCGGGCATGTGCTGGGTCGCATCGACGAGGTCGAGCGGGCTGCATCGCTGGCGGAAGCACGCATCGGACAAGCACCGCACGATCCCCGGTCCCTGGTGGCTCGCGCCAGAACGGCGGCCCACTTCCACCGGTATCCGGCGGCGCTGGCCGATCTCGACGCGGCAGCTGCGCTGGGACTCGATCGACAAGCCTTGAACGAGGAGCGCGCCGCCGTCTATCAGGCGGTCGGGCAGTACGACGAGGCGCTCGCCCTGCATCAACACGCGCTGTCGCAGCGGCGCGACTTCACTGCCCTGGGCGCCTACCACGCCGAGCGCGGCGAGGCGGCCGAGGCCGAGAGGTGGTTTCTGGTAGCGAGACGCGTCTACCGCGGGGTCAGTCCTTTCCCGCTTGCGGTGCTCGAATTCCAGTGCGCGCAGGCATGGCTGTCCAAGGATGACCTGGCACGCGCGCGCATCTGGTTGGATTCAGCGATTCGCCGACTTCCGGCCTACGTGCCGGCGCACGGTCGCATCGCCGAGGCCGATGCCGCCGAAGGCAGGGTCGCCGTGGCGATCGGGCAGCTGCGCCGGCTTGCGCTGGAGAGTGACGATCCGCAGTACGCGGCCCAGCTCGCCCGCATCCTGGCCGCGCGGGAGGCGGGGGCGGAGGCAGAGTTCTGGCGCGCCCGGGCCGCTGCTCGCTACGAGAGGTTGATGGCGCGCCACCCCGAGGCGTACGCCGATCACGCGGCGGAGTTCTGGCTGGCAGTCGGCGGCGATCCCTCTCGGGCCCTTCGGCTGGCGCGGCAGAACCTCGCGCTTCGACCGACCCCGCGCGCCCGCGCGCTCGTCGATCGCGCGAGCCGCCGTGTCGGACAGCATCGATAGATCCGGTAATTGGTACAAATCGGCCATCGCCTGACCGAGAGGACGACATGACGACGGCTGAAGCCCCACCCCTGCAACTGGACGAGATTCAGGGCATCGTGCTGCGCACCCGGCCGTCACCCTACGTCGGCACCTACATCATGCTGCGGGTGGACGATCCCGGTGCCGGCCGTGAGCTGATGGGACGCCTGGCCGGACTGGTCGACTCCGCCGCCAACTGGTGGCATCCGCCCCTGCCCGCGCTCCTCAACGTCGCAGTGACCTACCGGGGGCTCGAAGCGCTCCAAGTACCGCAGACCTCCCTGAACAGCTTCCCCGAGGAGTTCCGGCAGGGCATGGCGGCACGGGCCGCGTTCCTGGGCGACACCGGCGAGAGCGCGCCCGCACGCTGGGAGCCGCCCTTCGGCACCGGCCAGGTGCACATCGTGCTGTCCCTCGTCGCCGCCGACCAGGAGTCCCTGGCCGTCGTCCTCGAACGGGCGCGTCAGGCGCGCACACAGCTTCCCGGCCTCCAAGCGGTGTACCGGCAGGACCTCTACCAGCTGGCCTCGGGGCGCACCAGCTTCGGCTACAAGGACGGCATCAGCAACCCCGCGGTGGAAGGCAGCGGCGCGGACAACCCGCCTGGTGGCGGTCCAGCCATCAAGGCGGGCGAGTTCGTGCTGGGCTATCCCGACCAGACCGGAATCTGCCGCCGATGCCGGAGCCGGACGTGCTGGGCCGTAACGGCACGTTCGTGATCTGGCGGAAGCTGCACACACGCGTCGCCGCCTTCCGGCGGTATCTCCACGACAACGCCGGCAGCCCGGAGGAAGAGTCGCTGCTCGCCGCCAAGATCGTAGGCCGCTGGCCGAGCGGAGCCCCCTTGATCCTGGCGCCCGAGCACGACGATCCCGACCTTGGGGCAGATGAGCAGCGCAACAACGACTTCCTCTACGCGTCCGATCCGCATGGCACGGTCTGCCCCCATGGCGCCCACGCAAGACGCACCAATCCTCGCGACTCGGAGATCATCGGTGACGTCGACCTCCACCGCCTGATTCGACGGAGCACCAGCTACGGGCCGCCGCTGCCGGCCGGCACCCTGGACGACGACGGCGCCGACCGCGGCATCGTGTTCATCGCCGTCAACGCACACCTCGACCGCCAGTTCGAGTTCGTGAAGTCGCAATGGCTCAACGACGGCAACTTCACCGGCCTCGACGTGGAGAAGGATCTGCTCACGGGCGACAACGACGGCACGGGCATCTTCACGATCCCGCAGCACCCCGTCCGGCACCGCCTGCACGGCGTCGAGCGCTTCGTCACCACGCGCGGCGGCGAATACTTCTTTCTGCCGAGCCTCAGCGCGTTGCCCTGGCTGGGAGACCTTGGCGCCTGAACGATTATCAGGTGAACCGGGCGTTGCTGACGTCGATGGACACCATGGTCTGCTCCACGATCGGGCGGTTGTCCGCATCGCTTCGGTAGGCCCGGCGTCTGGTGGGCAGGCGGATCCCGTCCGCTTCAACGGTGTCGTAGACGTACTGTGCCGCGGCAAACCCGCCCGCGATGTCGACGTGATAGTCATGCCGGCGCAGGAGATGGTCGGGGCCGAAGTAGAAGTCCTGTTGGGTGCTGTGGCTGGCGATGGCGGGCGGGAAGGTCGCGCGCAGGCCGCGCCAGAGTTCGTCTCCTTCCCGCCACGGTTCGATGTCGGTGACGGTGAAGCCTGGCATCGACAGCAGGAAGGGCGTGGTGAGGTACGTCCACAGCGCGTATCCGTTGAAGTAGGCGCGATCCAGTGGGTCCCACGGGGTGTTGAGGCCGTGCTCTGTGAACGACTTCCGCGGTTCGTTGCGTTCGGCCACGACGCGGCCGTCGACTTTTTCGATGCTGACTCTGTCGGCTGTGAAGTCGGTCTTCTGGTCGGGGGCGCCGAACGGCATCACGGAGGCGTGCTGCTCGTGCAGCCAGACGGTCATCTCCCGGGGGGTAGGGTCCTGCGGCATCCCCTTGATGGCGAACATGTCGCCACCGCTGACGATGGTGGCGCGGACTGCGGTGAGTGCGTTCCAGCGGTCGAGGCCACCATGGGCATTGAGGACCTCGGCAAGCAACGTGTTCATGTCGGTCTCCTGCTCGGTCGTGCCGGTTCCGGGGCCATCGCCGGGAGGGTCCGCGACGGCGGTCCGATGCCGACGACACAGCCGCAGCCGCAGCCGCAGCCAGGCGATCCGGTGGCCCTGATCAGCCTGGCGACCCTCTCATCGTTCACTGGGTCGTAGGCATCGCGCACCTGGGCGCTGACCCTGGGGACCCTGTAAGCCCCAGTCGAAACCGACGGGGACGGCTATTACCTCCGGTCAACCCCGCGTCCTCGGCGTTGGCGCGGGGGTTCGGCGTGATCCGCTGGCGGAGGTCGTAAGGGCTCCCTCGTACCGCGCTTCGTGCAGAACCGCAGCTGGGTGCCGATCTGCGGCGGCGCAGCCCCTGGCCGACGGGCAAGCTGGGAGGTGGAGGTGGTTGCCGTGGCCGGTGAGACGCCGCTGATGGTCGTGGACGGCCAAGGCGTGGTCGTGCAGTGGAGCCACCGGGCGGAGGAGTTGTTGGGGCGCTCGGCGGGCGACGTGGTCGGGCGGCCGGCAACCGACCTGGTCAGCCCTGTTCCCGTTCCAGGCGGTGGTGCCGTGGAACGGGACAGACATGACGACCTGCGTGCTGTCGCAGAGGGCGCCGCCGGCGGTGGCCTGCGTGTGCGGCCGGTGCTGCGGGACGACGGTTCGGTGGCGTGGGGGATCTTCCTCCCACCTGCGGACGGGATGGTGCCCGGCATCGAGAGCGCGGTACTCGATGCGCTGTCCGCCCACACGGCAGGGGCTCTGTTCGTGGTGGACGAGGAGTTGCACGTCGTGTCGGCCAATGCGGCGGCTCAGGCCCTGTCCGGCGCGAGCGCACGGCAGATGCTAGGACGCCCCCTCACCGATGCGTGGCCCCTTTCATCCCCCGGCGAACTGGAGCACATCCTGCGCCAGGCCATGGCGGACGGTACGTCGGCGGCGGACCGCGTGATGCGGACGTACCCGAAGAACGATCCCCAGCACACGTTCACCGTCTCGGTGCTTCCCCTGCGGGATGTACCGGGGGCGGTGGTCGTGGCCCATGACGTGACAGGTCAGGATAAGGCACGCCGCGGAGTCCAGGCGCTGTATGCCGTCCGGGAGCGGGTGGGACAAACCCTGGAGGTGGTGGCCACCTGCCAGGAGTTGGTCGACGCGCTGGTCCCCGGGTTCGCCGATATCGCCGTGGTGGAAGTGGTGGAGCCTGTGGTGCGTGGAGAGGAACCACCGCTGAGCCCTCTGGGACGGGATGTGCCGCTGCGTCGGGCCGCCGTCGGGAACAGCGGCGGTGATCAGCAGGCCCGTGCGCATCCGGTGGGAGATGTCCGCGCGCTGCCGTTCCCGACCCTATACGCGCAGGCGCTGGCCGACCTCAAGCCCCGCACGATTGCCCTCGGCCCCGACACGCCCTGGCTGGCGGCCGATCCGGCGCGGGCCGAAGCGATTCGCGCATCCGGCACACGCGCCCTGCTCGTCGCACCGCTGACGCTGCGCGGAAAGGTGCTCGGGCTGCTGAGTCTCTACCGTACCCGGCGATCCGGCGGATTCGACGAGAAGGAACTCGCCCTCACACTGGAACTGGCCACGCACACCGCCCTAGGTATCGACAACGCCCGCCGCTATACCCGCGAGCACACCATCGCAGCGACACTGCAGCGCCATCTGCTGCCCCCGGCTCCTCCGTCGCAGACCGCAATCGAGACCGCCGACCTGTACGTGGCTGACGACCGGGGCGCGGGGGGCTGGTTCAACGCCTGCGCCCTGCCCGGCGCCCGTACGGCCCTGGTCGTCGGGGAAGTCGCGGGCCATGGCATCCACACCGCTGTCACCATGGGTCAGCTGCGGACCGCCATGCAGTCGCTCGCCGGACTGGACCTGGAACCCGACGAGCTCCTCGCCCGGCTCGACGACACCATGGCCCGTCTCGCGTGGGAGCGGAGGGCGCTGCCACTCGGCGACCCCCTGCGCAGCCAGCCCCTCAGCGCGACGTGCCTGTGCGCGCTCTACGACCCGTTCACTCATACGTGCACCATCGCCTCCGCCGGACACCCGCCACCCGTCGTCGCCGGCCCCGGTTCCAGCACCCGAGTGGTCGAGCTGGCCGCCGGTGGTGCCCTCGGCGGCGGAGGAGGGCCCCCGTACGCCACCACCGCCGTCACTTTGGCCGATGGAGACGTCCTCGCCCTCTACACGGCCTCGCTCCTGGAGACGGCACGGCCTGAGTGCGGCGAAAGCGGCACGCTGCCGCTCCAACGCTTGCTCGCCGACATCGACCGACCCCTGCAGGACCTGTGCGACGAGATCCTGTACCGGCTCCGGATCGATGCTCTTCCCGGCGACGCCATCCTTCTCCTCGCCCGCACCCACCCCTTCCCCGCCGACTGCGTCGCCACATGGCCGTTGGACGAAGAGCCCACCGCCCCCGCCATCGCGCGGCGCCACGCCCGGCGCCAACTCGCCGACTGGGGCGTGGACGAGGACACTGCCTACGACACGCAGGAAGTCGTCAGCGAGCTGGTCACCAACGCCCTGCGGTACGGCGCGCCGCCCGTACACCTGCGCCTCATCAACGACCGAAAGCTCACCTGCGAGGTCCACGACTCCGGCATCTCCGCTCCGCGGCTGCGCCACGCACGAACGGTCGACGAAGGTGGCCGCGGCCTGTTCATCTGCGCCCAGCTCGCGCAGAACTGGGGTATCCGCTACACCAACGACGGGAAGACGGTCTGGACCGAGCAAGCCCTCGCCCCACAGCACCCATAGAGCCCCTCCGACGAGGAGTCGTGCACGGAGGCGCTCTGGCTTTCCCGCGCCTGTCTCAGCAGGTCGGCGCAGCACTTGGTGTGGGTGGCGACGCCTACGAGTCTTCAGCGGCCGGCCGCGATCAGCGTAGGAGGACGCCGAAGACCATGTGGAAGAAGGCGTCGAAGGGAGCGGAGGACTTGTCGGCTCGGGCAGCGATCAGCGTGCCCTCCCAAGCGCTGAGGATGAACAGCGCGGCGTCCTCGACATCGAGAGCGACGTTCAGCTCTCCTGCTCCCTTGGCTTCGGTGAGCACCTGCCGGATGCGCGTGGCCCACCGCTGGAAGCCGCCCTGGACGGCGGAGCGGATCTCCGCGGAGTGGTCCGCCACCTCGGCGCCGAGGTTGCCCACCAGGCATCCGCGGGCGAAGCCGCTGTCGACCGTGTCCGCGCCCAAGAACTCGAAGTGTGCCCGAAGCCGCTCCAGCGCAGGGCGTCCCGGGGTGTCGAGCATGTCGAACCGCAATCCGGCGGCGTAGCGGCTCAATGCCTCGAGGGCGCTCTCCTCCTTGCTGGCGAAGTGGTTGTAGAACGAGCCCTTGGGAGCCCCCGCCGCCGAGGTGATGTCGCTGATGCCCGTGGCATTGAAGCCCCGCGTGCGGAACTGCTCCAGGGCTGCCTGCGCGATCTCCTCGCGCTTGGACGCGCGTGCCATTCTCACCACCACCTCGGGGGTCAATATGTCCGGTCGCCTTGCCTCGGGTCAAACCCAGGTCACCGGGGGAAGCGGCGCCCGCCCACAACGACACGTGGCCCACTGTTCGACCCTCGGACCTGCTTGACTAAGTTTAAAGTGACCGGTCATATTGAAGCCAGACCCCACCCCAAGCCCTCGGCCCTCCCCGTGTCGGCAGAGGCGGCACCGAGGAGAAGCGTCATGTCCGCGTACCGAGCATTCGAGGCCACCGGCGTCCACCAGCTCCGGCTCGTCGAGCGCGAGCTGGTCGATCCGGAGCCCGGGCACGTCCGGCTCAGGGTGGAGGCGTGCGGTGTCTGCCACTCCGACGTGCTGGCCGTGGAGGGGCTGCGCCCCGACCCGTCACTCCCTGTCGTTCCCGGCCACGAGATCGTCGGTGTGATCGATGCCGTGGGCGCGGGTGTCACCGCCTGGCGGCCCGGCGACCGCGTCGGCGTCGGCTTCCTGAATGGGCACTGCTGGCAGTGCGAACCGTGCCGCCGGGGCGACTTCGTCAACTGCCTGAACCAGGAACAGACCGGCACGACCGTCGACGGCGGATACGCGGAGGTGACCTACGCCCGCGCGAGCGGCCTGGTGCGCATCCCCGACGGCATGCCGGCCGTCGAGGCGGCCCCGCTGCTGTGTGCCGGGCTGACCACCTTCACCGCGCTCCAGCAGGCCCCCACGCGGGCGGGCGCCCTGGTCGCCGTGCAGGGAATCGGCGGGCTGGGTCACCTCGCCCTGCAGTACGCACGCCGCCTCGGATACCGGGTGGCCGCCATCGCCCGCGGCCAGGAGAAGGAGAAGCTCGCAAGGGAGCTGGGCGCCCACGAGTACATCGACAGCACCGGCACCGACCCCGGCACGGCGCTGGCCGACCTGGGCGGCGCATCGCTCATCGTCGCCACGGCATCCAGCGGTACGTCCATGAACCCACTGGTCCGCGGACTGGCCCCGGGCGGCAGCCTGGTCGTGGTCGGCGCCGCCCCCGACCCGCTGACGGTCGCCACGGCCGACCTGATCTTCGGCACCCGCCGCATCGTCGGCAGCCTGACCGGATCGTCGATCCAGAACGAGGACAACCTCGCCTTCACCCTCGCCCACGGCATCCGCCCCGCCACCGAGACCATGCCCTTCACCCACGCCATGGACGCCTACGAGCGGATGCTCTCGGGCAAGGCACGCTTCCGCGTCGTCCTGGACATGGCCGCCTGACCACGCCGCGACCTGCGCCGCCGGGCAGGCGAGTCCCGGCCCACGCCCCTAGCATCCCCCTCGAGGTTCCCCCCATGACCGACATGGTCGCCACGACAGAGCACACCAGGACGGCCCCGCGCGGCAGCGGGCCTGCGCGTCCAGCCGCCGACATCGCCTCCGAAGTCAACGGTCGCCACGCCACCCGCGCCGCACGGATCGGGCTGCTGTCCGTCTCCCTCGGCACCGCCGGCCTCGGCGGAGCCTGGCAGGCGGCGGCAACCACCGTCCCGGCGGCACGCCGAGTCAGCGATGTGCTGTTCGCCGTCAGCGGGCTGATCTGGCTGGTGCTGCTGGCCCAGTACCTGCGTCATGGCGGGGCCCGATGGCGCAACCTGCGCCACGACCTGCGCCATCCCGGTCAGGGCTTCACCCTTGGATACGTGCCCATCATCGGCATGCTGATCGCAGGCCACTTCTCGCGGTTGGGGATCACAGGCCCACGATGGGCCTACGCCGTCTTCGTCACCACGGCCGCCCTCATCGCCGCACGCCTGCTCGCCCACTGGCTCACGGGTGCCCTGAGCGCGACCGTCCTGCACCCGGGCTACCTGCTGCCGGTCTCCTCCGCACCGTTCATCGCCAGCGCCACGGCCTCCACGCTCAGGCTGCCCAGTGTCGCCGACGCCGCCTTCGCGGTGGGGCTGCTGTACTGGCTCGCCTTCGGCACCGTCATCCTCGGCAGCCTCGTCACCAGCGGCCCCCTGCCCGGGCCCGCCCGCCCGGCCCTCACCGTCCTGACCATTCCACCGGCGACCGGCGGAATCGCCTGGACCGCCGCCCACAAGGGCGCCTTCGACGCCGTCGGCTACGGCTTCGCCGGGACCCTACTCTTCACCGTCCTCCTCGTCGCCTTCCTCCTCCCCGAGCTACGCCAGCCCTCGTTCCATCCGGGCCTGTGGATTTTCAGCTTCCCCATAGCGGCGTGCACCAATTTCGCCATCCGCTGGATCCACGCGTCCGCACTTCCCGGAGGGCCGGCCCTCACCGGGATCCTCCTTGCCGGTGCGACCATCGCGCTCGGCCTGCTGGCCGCAGCCACCCTGCACCACCGGGCCCGGCGAGCACGTCCCAGCTGACATTCGTTGCGGCGGCGGAGAGACGCACGCCAGAGGCGTCACCTAGTTCTTCGAGCACCGACCCGTCCGGTTCACCGGAACGTGACAGCCCGCAGCCCCGGCCTGCGGCCCGCCAGACCCCCGACTCCACCCGGCCAACGTGCCCTGCCTCACCGAAACGTCTCCAAGGAGCCATGATGCCCACGCTCGACCGCCAGGACGCCGTCTTCGTTCTCAACCTCGGTGACGGGGAGAACCGCTTCCACCCCGACTGGATCGCCTCGGTCAACGCAGCCCTGGACGAGGTGGAGAAGTCGGAAGGCCCCCGCGCCCTGGTGACCGCTGCGACCGGGAAGTTCTACTCCAACGGTCTCGATCTCGAATGGCTCGCCGCGCACAGCGACGAGCACCGGGACTACGTCACTTCCGTCCACGCTCTGTTCGCAAGGTTCCTGTCCCTCCCGCTGATCAGCGTCGCCGCGCTGCAGGGACACACGTTCGCCGCCGGAGCGATGTTCTCCCTGGCCCATGACTTCCGTCTCATGCGCGCCGACCGAGGCTTCTGGTGCCTGCCCGAGGCAGACATCAACATCCCCTTCACCCCAGGCATGTCCGCCCTCATCCAGTCCCGGCTGACCCCACAAACGGCCCACCATGCCATGGTCTCCGCCCGTCGTTTCGGCGGCCAGGAAGCCGCCGCCGCCGGAATCGTCGATCAGGCCGTGGACGAGGGCGCCCTGCGCACCGCCGCCCTCGAACTTGCCCAGGCTCACGCGAGCAAGGCCGGCGACAGCCTCGGAACCATCAAGACGCGCATGTACGCCCCTGTCCTCACCATGCTCCGCGACACGACCAACCCGCTGGGCTGACGCCGTGCCGACAGCCGCTTCCGGTACCCGAGGAGCGCTCTGCGCCGTGACGTCTTGCAGCTGGTCAAGGCCCCAGGTCACGCTCCTCCATGCGTGCGCGATGCGTGAGCGTACTGCCCGGCACAGGACGTCATGAGCGGGACCGAGCAGGAAGCCGCGTGGCGCTGATCAGGCAAAACAGCGCCACGCAGCAGCGTCGAGCACCACCCGTCAAGGATTCGATCCCACTCCTAAAGCGGTGCTCACAGACCACGACGTCGTGCCTCTCCCCACTCGTCAGGTGCATCGGCAGAGCGCCAACGGCTCTCTGCAACCTCCCATGTGGCATCTATGACTTGTCCGTCATGGAGGGTGACGGCATGCCACTTCCCATCAGTGAGCCACCGAACCACCGGCGGGTGATCGCCCAGGTCGCCAAGGGCCGAGAAGTCCATGGTCGGGAGCAACAGCAACCCCTCGGGCGGGACATCCTCGTCGAATTGGATGCGGCCTAGCCCGGCGGTCAAAGGGGCGCCGGGCTGGTGCTGCTGATCCGACGCTGCTGCGTCGAGTTCTCTCCGAAGTACCTTACGAGCCAATGTGCGTAGACCGTCTGCCGACTTCTCGCCGGCCGTGGTGCCCAAGGCCGTGCCAAGCGCCTGCACTAAGGGCATCAATGCCAAGGTGCCCAGGACTGCCGGTACATCGATCCGGTAAAGGCGTCCTGGGTGCTCACTCCGGGCCCGCTCATATCGCGCTTTATGCGCAGCTCCGTCGAGGTATGCGCAGATCTATAAGCTTTCGGGACCCCGAGGAGCCGCGGCGTGATCATCCGTCATGCGGCAAATGTAGATGCCACGGGGGAGGCAACGCACCCGCGCCCGTTGGTCGTTGCGCGAGCCTGGTTCCCCATGCCTCCCCCAGAAGTGCACGGAATGGAGATATGGCTGACCGGCCAGCGATGGTGCCGCCCTTCCATGGTCAGCGGGGGTGGTTGCACTTCTCTCCTGTCGGTCAGGCCAGGCAGTGGGCGCGAGCGGTGCGCTGGTATCTGCGTGAGTTGACCGGGGAGGCGGAGTACGACCGCTGCTGCGAACGGCACCGCGGTGGTGGCCATGACTGCCTCGGTGCTCGCGCTCGCGGGGCGGCGGGTTCAGGCGTCGACGACCGGAGTGGAGACCGATGCGGCCTCGGTGATGCCTGGCAAGGCGGCGGCGCCGACCGCAAGCAGGGCGACGATGTCCATCTGAACGTAGTCGACGCCGGCGAGGGCATGCGCGACGTCGTGCGGTGACTGGGACAGATAGAGCGTGCCGAGGGTGGCCACGGCGAGGGCCAGACCGCTTTGCTGCAGGTCTTACGGATACGTGAATGTGTTCAGGGTGCTCACGGCCGAGGCCGGGCCGACAACGCTCGAGGTCGCCAGTTCAGGGCAGCGTCCAGATCTGGGTCGTAACGGCATAGAAGACGACGGCCCAGAACACCATCACCGCGGCGACGGTACCGAGGCCGAAGAGGTTGACCTTCGCCGCCGATTCTTCCGGGGACGGCCGCAGCCACCGCTTGAGCAGCCGGTTCACGTAGTGGGGCATCGTGAAGAAACTCATGATGAAGCTCGACAGCAGATTGCCCACGAGCAGCCCGAGCCAGAGCGGCATTTTCAGCGGCGACAGGGCGAGCGACAGCAGCACAACGGTCGGGTACAAGCCGACCCAGACCGCGATGGCGGTCTTCGTTTCCGAGGGCGGCGGCGCTTCCTTGCCGTTCTCCTCGAAGGCGAACCAGCTGCCGAACGAGTTGTCGATCGTGCGCAGTTTGAAGTCGTTGAACTTCTCCCCCTCAGCGAGAAGTTCCTGCCGCTTGGTCGACGTCAGCCAGGCATCGAGGTGCTCGGCGTTGTCGTATCGGTACAGCGTGGTCCATTCGTCCTGAAGTCCCTCGATCGGGCGGAAGATCTCGGTACCGCGAAAGCCTTCGAACCTGCTCTCCTCCTGGCTCATGTGGCGCTGCCAGTCGAGAAAGTTGTCGACTTGGTTCGGGCGGACGCGGTGGGTGACGACAACGGTCACCAGCGGATCCGCCGGTTGTGTGCCACCGCTGACCACCTGCTGGGTTCCGGGACCGTCAAGATATTTGTTGCCGACATCGAGAAGACTCTGCCTGGTCGCACTGTTGATCCACGCTTGCAGATGGGCTATCGAGTCGAATCGGTATACGACGACCCATTCGGGTTGCACGGGTGTCGGCGGGGAGACCTCGACACCCAGGTACCCGGCATAGTCGGCGGCAGCGGCGTTGACGTCGTCCTGCCACGTCTCGTACTCCCGCTCCAGTCCGGGCAGAACCTTCTGGGCGATGATCGCCGTCGCCGCCGCGCCTTCGCGTGCTTCGGTGTTCATTTGCTCAGGCCCGTCGGCATCGACTGTTTTTCGTTGAGCCGACGGTAGATCCGCTCCGGAGTCAGGGGCAGGGCACGGTAGCGGACACCAGTGGCGTCGTGGAGCGCATTCGCCAACGCGGGAGCCACCGGGTTGATACAGCATTCCGCCATCCCCTTCGACCGCAGGGGCCCGAGGGAGTCGGACGAGTTCACCAGGAGCAGGTCGGTGCGGGGGATGTCGGCGTAGGTGGGAATGCGGTAGTTGCGGAAGTTCGGGTTGACCATGACACCGTTCGCATCGACCTGGTAATTCTCGGTCAGCGTGAAGCCGATTCCCTGGGCGACACCACCTTCCACCTGCCCCCGGACTTGCGCGGGGTTGATGACTACGGCAGCGTCGGTCGCCTGGACGCTGTAGAGGATACGGATCTCCCCCGTCACCCGATGGACGGCGATGCGGAACCCCTGTGTGTTGGAGGTGACGCTTCGAGGTGAGCCATAGGCCTTGCGGGCGGCGGTGAATCGAATTCCGCGTGCGCGGGCCAGGGCGACGAGCTCGGCCAACGACACGCGCTGGTCGCCGCAGACGACATCCTCGTCGTCCATCGAGCACATCACAACATGGACCCCCGTGTGGACGGCAGCAAATTCCAGGATGCGGTCGCGCACTGCGTTGGCCGCTCGCAGTACCGCATTGCCCGACACGAAAAGACCCGCACTGGCAAAGGCACCGGTGTCGAATCCCGTGCGATCGGTGTCGGACTGCACCAGGCGAATGCGCGACGGTGTCGTGCCCAACTGGCCTGCCGCGATCTGGACATGGGCGGTCGACGTACCCTCGCCGAATTCGACTGTCCCAACGGCCAACTCGTAGATGAGGTCATCGCCGAGCGTGACCCAGGCCTCTGAGATGTGTTCGGTCGGAGGCGCGGTCTCGTGCATGGAACTCGCGACGCCCGCCCCGACGAGCCAATCTGGTCCAGGGGACGGCTCATCGGCAGTACGGGCCATGGCACCATCCACCAGATCGATGCACTTCGCGAGTCCGTCCTCGGTGAACAGCACGTCGTCGGGACCGTCATCCAGGGCGACGAGCGGATCACCCGGTCGCACGATATTGCGTCGTCGCAGTTCGAGCGGATCGATGTGCAGGGCGAGCGCCAGTTCGTCCATCGCCGATTCCACGGCGAACGCCGGTTGCGTCATGCCGTAACCGCGCAGCGCCCCGCTCGGAACAGTGTTCGTATAGACAGAGTACGCGTCGTACTTCTTGTTGGGGCAGCGGTAGGTCATGACGGCAGAGCCGCCCGCGAACAGCGTTTCGCCACCGTGGTTGCCGTAGGCGCCCGTGTTCGACACATTGCGGACCTGGAACGCCGTGAGTGTTCCGTCCGCCTTCGCACCCAGCTTGACCGTCAACGTCATCGGATGCCGTGGCGAAGCCGTTGTGAACTCCTCCTCGCGGGTGTACTCGAAGCAGACGGGTCGCCCGGTGTCCAGGGTGGCGAGCGCCACCAGGTCCTCCGAGATCACTTCCTGCTTGCCGCCGAAACCGCCGCCGACGCGTTTGCAGAACACGCGGAGCTGGTCCGGGCGCAGCGCGAACAGATGCGCGAGTTTGACTTTCGCGATGGACGGCGACTGCGAACTGGTACGGACGTTCAGTCGGCCGTTCTCCATCCAAGCAATCGAGCCGTGGGTTTCGAGATGCGCATGTTGCACGCGCGGTGACGAGTACATTCCTTCGTGGATCACGTCGGCTGCCGCGAACCCTGCGTCGACATCGCCGATGTGCGAATGGATCTCGAGCAGGATGTTGTGGACGGGGTCGCGGGCGAATGGATCGTCCGTGGCGTGCAGTTGTGGCGCCCCCTCGGCCATTGCCTCTTCGGGGTCGAATACCGCCGGCATGACCTCGTATTCCACGACGACCCTTCGGCAGCCCTCTTCTGCTGCCCCGACCGTGTCGGCGAGGACGGCAACGACGCGTTGGCCGACGAAGCGGACCGTGTTGTCGAGGATGAAGGTGTCGTCCGGATCGACGAGATGGTCGGTGTGGATCGCCGTGGTAAAACGCTTACGCGGCACATCCTCCCAGGTATAGACCCGATGCACGCCGGGAACCGCGAGCGCGGCGGTCTTGTCGATCGAGACGATCCGGGCGTGCGCGTGGGGTGAGTGCAGCACCTTGAGATGCAGCATGCCTTCGATGTGGGTGTCCATCGTGAACTCGGCGCGACCGGTTACCACGTCCTCGGTTGCCGGCGCACTGACGCTCGTCCCGACGGCTTTCCCCGGCGCGGCCGTCGCTACGCCGACGGCGCCCTTCACGGCATCCTCGATCCCTCGATAGCCGGTGCAGCGGCAGAGGTTGCCCTTCAACGCCCGCGGCAGGTCCGCTTTCTGGGCCTCGGTGAACGTTGCCGACGTCATGATCATCCCTGCGGTGCAGAAACCGCATTGGAACCCCGGGGCGTCGCGGAACTGCCGCTGCATGGGATGCAGGTTGCCGGGTGATCCGATGCCTTCGATCGTCGTCACCTCACGACCGTCCGCCCGGAAGGCAGGGGTGATGCAGCTGTGTACCGGATCTCCGTCCAACCACACCGTGCATGCGCCGCAATCGCCTGCGTCGCAGCCCTTTTTGACGCCATAGTGGCCGAGCGAGCGGAGGAAAGTTCGCAGGCACTGGCCGGGATCTGGTTCCTCGTCGAAGATCTTGCCGTTCACGATGTACGTCACGCCGGGCCCCCGTTCACGAGTTCGCGACGAATCTCTTCGGCGAAGTGCTTTGTCAGATGGCGACGGTGATCGGGGGTCCCGTTGGGATCGGCGAACCAGACGTCGGCAGGAATGACGTCGATGCTCTCCTGCAGACTTCGGTCATCCGGCATGGTGTCGAAAGCAATGCGCACAGGCCGCGCAGTGCCGGCTGTGACGGTGAGCAACAGGTCGCTCATTCCTGGCGTTTGAGTGCCGATGAGGAATACCGTCGAACGGCCGAGGTGGGTCAGCGTGAAGCGACGGTGCGCGGCGCGTTTCCTCAGGGCGTGCGCCGGAATGCCGATGCGCCGCAAGATTTCCCCGGGGGCAAGAATGTTCCGATGGTCGCCGGTCACGAAGTTGATGGCGTCGACGGTGCGCGTGGTCCCGTCGGGAGCCCACAGCTCGTACTTTGCCTCGAGCGCGACCGTCAGCGTGATCATTGGACCGGCAGGCAAGGACATGCAGATATTGCCTCCGACGGTCGCCGAGTTCCAGACTTTGAACGAGGACAAGAACGCCTCGCAGCTTCTCTCGAACAGGGCGCCCGCGGTCCAATCACGTGGCGGTGCAAAGGAATACAGGTCGCGGATGGTGCATGTTGCGCCGATTTCGAGGCCCGCGTCGCTCGAGACGAGGGGATCCCAACCCAACGCCGCCAGGTCGATCAGGCGACGCAGACTTGGCTGCTCCGCCGAGAACAGCCACGTTCCGCCTGCCAGCCAGGCGTCGCCTTCGCGCCAGTCCACGCCTGGCCGATCGGATGGTCGCCGGATTACTTCGGTGATCGTGTTGAGGTCCATGGGAACCGATCTCCCTCACGACGAACTCGTGCGACGACCGTCTGTCGAGCTCGAGCAAGGAGCGCGTGGCGCTGGTCGCGTTCATCCTTCGATTGCGGGCATTCGGCTCCATGCACTCATCGTGCGGGCATTCGACTCGATGCACTCATCGAATGCTGAGGGGCCACGATGCGCGCTGGGAGCGGCACAATCTCGAGCGACGGAATCAAATTTTGGCCGCTGCGGTCGAACTCCCCGAGGAGGGACCGGCGGGTGCAGAGATTCTCTGCAAGCGTATCGCAGAACCGGCAGGCCTGGCCAAGTCAAGGCTTCGGCGTAAAGCCGCGACGAAAATCAGCAGGAGGCGTTCAGCCCAGGTGGCCGCGCTCTGGACGTAGTAAATGCCGGCGCCCGGGCCTTCGGCGGCCCGGGCGGGCGAGGGAGCGGTGCGGGCGGTGCCGAGTACGGCGGTGGCGGCGAGCAGGGAACGTGGTGCCGGTCTCACGGTCACCTGGCCCCTTCCTGAGGGGAGTCATGAGCCTGCCACGCCACTGCCGCCGCCGGTGCCGGTGCCGGTGCCGGTGCGGGCGTCAGCAGTACAGGTTGCCGCCCGCCGTCGTGCCGAGGATCTGCACGAACCTCTGGTAGGCGTCCACCCGGCTCTGCACCTGCGCGGGGTTCTTCCCGTCGCATTCCAGGGAGCCGTTGATGCTGCGGATCGTCTGGCCGAATCCGGCGCTGTTGACCATCGCGTTGTGGCCGGTCATCGTGCCGGGTCCGGTCTGCGTGTTCCAGTACCACAGGCCGGTCTTCCAGGCCACGGAGGCGTCGTTCTGCACCAGGTAGGGGTTGTTGAGGAGATCGATGCCGAGCGCGTCGCCCGCGGCCTTGTAGTTGAAGTTCCAGCTGAGCTGGATCGGGCCGCGGCCGTAGTACGCGGACTGGCCTGCCGGGCAGCCGTACGGCTGGCTCCAGTCACAGTAGTGCGGGTAGTTGGCGGTGTTCTGCTCCACCACGTACACCAGGCCGCCGGTCTCGTGACTGACGTTGGCGAGGAAGGCCGCGGCCTCCTGCTTCCTGATCGTGTCGCTGCCCGTGTTGGCGAACGCCGGGTAGGCGCTCATCGCCGCCCGCAGCCCGCTGTAGGTGTAGAAGGAATTCCGGTTCGGGAACATCTGGTTGAACTGCGCCTCGCTCACGACGAAGCCGTCCGAGGGTGTGGAGCCGCCGTCGCAGGCGTACGGCTCCCAGTACCAGGTGCTGATGGTGGGGTCGTAACCAGGGTTGTCGTGTTCGGCGATGTACGCCTTGCCGTCGGTGTACCGGACGATGTTGCCGGTGACGTAGGACCTGCCGGCCACCCAGCTCGGGTAGCTCGAGCAGGCCGCGGCGGAAGCGCTCGTGGCCGGCAGCAGCGCCGGTACGGCGGTTCCGACGACGATCGCGGCCATCACTGCGGAGATGCGGCGCCTCGACACAGGGTCAACTCCTTCACGCGGCACGGCCGCTCCCGGTACAAGGGCCGAGTGAAGCTGAGCCTTGCGCGCACGCGCCGGCCAGGCCGGCCACGGCGTCGGGGGCGGCCGCGGTGGGGGGTGTGGAGGCACACTCAACCGCTTTGGTATGTACCAGTCAAGGGTGTAGACCAGTCAGATCTGACAACGTTGGCAGAGAACTGCCGGACGCCCGGCGGCAGTTGGTCGACACACCAGTGGCCCGGGTCCGTCCGAAGACCGCCCGGGCCACCGCCCGTCTCAACTCGGCTCGGTTCAGCCGAGCGGCTTCTCCAGCACCGCCTTGCGGTGGCTGAACGTCTCGATGGAGTAGCGGCCGTGGTAGCTGCCCATGCCGCTCTCGCCGACCCCGCCGAACGGCAGGTCGGAGACGGTCAGATGGGCGAGCGGCAGTCCGAAGCCGAGGCCTCCGGACGAGGTCTCGGCGGCGATCCGCTCCCGGGTGGCGTCCGACTCGGTGAAGACGTACAGGGCCAGCGGCTTGTCGCGGTCATTGATGAAGCCGATGGCCTCGTCGAGGTCCGCCACGGTCACGATCGGGAGGATCGGGCCGAAGATCTCCTCCTGCATGACGGGCGACTTGGGGTCGACATCGGCGAGCACGGTCGGCGCGATGTACTTGGTGGCGCGGTCGCTGTCGCCGCCGGCGACGGTGCGGCCGGAGTCGAGCAGGGAGACGAGACGGTCGAAGTGCCGTTCGTTGACGATCCTCCCGTACTCGGTCGCCGTCCGCGGTTCGGTGCCGAAGAGCGCCTCGACGGCCCGGGCGAGCTCAGACTCCAGCGCGCGGGCGGTCTCGGAGTCGGTGAGGACGTAGTCGGGCGCGACGCAGGTCTGCCCGGCGTTGAGGAACTTGCCGCGAGCGAGGCGGTCCGCGACGACGGTCAGGTCGGCGTCCCGGTCGACGAACGCCGGGGACTTGCCGCCCAGTTCGAGGGCGACGGGAGTGAGGTGCTCGGCGGCGGCGCGCATCACGATGCGACCGACGATGCCGTTGCCGGTGTAGAAGATGTGGTCGAAGCGCTCGGCCAGCAGGGCCGTGGTCTCCGGGATGCCGCCCTCGACGACGGCGACCGCGTCGGTGTCGAGGTATCGCGGCAGCAGCCGGGCCACGACGGCGGAGGTGGCGGGGGCCAGCTCGCTGGGCTTGGCGACCACCGCGTTGCCCGCGGCCAGCGCGCCGAGTATCGGGGTGAGCAGGAGCTGCAGCGGATAGTTCCAGGGGGCGATGACGAGGACGACACCCAGGGGGTCGTACTGCGTCCAGGCCGTCGCGTCGGCGCCGAGGTGCGCCGGCACCGGGGCGGATTCGGGGCGCAGCCAGCCGTCGAGGTGCTCCAGCGTGTGGTCGATCTCGCGCACGGTGAAGTCGATCTCTGTGCGGAAGGCTTCGGTGGAGCTCTTGCCGAGGTCCGCGTGGAGGGCGGTGGCGAACTCCTCGCCGCGCGTGGTGAGCATCTCGCGCATACGTCGCAGCTGGTCCGTACGCCAGGCGACGGGCTTGGTGCGGCCGGAGCGGAAGGTGGCGCGCAGCCGGGAGACGACGTCGGCGGGCTGTTCGGGGGCGGAGTGGTTCACGGTGCCTCGCTGGTCTGGGCGCGGACGGGCAGGGCGGCCGCGCGAACGTGCTCTGGGGTTGGTTGTACAAGACAACCTTAGCTCGATGTATATGCCAACCTTTCACGCGCCCAAATAAATTCCGTGCGCGCGAGAACTACCGTGCGTGAACTCGTTGATTCAGAGGGTGGACTCGGTGCCCGCCGCGTCGAGGGTGCCCACGAGGCGTCCCAGCAGGGCCCGCAGCAGTTCGTCGTCCCCGTCGCTCAGCACCGGCCACCGCACGCGGACTTCGCGGTCCAGGCGCCGCCAGTACGTCGCGCCGCGCGGGGTGAGGTACGCGAGGATGCGGCGCCGGTCGAGCGGGTCGACGCGGCGGTGGACGAGGTTCTGGTCGACGAGGTGGTCGACGAGCTTCGTCAGCGTCGCGGGCGGCAGGAAGGCGGCTTCGGCGACCGCCGTCATGTGATGCCCCTGGCCGTCGGAGAGCAGCGCCAGCACCCGCCAGGCGTCGAGCGAGCAGCCCTCCTCGTCGAGCACGGTCTGGAGCCGGCGCGCGGCCAGCCGCTCGGCCCGCGTCAAGAGGTGCATCAGATCCTGGGGCTGACGCGGAGATGGGGTGGGCATCCTGCTCCTCGGTCCAGGGAGATGTACATGGTATGAGACAGATTGGAGTTCACCCGGCGGACCCGAAATCATGACGCCATGTTCCGGCCCGATTCGGCTCCGCACGACTGGTTCACGGCAGACGACTCCGTGCTCCGCGTGGCGCTCGTCTTCCCCATGCAGGGGTCGGCGGGGATCTTCGGCCCCACCTGTGAGCTGTGCGCGCAGCTGGCCGCGGAGGAGGTCAACCGCGCGGGCGGGGTGCTCGGCAAGGAGCTGCGGCTGCTGCCCGTCGACGGCGGCACCGCGCCGCGCGAAATCGCCGACCACGTCGAGGCGTTGGTGGACCTGGGAGTCGTGCAGGGCGTCACGGGCTGGCACATCTCCTCGGTGCGGCAGACACTGGCGCCGAGAATCGCGCACCGGGTGCCGTACGTCTACACCGCCCTGTACGAGGGCGGCGAGCACACCGCGGGCGTGTTCCTCACCAGCGAGACACCGCGCGATCAGCTGCGGCCCGCGATGGGCCTGTTGGCCCACGAGCGCGGGGTGCGCCGCTGGTTCGTCGTGGGCAACGACTATGTGTGGCCCCGCCGCACGGCCCGGGCCGCGCACGACTACGCGCGCGACTCGGGCGGGAGTGTCCGGGGCGAGGTCTATCTGCCGCTGGGCACGCACGACTTCGACGCGGTGCTGCGCCGGATCGAGCGGTCGGATGCGGACGCCGTGATCATGCTGCTCGTCGGCAGTGACGCGGTGCGCTTCAACCGGGCGTTCACCGCGGCCGGGCTCGACGCCCGCTGTCTCAGGCTGAGCACGCTGATGGACGAGAACATGCTGATGGCCAGCGGACCGACGGCCACCGTGGACCTCTACAGCACCGCCGGGTTCTTCGCCTCGCTCGCGAACCGGGACACCCTCGACTTCCACGGCCAGTACGCCGCACGGTACGGCGTCGAGGCGCCGGCCCTGGGCAGTCTCGGCGAATCCTGTTACGAGGGTGTGCTGTTGCTGGCCGCGCTCATCGGCCGTGCGGGGACCCTCGATGTGTCGTCGATCGGGGCGGCGGCCGAGACGGTGTCGTACGAGGGCCCGCGCGGTCTGCTGCACCTGCGTGGCAGCCACGTACGCCAGCGGATCTATCTGGCGCGGGCGGACGGCGTCGACTTCGACGTCGTCGCCGAGCTGGATCTTCACGGATCCCACCCTTGACATGGCCGCGCCCCCGCCAAGATACTTCCCACAGGAAGTAATCAGAATGCCTTGGGCGAATTGTGAATTCAGGTGAAGAATTCTGCCCCGGGCATTTTTTGTTGCCTCGCGAATGGCCCACGAGGGCATCATGAGAGCGGGAAGATACCGCCGGGAAAGTATCGCGAAACACCCTGGAAACAGGGTGACTTGAGGCTGTGGACCGCACTTCAGGAGGTTGTCTCCTCCACAGCCCGAGGGGGTTCTTTTGTCCAGCGGTTCCAGTATTCTCCGACGCCGTGTGGTGGTCGGTGCCGCCGCGCTCGCGGCGGTCGTCGCGCTCTCCGCGTGCGGTGCCAAGACCGACGCGGGCGGTACGTCCGACAAGGCCGCGCAGGCGGACGTGAGCGGCGACACCGTCAAGGTCGGCCTGCTCAACTCACTGTCCGGCACGATGGCGATCAGCGAGGTGACGGTACGCGACTCACTGAAGCTGGCCATCGACGAGATCAACGCCTCGGGCGGAGTGCTCGGCAAGAAGATCAAGCCGATCAGCGAGGACGGAGCCTCCGACTGGCCGACCTTCGCGGAGAAGGCGCAGAAGCTGATCAAGGAGGACCGGGTCGCGGCCACCTTCGGCTGCTGGACCTCCGCGAGCCGCAAGGCCGTCAAGCCGGTCTTCGAGAAGAACAAGTCGCTGCTCTTCTACCCCGTGCAGTACGAAGGTCTGGAGGAGTCGCCGTACATCTTCTACACGGGCGCGACCACCAACCAGCAGATCGTCCCGGCCCTCGACTACCTCAAGAGCCAGGGCAAGAAGAAGATCTACCTGGTCGGCAGCGACTACGTCTTCCCGCGCACCGCCAACAAGGAGATCAAGGCGTACGCGAAGGCCAACGGCATGACGGTGCTCGGCGAGGACTACGCGCCACTGGGCTCCACGGAGTTCAGCACGATCGCCAACAAGGTCAAGGCGTCCAAGGCCGACGCGGTCTTCAACACCCTCAACGGCGACTCGAACGTGGCCTTCTTCAAGGAGTACAAGTCCGCCGGCCTGACCGCCAAGACCATGCCGGTCGTCTCGGTGTCGATCGCCGAGGAGGAGGTCAAGTCGATCGGATCGCAGTACCTGGCGGGCCAGTTGACTGCCTGGAACTACTACCAGACCACTCCGGGCGCGGCGAACGCCGAGTTCGTGAAGGCGTACAAGGCCAAGTACGGCCAGGACAAGCCGACCAGTGACCCGATGGAGGCCGCGTACACCTCGGTCTACCTGTGGAAGGCGATGGTCGAGAAGGCGAAGTCCTTCGACCCGGAGAAGGTGAAGGCGGCCTCCGACGGGATCACCTTCGACGCCCCCGAGGGCAAGGTCACCGTCGACGGCGCGAGCCAGCACATCTACAAGACGGCCCGCATCGGCAGGATCGGCTCCGACGGTCTGATCAAGCAGGTCTGGGACTCCGGCAAGCCGATCAAGCCGGACCCCTATCTGAAGGGCTACGACTGGGCCTCCGGCCTCTCCTGATCACTCGTCACGCGGGGGCCTCGCACACCGGGGGCCCCCGCGTCCCGCCTCCCCCGGAGCCGCCCCATGACCGTGATCCTCGGGCAGATGTTCACCGGTGTCAGTATCGGTGCCGTTCTGCTGCTCATCGCGCTCGGCCTGTCGCTCACCTTCGGCCAGATGAATGTCATCAACATGGCCCACGGCGAGTTCATCATGGCCGGCGCCTACACGACGTACGTCCTTCAGAAGTCCATTTCCAGCGCAGGGATTTCACTCATCGTCGCGCTGCCCGTCGCATTTCTTGTGTCGGGCGCTCTCGGCGCGCTGCTGGAATGGCTGCTCATTCGCCGCCTTTATCTCCGTCCCCTCGACACACTTCTCGTCACCTGGGGTGTCTCACTGATGCTCCAGCAGCTCGCACGCGACATCTTCGGCGCGCCGAACGTGCAGACCCGCGCACCCGATGCGCTCACCGGCAACATCACCGTCATCGGCGGCGACGATCCGCTCACCTTCGCCAACAGCCGTCTGTTCATTCTGGGGCTGGCGATCGCGGCGGTCGTCGCACTGTCGCTGACGCTCCGGCTGACGCCGCTCGGGCGGCGCATCCGCGCCGTCGTGCAGAACCGGGATCTGGCCGAGGTGTCCGGCATCTCCACCGGCCGGGTCGACCGCACCGCGTTCTTCATCGGGTCCGGACTCGCCGGAGTCGCCGGGGTCGCGCTCACGCTGGTCGGTCCGATCGGGCCCACGATGGGCACCAACGTCATCATCGACGCCTTCCTGGTGATCGTGGTCGGCGGCATCGGGCAGCTCAAGGGCAGCGTGATCGTCGCCTTCGCGCTGGGCGTGCTGCAGTCCGTCCTGGAGTACTCCACCACCATCAGCGTCGCGAAGGTGCTGGTCCTCGTGGCCATCGTCGCGTTCCTCCAGTGGCGGCCCCAGGGGCTGTACACGCTGCGCACGAGGAGCCTCGTATGACCACCACCACTCCGGTTGCCGCGCAGACGAAGCAACCCACCTCGGTCAAGGACCGGTTCGCCGCCGCGCGTCCAGCGGCCGGCTTCGCCGCGGCCGCTCTCGTGCTCTTCGCCGTAGCGCCGCTCGCGCTCTCCGACTTCCGGCTCGCGCTGCTCGCCAAGTACCTGTGCACGGCCATGGTCGCGGTCGGCATCTGTCTGGCCTGGGGCCGCGGCGGGTTGCTGACGCTCGGGCAGGGCGTCTTCTTCGGGCTCGGCGGTTACGCCATGGCGATGCACCTGAAGATCGCGGACGCCGGGCCCGGCAACCTGCCCGACTTCATGCAGCTGTACGGGACGGCGACCGAACTGCCATGGTGGTGGCGGCCGTTCGCGAACCCGGCCTTCGCGCTCGCCGCGACCGTGCTGCTGCCGATGGCCGTCGCCGCCCTCCTCGGATCGTTCATTTTCCGGCGCCGGGTCAAGGGCGCCTACTTCGCGATCCTCAGCCAGGCGCTCGCCGCGGCCTTCGCGATCTGGCTGATCGGCCAGCAGGCCACGACCGGTGGCACCAACGGACTCACCGACATCCAGGGCTTCTTCGGCTACGACCTCGACGACCCGGTCAACCAGCGGATGGTGTACTTCATCATCGCCGCGGTCCTGCTCCTGCTGATCGCCCTGGCCCGCCAGCTCATCCACAGCCGCTACGGCGAACTCCTCGTCGCCGTACGGGATTCGGAGGAGCGGGTGCGCTTCCTCGGGTACGACCCGGCGAACGTGAAGCTCGTCGCGTACGTCGTGGCGGCGGGCATGGCCGGGCTCGCGGGCGCCCTGTTCGTGCCCGCGGTCGGCATCATCTCCCCCGCGCTGATCGGCATCGTGCCGTCCATCGAGCTGGTGATCGGGGCCGCGGTCGGCGGCCGCGCGAGCCTGGTGGGCGCGGTGCTCGGCGCGATCGGCGTCGCCTGGGCCAAGACGGCCCTGTCAGAGGAGTTCCCCGCGGCCTGGACGTACTTCCAGGGGCTGCTGTTCATCGTGGCCCTGGCCTTCCTGCCGGGCGGTCTCGCCTCGCTGGTGGGGATCGTGCGGCGGCGCAGGTCGAACCGAGCACTCGCTGGAGACGTGGCATGACTGAGCTTTCGGGCAGCACTGAGCTTTCAGGTCTTGAGATACGGGGACTCCGGGTGTCCTTCGACGGTTTCACCGCCGTCGACGGCGTGGACCTCGACGTGCGGCCGGGCGATCTGCGCTTCCTCATCGGGCCGAACGGCGCGGGCAAGACGACCCTGGTCGACGCCGTCACCGGTCTGGTGAAAGCGGAGGGGTCGGTGCGCTTCGGGGGCGAGGACATCCTCGGCCGCAGTGTGCACAGGATCGCCCGCTCCGGGATCGGCCGGACCTTCCAGACGGCCACCGTCTTCGAGGAGTTGACGGTGCTTCAGAACCTGGACATCGCGGCGGGAGCGGGCCGGGGCGCGCTGACGATGCTACGGCGCCGCAAGGGCGTGCCGGAGTCCGTCGCCCGCGCGCTGGAGACGGTGGGTCTCACGGAGCTCGCCGACAGCCCGGCCGGGACGCTCGCGCACGGCCAGAAGCAGTGGCTGGAGATCGGCATGCTGCTCGTGCAGGACGTACGGCTGCTGCTGCTCGACGAGCCGGTCGCGGGCATGGGCCACGACGAACGGCAGGCCACCGGCGAGCTGTTGGAGCTCATCAGCCAGGAGCGGACCGTGGTCGTCATCGAGCACGACATGGACTTCATGCGCTCCTTCGCGCGCAGCGTCAGCGTGCTGCACGCGGGCAAGGTCCTCAGCGAGGGGACGGTGGCCGAGGTGCAGGCGGATCCGAAGGTGCAGGAGGTGTACCTCGGGCACGCGGCCACCGAGGACGCACACGACACGGCGGCCTCCGAGGACGTACGCGACACCGCGGCCCCCGCGGCCGTACAGGAGGCGTGAGGCAGTCATGATGCTGGAGATCCAGGACATCCGGGTCGGCTACCACCGCAGCACCGTCCTGCACGGGGTCTCGGTCGAGGTGCCGAGGGACGGCGTCGCCGCCGTGCTCGGGCACAACGGCGCCGGGAAGAGCACCCTGCTCCGGGCGGCCGTCGGACTGCTCACCCCGCAGAGCGGCGCCGTCCGCCTCGACGGCGAGGACATCACCCGCCGCAAGCCCCATGAGCGGGTGGCGCGCGGCATGGCCTACGTCCCGCAGGGCCAGCAGGCCTTCCCGCATCTCACCACCGCCGAGAACCTCCAGCTGGTCGCGGACGGGCGGCGGCGGGGCAAGGAGGCGATCGCCGAGGCGCTGGACCTGTTCCCCGCGCTGCGCTCGCTGGCGAGCCGCCGCGCGGGCCTGCTCTCCGGCGGCCAGCGACAGCAACTCGCCATCGCCCGCGCCCTGGTGACGGAGCCTCGGATCCTCCTCCTCGACGAGCCCACCGAGGGCATCCAGCCCTCCGTCGTCGCCGAGATCGAGGAGACGATCCTCGCACTGGCCGCCCGCGGCGGCCTCTCGGTGCTCCTGGTCGAGCAGCACGTCGGCTTCGCGATGCGCGCGGCGCAGCGGTACTACCTCCTGGAGGCCGGCCGGGTCACCTCCTCCGGGGAGGGCGGCCAGGACGCCGAGCGGTCCGTACGGGAGGCGCTCAGCGTGTGACTCCGTCGCGTATCAGCGCGGCCCGCGACCGTTCGAGACAGGCGCGCTCCCCCGCGCTCTCGGTGAGCGCGATGGCCGCCTCGTACGCCCCCACGGCCTCGGTGCGGCGGCCCAGGCGGCGCAGCAGATCCGCTCGCACGGCGTGGAAGGCGTGGTAGCCGTCCAGGTCCAGCGCGTCGACGAGCGCGAGAGCCGGCTCCGGTCCCTCGACCTCGGCCACCGCGACGGCGCGGTTGAGGGCCACCACGGGGCTGGGGGCGAGGGCCATGAGCTGGTCGTACAGCTGGAGGATCTGGCCCCAGTCCGTGGCGGCGGCGGTCGGGGCGTCGCTGTGTACGGCGTTGATCGCGGCCTGGATCTGGTAGGGACCCGGGCGGTTCAGGCGCAGGCACCGGCGTACGAGGGACTGGCCCTCGACGATCAGTGCGCGGTCCCACCGGGAGCGGTCCTGGTCGGCGAGGAGGACCAGGTCTCCGGCCGGTGTCGCGCGGGCGGGCCGTCGGGCCTCGATGAGGAGCATCAGAGCGAACAGGCCGAGGACCTCGGGCTCGTCCGGCATGAGTTCGGCCAGCAGACGACCCAGGCGGAGGGCCTCGGCGCAGAGGGCCTCGCGGCCGCCGTAGCCCTCGTTGAAGATGAGGTAGACGACCGCCAGCACTCCTTTGACGCGGTCCGGGAGGTCGGCGTCGCGCGGGATGCGGTACGGGATGCGGGCGTCACGGATCTTGGCCTTGGCCCTCACCAGTCGCTGGGCCATGGTGGGCTCGGGCACGAGGAAGGCGCGCGCGATCTGCGGGGTGGTCAGACCGCCGAGGAGTCTCAGGGTGAGGGCGACCTGGGCCTGGGTGGCGAGGGCGGGATGGCAGCAGGTGAAGATCAGGCGGAGCCGGTCGTCGCGCACGGGGCCCTCCTCGGGCGGTTCGTCCGGTGCGTACAGCTGGGCCGCCTCGGCGTGCCGGGCCTCTCGCGTGGACTCGCGGCGGAGCCGGTCGATGGCCCGGTTCCGGGCGGTGGTGATGATCCACCCGGCAGGGCTCGGCGGTATGCCCGTCTCCGGCCACTTCTGCACCGCCGTGGTGAACGCGTCCTGCACCGCTTCCTCAGCGAGGTCGATGTCGCCGAGGAAACGGATGAGGACGGCGACCGCGCGGCCGTACTCCGCGCGGAAGACATCCTCGATGCCGGCAGTCATCAGGCTTCGCCCATGAAGGGCCGCACCTCGATGGGAAGTGTGGTCGCCACGGTCGCCTTGCGGCCCCATTCGAGCGCCGCGTCGAGGTCGGGGGCCTTGATGAGGCAGATACCGCCCAGGTACTCCTTGCTCTCGGTGTACGGGCCGTCGGTGACCAGGACCTCCCCGTCCTTGGCGCGCAGCACCGTGGCCGTCTCCGGCCCGTGCAGTCCCCCGGCGAACACCCAGGCACCGGCCTCCCGCAGCTCCGCGTGGAAGACATCGAGGTTGTGCATGATCTCTTCCAGGACCTCGGGCGCGGGCGGTTCGCCCTGCGGCTGCATCACGCTCAAGAGGTAGTACTTCATGAGGTGTCCTCCTCGGTGGTCTCTCGCATGGGGTGGTCTTCACTGACTACACGAACGCGGCAGCGCCGGATCGACACACGCCACGACAACAGCGGGAGATTCTTTCGATGACCACCCCACCGCATCCGCTCGTCACCCGCGCCCGGCAGCTGGCTGCCGAGGTGCTGGCGCCCCAGGCGGAGCGCGTGGACCAGGAGGGTGTGCCGGCGAGCAGTATCGAGGCGGTCAAGCGATCGGGGCTGCTCGGAGTGAGCGCGCCGGTGGAGTACGGCGGGTCGGCGGCGCCGGCCGCGGTGGCCCGGGAGACCGCCGAGATCCTGGCCGGGGCGTGCTGCTCGACCTGGTTCGTACAGACCCAGCACCACACACCGGTGATGACACTGGCCAAGAGCGAACTCACGGTGCGGGAACGGCTGTTGGGACCGCTCGCGAAGGGGGAGCTGCTGTCCGGGGTCGCCTACGCGCAGCTGCGCGCGTATCCGCGCATCCCGGTCCGGGTCACGCGTGAGCACGGCGGCTGGCGCTTCGACGGGACGGTGCCCTGGTACACGGGCTGGGGGTTGAACGACGTGATGCTCCTCGCCGGTGTGACGGACGCCGACGAGGCGCTGTTCGCGTTCACCGAGGCGCGCGAACAACCGGGCCTGCGTCCCTCCCCCGCGATGCGGCTCGCCGCGCTCACCGCCTCCCGGACGGTCTCGCTGGAGCTGGACAGCCTGTGGCTGCCGGACGACGCGGTCGCGCTGCGTACGCCGTACGAGACCTGGGCGGCCACCGATCGCCCGAAGAACACCAACGCCTCACCGGCCGTCTTCGGCATCACGGCGTCGGCGCTCGACCTGCTGGACTCGCCGGACGGCGATCCTGCCGCCCAGGAGACCGCGCATGCGCTGCGCGCCCGCCTCGACGAGGTGAGGCGGCAGGCATACGCGCTGGCCGACCACCCGGTTCCGAGCGAGCGGATCGAGGAGCGGCTGGCGGCCAAGACGCGGGCGTACGACGTGATGCGCGCGGCCACGACCGCGGCGGTCGTGGCCGGGGGCGGGCGGTCGATGGACCTGGGCAGCCCGGCGCAGCGGCTGGCCCGGGAGGGGATGTTCCTGCTGGTACAGGGGCAGACGGCCGAGGTGCGCAGGGCACACCTCGGGTCGCTGTCCCTCGTGGACCAGGGCGCGTCGCGGGGCAGGCGGGAAGGTGACGGCAGGCCATAGCCAGGCGGTGTCTCCCCGATCACGGGCGGACGGTCCGCACGACGGCAGACGGTGCCGGGTCGGTGGATGGTGGCGCCGATCGCCCTGGTGGGCGGCGACCCGCCCCGGACGTCCGGTCGGATGCCGTGCCGGATGGAGACGTCCGGCCCCGTCGGCATCGAGCACGAGGGTGGGGGCGGAAAAGCATGTGCGCATCGGGTATCCGGTTGACAGGCTGAGATCATGCCCCGTCAGCACGACGCCGTCCCCAGCTCCTCCGCCACGCCCCGGGCAGCGAACTGGACCACCACGCCCGTCACCGCGGACCTCCTGCGTGGCGCCTTGGACGTGGAGCGAACCGAGCACGGGGTGCTGCCGCACCGGCTGCCCGCCCGGGCCCGCGCACAGTGTGCCGACGGGCAGCTGGCCATGGCGGAGGCCCAGCCCTCCGGCGTACGGCTGGTGTTCCGCACCCGGGCCACCGCCGTCGAACTGGACACACTCCGCACCAAGATGGCCTATCAGGGCGCCCCGCCCCGTCCGGACGGCGTGTACGACCTGCTCGTCGACGGACGACTCACCGCCCAGGCCGGCACGACCGGCGGAAACGTCCTGATGGTGGACATGACCACCGGCTCCATGGAAACCCGGCCCGGCCCGGTCGGCACCGTCCGTTTCACCGGTCTGCCCGAGGGTGGGAAGAACGTCGAGATCTGGCTCCCCCACAACGAGATCACCCAGCTGGTCGCCCTGCGCACCGACGCCCCCGTCGAGGCCGCGGCGGAGCAGGGCCGCAGGGTGTGGCTGCACCACGGCAGTTCGATCAGCCACGGTTCCGACGCCGCGAGCCCCACCACGACCTGGCCGGCGCTGGCCGCCTCCCGCGGCGGTGTGGAGCTGATCAACCTCGGTCTGGGCGGCAGCGCCCTGCTCGACCCGTTCACCGCCCGCGCCCTGCGGGACACCCCTGCGGACCTGATCAGCGTCAAGATCGGCATCAACCTGGTCAACGCGGACCTGATGCGGCTGCGCGCCTTCACTCCGGCGGTGCACGGGTTCCTCGACACCGTCCGCGAGGGGCATCCCACCACTCCGCTGCTGGTTGTCTCGCCCGTCCTGTGCCCCATCCACGAGGACACCCCCGGTCCGAGCATTCCGGACTTCAGCAACCTCAGCGAGGGCAAGCTCCAGTTCAAGGCCGCCGGCGACCCCTCAGAACGGGCCGGCGGGAAGCTCACGCTCAACGTCATCCGGGACGAACTGGCCCGCGTCGTGAAGCAGCGATCTGCCGAGGACCCGAACCTGCACTACCTCGACGGCCGCGACCTCTACGGCAAGGCGGACTTCGCCGAGCTGCCGCTGCCCGACCAGCTCCACCCGGACGCCGCCACACATCACCGTATCGGCGAACACTTCGCCGCCCTGGCCTTCGACACGGGCGGACCGTTCGCCGCCGGGGGTGCATGAGACGCTCCGCCTACCTCGCGAACGGCACCTGCGCGGACGGGGCGGCGGGCTGGGCGAACGGGTGCTGCCACAGCCCCCGGGCGGCGAGGCGCGGCAGGACGCCCTCGCCGAACCAGTACGCCTCCTCCAGGTGCGGGTAGCCGGAGAGCACGAACTCCTCGATGCCGAGGCGGTGGTACTCGGTGATGCGCTGGGCGACCTCGTCGTGGCTGCCGACGAGAGCGGTGCCAGCGCCGCCGCGGACCAAGCCGATCCCGGCCCACAGGTTGGGGTGGATCTCGAGGCCGTCCCGATTGCCGCCGTGGAGTGCGAGCATGCGCTGCTGCCCCTCCGATTCGCTGCGGGCGAGCCCCGCCTGCACGGACTTCACGGTCTGCGGGTCGAAGCCGTCGAGGAGCTTGTGCGCCTCGGCCCAGGCCTGTTCGGAGGTGTCGCGGGTGATGACGTGCAGCCGGATGCCGAACCGGAGGGCGCGCCCTTGCTTCGCCGCCAGTCCCCGGATCCAGGCGATCTTCTCGGCGACCTGGGCGGGCGGTTCGCCCCAGGTCAGGTAGACGTCGACGTGACGGGCGGCGACTTCTCCGGCGAGCGGCGAGGAGCCGCCGAAGTACACCTCGGGGATCGGGTCGGGGACCCGGGCGAGTCTGGCGTCCTCGACCTGGAGGTGCTCGCCGGACAGGTCGACGGTCTTGCCGTCCCACAAGTCCCGCACGATCTCCAGGAATTCGCCGGTACGGCGGTATCGGGCGTCCTTGTCGAGGAAGTCGCCGTAGGCACGCTGCTCGTGGCTCTCGCCGCCGGTGACGACATTGAGCAGAAGACGTCCACCGGTCTGCCGCTGGAAGGTGGACGCCATCTGCGCGGCGAGCGTGGGCGAGACGAAGCCGGGGCGGAACGCGACCAGGAACTTGAGCCGTTCGGTGTTCTGGCTGACCATCGCGGTGGTCAGCCAGGCGTCCTCGCACCAGGCGCCCGTGGGGGTGAGCGCGCCGACGAAACCCAGGTCCTCGGCGGCTCGGGCGATCTGGCTCAGATAGGCGACGGTCGGCGGCCGGTCCCGGCCGGAGGCGGTGGCCGGGGTGCCGTGGCCGCCGCCGACCACATGCCGGCTGTCGCCGTTGGTGGGCAGGAACCAGTGGAAGGTGAGGGACACGGCGGGGTTCTCCGATCGTGGGGGTATGTCAGCGAGGCGGTTACAGCAGGCCGCTGCGGTGCGGCCGTGTGCTGCTGAGGACGTGACGGCCGATGTGCTGGATGTGCTGGGTGCCGGCCTCCGACTGGGAGTTGCCGAAGCGCGGCCCGGCCAGGACTTCGCCGAAGAAGAACTCCCGTTGTTCCGGGGTCCCCTGACGGCGCACCACGTTCACGTACACGAAGTGGTTCTGCGGGATCCGGTCGAGGCCGGCATCCGCCGTGGCCAGGGTCCGGAAGATCTCCGCGAGGGTTTCCTGGCGCTCGTCCGCGCCGCCGTGCTCGGCGGGCACGGTCACGGCGAGCAGCCCGGATGCGCAGAGGCGCTCCAACTCCTCGTGCGGGAGCCCGCGTTCGGCGTCCCGTGCCGAGGCCCCGGCACGGAAGTCGTCCGCGAGCGCGGCTGCTTCGGCCAGGGCCTCCATGCCGTCAGCGATCACTTTGGCGGTCATGGTGTCAGCCCGCGGCCGCGAGCAGGGGTGTACGGCCCAGAAAGTCCGAGAATTGGTCGACCACCTGGGTCAGGGCCTCGGCCGTGCCCGGCGCCACGGTGACGCTGCCGTCCTCCCGCGTGGTGATGTCCTTGTCAAGGGTGAACCAGCCCTGGACTATGTGCGCTGCACCCATGGAGTTGAGCACCGGGCGCAGTGCGTAGTCGAGAGCGAGGACATGCGCGGTACTGCCTCCGGTGACCAGCGGCAACACCGTCTTGCCGGTCAGGGCGTACTGCGGGAGCAGGTCGAGCAGTGCCTTGAGCACACCGGAGTAGGCGGCCTTGTAGACAGGGGTGCCGATGACGACGCCGTCGGCGCGCGCGAAGAGTTCGGTCGCCTCGACGATGGCGGGATGCTTGAAGTCGGCGCCGAGCAGGGCCTCGGCGGGGATCGTGCGGACGTCGAGCGGGATCACATCATGGCCCTGTGCGACGAGCCGGGCGTCCAGATGGCGCAGGAGTCTGGCAGTGCGGGAGGTGACGGAGGGACTGCCGGAGACGGACAGGACGGTGGCCATGATTCCTCTTTCGTGAGCGGAACAGCGGAGTTCCAGGGTGGCTATCAGGCGTGCGCCGGTACGGACTCGGGCTCGGTGTCCGGCAGTTGGACCTCCAGCTCGCGGACGAGGGGCAGCACACAGCGGCCGAAGTACTCGACCCCTTCGTGGTGGTGCAGGAAGCCGAGCAGGAAGAGGTGGACGCCGAGCCGCTTGTAGGCGACGATCCGCTCGGCCATTTGCTCCCGGGTGCCGATCAGCCCCGTACGGAAGCCGTCGTTGTCCTGGACGAGGTCCTCACGGGCGGCGGTGGAATTGCCGCCCTGGAAGATCTCCGGGTGCGGGCGCCCGGGGGTGTCGAGGAGCTTGGGCTTGAGGGACAAGTCACGCAACCGGCGGAATTCATCGGCCAGTTCGGTGTGGTCCTCGGTCCGGATCTGGCGCAGGGCGCGGATGAACTCCTCGGAGCGGCGGTAGTGCTCGTCGTGCTCCGGCCAGGGTTCGCGGACGGCGGTGAACTCGCCCTCCTGCTCGATCTTGCTGGTGATACGGCCGCCGCTGACATTGGGCACCCAGTAGGCGAAGCGGACGGGTTCGGCGGCGGTGCCTGTTGCGGTGCCGGCTGCGGATTCTGTTGCGGACACGGAGAACTCCCGGTGTGCGGAACGAGGGCATGACGAATTGAGGCCCGGAAGTTCACAGGGAATGCGGGCGGTGAAATGGGTGCGGCAGCCAGGGGAATGCGTCGAGCTGCGCCGTGCGGGAGGAAATCACCGGGGCGGACCGGCCCGTGCGAAGGGGACCCTACCGTCGCGATCGTCAGGCTTCGCGGCAACAGAAGGAGCTGGAGACACGCGCGAGGTCGACATGGCGTCGCCGCGTGAGGTCCAGTCGCATCTTCATGTCGCCGATCGTCGCAGCCCCCGCTCAGGGCAGTCAAGGAATGGCCGACCGGTCTCGCATCCCGGACCACCTGATTTCACGAAGCCGTAATAGGGCAACCCTTGAGCACGGTGCGAGCGCGTCGGCAATGTGCTGCGGTGCGAATAGGGCAGCTGGAATACATCGTGGCGGTCACCCGGCTCGGCTCGCTGCGCCGGGCCGCGGAGGAACTCCATCCCTCCCAGTCGGCGCTGAGCAAGACCGTGCGGGATCTGGAGCGGGAACTCGGCGTCGATCTGCTGAAGCGCAAGCGGTCCGGGGCGAAGATGAGCGCCGAGGGGCGGGAGCTCCTGCCGCACATCATCAATGAGCTGTTTCCATCCTGAAGTTGCAGGTCGGACCGCTGGCACGAGCAGCAGTGGGGGTGTTCGTGCTGATCTCGGGCGTGATCGCTAGCAGGTGATCGTCCGCCGCGGGCGGTTTCCCGGGTTCTCCGGCCAGCGCGAGCGGGCCTTTCGTAGGTTCAGCGGTGAAAGGGATGCGCATGGTGGACGTGCTGACGTGGACGATCGAGCGGCGGGTTCAGCTGGCTGAGCGGGCCGAGTTGTTGCGCAAGGAGCTGGCCGGGATCGACGCGGAGGTGGCCCGGCTGGAGGCCGCCGAGGTGGTCTTCGGGCAGTGGGCCGAGGCGACGGACGGCGGAAGGCAGGCGTCGGGCATGGCGGGGCCAAAGCCGGAGCGGGTGGTGGTGGCGCCTGGTGCCGGCGGGATGCTGCTGGTGCCGCACCGGGCCAAGGGCGCTCCGCGCCTGGACCGGTCACGCCAGCTGAGAGAGCACGGAGGTCCGACTGCCCAGATCTGTCCGAACTTGAGGCTGATCCCCAAATCGTGGCGCCGGCGCAGATCATGCCGACCGACACGGCGTCAAAGAGCAGATCGACTGGGCGGCCGTCGAGCGCCGGCTGGGAACCCGCCTGCCCGCGAACTACAAGTCCTTCCTCGAGACCTACGGCGCCACGACGGGCGATGCCTCGGAGTCGGTGGCTCAGGAGTGGGAGCGGCGCGGTCTGCTGGTCCGGGCCTTCCCGGGCAGCGGCCTGAGGGTGACCGTGGGCAGCCCCGAAGCGAACGACCTGCTGATCGCGGCGGCCAAGGAGAGGGCACCACCGGCCCGGTGACGCGCCGCGAGCGGGGTCCGCGCCGGTGTCACGCCGGACCGATGACCTTCTTGCGCATGTGCCCGTAGACCACCGACGTCCGTACGTCGGCGAGTTCCGGGCGCTTCGTCAGCTTGTCCAGGACCACTGCGTGCAGATGGTCGGTGTCCCGGACCGCGACGTGCACGAGGAAGTCGTCGTTCCCGGTGAGCACGAAGATCGAGATGACCTCGGGCATCCCCTCCAGGAAGGTCTGGAAGGCCTCGATCACCGCACGTGTCGGCGGGCGGACCCGTACGGCGATCACCGCCTGCAGCCCGCGGCCGATCGCCGCGAGGTCTGCCTCCGCGTGAAATCCCGTCAGGATGCCGCTCCTGCGCAGCGACCGGATTCGCTCCAGACACGTGGACGGGGCGATACCGAGTTCCTGGGCCATGTCCCGGTTGGTGCGCCGACCGTCCTCCTGGAGCATCCGCACCAACGCCGAATCTAGTTCGTCCACGCTTGCCTCACCCCGCCGGATTCCGAAGGTAATTCGGACTCTTCGCATCACCTTCGATGATCTTGTTAGCCTCCAGCCTAGTTGACTGACGTTCGTTCGGTCACGGTGTGGTCGGCGGTCGGTGGTGGAGAGGGGCGACTTGATATGCGTGAACGAGGACCCACGGTGTGGGCGGTGTGTGCGGTCATGGCGGCCGCGCTGTTGTGGAGCAGTTCGTACGCGGTGACCAAGCAGGTGCTGGAGGATGTCGGCCCGCTCAGTGTCGGCGTCATCAGGTTCACCCTCGCGGCGTTACTCCTGGGCGTGATGGTACGGCTGAGCCGGCACCGCCCGGCCCGGCCAGACCCGCGGCAGCGGCGGCAGCTCTACCTGAGCGGGTTCCTCGGCATCACCGTGTACTTCATCCTGGAGAACGTCGGCGTCGACCTGTCCACGGCATCCGACGCGTCGCTAATCGTGGCCACGTACCCGCTGATGACGATGCTGGTGGAACTGGTCGTCTTCCGCACCCGGATGCCGCTGCTGAGGGTGACGGGCGTGCTGCTGGCCACCGTCGGCGCCTTCCTCGTCGTACGCAACGGGGCCGAGGTCGGCGGCAGTTCGCGCTGGCTGGGGGACATCCTGCTGCTGCTCGGCGGGCTGGCCTGGGCCGGCTACAACGTGCTCGGCAAGCGCGCGAGCGCCGGCCAGGACGCCGCGAGCGTCACCTACTACCAGACCCTGGCGGGCGCGGCCGGCTTCCTGCTCGCGTCCCTGCTGGAGGCCGACGACTGGCGGATGCCGGGCGCGATGGCCTCATCGCTGCTGGTCTACCTGGCCGTGGCGTGCTCGGTCGGCGGCTTCCTGCTCTACAACTACGGCCTGCGCAGGATGGCGTCGAGCCTCGCGGTCAACATCCTCAACCTGGTCCCGGTCTTCGGCGTCATCGGGGCCGTCGTGATCAACGGGGAGTCGATCCGGCTCGCCCAGGTGACGGGCGGCGTGATCGTCATCGTCGGGGTGGCGCTGGGCATGATCGAGCGGGGACAGGGAGCCAAGGCGAAGCCGGACGCGGGGGGAAGCGAGCCTTCCGGGACTGCGACCGCTCGGACTGCGGCCAAGGGGGGGGCCGTGCCAGACGAGCCCGAAGCGGCTGTACCGACCGCGCATGGAGTGATCGACGGGTCCTCTGCGGACCTGGGTCGAGGAGAACATCGCTCTGTGCCCTGGGCGGGCCGTGGTTGTTCGTCACGGACTGCCAACCCGTCGGGGGCCTTTGTGGTCGCGGCATCCTGGCGGATGCTCAGACCTGAACGGTCGCTCCGCTCGGACAGCCTTGATGGTCCAAGCGGATCGTAGAGGATGTGGCTGACCTGGGTCAGCCCAGTGCAGCCGGGGACTCGGAATCGGGTACCAGCAGGCGAGGTGTGCCGGACCCGTCAGCCGGCACGGACCAGGTGATCACCACGGGCACCACCCCGCCGCCCACCACCCCGCCGCCTTCGGGCGACCCGGTACTGGTCGGCGCCGGTGACATCTCCAACTCCGGCTCGGGCGACACCGCGACCGCCAACCTGCTGGACGGCATCCCCGGCACGGTGTTCACCGCCGGCGACAACGTCTACGACAGCGGCACGACCACGGAGTTCAACACCTACTACGACCCGACATGGGGTCGGCACAAGGCGCGCACCAAGCCGGCGCCGGGCAACCACGACTACAACACCCCCGGTGCCACCGGCTACTACGGCTACTTCGGCGCCAACGCCGGTCCGTCCGGACGGGGCTACTACTCCTACGACCTGGGCAACTGGCACGTCGTATCGCTGAACTCCGAGGTCAGCATGTCTGTCGGCTCGGCGCAGGAGCAGTGGCTGCGTTCTGACCTGGCCGCCAGCACCAAGGCGTGCACCCTCGCCTACTGGCACAAGCCGCGGTTCACCTCGGGCGCCAACCATGCGCCCGACACGTCGACCGGGCCGCTCGTCCAGGCGCTCTACGACAACAACGCCGAGGTGATCGTCGCCGGCCACAACCACCAGTACGAGCGGTTCGCTCCCATGAACCCGAGCGGTCAGCTCGACACCACCCGCGGCATCCGGCACTTCGTCGCCGGCATGGGCGGTGCCAGCCACTACAGCTTCGGCACCATCCAGCCCAACAGCGAAGCCCGCAATAGCGACACCTATGGCGTGCTCAAGTTCACCCTGCACGCCAACAGCTACGACTGGCAGTTCGTGCCCGAGGCGGGCAAGACCTACAGCGACAGCGGCACCACCAGCTGCCACTGAGTGAGCACGCCCTCGCACCACGCGGGGGCTGTCCGCGGCGAAGCCCCGGACAGCCCCCGTCGACTGCCCACCACAGCGAGCGTTCCTCTGCGTGTGTCCGTCGTGGTACTGCACCGAGGCGGATGATCAAGCCGGGTGATCAAGGCCATCAGCCAGCAGGCTCACACCTGCCCGGCCCCAAACCAGGGCCTCCTACCTGCGAATTCAGGATGGAAACTCCTCAATGTGCTGAACACGGTGAATGGCTGCGCGGAGCCGCGGGCGAACAGCGCCGTATCAGCCGGATGATCCGCGTCGGCACCGTGAACGCGGCGACCGTGCCGTTGCTCATTCCCACGGTTCAGAGCTTTCGAGCGACGCGTCCGCTGACGCAGGTCGAGGTGGTCGGCGCCCAGCAGTCGGAGATCCACCGGGCCCTGTCGGAAGGCGGCCTCGACCTGGGCCTGGTCAACCATCTGGGCGGCGACGACCTGCCCGCCGACTTCGAGAGCACCGAACTGCTGTGCGGGCGCCCGGTGTTGTGCGTACGCCCGGACAATCCCCTCGCCGCACTGCAGGCGGTGTCGGCGTCCGATCTCCTCGACGAGCACGAGCCGCTGATCGCCATGCGTTCCGGCTATCTGACGCACCGCTACATCCACCGGCTCCCTGGAGGGCCGCTCCCCCACCTTCTCGTACTCCACGGACGCAGCGGACATGGGCAAGCTCATGGTCGCGGAGGGCTTGGGCGCCAGGGTCCTGCCCGACTTCAGCGTCATCGGCGACGACCTGGAGCGGCGCGGCGCGATCACCTACCGCCCGCTCCCTGACGACACGACACAGGTCCTGCTGATGCTGCGGCACCGCCGGGCGGACTCGGTACATCCACGATCTGCATGAGGAGTTCGTCCGCAGGGCCGGGGAACTCGGCGGCAGTCCGACCCATCGGCCCCGCGGCGGATCGAGGGTCGCATCGGCGGGCGGAGCCACGGATTTTACCCGGAGTAAAGATTTCTCTCGCGCGTACGGCCGTACTGGTGGGCGTCCGAACCACCCGTACCGGATCCACCCGCACCGGATCCATGACGCGGCCGACCAGAGCGTCCGGCTCTGGACCGCCGCCCCGCCAGGAGGCTCAATGCGCATTGCACGGAACATGGGAACGCTCTTCGTGACCGGTGCGTTGACCATGACCCTCGCCGCGCTCGCCTACCCCGCCGTGCTCGGGTTGCAGAACACGTCCAGTGCCCCGACGCGCGTGATTGCCCATACCTCGACGGGACCGCTGACCGAGGCAGACCGCGACTTCGTCGTCAAGGTGCGGGCGGCCGGACTGTGGGAATACCCCTCCGGACAGCTGGCCCTGGAGAAGGGCACCACCCCGGCGGTCAGAACCGCCGGTCAGCACCTCATCAAGGGCCACGCCGCACTGGACGACACCTGCCGCAAGGTCGCCACTCAGCTCGGCATCACCCTGCCCAACAAGCCGTCTCCGCAACAGCAGGGCTTCGTGGCCACCTTGAGCGCGGACAGCGGCAAGCAGTTCGACACCGACCTCGCCAACATCCTGCGGGTGACCCACGGGCAGATCTTCCCGGTCATCGCGAAGATCCGGGCCTCGACCGAGAACACCCTGGTACGTCAACTCGCCGACCAGGCCAATGACACCGTGCTGGACCACATCACGGTGATGGAGAAGACCGGGCTGGTCAACTTCGATCAGGTGCTGTTCCAGGAGACCAAGAAGCCGAATCTGTCCGCGCAGGACGTCACGCCTCCGGCGCCCCAGCCGGGCGAGCCGACCGTCGTGCTCACTCCGCCTGCGGACGGCGCCTCGGCTTCCGTGTCGCCGACACCGACGGTGAGGTGAGCTGTCGCCCTCTTCCGCCGCACCGGCAACTCGCCCTCATTCAGCGCGGAGAGCTCGCCCTCACTCGGCTCCCGCACCCGTGCCCCCGCCCGTGTACCGCGCCAGTTCCCAGGGGTCGTGCGCGCTGAAGACGTCGATCTCGTCGCCGTGCAGACGCACCAGTTCCCGCAGACGGGCATGGTTGCCGAGTCGCAGCGGCCGGTCCACCTCGGTGATCTGCTGGAGGATGTCCATGCCGGGGTGGCCCTGGGGGTGGTCGGGGTCGATCTCGCGGTGGAAGTAGTAGGCGTCGCCGCAGTGCAGGAGCCATCGGCCGGAGTCCTCAACGGCTATCGCACTGTGTCCGTGGGTGTGGCCGCCGAGCGGGACGAGCAGGATCTCCGCGTCCAGGCCCTCCAGTGGGCGGACCGCGTCGAATCCGTACCAGGGCTCGCCCTGCGGCTGCGCGTACGTCACCCAGTGCGGCCGGTGCTCCCACTGGGCCGGGCGGTAGCGGACGCGGTCCTCGGGGTGCGCGCCGGGTGCCGCCATCGCCGCGCGGTGTTCGGCCTCGCTCAGATGGACCTTGGCCCAGGGGAAGTCGGCGAGGCCTCCCGCGTGGTCGAGGTCGAGATGGCTGAGCACGATGTGCCGGACGTCCTCGGGCCGGAATCCGAGTCCGGCGACCTGGTGCAGTGCCGTCTCCCCCAGGTCGAGGACGGGCTGCGCCCGGCCGAGGAACGCCGCGCCGAGGCTCTCCTCGGGCCGGGCCACATCGGCCGTACCGAGGCCGCTCTCGACCAGGACGAGTCCGTCACGGTCGGTCTCGACGAGCAGGCAGTGACAGACCGCGGGCAGGCTCCCCTCCTCGGTGTCGATCGTCCGCATGGAACCGCAGTTCAGGTGGTGGATCTTCACGATGAGTCCCTTCGCGCACCTGTGGATGCCGCCCCGGCATCGGCACGGCACTGTGCTCAAGCTCGCGTTTAGATAACGAACGATCGTAAGCTAATGGCGAACGATCGTTAGGTTAAACTGGCGGCATGAGCCCGCGCAAGTCCGTTGCCGACACCGCCGCCACCCGCGACCGGATCATCGAGAGCGCCCTCGCGCTGGCGTCCGACGAGGGCCTCGAAGGGCTCACCATCGGTCGGCTCGCGACCGATCTGGGGATGAGCAAGGCCGGGGTGATCGGTCACTTCGGCAGCAAGGAAGGGCTGCAACTCGCCGTTCTGGACGCCGCGGTCGAGCGGTTCCGGCTGCGGGTGCCGGCCCGCGCCGTGGGCGCCAGGCCCGGAACCGAACGACTGGCGCGCGCCTTCGGCGAGTGGATCGATTACATGGCCGAGGACGAAGGCCACGGGGGCTGCTTCCTCACTTCGGTGGCGAGCGAGTTCGACGGCCGCCCCGGCCCGGTCCGCGACGCGGTGCTCGAAGCGCTCGCCGCGTGGTCGGCGTACGTGGCGTCGGAGCTGAACACCGCGGTCGACAACCGCGAGCTCCCGGAGCGCACCGACGTGGACCAACTCGTCTTCGAGCTCAATGGCGTTGCCCTGGCGGCCAATCAGTCCATCCAGCTGCACCGTGATGCGCTCGCGCCCACGCGGGCCCGGCGCGCCATCGCCCGCCTGCTCATCTCCCCCTGAGGCGGCGATCACCCCAGGACGTCTCCTCGCCGGCCCCGCAGAGCGGCAGAGCGCGTCACTCGCGCCTCTGCGAACCCCGCAGCTCTACACATAAAGAAGAAATAAGCGCAGAATGTATGTACGCGGCGCTTACCGCATACCGCACCAGACGCGGTCGGGCCGCTGGGTCGAAAGAGATCGAAGGAGACGAGTCATGGCCAACGTCTCGCACCCCAGGGGTGACATCACCAGCCACCCCGATGTATCCGAAATGCGGGCTCGGTATGACCGCATGCTCGGTGGCCGCGATGTGGCACTCGTGGACGGGCCGGTGTTCCTGCTCGGCCTGTACTGCGCCGTGTCCCCGTGGATACTCCACTACGCGACAAGCCAGCCAGCCCTGGCGACCCACAACCTGATCATGGGCATCGCGATAGGCCTGCTGGCCCTCGGATTCACCGTCACGCCGGAGAGGATGTACGGCCTGAGCTGGGCCATCTGTGCGATGGGCACGTGGCTGATCATCTCGCCGTGGATTGTCGGCACCAGCCCGGACACCGGAGTCGCGCTCAACAGCATCATCGTCGGCGCATTGGCCGTGGTGCTGGGGGCGTTGTGCGCGATGACAGCGACGAAGAGCACTCCCCGGGCGTAGGCCCGACAGCAGGAAGGAAGCGGAAACAAGCGGAAGCAATCCGCGGGCCGGTCCGCCCTGGGCGGGCCGGCCCGTTCGCGCCCGCTCGGAGCCCGCGCATCACTCCCGGTCGTCAGCGGCTCGGGACCAGCCACGGCTCCTGCGGCAACGGGGCGCCGGTCTCGAGCACGGACTTCAGGTTGGACAGCACCGCCGGCCAGCCGGAGCTGACGTCACTCAGCGCGCCCTCGTCGGCCAGGTCCTCGTGAGTCACCGTCAGCCGGACGATGTCGGCGTGCGGCTGGATGTCGAAGGTGACGCGGGAATACTTGTCCTCCTGCCCCTCGTCCTCGGGAGAGGCCCACGTGGTGACGAGGCGGGTCGGCCGCTCGCTCTCCACGACGGTGCCGACCACATCGGCGATGCCCGAACCGTCCGTGCGCCGGTGTTCCCAACGGGAGCCCGGCTGCCAGTCCGAGACATTGCTGTGGCCCCAGTACACGGCGGTCAGGTCGGCGTCGGTGAGCGCGTCCCAGACCTTCTCGGGCGTGCTCTGGATGTAGATGACGTACACGAAATTGGGCCTGTCGGTCATGGCTTCCTCGGCTCTTCGTTTCAGGTCGCTCAGCGCGCGCAGGCGCGGGCGCTCGAACTTGTCGATCCAGCGCTCCTGGATCTCGTGGAGCGGCACGGGATTGAGGTAGTGCAGCTTCTCCCGCCCCCGCCGCACGGTGCTGACGAGGTTGGCGGCCTCCAGAACGGCAAGGTGCTGCGTCACCGACTGACGTGTCATGTCGATGTGCTCGCACAGCTCGCCGAGCGTCTGACCGTTGTGCTCGTGCAGCCGGTCGAGCAGTCTCCTTCGCGTCTCGTCGGCCAGTGCCTTGAAGACCTGGTTCATGCCGGAGTCGCTGTCTGATCGCACACTCAACGTTATGCAGGCAATTGCTTGCATGTCAACCCACGGCGAGGCATCCCCGGGCGGCCGGAACGGCCTCCGGGTGGCGTCCTGAAAGCAGCTCGACAGGGATTGCTCGGCATGCAGAGGGAACCTGCCGCCGCAAGACCGGCCTTGCCTACCGCCCGCGCGGAGCGGCCCCGGTCGCCTCCAGACGCGCCGGAACGTGCTTGTGCCAGGGCGTTCCGGCCAGCCAGTCGCGGTGGTGGAGGGAGGTGAGGTCGTTGGGGGCGACGCCCACGATGCCGTGATCGGGGTGGTCGACTCCGAGGCCGTTGGGCAGGGAGATGTGTCCCTCACGCATCATGTCGGTCACCTCGACGACCACGTCGGCGCTGCCGCGTTCGGTGTACAGGCGGGCCGTGGAGCCGGTGGTCAGACCGAGGCGGTCGGCGTCGGCCCGGCTGACGCGCAGAGCGCCTTCCGTGTCGCGGCGGCGCCAGGCCGGGTCACGGTAGATGGTGTTGGCGGTGAAGGAGCGCCGCTCGCCCGCCGAGAGCACCAGCGGGTACGCCTCGCTCGTGAGAGGGTTCGCGAGATCTCCCAGCTCCCCCAGCTTCTCGATCAGTTCGGGGATCTCCACCGTGAAGCGGCGGTCGGGACGGCGCACGTAGTTCCATACGTCGTCCCATTCGTCGACCGTGAAGACGACCCCGGAGGGCGTCGCCACGATCGCGTCGAAGAGGGCGTCCCCGTCGGCGAACCCGGCGCGCCGCACGGCGTCCGGGTACGTCATCGCGCACAGCTGGGCCAGTCCCCACACCGGTGCGGTGGCGCGCCGCCCCTCCGGGAGTGCGGTGCCCAGCGTCTCGTACAGCAGGTACGGGGCGAGGCCGACGAGCGCCGGGTCCTCCCCGAGGGCGGCGAAGAAGGCCCGGCCAAAGGCGGTGCGCGACGCGTGGGCCGCCTTGGTGAGGGTCGTCAGGAGTTCCTCGTCGGCGGCGCCCAGGCGGCGCAGCAGCCGGGCGTAGATCTCGGGTTCCGGGAGCGTGCCGGGGAGCGGGGAAAGGACGGGTGGGCGGAGCTGGAAGGCGTTGTGCGGGAACTCGGTGTTGAAGAAGGTCGCCTCCCACTTCTCGAACTGGCTGGCCGCGGGCAGCACATAGTCGGCTCGCCGGGCGGTCTCGGTCAGCGCGACATCGACGACGACCACCAGGTCGAGCGCGTCCAGCGCCTCAGCGAAAGCACGTGAATCGGCCAGCGAGTGCGCCGGGTTGGCGCTCTCGATCCACATCGCGCGGAACCGGTCGGGGTGATCGGTGAGGATCTCCTCGGCGATGGAATTGCACGGAACCAGACCCGAGATGATCTTCGCCCCGGTGACCGGGGTGCGGCGTCCACGACCGGACTTCCCACTGCCGCCGGCGAGTGCGGCGAAGGCGGAGTGCAGGAACATCGTGCCGGGTCGCCCGAAGTTCCCGGTCAGGATCCACACCAGCTTGTTCAGATACGACACCAGGGTGCTGTGCGGTGCCTGCTGCACGCCCAGATCCTCGTACGTCGTGACGCTCGCGGCCGTCCCGATGCGCCGCGCCGCGGCCCGCAGCAGTTCCTCGTCCACTCCGCAGCGGGCCACGTACTCCGTCACCGGTACGTCGGCCAGCGCGGCGAGCACCGGACCGGCCCCCGCCGTGTGCGCCTCGATGAACTCGGCGTCGTACAGGCCCTCTTGGACGATGACGGCCAGCAGGGCGGCCAGACACCACGCGTCCGTGCCCGGCCGTACCTGGAGATGATGATCGGCCAGCGCGGCGGTCTCGCTGCGCCGCGGGTCGAGGACGATCAACGAACGGTCGGGGTCCTTGGCGAGGGCGCGCAGGGTCGGCCGGGCCCGCGGGAAGCTGTGCGACTGCCAGGGGTTCTTGCCAAGGAAGACGACGACCTCGGCGTGCTCGAAGTCGCCCTTGGTGTGGCCGCCGTAGAGCTTCGCGTCGACCCACATCTCGCCCGTCTTCTCCTGGGCGAGCGCGTTGGAGAAGTAGGAGCTGCCGAGGGCCGCCTGGAGCGCCTTGGTGTGCAGGCCGCCGAGATGGTTGCCCTGGCCCCCGGCACCGTAGAAGAAGATCTTCTCGCCGCCGTGCTCGTCGCGCACGGCCGTGAGGCGTTCGGCGATCTCGTCGAGCGCGGTGTCCCAGTCGACCTCCTCGTACGTCCCGTCGGCGCGGCGGCGCAGCGGTGAGGTGAGCCGGTGGCGGCCGTTCTGGTAGTGGTCGAGGCGCAGCGCCTTCTCGCAGGTGTAGCCGGCCGAGGAGGGATGCTTCTTGTCGCCGCGGATGCGGGTCAACCGCCGCCCGTCCAGCTGGACTTCGATTCCGCAGTTGCACTCGCAGAGGATGCACGCGGAGGTCTGCCAGGTCTCTCGTCCGGTGTCGGCCACGCCCATCGGCTCCTCACGCCCAGCGGGTTCCAGTGAGTCCTGTGTCTGTGCCGTGTTACCTGCGTCTGTGCCCTGGTGCCTCTGTCCCGCTGTCCCGTGGAACAACTTACTGGACGGTAGCGCCGTCAGTCCTATAGAGCAACCCACTCGGCCGACCCGGATATTCGCTCGCCGGAGGCATCCGTCGCCGCTCACACTGGCGCCGTGAGCCGAACCGTGAGCGCATGGGTGACCTCGGGCGAGGAGTTCTTGGGTGTCGCCGGCCCCTTTTCCGTGGACGTCCCGTGGTGGTCCGAGGTGGAGCCGGTCGTCGGACGACTGGAGAGGCTGCTCAGCGTACCGGTGCTGGTCCTGCGTCTCGTTGATGTCGACGGCGGCGCGGGGGGACGGGACGGTCATGTGACGTACCACGTCGAGGCGTTGGAGCGGCCTGCGCCCGGCACCCTCGACCGACGGCCCGTCGATCAGGGCCTGTTGAACGGCCACGAGGTGTTCCGCTCGCCGTGGGCGCGGGCCGACGGTCTGCGTGAACTCCTCGGCTGGGCGACCGACACGCTGGCCTCGGCGGGGCGGCCGGTGACCGGTCCGGTCGAGCAGCGCCGGACATGGAACCTGGCCGGGCTCTTCCGCCTGCCCACCGCGCGGGGCACGGTCTGGCTCAAGACGACACCGCACTTCGCGGCCGACGAGGCCGGGGTCGTCGGCGCCTTCGCGCGGGTCGACCCCGGTCTGGTCGCGACACTCCTCGGCTCCGGCGAGCGCCGCATGCTGATGGAGCACATCCCCGGGGAGGACTGCTGGGGAGCCTCGTCCGATACGGTCGCCGCCGTCATGGAGCGCTTCGTGGCGGCGCAGGTGGCGCTCGCGGCGTCAGAATCGGGGCGTCCGTCGGACATCCGGGACCGGCGCGCGCAGGTTCTCACCGCCCAGCTCCGCGAGCTGCTGGCCGGACCGGTCGCGCGGGAGCTGAACAGTCAAGAGCTCTCCATCGCAAGGGAGTTGACGAACCGCTGGGACCTTCTCGCCGAGTGCGGGCTGCCCGACACGCTCGTGCACGGCGACTTCCATCCCGGAAACTGGCGCAGTGACGGCGGTTCGCCCGTGGTCGTGGACTTCGCAGACGCGCACTGGGGGAACCCGGTCCTGGACGGACTGCGCGTGCAGCACTTCCTCCCCGAGTCGCGCCGTGCGCAGGCCGCCCGCGCCTGGATCGACGCGTGGAGGGCGCGGTTCCCCGCTGCCGACCCGGCGCGCGCCCTCGCCCTCGCCGAGCCGCTTGCCCATCTCACGTACGCGCTCCGTTATCAGGAGTTCCTCGACGGCATCGAGCCCTCGGAACGGCCGTACCACCGCGGAGATCCGGCGGACGAGATCCGCGCGGCGGTGCGGTGCGCCGGTAAGCCGAGCCGGTATCTCGCGGGGCCCTCTTGGCTGCCACCCGTCCCGCGCGGCAGGATCAACTGATGGACAGCCGACCGAAGTTCGACTTCCCGAGGCCGCTGCACATCGAAGGGCTGGGGCTTCAACTGCGCGAGTGGTGCGCCGACGACGTGGCGGACCTCGTCGCGCTCTACGACGATCCCGAGATCGACCGCTGGACACCGGTCCCGTCGCCGTTCGACGCCGAGGCGGCGCGGGCGTACCTCGCCGCCGCCGAGCAGAAGGCCGCCGAGGGGCAGACGGTGCAGCTGGCCATCACCACGGACGGCGGGCGGCCCCAGGGTGAGATCCTGCTCTTCCGCAGCGCGGCGGACGAGCGGGACCTCGAACTCGCCTATGGAGTGGGGGCGGCCTACCGGGGCCGGGGGCTTGCGACCCGCGCGGTGCGGCTCGCGGTGTACTTCGCGAAGCGTCGTGTCGGGGGGCGGCGCGTGGTGCTGTGCATCGAGGACGGGAACGCGGCGAGCGAGGCGGTCGCCAAGGCGGCCGGGTTCGTACTGACCGACGAAGGCCCGGTCCTTCGCGTGGCGAAGGACCGGGAGGTCGTCCTGAGGACCTGGAGCCATCTCGACGGCGACGAAGCACCGAGCGAGTGGCACCGCCTGTGACGCGGCGCTCCGGCACTCACACGGAGGTACTGCTCATCGGCGGGCGCGCCGGTGTCGGCAAATCCACGGTGGGCTGGGAGGTTTCGGCGCGGCTGCGGGCCGCGGAGGTCGCTCACGCGGTGATCGAGGGCGACTTCATGGGGCAGGTGCATCCGGCACCGGAGGGCGACCCGCACCGCGCCGCGATCACCGAGCGCAACCTCCGGGCGGTCTGGGGAAACTTCGCCGAGCTGGGCTACCGGCGTCTTGTCTACACCAACACCGTGAGCGTGCTGGCCGAGTCGGCGAGCCTGTTCGAGCGGGCGATCGGAGCGGACGTACGGCTGGTACGGGTGCTGCTGACGGCCACGGACGAGACCACCGCCGGTCGGCTCAAGGGGCGGGAAATCGGCTCCGAGTTGGAGCGGGAGCTGAAGAACAGCGCCTACAGGGCACGGTTGTTGGACGAACGGGCGCCCGCGGACACGATCCGGATGGCGACCGACGACCGCGCGGTGATCGACATCGCGCGTGAGGTCGTGGCCGCCACCGGCTGGCTGCCGTCCAAGTCCTGAACCGGGCACTCAGGACCGCGGGCGCCCCTCCCTCACGCCCCGGCGGGTTCCGCGTCCGGCGTCGGAGCGGCCAGGTACTCCTCGGTGATCTCCTTCGGTCCGAAGGGCCACACCTTCTCCAGGCTCGCCCAGATGACGTAGGCGACACAGCCGAGGGCGACCCACGCCAGGGACCATTCGATGGGGTGGCGGCCCGGGGAGTTCTTGTCCGCGTATCCGTAGATGGTGAGCCAGCCCGCGAGGGCGAGGAGGCTCGGCACGGGATAGAGCCACATCTTGTACGGTCGGCGCAGTTCCGGTTGACGCTTGCGCAGCACCGACAGAGCGAGGATCTGGGCCAGTGCCTGGACGATCACCATGACGGTGGTGAGCAGCTGGATGAGCGTGGCGAGGTCGGTGTGGCGGCCGATGAGGAAGCCGATCGCCGTGACGACGCCCATGGTGGCCAGGCCCAGCATCGGGAAGCGATGCTGGGGGTGCAGCTTGGCGTACGGGCGGAAGAAGACGCGGTCACGGGCGGCGTCGTACGGGACGCGCGAACCGCCGAGCAGACCGGTGAAGACCGAGGCGAACGCGGTGATGAGGATGAGGACCGTGACCGTGTCGGCGGCGCCCTTGCCCCAGGTCTTCTCCAGGACCGCGGAGGCCACGGACGTGGAGGCGATGTCGCCGGGGTCGGTCATCCGGTGCCAGTCGATGACGCCGAGCGTGCCGATCTGCAGCAGCAGGTAGATCGCCATGATGCCGAGGATGGAGAAGATGATGGAGCGGGGCAGCGTGCGGCCCGGCTCCTTGATCTCGGCGCCCATGTACGCGGTGGTGTTGTAGCCGAGGTAGTCGTAGATGCCGATGGTCAGGCCCGCGGCGAAGCCGATCCAGAAGTGGCTGCTGGTCAGCTCGAAGGCGTGCGCCGGATAGGTGAAGGCCATGTGCGCGCTGAAGTCGGTGGCGGCGGCGAGGATCACCAGGACAACCGAGGTGATCATGACCGCCCACATCACGGCGGTGATCCGCGCGATGTGCTCGATGCCGCGCCACAGCAGGATCACCACGAGGGCGACCATGCCCAGTCCGATGAGGTCCCCCGTGGTCTTGCCCATGTCGGGGGCCAGGTAGCCCAGGTACTGCACGAAGCCGACCACGCCGGTGGACATGATCAGCGGGATGAAGAGCATGGCGGTCCAGACGAACAGGAACGGCATCAGCCGCCCGGTGCGGTACTGGAAGGCCTGGCGCAGATAGACGTAACTGCCGCCGGAGCCGGGCATCGACGCGCCCAGCTCGGCCCAGATGAGCCCGTCCGCGAGGGCCAGCAGCGCACCGGCGATGAAGCCGATGACGGCCTGCGGGCCGCCGAACGCGGCGACCATGAGCGGAATCGTCACGAACGGCCCGATGCCGCACATCTGGCTCATGTTGATCGCAGTGGCCTGGAACAGGCCGACGCGGCGGACGAAACCGCCGTTGGGTGGCGGGCTACCGGACATGGCTCCTCCTGAAGGAAGACGCGGGGAGAGGTACGAGGTGACGGCCGACCTGAACGGCGGCCGACGGAACAAGGGCGGCGGGTGACCGGCCGACGCTGGGTCCTGTCGTCACATTCCCGCCTGCCTCCCGACGCCATGCACACACTCTCGCCGCACCGGGCGCAGACCCAAGTACATCCAGTACGAGGATCAGCGCCCGGCGCGCCGAGAGCACGCACCTGACGCCGCGAGGCCCGCCCTGCGGGCGGACGACGCGAATGTGACGACAGGACCCAGGCCTCCCTCCCCTTGGATCGCCCGGCGAGGCTGACTGGGCGATAAAGTTAAGGAGCCTTACTAGATGCGTCAAGAGGGTGTCATGAATGCGTGAGAATGGTGCGATGCCCGCCAGCGACGCCGCAGAGCAGCCGGAACAGCCCTGGAACCGGCGACGGCTGCGCAGCACCAACGAGCGACTGCTCCTCGACCGGCTGCGCACCGCCGGTGCCGCCTCGCGCGCCCAACTCGCCCGCGAGACGGGACTGTCCAAGCCGACGGTCTCCAGCGCGCTGGCCGCCCTTGAGGAGGCGGGACTGGTCCACGAGGTCGGCACCCACGCGCCGGAGCGCGGCAGGGTGGCGGTCCTGTACGCCCCCGACCCCGCCGCCGGCTACGCGCTCGGCATCGATATCGGCCGCGGCTGGCTGCGCGTGGCGGTCGCCGATCTGGACGGCGCGGTGGTCGCGCGGGCCGACGTGCGCAACCGGGCCCGCAGTTCGGGTGCCATGGCCGACCTGGTGGTCGCAACGGCCCATCAGGTGGTCGCCAACTCCGGTGTCAAGGCGGACGAGGTGGCCCACGCGGTGGTGGGCACGCCGGGCGTGTACGACGAGAAGCAGCGCCGGGTGCGGTACGCGATGCATCTGCCCGGTTGGGGCCGCGCGGGCCTGTTCGACCGGATGCACGAGGAACTGGGCATCCCGCTGGAGGTGCACAACGACGCCAACCTGGCGGCCCTGGGCGAGTACACCTACGGAGTCGGCGCGGGCAGCCGCCTGTTCACGTACATCATGATCGGCACCGGTCTCGGCATGGGCGTCGTCAGCGAGGGGCGGCTGTTCACCGGGGCGCACGGCGGGGCCGGGGAGATCGGATTCCTGCCGTGGCCGGGACAGCAGAGGCCGGAGACGCTGGAGGACGCGGTGTCCGGTGTGGCCGTCGTCGAGGCGGCGCGGCACTTCGGCATGACCGGGCAGCTCACCGCGAAGGCCGTCTTCGACGCGGCGCGCGAGGGACATCCCGCCGCGGTCCAGGCGGTGCAGTTGGAGGGCGAGCGGATCGCGCACACGGTGGCGGCGGCGGCCGCGGTGCTCGATCCCGATCTGGTGGTCCTGGGTGGCGGGGTGGGCCACAGCGTCGATCTGCTGCTGCGGCCGGTACGCGAGACCCTGCGCACCCTCACGCCACTGCGTCCGAAGGTCGTACCCAGCCGACTGGGTGAGGACGCGGTGCTGCTCGGGGCCGTCGCTACGGCACTGGGGACAGCGCGTGATGTGGTGTTCGAGCGGCGGTCGGCTTCCTGAGGGCACCCGCCCTGCCGATCGGGGCGTGCTCCCGGCGGTGATTGACATGACTCACTCGGCCGCCTAGCTTGTGGGCCAAGTTAGTAAAGTTTCCTAACTTGCTGTGTCGAAGCTTGCAAGCGTGCAGTGTCGAAGCGCGGATGCTCCCCCACCCCCCAAGGAGACCACCGTGTTCCACCGCCCTGCCTCAAGACGGCGCCTCGCCACGGCCGCCGTCGCCCTGGGCCTCCTGTGCACCCTCTCCACGAGCGCGTGGGCCGGCGTCCACGACACCGGACCGGCCACCGCGCAGCGGACCCACGTCACCACGGTGGCCTCCGCGCCGGGCAGCACCACCGCGCTCGCCGGGTACGCGATCCAGTCGACCGCCAAGGTGAGCGACCCGGCGGCGGACGTCTCGAGTCCCGGCTATCCGGCGAGCGGCTGGTATCCGGCGGGCTCCCGCTCCACGGTCCTCGCGGCGCTGCTCGCGACCGGGAAGTACGCGGACCCGTTCTACTCGACCAACCAGCAGAAGATCCCGAAGGTCGACTTCGACGTGCCCTGGTGGTACCGCTCGGACTTCACGGTCGCCGACACCTCCGAGCGCAGCTACCTGGACTTCAGCGGGGTCATCTCAGCGGCAGACGTCTACGTCAACGGCAAGCAGGTCGCCAAGGCCGCCGATGTGGCGGGCGCGTACACGCACCACGAACTCGACATCACCTCACTGGTGCGGGCGGGCACCAACACGGTCGCCTTCCGCATCCAGCCCAACGAACCCAACAAGAACCTCACCATGGGCTGGATCGACTGGCTGCAGCCACCGCCCGACGAGAACATGGGCATCGTCCGCGACGTCCTCGTCCGTCGCGGCGGCCCGGTCGCGCTGCGCGACGCGCACGTGGTGACCAAGCTCGACGTCCCGTCGCTCGCCGCCGCGGACCTGACGGTCAAGGCGAAGGCGCGCAATGAGACAAGCACCGCCGTCTCGGCCACGGTCTCCGGCACCATCGGGTCGACGTCCTTCAGCAAGACCGTCGCCCTCGCCGCACACGAGACGAAGACCGTCACCTTCACCCCGGCCGACTCCCCCGGCCTGCACCTGACATCGCCGAAGGTGTGGTGGCCCGCGGACATGGGCGGACAGCCCCTGTACGGCCTCGACCTGACCGCCTCCGTCGCCGGCACCCCCTCGGACACCGCGCACGAGGACTTCGGCATCCGCGACGTGAAGGCGCCGCTCAACTCCGACGGCGCCCGGCAGTACAGCATCAACGGCCGGCGGCTGCTGATCAAGGGCGGCGGCTGGTCGCCGGACGAGTTCCTGCGCTGGGACCGGACGTACGTCGAGGACCGGCTGAAGTACGCGCTCGACCTGGGCCTCAACACCATCCGCCTGGAAGGGCACATCGAGCCCGACGAGTTCTTCGACCTCGCCGACCGGTACGGCATCCTCACGCTGCCCGGCTGGGAGTGCTGCGACAAGTGGGAGGGGAACGTCAACGGCAGCGAGCGGGGCGACAAGTGGACCGCCGCCGACTATCCCGTCGCCAAGGCCTCGATGGCCGCCGAGGCCGCGCGTCTGCGGGATCACCCGAGCGTCATCTCGTTCCTCATCGGCAGCGACTTCGCGCCGGACGCCACGATCGAGAAGAACTACCTCGACGCGCTGAAGGCCGCCGACTGGCCGACCCCCGTGGTCGCCGCCGCCTCCGACAAATCCTCTCCGCAGTTGGGCAGTTCGGGCATGAAGATGACCGGGCCCTACGACTGGATCCCGCCGAACTACTGGTACGCCAAGCGCGAGGGCGGCGCCACCGGCTTCAACTCGGAGACCAGCGCGGGCCCCGACATCCCCACACTCGACACCCTGCGCCGGATGATGTCCCCCGCCGATCTCGACACCCTCTGGAAGAACCCCGGCGCCAAGCAGTACCACCGCTCGCCGTCGTCGACCTTCGACACCCTCAAGATCTACGACGCCGCCCTGACCGGCCGCTACGGCGCACCGACCGCCCTGCCGGACTACGTGCGCAAGGCACAGCTCGCCCAGTACGAGAACGTGCGCGCGCAGTACGAGGCGTACGGGCGCAACGCCACCGACTCCTCGAAGCCCTCGACCGGTGTCATCTACTGGATGTTCAACAGCGGATGGACGTCACTGCACTGGCAGTTGATGGACCGTTACCTCGACCAGGGCGGTGCCTACTTCGGCGCCAAGAAGGCCAATGAGCCGCTGCACATCCAGTACTCGTACGACAACCGCTCCGTCGTGGTGGTGAACAACCGGCACGCGTCCGCGTCCGGCCTCACGGCCCGGGTCACGCTCTTCAACACCGACGGTGCGCAGAAGTACGACAAGACCGCGACCGGCGTGAACGTGGGCGGGGACGGAGCGCGCAGCACCGCGCTCACGGTGCCGTCATCGGTCGGCGAGCTGTCGACGACGTATCTCGCGCGCCTGATCCTCACCGACTCCAAGGGTCAGGAGGTCAGCCGCAACGTCTACTGGCTGTCGACCAAGCCCGACACGCTCGACTGGGCCAACACCGACTGGTACTACACGCCGACGACGAGCTACGCGGACCTCAAGGGGCTCAACTCGATGGCGCAGGCGCCGGTCTCGGCGACGGCGTCGACCTCGTCCGGCCCGGACGGCACGTCCACGACGACGGTCACCGTACGGAACACCGGGACCGGGAAGACGCCGGCACTGCTCACCGATGCGCACCTCGTGGACGCGAAGGGCAAGCCGGTGCTGCCGGTGCGGTGGTCCGACAACCAGGTCAGCCTGTGGCCCGGCGAGTCGACGACTCTGACGGCCACGTACCGGACGGCCGATCTGCACGGATCCGCGCCTCGGGTGCGGGTGTCGGGGTGGAACACGCCGGAGAAGACGGTCCCGGCGGCATAGGGCGGGACAGACAAAGGGGCGGGTCCGGATCCCGGGCCCGCCCCTTTTGCGTGCTCAGCTCACATTGAGCGCGGTGTCGTCGATGACGAACGACGTCTGGAGCGTGGAGCCTTCCGTGCCGGTGAACTTGATGGTGACCGTCTGCCCGGCATAGGTGGTGCCGAGGCTGAAGGTGCGCTGCGTGTACTCCGACGCGGCGCTCAGGTTGGAGTACGTGGCCAGGGTCGACAGGACGGTGCCGCTGCTGTTGAGGACCTGGGCCTTGAGGGTGTCGTACGCCGTGCTGGTGGTCGTCTCGGCCGTGTCCACGTGGAGGTAGAAGCTCAGGGTGGCCGAGCATCCCGACGGGATGGTCACCGACTGGGAAAGCGTGTCGGTGTGGGCGGATCCGTATCCGTCCAGCCAGGCCTTGTAGGAGCCGGTGCGGGCGGCCTCACCGGAGTCGGTCGTGATCACGCCGCTGCTCGCGGTCCAGGACGAGCTTCCGGACTCGAAGCCGGGGTTGGCGAGGAGCTGCGCGGCCGTGCAGGTGCCGCCACCGCCTCCGCCACCACCGGTGCCGCTCGCGCCGGCGAGCCATTCGGTGGCGTTGAGCGCGAGCGCCGCGTTGGTGGCGCCGGTGTCGTTCCAGCCGTCGTACAGCGTGTTTCCGGACTGGCCGGTGCCGTCGTCGATCGGCGAACTGTCTCCCCAGAAGGCGACGCGACCACTGCCGAAGGTGCTGGTCGCGAAGAACGCTCCGGTGTTGCCCGAGTAGCCGGTCCGGTAGAGCAGGCCCTTGACGGCCGAGTTGTCGGCGGGCTTGAGGGTGGCCGTCGTACCGCTGGCGATGAGGCTCTTCGTCACGGTGCCGAACGAGCCGTGCAGGACCGCGTTGCTGCTGTCGCTGATGGCACTCGGGTAGTCGGAGCCGATGCTCAGCGAGTCGATGGAGAAGCCGAACGGGTCGGTGCTGTCGACGCTGTTGTTCGTCATCAGGTCGTTCAGGATCTCGACCGCGTCCTCACCGTCGTTGTTGCGGTCGGCGCCGGTGTGGTCGGAGATCATGAACAGGCCGCCGCCGTTCTTGACGAACGTCATGATCGCGGTCTTCTCGGCCGTGGTGAAGAGCGTGTTGGGCTCGGGCAGCACCAGCTCGTCGAAGTTCGACAGGTCTGTCGCGGCGGAGCCGCCGTAGGTGAGGCTGGAGCCCGAGGGCAGTGTCTTGAGGCTGTAGTTGCCGGTCTTCTGCAGGGCCACGCCCCACGAGGAGAGCGCGCCGGTCCAGTCGGTCTCGGCGGACGGAGAGGAGTCCTGGCCGAGCGGGTCGGGCTGGCTGGTGGAGATGATCCAGTCGGCGTTGCCCGCCGTCTCGGCGTGGGCGTTGTCGAACAGGATCCGGTGCGTGGTCGCCGCGTGGGCGGGGGCGGCGCCGGCCGCCTGGACGGCGGCGCCCGTGACAAGCAGTCCGAACACGGCCAGCGCCGTGGTGAGTCTGTGGCGGGATCTTCTGAATCCGAGCATCCGGCGAACCTCCGTGTGGGGTGGGGAGAGGCGGTGCGGGCGCCAAGTCTGCGCGCGTAGAACGGGAGTTGGCCGTCTACCGCGCGACAGATTATTGAACGGTACATGACGAAATAGCGACTGAACAGGAGGGCTCCGGAGCCGCGTCCCGGGCCGCCCGAAGCAGAGCGGACTGCCTCCGCGTACAGGGGGCACATACATAACTGCGGGGGACCGACAAAGAGGGGCGGAGATGGAGATCTCAGGCATCATCAGTGCCATCCTCATCGGCATCATCATCGGCGTACTGGGCAGGCTCGTCGTCCCCGGACGCCAGCGCATCGGCATCCTGTCGACGATCGCCGTCGGCATCGTGGCCGCGTTCATCGGCTCGGGGATCGCCGCTGCGTTCGGTGTCGCCGACACCAAGGGCGTCGACTGGATCGAGTGGCTCATCCAGATCGGTCTGGCGGCCCTGGGCGTCGCGGCTCTCGACCGGGCCAAGGTGCGCCGCTGACGGGGAGGTGGGCGCGGGCGAGGGGGCAGCCCTGCGTGCCGCGTGCTCAATTCCGTTGCGGGTGGCGCGTCGGTACGGCTACGTTCTGCGGGCTTCGCCCCCGCACACCCGACGCCACGGAGAGACCTTGCCGCCGCGCATCACGCCGCTGACCGACTCCGAGCCCACTCCGTCGAGCCGCCGCCTGGCATGGCTGGCCTCCGGCACCGACGGAGCTCCCGTGGGCTCCGCCTTTCTGCGGTTGTTCACCAAGGAGGGGCAGCGGCATCTCGCCGAACTGGAGCTCGCCGTACACCCTGCCGAGCGGCGGCGGGGTGTGGGCAGCGCGCTCCTGGAGGCGGCCGTCTCCGCGGCACGCGACGAGGGGCGGCGGTCGCTTGTCACGCAGGCCGAGACCGGCTCCCCCGGCGATCTGTTCCTCGCGGCGCGCGGATTTTGCCGGGTGCTGGCCCTGACGTACACGAGGCTCGCGCTCGCCGACGTGGATCCCGCGCGGATCACCGAGATCATCGAACGCCTGCATCCCGGTTACGAGTTGACGCACTGGGAAGGCACCGTGCCGCCCGAGCTGGCGCGGACCTTCGCCGACTCGCGGCGGGCCATGGACGACATGCCGATGGAGGGGACCGACTACGGGACCGTCGTATGGGACGTGGACCGGGTGATATCCGCTGCCGAAACCGTCGCGAAGCGCGGGGAGTTGCTCCACACGGTCGCCGCGGTGGACCGCTCGGACGGCTCGATCGTGGGCTTCTCCGAACTCGTCGTGCCCGGCGACGGCCGGGGTGACGCCCAGCACTACGGGACCGGCGTGCTGCCCGAGCACCGCGGCCACGGCCTGGGCCTCTGGATGAAGGCGGAGTCGATCCGGCTGGCCCGTCAGCGACACCCCGAACTCGGCGGGCTGCTGACGGACACCGCCGACAGCAACGCCCCGATGCGCGGCATCAACGACGCGCTCGGCTATCTGCCCACGCACAGTGCGGTGGAGTACCAGCTCGATCTCTGAGCGGGCCGGATTCGCAGAGAGCCTGGTACAGGCCCGCCGACGCGGCTCCCCCTCGGCAGTCGGCGGGCCTGCCGCCTCGACCGAGCGCCGGCGCGGGAGAGTCGAGCGCGACGGGAGGCAGTCCCCGGGACGGCTGGCGTCCACACCTTCAGCATGCCGTCTCTCCCGCTCGCCCGCGCGGGCCGACCGGCCCCCAACTCCCTTCCGTTCGGCCCACGTCCGAGCGTCAGACGGCCGCCTTGAGCGCGGCCAGTCCGTCGTGGCCGGACGGATGGACCGGGGCCCGGCCCAGCTCCCGCTCCGCCTTGGCCGCGGACACCCGCAGGGTCGTCCGCATCATCACGTGCGCCTGTGACATGGGCTGCATCAGCCACAGCGGTACGGTCATCGGCTTCGGCAGACCGAACTGCTCGGCCAGTGAGGACGTGGCCGCACTCGTCGACGTCGGCTGTCGGCGGCACCACCCGTCTACGTACTACCCGTACACGTACGGCGTCGTCGTGGTCAGTGGCTCGAAGCCGAGGCGGGCGAGGACGGGGCGGCTCTGGCTGGAGGCGTCGACCTGGACGTAGCGGTAGCCGCGCTCGGCGGCGACGCGGGCGCGGTGGGCGACGAGGGCGCGATAGATGCCGCGGCCGCGCCAGGCCTCGACCGTGCCGCCGCCCCACAGTCCGGCGAACCGGGTGCCGGGCAGGAGTTCCATTCGGGCCGCGCTGACCGGTACGTCCCCGGCGAGGGCCACGACGGCGACAACCGTGTCCGCGTCGCCGGTGAGCTGGGCGAGCAGCTGGTGGCGCAGGCGCGTGCCGTCCGTGCCGAAGGCCTGTTCGTGGACGTCGGCCACCAGGTCGACGCCAGCGCGGTCGGTGACGGGAAGCAGCCGTACGCCCTCGGGCGGCTCGGCGTCGAGTGCCAGGTCGCCCAGTTCGGCGACCATCAGCGTCTCCTCGGGCTCGGCGGTGAAACCGGCCGTCCGCAGCCGGTGCCCGAGATCCTCCGGCTTGTCGTGCCCGTACAGCTTCCACTCGAACTCTCGCCCGAGATCGGAGAAGTACCGGACCTGGTCGGCGATCGCCGCGTCGGCGCCGGTCTCGTCCAGGTCCGACCAGATCACCCCGTTCCAGCCCCGCTCGGCGCCGACCTGGCGCACCACCTTGCCGACGCGCTCGACCCGGGCATCCGGGGCGTCGGGCCGCGCTCCCTCCCGCATGTCTCGATCGAACAGGGCCAGTACCGCAACGTGATCCATGGGATCACTCCAGCATCCTGAAGTGATTGAGGCAATGGATATCTGTCGTTGACTGACAGAATCCGGCGTACGGCCCGGCTGCGCTGGGTGGCGGCGCCCGTGCGGTCTTCCGGCGCGATGGTGGCAGCGGCCAATGTGGCCGTGCCTGACATGGAGTTCCCTCCTGCCCGGCTCGTGGACGAGGTGCTGCCGCGGCTGCGGGATACGTGCCGGGAGATTTCCCGGCTCCTGGGCGGCAGTTGACGCGGCCGGTGAACGCCGGCCGTCGCCCGGCCGCTCCCGGAAGGGGCACCCAAACGGGACTCAGGGCGCTTCCACCGAAGGCGGCTCGCCCCAGGGCTCGCTGAGCGCGCGCCGCAGGGCGGTGGCCGCGGCGGGGCCGATGCGTTCGGCCAGGGTTTGTTCGATGAGGGCGAGCGTGGCCTGCGCGCGACGGTGGACACGAGCACCCTCGGCGGTGACGCGGACCAGACTGACGCGGGCGGAGGCCGGATCCGGCACCTGTTCCAGCAGCCCCATCCCGATCAGGCCGTGCACGGCCTGGTGCGCGGTCTGCCGGGTGACCCCGATCCTCCGGGCGAGTTCGGAGATCGAGGTGCCCTCGTCGTCCAGCATCGCGAAGACGGCACCCTGGGCACTGCTCACCGGCTGCTCGCCCGTGGCCCGCATGCTGGCCACCAGCGCGTCGTCGAACCAGCGCTTCGCCTCGATGAACAGTTGAGGCAAGTTCTTGGTGAGTGCGGCCTTGGCGGGTCCGGTCATGGCTCCTCTGAGAACGGCGGGCTTCGAGGATAGCCACCCCTTCCGCCGGTCTCCGGGAGCGCCGGAGCCGTGCATGCGCCCTGGAGGGGACGGCCCTGCTGCTGTCGGTCTTCGCCTGACGCCCCCTCACAGCACCTGATGGATACACGCACGCGCCCGGGCCGGGTCCCCGTGAGGCCCTGCCCGGGCGCGTGTCCCTCGCCCCTCCGGTCAGCCGGTGGCGGTCAGCTCCTGCTGCACGCTGCTCTGGGCCTCCGCCGGCTGGACCCGGCGCAGGCCGGTCAGGCTGACGAACACCAGCGAGAACACGCCCGCTATGGCGAAGGCGGTGAAGCCGGCGGTGGTGGAGCCGGTGGCGAGCAGCTGGCCGCCGAGCCACGGGCCGAAGACAGCGCCGAAGCGCCCCATGCCGGAGGTCCAGCCGACCGCGGTCGCGCGGTTGTCGTCGTGGGAACGGGCGGCCACGGTGGCATAGATCATCGCCTGGGCGCTGAAGAGGAACATGCCGGTCAGGAAGACGACGGTGTAGGTGAGGGCCAGCGGCATGTGGATGCTGAGCGAGTAGATGCCGATGGCGGTGGCACCGAACCAGATCGCGGAGATGCGTGAGCCGCCGAACCTGTCGGTGAGCCGGCCGCCGATCAGCATGCCGACGATGCCGCCGAGGTTGATGACGATGACGAAGCCGATCGAGGACCCGAGGTTGTAGCCGTTGGCCTTCATCATCGACGGCAGCCACTGCGAGACGCCGTAGACCAGCAGGAGGCCGCCGAAGGAGGCCACCCAGAAGAGCATGGTCTGGACCCACAGGCCGCCGCGGAACAGGCCGGCGAGGGCGCTGAACCGGTCGGCGGTGGCCGGGCGCTCCTTGTCGCGGGCGGCCAGTTCGACGCCGTAGCGGTCGGCCAGCGCCAAGGCTTCCGTGTCCCGTCCCTTGGCCTGCAGGAAGGCCATCGACTCGGGCACGAACCTGGCGGCCAGCGGGACGCCGATGAAGAGCGGGATCACGCAGATCCAGAAGGAGAGCCGCCAGTAGCCGGTCCACAGCGCCACGAAGCCGGCGACGATACCTCCGGCCTGGTGGGCGGTCATCAGCGAGCCGACGATCAGGGCGCCGCGGCCGCGCGGGGCGTACTCGGTGACCAGGGTGATCGCGCTCGGCAGCAGGCCGCCGAGGCCGAGGCCGGCCAGGAAGCGACCGAAGCTGAAGACGCCGAGGCTGGAGGCGGAGGCGCAGACGGCGGAGGCCAGGGAGAAGACCGCGGTCGACACGATGATGGTCTTCTTGCGGCCGGCCCAGTCGCTGACGGTGCCGGAGGACAGGGCGCCTATCAGCATGCCGAAGGTGGCGTACGAGCCGACGTCACCGGCCTTGCCGGGGTCGATGCCGAGCGCCTTCGTCTCCAGCATGTGCGGCAGCACGGAGCCGTAGATGAACATGTCGAGGCCGTCGAAGAGGACGACCAGCCAGCAGAGGCCGACGACGAGCGCGGCCAGTCTGCCGCCGCGAGCGGGCAGGGCGAGGGAGGAGGACATCGTTGTCTCCTCTCGTCCAGGAGGCGTGGGCCCTGGAAGGGGGATCGGTGAGGCGGGTCGACGCGGCTCGTGCGGCTGACCCGATTGCGCCCCAGACGCTAAGGATTGGATTCAAGGGTGTCAACGTTTTTGTCAACAATCCTAGAAACAATCTGGCCACCGCGAGGACGGTGCCACGAGGAGCTGAGAAGCAGGTGAGAAGGGCGCGGGCGGCACATGATGAGGTGCCGCCCGCGCGTATGCGATGGCTGGAAACGGCCGTCAGATCCTCGGCCGAGAAACGCCGGGCAGGGTGGATCAGCCGACCGGCGGCGTGCCGTGGGTGTGGAAGGACTCGATGGTCTTCAAACCCCAGGCCTGACCCTTCTTCCGCTCGTCCTCGGTCCAGGTGACCAGCGGCCAGTCGGGCGCCAGGACCAGTCGGGTGAGCGGGTTGCACAGCTCGATGCGGTTGCCGCCCGGCTCGTAGACGTACAGGAAGAACGTCTGCTGGATGGCGTGCTTGTGCGGGCCCGTCTCGATGAACACGCCCGTGTCGATGGCGAGATCGGCGGCGCGCAGAATGTCCTCACGGGTGTCCGTGGCGAAGGCGATGTGGTGCAGGCGCCCGTTCGAGCCCGTCCAGTCCTCGGTGTAGACGATGTCGTACGACTTGTTGCTGAAGGTCAGCCACTGGGCGGCGATCTTGCCGCTGTTGAGCTCGATCTGCTCGGTGGGGCGGGCGCCGAGTGCGTCGCGCATGAAGTCACCGTTGGGCGAGACGTCGGCGGCGAGGTAGTTGACATGGTCCAGGCGGCGCACGCCCACCCCGTGGCCGGGCTTGGCCTGCGGCTGGTTCTTCAGGGCCGGCTTCAGCTCGTCCGGCGCCCGGTACCACTCGCTCTCCCAGTACAGGGCGAGTTCGTGGCCGTCCGGGTCGCTGGTGACGTACAGCGGGCCGAGGCCTGGTTCGTCCTCGACCCAGCGGCCGCGGCGGCCGCCGTTCTCGATCTCCTTGACCCGTCGTTGGAGGGCTTCCTCGCTGGAGGCCCGGAGGGCTGTGCGGCGGATGCCCGAGGTCGAGTGGGCGGTGAGCGTCAGGCTGTGGTGTTCGTAGTCGTCCCAGGTCCGCAGGTAGACGGAGTCTCCCGAGCGACCGTTCTCGGTCAGGCCGAGGTAGTCGGTGAAGAACCGGACACTGCCGTCCAGGTCCGGGGTGAGCAGTTCGACATGCCCGAGGTGGGCGATGTCTCCGAGGGGCGGCGCCATACGGGCCTCCTTAAAGGTGATGTGCGGCTCCGGCCGGCCGGGGGAAGACCGTGCCGTCGAAGATCTTGCGGGCGGTGCGTACGACGGCAGTGCGTCCGGCCACCGGAACGGCGCGCTCGGGGCCGTACTCGACACCGGCTTCGATGTCGAGGAATCCGGTGGGGTGCTCGATGCGCAGCCGGTCCCCCTTCTCGTGCAGGCGCGCCACGGCCTGCCCGACGCCGCCCTCCACGCGCAGCCCGGCGGCGACGCTCGCGGCGCCCAGGACTCCGATGGAGGTGTGGCAGCGCACCGGGATGAAGGTGCGGGTCATCACGGCGCCACCGTGCCGGGGCGGCGCCAGCAGGGTCAGCTTGGGAACCGTGGTGTTCTCGACGTCACCGAGGCCCATCAGCTTCCCCGCCTCCAGGCGGATCTCCCTCAGCCGGTCGGCGAGGGTCAGATCCTCCTCCAGGTCCTTGGGCGCCTCGTAGCCGGTCACGTCGAGGGAGGAGGCGGCGATCAGTACGGTCGGCATGCCGTTGTCCACGCAGGTCACCGGTGTGTCGGCGACGAGGTCGCGGGCCCGGCCGGTGGGCAGCAGCGGACTGCTGCCCTGCGGGAACTCGATCACCACCGGAGCGGCGGTGCCAGGCACACCGGAGATCTCGACGGAGCCGGTGTACGCGACGCGCCCGCCGGGGGTGGGAAAGCTCGCGACGGCGAGGTCCCCGGTGTTGCGCATGCGGATCCTTACGGAGGTCCGCTCCTCCCCCGGCACGACCAGTCCCCGTTCGACGGCGAAGGGACCCACCCCGGCCAGGATGTTGCCGCAGTTCTGCCGGTCGGACACCTCGGGCCGGTCGACGGCGGCCTGGAGGAACAGGTAGTCGACGTCCGCCTCGGGGTCGGCCGAGGCGGAGACCACGGCCACCTTGCTGGTCAGGGGGTGCGCCCCACCCAGGCCGTCGATCTGGCGCGGGTCGGGGCTGCCCATGACGCGCAGCAGCAGGTCGTCGCGCGCGGCGACGTCGGAGGGCAGCTCGTCGGCCAGGAAGTAGGCGCCCTTGGAGGTGCCGCCGCGCATGAGCATGCAGCGCACCTCCTCGGGTCCGATCATGACCCCGCTCCGTCCGGCTCGTACGCCCCTCCCCGGACGTGCTCCTCGTATGACTGGTAGGTGACGCCGAGTCGCACGAGCGTCTCGCGCAACCCGTAGCGGTCCAGGCCCAGTTGGCCCTCGATGAAGGCGGCGCGGGCCGCGGCCTCCTTGTTCTCGCGGGCCTCGGACGCCTCGACGGCGCGCCGGGCGCCCGCCCGGGGCACGCACACCACACCGTCGTCGTCGGCGAGGATCACGTCGCCGGGCCGGACGATCTGGCCGCCGATGGCCACCGGTACGTTGACCGAGCCGCCGGTCGCCTTGACGGTGCCCTGCGGGCTGACCGCCGCGGACCAGGCCGGGAAGCCCATCGCGCGCAGCTCGGCGGTGTCCCGGATGCCCGCGTTGATGATCAGTCCGCGCACACCGCGCCGCTGGAGCGCAGTGGCGAACAACTCGCCGAACATGCCGTCACTGGACGGCGAGGTGGTCGTGACGACCAGGATGTCGCCCTCGCCGCACTGCTCGACGGCGGCGTGGATCATGAGGTTGTCGCCGGGCCAGGAGAGCACCGTGACCGCGGTGCCCACGACACGCGTGCCCTGCTGGTTCGGGCGCAGGTGGGTGCCGAGCAGTCCGGTGCGGCCCATGGCCTCGTGCACGGTGGCGACACCGTACGCCGCGACCGCCTCGATGTCCTTCGCGTCGGCCTTCGGCGGGTTGGTGACGATCACGCCGCTCATGCCAGCTCCTTCGCGATCTGCGGGTACGGACGCATGTACGCCTCCGCCATGGTTTTGTGGGCCAGGCCCAGGTTGGGGCCGGCGTTGCGCTTGAGCTGGACGCCGCGGCGGACGGCGAGGTCGGTGTAGTAGTCCCACAGGTGCTGCTGGGCGCCGAGGCATTCCATGGCCTTGCGCTTGGTGTCCCACACCTCGGTGATGTCGAGGAGGACCTCGGGCTTGAAGCCGCTCATCTCGGGCTGGTGCGGCTCGAAGTAGAAGACCGGCGGAGCACCGATGATCTCGCCCGGACCGGGGTAACCGATGGCCTGGGCCAGGACGCGGGCCTCCAGGGCCATGCGATGGGCGGCCGGGTGGTCTCCGTTGTACGGGTCCTCGGTCGGGTGGGTCAGCACGACGTCCGGCCGGGTCTCGCGGTAGACGGCCACGAGCCGGTCGGTCAGCTCGGCGGTGGCGGCCAGTGGGTAGTCGCCGGCATCGAAGAAGCGGACCTCGGCGCCGAGGGTCGCCGCGGCGCGCTCGGCCTCGTCACGGCGTATGGCCTTGATCTCTTCCAGCTTCTTGCCCTCGCGCCACGCCTTGGCGGACTCGCCGCGCTCGCCGAAGGTCAGGCACGCGATGGTGACCTTCTCGCCCCGGGAGGCGGCCAGGGCGACGGCTCCCCCGGCGCGCCACACGAAGTCCCCGGCATGCGCGGTGACGACCAGTGTCGATCGTGGAGTGTCGGGCGCTTTGCCGTGCGTCATTGCAGAAATCTCCTTGGTGGACAGGTACGCGCCCACCTCGGCCTGGTCCGTCGCACAGCGCGCCGGCCGCGCGGTACGTCAGTCGCGCAGCGCGTCGATCACACTGCCGAGGTGGACGCGGACGGCCGCTTCGGCCGCCTGCGGGTCCCTGGCCCTGATCGCTTCGATCATGGCCAGGTGTTCACTCAGGGACTGCTGAGAACGCCCCGGTCTGAGCGCCAACTGGAAGCGGTGGCGCACCAGTTGAGCGTTGAGACGCTCCAGGAGCCCAACGGCCACCTGCTGGCCGGAGAACTCCCTGATCCGGGCATGCACTTCGTGATTGAGCTCGGAGTAGATCACCGGCTCGCCGTCGGCGACCGCCTTGGACATCGCCGCGCCCAAGTCGCCCAGCTCGGCCAGCTGTTCATCGCTGGCCGCGACGGCCGCCTTGGCCGCGCACAGCCCTTCGAGGGCCATACGGCACTCGGTGATGGCCACCGCTTCCTCGACCGTCACCACCCGCACCCGCGATCCGCGGTTGCGGATCCGCTCGACCAGTCCCTCCGATTCCAGCTCGATCAGCGCCGCCCGGACGCTGGCCCGAGTGACACCGAACTGTTCGGCGAGTTCGTTCTCCACCAGCCGCTGGGCCGGTGCCATCTCGCCGCGCAGAATCGCCTGCCGCAGCTGCACCAGTGCGTGCTGCTTGGCCTGCTCTCCGGTGCCTGGACGGGCTTCCTTCTGCATTGCGCCCTCCCTGAGTGAGTGCCTGTCGAACGTAAATCTAGTCCAACAAGATTGTCAACAATTTTGTTCTCCATGTTGGCGACAGGGGGCGGCCGGGGCTTCGGGAACGCGGCCATGCGCGAGGGCGCCTGCTGCTCACTTCACGGCGGCGAGAGCAACTATGTCTGCGCTAGTTGTGGACTGACCAATATCACCATGCAATTCTTCGACAACAAAGCGCAAAATACGTACCCCCACACTCCCTCGCACCTGTTCCGTATCGACGCGACACCGCTCAAGGGCAGGAGACGCATGTCCAGACATCGTTGGAGAGGCCGCTTGTCGGCGGCTCTGCTGACCATCGCGCTGGCTCTCTTAGGACTCCCGGCGCTGACCACCACCGCGACGGCGGCCGGCGGTCCCGATCTCGCCGCGGGCAAGGCCGCCACGGCGAGCAGCTCGAAACAGGACTACGGCGCGGCCAACATCACGGACGGCAACTCCGGTACGTACTGGGAAAGTTCGGGAGCGGACTTCCCCCAGTGGGTCCAGGTCGACCTCGGCGGATCCAGCCGGGTGGACGAGGTGGTGCTGAAGCTCCCCCCGTCGTGGGAAAGCCGTAACGAGACGCTCGCCGTGCAGGGCAGCGGTGACGGCACGAGCTTCGACACCATCAAGTCCTCGGCGTCGTACGCCTTCGCGCCGAGCGCGGGCAACACGGTGACGATCTCGTTCCCGGCCACTCAGACCCGCTACGTACGCATCAGCGTCACCGCGAACACCGGCTGGGCGGCCGCACAGCTCGCCGAACTGGCGGTGCACGGCGCGACCGACTCCTCCGGAAACCTGGCCGCGGGCAAGCAGTTCACAGCGAGCAGCTACACCCAGACGTATGTCGCCGCCAACGCGGGCGACGGCAACCGGGCCAGCTACTGGGAGAGCAAGAACGACGCACTCCCGCAGTGGGTCCAGGTCGACCTCGGGTCCTCCGTGCGCGTCGACCGGGTGGTGCTGCGGCTGCCGGCCAACTGGGGGGCGCGGACCCAGACCCTCACGCTCCAGGGCAGCACGAACGGTTCGGACTTCAGCGACCTCACCGCTTCGAAGGCCTACGACTTCAACGCGGCGAACGACCAGTCGCAGAGCCTCGGCTTCAATGCCACCACCACGCGGTACGTGCGCGTGCTGGTGAGCGCCAACACCGGCCAACCGGCGGGCCAGCTCTCGGAGTTGGAGGTGTACGGACCCACCACGGGCGACACCCAGGCACCGAGCGCCCCCACCGAGCTGGCCTACACCGAACCCGCCACCGGGCAGATCACATTGACGTGGAAGGCCGCCACCGACAACGTCGGGGTCGCCGGCTACGACATCTACGCCAACGGCGAGTTGAGGACCACGGTCGGCGGTGACGTCACGACGTACACCGACACCCAGCCCGCCTCGGCGACCGTCGCGTACTACGTGCGCGCCAAGGACGCGGCGGGCAACCAGTCGGCCAACAGCAACACCGTGACCCGCCAGGGCGATTCGGGCGACACCCAGGCTCCGACCGCACCGGGCAACCTCGCCTTCACGGAGGCCACCAGCGGTCAGGTCGAGCTCACCTGGCAGGCGTCGACCGACAACGTCAAGGTCACCGGCTACGACGTGTACGCCAACGGCACCCTGCGCCGGAGCGTCGCCGGTAACGTCACGACGTACACGGACAGCCAGCCCGCCTCGGCGACGGTGACGTACTACGTGCGCGCCAAGGACGCGGCGGGCAATGTTTCCGCGAACAGCAACTCCGTCACGCGCACCGGCTCCTCGAGCGACGATGCCAACCTCGCCGTGGGCAAGCCGATCACTGCGTCGTCCAGCGTGTACACCTTCGTCGCGGAGAACGCCAACGACGACAGGACCAGCACCTACTGGGAGGGCGGCCCGGGGTCCTATCCGAACAGTCTGACCGTACGGCTGGGGGCCAACGCCGATGTCAACACCGTGGTCCTGAAGCTCAGTCCGGACGCCGCCTGGGCGACTCGTACGCAGAAGATCCAGGTCCTCGGCCGGGAGCAGAAGGCCGGCTCGTTCACGAATCTGGTGGACGCCAAGGAGTACACATTCGACCCGGCGAGCGGGAACACGGTGCGCATCGCCGCCTCGGGCCGGGTCGCGGACGTCCAGCTGGTGTTCACCGCCAACTCGGGTGCGCCCGCCGGGCAGGTCGCCGAGTTCCAGGTGCTGGGCAAGCCCGCCCCGAACCCGGACCTCCAGGTCACCGGCATCGCCTCGGCCCCGGACAACCCGGTCGAGTCCGACGCCGTGAAGCTGACCGCGACCGTGCGCAACACGGGTACGGATGCCTCGGACGCCACCGAAGTCCAATTCCAGCTGGGCGGCACCAAGGTGGGCACCGCCCCCGTCGGCGCCCTGGCGGCCGGTGCCTCGGCGACGGTCACCGCGGACATCGGCGCCCGCGACGCCGGGACCTACCAAGTCGGCGCCGTCGTCGACCCGGACAACAAGGTCATCGAGCAGAACGAGGGCAACAACTCCTACACCAGTCCCACGTCCCTCGTCATCAAGCCCGTGTCCAGCTCCGATCTCGTTGCCTCACCCGTCGGCTGGTCGCCGAGCGCGCCCGCCGAGGGCGACGCGGTCACCTTTTCCGTCACCCTGAAGAACCAGGGCACGATCGCCGCCGCGAGCGGCAGCCACGGCATCACGCTGAGCGTGCTCGACTCCTCCGGTGCGACCGTGAAGACGCTCACCGGCTCCTACGACGGCGCCATCGCCGCGGGCGCCACCGCCTCCCCCGTGAGCCTTGGCACCTGGACGGCCGGCAAGGGCAAGTTCACCGTGAAGACCGTGATCGCGGCCGACGCGGACGAACTGCCGGTCAAGCGCGACAACAACACCAGCAGCCTGCCGCTGTTCGTCGGACGCGGCGCCAATATGCCGTACGACATGTACGAGGCCGAGGACGGCACCCTGGGAGGCGGCGCCCAGACCGTGGGACCCAACCGCACCGTCGGCGACATCGCCGGCGAGGCCTCCGGCCGCAAGGCCGTCACGCTCAACAGCACCGGCAACTACGTGGAATGGACCACCAAGGCCGACACCAACACCCTGGTGACCCGCTTCTCCATCCCGGACTCCGCGGGCGGTGGCGGCGCCAACTCCACGCTCAACGTCTACATCGACGGCCAGTTCCTCAAGGCCATCGACCTGACCTCCAAGTACGCCTGGCTGTACGGGGCGGAGACCGGTCCGGGCAATTCGCCGGGCTCGGGCTCACCGCGGCACATCTACGACGAGGCGAATCTGATGCTCGGCCGGACCGTTTCGGCCGGCAGCAGGATCCGTCTCCAGAAGGACGCCGCCAACGACTCGAAGTACGCGATCGACTTCGTGAGCCTGGAGCAGGTGTCGGCGCTCCCCAATCCGGACCCGGCGACGTACGCGGTCCCGGCCGGGTTCACGCAGCAGGAGGTGCAGAACGCCCTCGACAAGGTGCGCATGGACACGACGGGCAAGCTCGTCGGTGTCTATCTGCCGGCCGGAGACTACGAGACGTCGAGCAAGTTCCAGGTGTACGGCAAGGCGGTCAAGGTCGTCGGCGCCGGGCCCTGGTACACGCGCTTCCACGCGCCGTCGGCGCAGGAGAACACGGACATCGGATTCCGGGCGGACGCCACGGCCAAGGAGTCGTCGTTCGCGAACTTCGCGTACTTCGGCAACTACACCTCCCGCATCGACGGTCCGGGCAAGGTGTTCGACTTCTCCAACGTCTCCGACATCACCATCGACAACATCTGGAACGAGCACATGGTGTGCCTCTACTGGGGCGCCAACACCGACAGCGTCACCATCAAGAACTCGCGGATCCGCGACATGTTCGCCGACGGCGTCAACATGACCAACGGCAGCACGGACAACCACGTCGTCAACAACGAGGCGCGGGCCACCGGCGACGACAGCTTCGCGCTGTTCTCCGCGATCGACGCGGGCGGAGCCGACGAGAAGAACAACGTCTACGAGAACCTCACGTCGATCCTGACGTGGCGCGCGGCGGGCATCGCCGTCTACGGCGGCTACGACAACACCTTCCGCAACATCCACATCGCCGACACCCTCGTCTACTCCGGCATCACCGTGAGCTCGCTGGACTTCGGCTACCCGATGAACGGCTTCGGCACGGATCCGACGACCTTGGAGAACATCTCGATCGTCCGCTCGGGCGGTCATTTCTGGAATGGGCAGACCTTCCCCGGCATCTGGATGTTCTCCGCCTCGAAGGTCTTCCAGGGGATCCGCGTCAACAACGTCGACATCGTCGATCCGACGTACAGCGGCATCATGTTCCAGACCAACTACGTGGGAGGACAGCCACAGTTCCCGATCAAGGACACCGTCCTCACGGACGTGACGATCTCCGGGGCGCACAAGAGCGGCGACGCGTACGACGCGAAGTCCGGCTTCGGCCTGTGGGCCAACGAGATGCCGGAGGCCGGGCAGGGTCCCGCCGTCGGTGAAGTCACCTTCCACAACCTGAAGTTGAGCGACAACGCACAGGACGTGAAGAACACGACGTCCACATTCAAGATCAACCTGCTGCCCTAGCGGGGCGCTGCGCGGCAGGCGGCGGTACGGCCGGGTGACGGGGCCTCCAGCGCCCCGTCACCCCGGCTCGCGTGGCGCCACCGGGTCCGACATCGCGCATGAGGCTCTCACGGGTGGGCGTACGGAAGCCGCGTTGCTTGGATCCTGCCGGACGCCGAGTACCCGCAGGAGACCTTCACGCTGTACAAAGGCACCGCGCTTGTCATGGTCACCGACGGCTTGGTCGAAGCGCCGGACCTCTCCCTGGATGCCGGACTGAAGCAAACCGGAACATTGGCAGCCCAAGCCCTCCACGACGGACTGAGCGCCGAGGAGACCGCTGACCAAGTCCTCGACGCCGCAATCGCGATGAACCACCACGACGACCTCGCCATGTTGATCGTCCGAGTCACATGATGGCGCCTCCTTCAAATGGGCCATGACGCCCGACGGATCGCCGTCGGCAACCAACCAAGAGCCCGCGAATGCCCGTGCTAGCATGACCCCGCAATTGCCAGGAATCCTGTTGATTGGCGACACGGCCCGACGAACGGAACCGTATGTCCCTCCTCGCCCGGCCCGCGGTGGCTTCCTTCGCCGCCAAGTCGATGCAGCGCCTCGCTCTGTTGGCGGACCGGCGTTCGAGTGGCCGGGGCTCCGCGGCCGCTTCCCACAGTCGCCTTCCGGAATTCCCGCGCAACGCACGGGAGTTGGAGATCCCCACCTTCGTCGCCCCCGCCCGGGCCGTCGTGTACCTGCCCACCACCGAGGGTCCGCCTCCGCCGGTTCACGTCAACTTCCACGGCGGCGGCTACGTCATGTCCCAGACGGAGATGGACGATCCGCTCTGCCGTTGCCTAGCCGCGGAGGCCGGAGTCGCCGTGATCAACGTGGACTACGTCGTCGCCCCGCAACACCCGTTTCCCGCACCACCCCGGCAGGCATTCGAGGTCGTCCGGTGGATCGCCGAACACGGCGGCGAGCACGGCTGGGACGGCAGCCGACTTTCCGTGGGCGGTCAGAGCGCCGGAGGCGGTCTCGCCGCGGCCGTCGCGCGTCAGGCTCTTGAGGAGGGCGGGCCTTCGATCGCGCTGCAGGTCCTCCACTACCCGCCACTCGACCTCGCGACGAGCGCCAAGGACAAGCGTGCCGCCATCGCCAAGCCGCTGCTGCGCCCGTGGATGGCCGAGGTCTTCGACACCTCGTACGTTCCGGACCCGCGCGAGCGCGCCGACCGGCTGGTGTCACCCGCCCATCCGTCGGACACCGCTGATCTCTTGGGCATCGCCCCGGCCCTGGTGATCACGGCGGAGTTCGACCTCCTCAAGGCGGAGGGCGAGCGGTACGCCGAGCGCCTTCGGCAGGCCGGGGCCCTCGTCGAGTACCACGACGTGCCCAAGGCCGATCACGGGTACGACGGCACCGACGACGCGAAGGCCCGCGAGGTCTACGCCCTGATCGCGCGGCATGTGCGGCAGTCCGTCAACGCCGAGGAGCCCGACGCCGGTTGAGCGAGCGGGCAATCGCCGCGGATGGACCGGTCGGTCGCCTCGGGCGGGCCGAGGTGGGCGGGCACGTCAGGGCCGATGAGACGCGACGAACACGTCGGCGCTGGTGTGGGCGTGCTCCGGGCCGAGGCCGCCCTTCTCGAGAAGGGCGGCGGCGAAGCCGCGCAAGTCCTCGGCGGGCACAAGGACCTTGCCCGGCCCGGGCGTTGGGGTGTCGGTCATGGTGGCGGGTGCCTCCTGGTCAGCGGGTGACGAGTACGTCGACGACGGCGGTGGTGCCCTCCGCCACGGCCTTGAGCGCACGCTCCAGGGCGGGGGCGAGCGCGTCCGGCGCGTCGACGGTCTCGGTGTGCAGCCGAACGGCTCGGCGAACTGCGCGAGTCGGGGCAGCCGGTGCAGGTCGGTGCCGAGCCACTCGCCGGTGTCGGCCGCCGCGCCCTCGGGATAGAACCTGCGGTGGTTGAGGTTCATCGACTTGTAGACACGGTTGTTGAAGATCACGATCAGCAGCGGCAGGTCGTACGCCTTGGCGGCGTCGTACGACTGGATGACCGGGTTGTAGGCGAAGGCGCCGTCGCCGATCGTGAGCACCACAGGCCGCCGCCTGGCGGCGAGTTTGACGCCGAGCGCGACCGCGATCCCCTGGCCTCCCTTCTGCGCGGTGCTCATGCGGCTTCCTTCGAGGAAGTGAGGGCCCGCGCCTACGCCGTCGCGGCGGGCGTCCTCTCCTGCGCCGTGCCCTATCTGGCCGACCTGCTCACCCTGCGCCGTGTGCCCGCGCGGACTTTCGGCCTCTTCATGAGTGTCAACCCCGTCCTCGCCGCCGTGGTCGGATGGATCGTCCTGGGCCACAGCCTGGGCTGGACCGAGTGGACCGGCATCGCGGCGGTCGTGTGCGCCAACGCACTCAGCATCTTCACGTCGCGCACATGACATCGTGCAGCGACGCCACGCGTGTACGACGATGGCCGGCGGTGCCTCAGTAACCCGAAGACTTGCGAGACTTGGCGCTCCTCCATCCGGGGCGAGGTCCGTACTGGCCGACCCACTCCTGGGTGTCACGGCATCGGGATCGTCACCGAGAGGAGTTCGCCGTTGCCGAGATGCAGCAGGCCTCTGCCGGGCTGGATCTGGTATCCCACCGCGCCTCGGCTGAGCCGGACGCCGATGAGTTCTCCCGCCGAGGACTCCTGCGGCGACAGGAGCAGCCCACGGCGCGCCTTCTTCGCATCGACCTGCCAGCCGGAGAACCCGCCGCAGACTCCGCTCTCGTCGCCCCCCAGCACGAGCGCGAGCCCGCTGTCCTTGCCGTACTGGACCAGGCGTTTCAGGGAATCTTCGGCGTCGCAGTTCCGTAGCGTCTCCCCGTCGTCGACGATCACGACAACGGGTTCCTGGCGCGAGGCCGACGCGACCGCCCCATCGAAATGGGCTTGCGCGATGTCGTTTCCGGTGAAGACGGCAACTACTCGCTCCCGACCCGCCAGTTCCCGAAGGGGCGAGGGGCGCGGCGCGGCGACGACGAGCCGCACGCCCTGGGCGAGATACGAATGGGCGAGGTTGAGTAGGGCCGTCGAGCGACCCGACTTCGCCGGGCCGGCGACGATGAACGCGGGCACGCCTTCGGCGAGATCGGGGCCGTAGCCCGTGATCTCGTCGCCGCCGACACCGGCCAACGCCCAGAGCGCGGAATGCGAGGCCACCGGATCACGCAGCTGCCACGCTTCGTCGAAGCCGATACGGCTGGGGAGGGCGTCGATACGGAACGGACGCAGTGAGCGGGGGACGTCGGCGTCGCGGACTACCGCCGCCTCGCCGATCCCGCAGAGCGCCGCTACCTGCCCCTGCCCCGTGGTGTCCTCGGACAGCAGCGCGAACTGGGTCTCCGCACCGCTCTCGCCGCGGAAGCCGCGCCCCGCGGGGATCTCCCCGGGGACCTGGCGGCCGGAGATGCCAAGCATGCTGAAGTCGGCGCGGTCCGCCAACCGCAGCCCGTACTTGTCCTCCGTGAGAGAGGCGATCCGACCCGCGAGAACCTGCCGGTCACCGGTGATCACCAGGTGGATGCCGACGCTCGCCCCCTCCCGCATGAGGGTGTGCAGTTCATCGGTGAGACCTCCGTGGTCGTACTCTCCGAGCGTCGGCAGCCAGCCCTCCCAGCGGTCCAGAAGGACGACGAGATGGGGCAGCCGCTCCGACGGCCTGGCGGTCGCCCGCTGCTCACCGATGTCGGAGTGCCCCTGTGCGACCAACAGGTCCGTGCGGCGCGCGAGTTCGCGCCTCAGCCGCGAGAGGAGGCGGACGATGCGCTCGGTCTGGCCGCGGGTGACGACGGCTCCGCAGTGCGGCAGGTGCGAGAGCACGTTGAGGGCACCGTTACCGCAGTCGATGCCGTAGAGGTGGACGTCGGCGCAGGAATGGGTACGAGCGAGGGATCCAGCCATCGTGCGCAGCACCTGGGAGCGGCCCGAGCGTGGGGCACCACCGATCAGGAGATGCCCGAACCTCGCGAAGTCGACAGCGACAAGGCGGCGGGCCTGCCGGTCGGGGAGGTCTTCAAGGCCGAACGGAGCCGGGGGCAGTGCGCCGGGAGTCGCGGCGGGCGCACGACCGGTCTCCTGGAGGTGGTCGAGCTCGTCCAGCAGGATCACCTCGGGGAGCGGGGGCAGCCAGGGGCTGTGCTGCGGCGGGATGCCGAGCGTCGCGTTCGCCTCACGCACGGCGTCGACGAGGACGCTCAGATCAGTTCTCTCTCCCTCGTCGGCGTACGTGTTCGGCTTGGTGAGGGCGGAGCGGCCCAGGTCCGGCCAGGTCAGCGGAGCGGCCCAGGGCGCGGTCGGTGCCGCGTCCGCGTTACCCGGGTGTCGCCCGCCGACGCGCCCCGCCTGGAAGGGAATGAGCGAAGCGCGACCGAGTCGGGCGTAGGCGCGGCCGGGCGTGACCTTGGAGATGCCTCCCGCCTCGGGGGATTCGATGACGTCCGAGGACTCGCCGCTGTCGGTGACACGCAGCGCGATGCGCAGGTTGGTGTTGGCCCGGATCTCCGGAGATACGACACCGCTGGGCCTCTGCGTGGCGAGCAGCAGATGGATGCCGAGGGAGCGGCCACGCTGGGCGATGTTGACCAGACCGGTGACGAAGTCCGGGAGGTCACGGACCATCGAGGCGAACTCGTCGACGACGATCAGGAGTCGGGGCACGGGGGCGTGCGAGGGATCCCGGCGCACCAGATCCTGGTAGTCCTCGATGTCCTTGGCGTCGGCGGCGGCGAATATGTGCTCGCGCCGCTTCAACTCGGCGCCGAACGAGTGCAGGGCCCGCTCGACGAGATGCGTGTCGAGGTCGGTGACCATGCCGACGGTGTGCGGAAGCCTTACGCAGTCCCGCAACGCCGAGCCGCGCTTGTAGTCGACCAGCACGAACGTCATGTTCTCGGGGGTGTTGGCGACCGCGAGCGAGGCGACGATGGTCTGCAGCAGCTCCGACTTCCCGGAACCCGTCGTGCCCGCGATGAGCCCGTGGGGACCGTCACGGACGAGGTCGACACCGAACGGGCCGTCGTAGGACTCACCGATGAGCGCCCGCGTCGACCGCCCGCCCGACTCCCAGCGGGCGACGATGGCCTGACCGGTGGGCCGCTCCAGTTGCAGCACCTCAAGGAGGCGGCTCTCGGTGGGCAGGCCCGCGTAGTCCGCCTCACGGCTGATGTCACGCAGGGGAGCGAGACAACGGGCGAGGCGCATGCACCACGCGGCGGAGACGAACTCCGGCCGCGCGTCGTGCACGGCGACGACGCCGCCGGCGTGCGCGACACGCAGCCACGGAGTCGACTCGGCCTCCCGGTCGACGTGTTCATCCTCAGCCCCGGTGGTGGGGTACCGGATGTAGGACGGTGCGGCACCGGGTGGCTCCGCGACGACGACCACCGTGCACTCACCGGGCAGGAACCGCTCGTCCTCGTCCAGGCACACTGCGTGGATTCCCACGGACGGGCCTTCCCGCAGCAGCCTTACGACGCCCGGCATCGAGCGCAGCCGTCGCCAACCGTCCCAGACGACGACGAGGTCGGGACCGGTCGGAGCGGTGTCCGAGCCGGTCTCGTGGAGTGCCCTCTGCCGCGTGTCGAGGATCCGGTTGAGTTCGCCGACACGGGCGCCGACGGACTCCGCGTCCGTGCCGATGAGCACGTTGGTGTCCGTTCCTCCGGAAGGGCGGGCATGCGGGAGCCAGCGCACCCAGTCCCAGGACTCCTGCCCGCCGCTCTCGGTCAGGACGTAGCAGCGGACGTCGAGCGGACTGTGCAACGCCGCGGTCTGTGCGACCGCCCAACGCCCCAGCGCCCGCGCCAAGTCGCCCGGCCCGGCGAAGCCGATCACGCCGAGGTCACGCAGCCGCAGGCCTACCGGTGCGTCCTCGATCAGCCACGTCACGGTGCCGAGCTTCTGGGGGCGTTCAAGGACGACCTCGGAGGGGAGCCGACTCGTACCAACCCGCAGCAGCAGGTGGTCCGCGTCTCCGCGGCGGCGTTCCCACAGGCGGCTGCGGGGACCCGTGGCGAGGGAGAGGACCGCGCCGGGGGACGGCATCGCGTGCCGCCTGTCGATCCGCTCTGTCCGTAGCGCCTCCTGAACCCGCTTCTCGATGCGTTCCTTGTGCGCCTCGTACTCCTTGATCTGCTGGGCATGTGAGATGTGGCCCGGCATCCCGTCGAGGTAGCGGTCGGCAATCAGGGTGAGCGGACTCAGCAGCCCCGCGAGAAGGATGGGCCAGGTGTGGAGGAGCACGGCCAGGACGCCGGCGAGCACGAGCGGCGCCGCGGCGACCAACCACTGCAGTGGGCGCACCTCGCGGGAGCGGACGGGCGGCTCCGGGATCCGGAAACGGATGGGGCGCTCGGGTGGGCGCGGCCGTGGGGGACGGTCGTAGTCGAGGCTCCCGCTGTCCTCGGAAGGGCGCAGGGCCGTGTCCGGCGGGGTGTAGCGGACCAGCTCCAGTAGGGAGCCGCCGACGGCGAGCTGTGAGTCGAGGGGCCAGTCCCGCTCGGCGGGACCGGCCGCGCCGCCACGGTCCCTGTCGAGGTCGCTCAACATGACCCCGTCCAGGATGACCTTGTGCTCGGCGACGTGCGCCCGCACCGTGCATGCGCCGCCCGGGTGGACGGTGAGCGTCAGGGCCCGTGCCGGCAGCTCGGAATCGTCGATGCGGACATGGGCGGCGCGGCCTCTGCCGATGTCGACGCGGCCCAGCCCCAGTCGGTGCACGGCCCCGGCCTGCGGTCCGCCGGCCACTCTCAACTCGACGATTCCAGTGACTTCTTGGGACAGGTGGCCGACGGGTTCGTGGAAGCTGACGACGGCGCCCTCCCGGAGGGACGACCGGGCCAGGGGCGTGGCGGGGTCGACGGCGAGACCGTCGACGTAGAGCGGTACGGTGCCGGATCCCGCCACGCCGAACTGGCGCGCCAGGGCCTTACTGACCTCGCCGAGCGGCGACTCGGGGTCCGCGTCGAGGACCACGTCCGCGCGGTCACCGCCGAGCGCATCCGCGACCGTCAGAGTGAGGCGCATGAGTGGTCCCCCTCAATCACCGCGGCTCGGCGGGAACCGAATCGGCGCACAGTTCCTCCACCTCTCGCTCGTCCGCGGCCCCCGGGCGGAAGGCGATGGTGACGTCTTCCTTCCAGTGGCCGTTCTTGAACCGGACGGTGCGCACGGCCAGGGTGTGCCCACCGCCCTCGCGGGCGATGAAGACCTCGTTGTAGCCGTTCTCCTCGTTCGAGTGAACGCTTGCCAGCGCGGGCGCTCCGGCGATGCGGGTGGTCCAGCGCCGCCTGTTGTCGATCAGCCGTTCCGCGGCCAGGAACCCCAGATGCGTGTGACCGTGCAGGACCAGGGAGGTGCCCGCTTCGGCCAGGGCCAGTTTGGCCTGGCCCGCGTTCACCACACCGCTGTACGGCGCCACTTCCACGGCGGGAACCGGCGAGAGGGGGTGGTGGAGCACGGCCAGACTCACGCAGCCCGTCTCGTTCTTGAGGCGTTTCAGAACGGGATGAGCGACGACGCCCGGATCGTGCCGCTCCAACTGCTCCATCAGCCGACGGGTTTCCGTGTCGTCCTCGGATCCCTCGAGTTCCGTCAGCAGCCCCTCGACCCGGTCCCGGTCGTCGTCACTGGCCGGCTCACCGCCGGACTCGGCGGAGCCCAGCAGCGCGATGCGCAGGCCGGCGTCCGGGTACCTCACATAGAGCCGACGCGCATCGTGCTCCGGTTTGTCGAGGTCGGGGTGCGGATAGTCGCGGAACGTCTGCGCGAACCACTCGTGCCGTGCCGCGGGCCGCGGGTCGAGGCACTTGTCCCACGACACGTCGTGGTTTCCGCCGACGAGGACGACACGCGGATCGCCGGGGCGGAGATCGGGGTGATCGGCCAGCAGCCCCTCCAGACGCCGCAGCCATTCGAGGGCCCTCTCCCCGTACTCGTCTTCCGGCCGGTTGACCACATCTCCGGAGACCACCACCAGATGCGGGGCCCTGCCCTGCTCGGCGATCTGCTGCACATGCTCCAGATAACTGTCCAGCGGGGTGCCCTCCCCGGTGAGCCACGCCATCTTGGCACCCGCCTGCGTCCTGTCCTTGCGGTCCACGTTCGACCGCAGTTCGCCGCCGAAATGCAGATCGGACACGTGATGGACCCGCAGTACCTCGGGAAGGTGACCGGACAGCACGGGATCGTCGGCCACGGGCCGCAGAATCGACATCGTCCGGTCGTCGGAACCGAAGGAGAAACCTGCACTGCGCCAGCGCCCGCGGCGCAGATCGGCGCGGTGCTCCGGGGACAGACCGTTGTGGAACCACTGGTCGATGTACTGATGCTGGGGAACCCCGGCCTCTTCGCAGGCCCGGCGGGCCAGTTCGGCCGTGTCGTCGCGCAGCGCGGACTCCGACTCGGCCACCTGCAGGACCAGCTCCAGCAGGAAGGGCGTGAGCAGCCATCCGGGCCGTTCGGCACGCAGCCGGGTCACGACGTCGAGCGCCCAGTCCGGGGTCCGGCCCGCCATGCGCCGGGCCTCTTCGTCTGTCAGCGGCGGCGGGGTCAGCACGTCCTTCGGCGAGTCGGCTCCAAGACGCGGGGCGAGCAGCGCGTGCTCGGCCGGTGTGGCGAAGACGACCGGCACGACACCCTCCTCCCGCAGCCGCTGCAGCCCGTCCGACAACGTGCCGGGATCCTTGGCCGGTCCGCTCCCCGGACCGATCGACGGCTCGTCCACCACCACAAGGCCGACACCGTCGAGCCGCGGCAGAGCGGCCCGGCCACTGGTCAGACACGCCAGTCCCGACTTCCGTACGGAGGCCGCGCTGCGGACATCGACCAACCGCGTGCTGCCCTCGGACCGGGCGTGATGAATCGCGCTGGCGAGCCAGCTCTTGCCCGAGCGGCGCGGCATGACCACCAGCCACGCCGCACCGTTGGGCGAGTGACCCTCCACCAGAGGAGCCGCCCAGGCAGGCACATGTTCCCCCGGGAATCTGATGTCGAGGGCCGAGTCGAAGGACCTGCTGGGCCGATAGTGGCTCATCGGTGTTCCTCCGCGTCAACCAGTTCCTCTTGCCAGTGCTTGATCCAGTTGAAGAAGGGTCTGTCCTCCAGCCAGCGGCCGTTGGGGAGCAGCAGCCCTACCTCGCGCAGTTCCATGCGCTGCGCCCGGGCGGGTTCCCGGGGCAGGAGGCCGGGTTCGTCGAGCAGTGCGGCGCGCCCCGCGGAACCGATCTCGTTCCAGCGCGAGTGGAAGACGTCTCTCTTGCCGACCACGAGTTCCTTTTCGATGAGGGAGTTGAGTGCACCGAGATCGTCGAGCGCCAGTCGTCTGCCCACTCGTGCCGCTCGCACGAGTGCCTCTCCGACGGCTTGCAGATAGAAGGGCCAGGGCCCCACCTCGGCAAGGATGCGGTCGGCGGCGGTCGCCGGGATGTGTACCCCTTCGTTCTGTGCGGTGCCCACCAGAAAGGTCCGGGCGTCCGCCTCGGCCAGGGGGCCGAGGGGATAGTGGGTGACGTCGTTCCCGAAACTGGAGCCGGGTGCCTTCAGAGCGTGACGCACCGCGACCCGCCAGTCCTTGTCAGTGCCGCAGTACACGAGCCATGCTCCGGCCTGGCCGAGATCCCGCAGCCAGGACACGGCCGCCGGGTCGTAGCCGGCGAGCCTGCCGACCTCGTCGAGCAGGAGAACCAGGCGGGCCGAGCCGGTGCACTCGGCGGCCAGGGCGAGCAGCTCGTCGGCGGGCCGGTCGGACCCCTCCAGAACAGGCATGAGCTGTACGGCGAGGTCGTCCTGCGCTCCCCCTGCGTCCCGTCCCGTGTCGCGGTTGGACAGGGTCACCACCTTCTGGACGTTTCCCAGGCCGTCGGACCGCATGCGCTCCTGCAGCGCCTTGATGATCCAGGACTTGCCGGCCCTCCGGGGACCCAGCAGGGCAGCCGACGTGCCATTGCTGAAATGGCCCTGCAACCAGGCGAACACATCGTCTCGTCCGACCGGTATTCCCTCGGGTCCCAGCGAGAACCGGTCCGCCACCAGCGCGTTGTTCTGGATCCGGAACGGGAGTCGCACCGGCGCCACCCCCGCGTTCCGCGTCCGGCTCAGGGTCACGGTCTCGGGCAGCGGGAGGTCCGGCAACGCGATCTGTACCTCCGCGCCGGTGCGTGCGTACAGCGCCCTGCCGGGTCCCAGGGTCTGTGGCAACCGATCGGCCCTGAGGCCCGTGCGTTCGTAGTCCCGGCGATCGGCACGCTTCAGCAGCAACGTGTTGGCCTGGGCCAAGTGACTGTCCACAGCCAGCACTTCCTCGCCCCCGGTGACCACGGGGCACACCCCGCTACGGGTGTCCCCGAGCAGGGCCAGCATGTCGGCCACGCATCGGTTGTTACCCGTTCGCTGTGCCCAGGCCCGGAATTCTTCCCAGCCGTCGAGCAGCAGAACGAGATACGGCAGCTTCTCCTCGGGCTGCTGCTCCTGCCGGTATCCATGGAGACTCCGGAAGCCCCTCCGGGCCAAGAGCTCCTGACGGATGCGGACGGTGTTGAGGAGCTTGTCGACGAGCCGGAGAAGTCTCTCGGGCTCGTCCTCGGTGACGACTGCGCCGCAGTGCGGCAGATGGGCCAGCGGCCCCAGAGCAGAGCCGCAGTCGATCGCGTAAAGATGGACATCCTCGGCGCTGTACTGCTCCGTCACTGCCGTGGCAAGGGTGAGCAGCAACTGTGTGCGCCCGCTGCCCGCGTCACCGGCGGCGAGAAGATGCCCGTCGCGGTCCAGGTCCCATGTCGCCTGCCGGTACACCTGTTCGTCCGGTTCGTCCCGCAGTCCGAAGACCACCGGCATCCGTGCCCCGTCCTGATGCCGGACGGGGAACGGAGCGCCCTCCCGTACGGCGGTTTCCTCCAGCCCGACGGACAGCGGAAGCTCGGGCAGCCAGGGCAGGTGTGGCGCGGACAACTCCATGGAGTCCGCCGACTCCCGCATGGCCCGGACGAGTTCGCCGAACTCGGCGCTGCCCGCGGTGGTCCGCAACGGTGGCCTGGCCGCAGGCAGTTCCGGGGCACCTGTCCAGTCGGTCCGGTGGACACGGATGGAGGTCCGACCGCCAACCGCTCCCGCCCGTCCGTCCCCGGGGCGCGCGAACCGCAGAAGCTCCAGCGGCCGTGAGGACCTGCGGACGTACGCGATCCCCTGTTGCGATGCCACCAGTTGAGCCGCTGCCGGAGTGCCGATCAACAGCTCGCTGTCCTTGGGATCGGCGAGCCGTAGTACGACCCTCAAGGGCGCGAGTCCGAGGATCTCCTGCGTCACGGCACCGGATGCGCTGCGCGTGGCCAGCACGACGTGCACCCCGAGTTCGGTGCCGCGCCGGGCGACCCCGGTCAGCCCGGACACGAACTCCGGCAGCTCGTCCTGCAGTGCGGCGAGGTCGGACACCACGACCACCAGGCGGGGCAGAAGGGGCAGCTCCGCGCCGGACGCCCGGATCACGGTGTACTGCTCGAAGTCCCTGGCCCCGGCCTCTTTGACCAGCTCCTGACGACGCTTCAACTCGGCGGTGAAGGCGCCGAGTCCGCGCGCCGCCGCGTACCGGTCGAGTCCGGTGTGCACCCCCACTGTGTGCGGCAGCTGTGCCAGCGGGCCGAGAGACTCTCCACTGTCGTGATGCACGAACAGCAGACTCAGTTCGTCGGGGCGATTCGCCGCGGCGAGCGAAGCCATCCAGACGCACAGCAGATCGTCCCTCCCGGAGCCGCCCATTCCCGAGACAAGGGCATGTGGCCCATCGGCCAGCAGATCGAGCACGTACGGTCTGCCGGAGGAGCCGCCCAGAACCGCCGCAGTGGATGGCGGCGTCCCGGTCCACCGGCCGACGATCCGCTCGGGGGTCGGTGGATCCAGATCGAGCAGTTCGAGCAGACGCTCCGGCGAGACGGCCGACGTCCTGGCCGAGCCATCACGAAGCGGTGCCAGCAGGCGTGCCATGCCGTCGAGCTGGGTCGGTTCCAGGCCATCGGGGCGGCACTGCGTACCCAGCGTGCTGGAACCCTCCCTCAGCTCGGCCCGGGCGCCCGTCTGCACCACGCGGGTCGGGCACCAGGCAGGCAGCTGCTGCTCGTCCTCGGCAAGGCAGATCACATGAACGCCGGCACCGGGCGCTGCGAGGAGGACCTCCTCGGCCCAAGGGGCCGCCTCCAGCGTGGACAGGTCGTCCAGGACGATCACCAGCCTGGTGCCGCCCCGGCTCGACCACGCACCGTCCTCCCCGGCCTGTCGCTCGCGCATCATGAGAGCGGCCTCTGCGAGGTGTTGTGCGTGCGCCCCGGGGTCGCGGCTGATCCGCACCTGACCAGGCGCCCCGAACGCCGACGCGTCCGGTGGAAGCCAGCGTGCGAAACGCCACGCCTCACCTGAATCATTGGTGAGCACGCGCACGGCCACTTCGGACGGTGGGTGGAGGAGCACCGTCTGGGCCATGAGCCAGCCGGCCAGCCCACGGGACATGCCGAGGTCTCCGACGATGCCCAGGCTGCCGCTGTGCCGCAGCGCCACGGTCACCGGCTCGCCCCCACTGCTGCCGACCCGCAGAACAAGATGATCCGGATGGTTCACGCCGCGTTCCCAAAGACGGGTCCGCGGTCCGAAGACCTCGGCGACGAGTTCGTCAGGACTCGGGAAGCGTCCTTCCTCCTCGGCATGCTCCGGCTCTGCGCGCCGGACGTTCGGCGACGTGCGCGCCCGGCGCCCGAAGAGGCGGCCCGTCCCGAAGAGCCCGGCGAGAGGCCCGGGCTCGTGGGACATTGCCTCGCCCGCCGGACTGCCGGTGCCCACGTCCTGCGGTGGAGGCCGGTCGAATGCGAGCGTTCCCGCGGCTGCCGAGGAGACGTACAGATCGCGGAACTGTGCGAAGCCCGCCTCCGGCACCCTCAGAGCGGGCTCCGCTGCCGAGGCCACACTCTCGAAGGGGGCGCCGAGAAAGACTCTGCAGCCGTCGTGGATCGGCGCGTCCGCCAGCCTCGTGTCCGGGGCCAGGCGCTCCCCCTCGCTCGTGAACAGGTCAAGCGGTTCCTGGCTCCGGCCGAGGCGGGCGAGCTGCTCGGCGACGGCCGCGAGGGGCACCGAATCATCGGCCTCCAGGATGACGTCCTGTTCCGCACCTCCCGGGGTGACGACGGTGAACTGCCGGTGCGAAGCCGCGATCGACGGACGCCTCCGCCCCTGGGCCACGGGTGCGGCGGACCAAGAGGGCGGACGCACCAAGCGGGTCGGCGGCGGTGGGCCGGGATGCGGTACCCGTCGCGGCGCAGCGTTGTCCGGCGCGGCGTCGATGCCGAGCAGGGGTGCGGAGATCCTGCCGTCGTGGGCGATCACGATCTCGTGGGCGGCACCGGGAAAGTCGTCGCGCGCGGTGCCGATCAGCAGCCGGGGGCCCATGGCTCCCCCATCGGCTGCCAGCTCGGCAAGCCGGTGCGCCTCGGAGGGTGACGGCTCGGCACCTACCAGAATCACGTGGGGAGGGGGCAGGAGGTCCACATGGCGCGGGGCACGGCCTGTCAGTACCGCTTCGGGTCCGGAGCCGCCGAACGCGGCCTGCGTGCGCCGCACTTCGCTTTCCACCGACTCGATCAGCCGTGTGACATCGGGCAGGGCTCGCACCCGGTCCGGGAAGTGCTGCGCGAGGTCGTTTCGGAAGCCCACACAGGTGACCAGTACGCGTCTGGACCACTGGGTCGTGGCCAGCTCCGCGGCGACCTTTTCGAGCAGGCTGATCCTGTATTGCTCCGGGCCGGTCACCACGGCCGTACCTGCCACGGCGTCGAGGTTCAGCAGCAGCCGTAAGTCCTTCCCGGCTCCCACAGCCGCGAGGCAGGAGTAGGGGTAGATATCGTTCGGAGCGGCCGGATCACCGTGAAACTCCGCGTCCTTGCGGCTGAGGAACCACTGGCGGGTGGTCCGGCCCCGGCGCCACGGTCCGGAAGGCAACGGGTCCGGGGAATCGGCCAGTTCGACAACGATCTCGTCGGCCCAGAGCCAGACCCCGCTGAGCATCGGCAGCGGGGACCCGGGTTGGGCGAGAGAACGCAGGGCCTGCTCCAGCAGTCGCGCTCCCACCGGATCGGAACGCACCAGAAGGCCGTCCGCCGGGCCCGCACCCGCCGACGGGCCGAACGCGTGCCGCCCACGGTCTGCTGTGCGGGTGGAGCGTGGCATCGTGATCCTCATGGTTCCAGCAGAGCAGCGGTATGCGTTCTGCGGTCGCAATGGTCAGCGGGAAGTTCAGCGTTCCGCGCCCGCGGGGGCTGTCCTCGGCGTCGGAATCGGTGCCTGTTCCTGGATCTGCTGGAGTCCGGCTCGGAACTCCGCAGTCCAGTCCGCCGTTTCCGCCTCCAGCTGACGCCGGACCGCGCCGACGAGTGCACCGACAAGGTTCATTCTCCGTTCGAGCACGGCCTGTTCCGGTTCTCCGGCCGTATCCCGCAGCAGTTCTGCCGACCACGACAGCCGGAACTCGTTCAGCTCGGCGCGCAACGTCTGTGCTGCCGTGATGTCGCGCATCCAGGCCGTGGAGAGACCGAAGAAGTAGTCGAAGCCCTTGCAGCCGGCGGCCGCCGCCAGAAAGACGTACCCCCAGCTTTGAACGCTGGACTCCATGGCCGCGCCGACCAGGGGGATCACGGTGCCGGTCGTGGCGAGGACGATCATCAGGCCGCGGATGAGGCGTGAACCCTGGCGCTTGAGCCGCTTGTCCTCGAGGTACCACTCGACGGTGTCCTCGGCCTCCTGCTCGGCCCACGCTCGCAAGGACTCCACCGAGGCCTGCCGCTCCGCCGACGTACCCGTCGCCAGCACGGGGAACGGCCTGCTCCGCAGGTCCCTCGCACGCGCGCGTCCCTCGCCTGCCCCTCCAGCCCTTGCCTGCCCCGCCATCTAAGCCTCCCCATCAGGGCCTTGGGTCTACGAGGGTAGCGGAATGAGCTCGTCACCCAGGGTGGTTTGTTGACCTTGGGCCACATCGGTCGTGCGTGATCTGAACGGGGCTCAGCGATCTCTCCATCGCATCGGAGTTGCGCGCATCGAAGAAGCTCGCCAACTGAGCGGAGCCGCCCTTCCGTTCCGCCGACCGGGCCGTCGCCAGGACAGGGCGAGCTCCGGCCGCAGCCCGGTGTCGCGAGGCGGGGTATCGGTGGGGTTCCTCCGCCCGATGGTGCACTGGACCGGAGCCCAGATCCACGCCCTGCGCGGTGACTGGGCCATGGCCGACCACCATCTGGGCCAGGCGGCCGCGTCCGCGCACCACTACGAGGTGATGCTGGTCCCGGCCTGTCTGGCCCGTGCCCAGGTCGCCGAGGCCCGGGGCGACTACGCGCGCGTCATCGAAGCCCTGTCGCCGGTGCTCCAGTTGCCCGCGCGCGAGGCCGTCGACGAACCGGGATTCTGGCCCTGGCCCACCGTGTACGCCAACGCCCTGGTGATGACCGGCCGTCTCGAGGAGGCCGACGCGTTCCTGTCTCCCTATGAGGAGTTGGCCGCCCGCCGCGGTCGCCGCTCGGCGATGGCCCGGCTGGGGCTGGCCCGTGGACGTCTCACCGCGGCGCGCGGCGACATCGACACCGCCCGCAAGGACTTCGAGCAGGCCCTCGCGCAGCTCGACCACCTGCCGCTCCCGTACGACCGCGCCCGGGTGAACTTCGCCTACGGCCAGACCCTGCGCCGCGCCCGCAAGCGCCGCGAGGGCCGACGCCGTCCTGAACAACGCGCGCGACACCTACCTCGCCCTCGGCGCCCGTACCTATGTGGAACGGTGCGACCGGGAGCTCAAGGCGGGCGGCCTGCACACCACCCGCCTCTCCCCCGGCCTGTCCCACCTCACGCCCCAGGAACAGGCCGTCGCCCAGCTTGTCGCCGCGGGGGCGACCAACAAGCAGGCGGCGCTGGAGCTCTACATCTCGGTCAAGACCGTCCGGTACCACCTGACGCACATCTACAACAAGCTCGGCATCCGCTCCCGCAGCGCACTGGCCGCCCGCTTCCGGGACATGCCGCCCCTCGAATGACCGGTGCCTGCGCTCAGTTGCGGGTCCATTGCTGGTTCGACCCCCCGTTGCACGACCACAGGTCGATCGACGTGCCGTTCACGGTGCCGTTGTTCACCGCGTCGAGGCACAGACCCGAGACGTTGTTGGTGATGGTGCCGTTGGAGTTGACGGTCCACCTCTGGTTGGTGCCGCCGTTGCAGTCCCACAGAACGACGCGGGTGCCGTTGGCGGTGCCGCTGTTGTAGGCGTCGAGGCACTTGTTGCCGTAGACGACGAGTTCGCCGCGCGAGGTGTAGCTGAAGGTCTGGTTCTGGCCTCCGCCGCAGTCCCAGAGTTCGGCCTGGCTGTTGTTGGTGATGGTGTTCTGGAAGAAGTCCAGGCAGCGGCCGGACCCCGTGCCGACGATCGCCGTGCCGTTGGTGCCGGGGATGGCGCGGACGGCCACGGCGTCGATGTCGGGCGCGGTGCCGGACGCGGCGAAGGTGAGCGTGTTCGAGCCCTTCGCCAGATGGGCGAGGACGGAGACGGTGCGGTACGTGGTCGACGACCCGGTGGGCGGGAAGGCGAGCGTCTGTGTGTACTGGCCGTTGACCTGCAGGGTCGCCTTACGGACCGCGGCGCCCCCGTTGGCGTAGCTGATGTCGATCAGTTTCGTACCCGCGCCGGCCGTCGTGACGCCGGTGAACGTCGGCGTCGTGGCCATGGTCGTGTCCTCGTACGTGGTCCCGGAACCCTCCGTGCCGGAGACGGTGAGCAGGACGGCCTCCCCTGCGGGCACGCTGGTGGTGTAACTCGTCGCGTATGAGCCGACGTTGGACGCCGACCACACGTTGCGCACGGTGGCGGACGCTGTGGTCAGGCCCATGTCCTGCCAGCGGGCGGTGATGTCGGCCGCGGCGGACGTACGGTTCAGCAGCAGGACCGCGCGTTTTCCGGTGCCGGAGAGGATCTTGCTGTAGACCTGCAGTCCGGTGCTGTCCTCGGCGACCTTCACGCCTTGCAGGCCGCGCGTGTCCTGGTCGATGGCGATGACCTCGGAGTTGGTGAGGATCGAGGCGGTCGACGAGCTCATGGTGGCAAGGTTGTTGCCCGCGAGCAGAGGTGCGCCGGAGATCGCCCACAGGCCCATGTGGGTGCGGTTCTGGGCGGTGCTCAGACCGCTCATGCCGACGGTCAGCATGTCCGGGTCGTTGTAGTAGCCGGTGTGCTGGGCGGCGGGGTGAAGGGACTTGTCGAAGTTGGCCAGGATGTTGGACATCGTGGGGTTGTTCGGCCAATAGACGATGTCGGTGCTCGTCCGCCAGATGGCCCCGACGCCGGCGGCCCAGTTCCAGGGCTTGCCGGTGCCCCACTCGCACAGGGAGAGGACGAGCGAGCGTCCCGTGACGGCGGTGGCGGCGGCGTTGGCGTCACGGATCGCCTTGTACGTCGTCTCCTGGTTCAGGCCCTCGGCGTCCCCGCCGCACCAGTCGATCTTGACGTAGTCGAAGCCCCAGTTCTGGAAGGTCTCCAGGTCCTGCTGGTTGTGGCCCTCCATCCCGGTGTTGGGGGCGGCGGGCGTTCCTTCGGGAGTCGGGTAGTAGTAGCCGCAGCCGTTCTTGCCCGCGTCGGTGTAGATCCCGGCCTTGAGACCCTTGCTGTGAATGTAGTCGGCGATGGCCTTCATGCCGCCGGGCCACTTGGCGGTGTCCACGGTGATGTTGCCGCCGCTGTCGCGGGTGCCGAGCCACCAGCCCTCGTCGATGTTGACGTACTTGTAGCCGGCGGCGGCCATGCCGGACGAGACGAGGGCGTCGGCCTGGGCCTTGATGGTGTCGTAGTCGATGGCGCTGGCGAAGCTGTTCCAGGATGCCCAGCCCATCGGCGCGGGGGTGACGCCGATCTGGTTGGTGCTGACGGCTGAGGGCTCGGCCGTGAGCGGCGCGGCCGAGCGTCCGAGTCCGGCCAGTCCGGCGACGGCGAGCAGCAGGACGGCGCACTGGATGCCTGCGCGTCTCAAGAGGCGCGCGAGACACGGCGTGTTCGAAATAGGGGACATGCGGCTCTCCCTTGAGCGGTTTGTTCGCAGACTCGAACAAAAGTCAACGAGACTCGCCATATGGGAGCGGTCTTGTCCGTTCCGCGTCAAGTCCCTTGCCGGAACGGGCCGTTCACCTTCGGCCACCGGAGGTCCCCGTGTCCGTGAGGGTGGCGGAGGCACGCCCGGGCGCTCGCGATACCTTCGCCCTGACGCGGCCCCCTTCGGCCGCGAACAGATCTCAAGCGTCGGGATGGTCATGCGCGAGGATGCGATCGTTGAGGCGGCCGCCGGAGTTCATCTGGTCCACGGCAGCAACACCAACTGGGTCGTCCTGACCGACGGCGACGCCGTCACCCTGATCGACACGGGGTATCCCGGGGACCGCCAGGAACTCCTCGCGTCACTGGAAGCGCTCGGCCACGCGCCCGAGGCCGTCAGCGCCGTGCTCATCACCCACGCGCACAACGACCATCTGGGCTCCGCCGAGTACCTCAGCGCCACCTACGACATCCCGGTCCACCTGCACGAGGCGGAACTGCCGCACGCGCGCCGCGAGTTCCTCCAGCAGGTCAGTGTGGGGCAGGTGATGCGCCAGGCGTGGCGTCCCGGCGTGCTGCCGTGGGCGGTGCACGCCCTCCGGTCGGGCGGGACCGCGGACGTCCACATGACCCGGCCCGAGGCGTTTCCCAAGGAAGGGCCGCTCGACCTGCCCGGCCGTCCGCTTCCGGTGCACACGCCGGGCCACACCGCGGGGCACTGCGTCTATCATCTGCCCGACGCCGGAATCGTGATCTCCGGTGACGCCCTGGTCAGCGGTCACCCGACCTCACGTGTACGTGGTCCGCAGCTGCTGCCGACGATGTTCGACGCGGATCGCGACGAGGCCCTCGCGTCGCTCGGACGCATCGAAGACCTCGCGGCAGATGTCCTGCTCCCGGGTCACGGTCCCCTGTACCGCGGGTCGGTGCGCGAGGCCGCGGCACGCGCGCGAGAGCTGGCCAGCTGACGAGGTCCGGCTGAACCGCCGCAAGATAGTCCCGCAACGCGTCCCGGTTGCGGGCCAGACAGTCGATACGGGCCTGGATGCGGTCGATCTCGCCGCGCAGCAGCGCGGCGGTCTCCGGGGTCAGGCACTCGGGGTGGAGATGAATCTTCCCCGGGTCGGACAGGAACGGCAGAATGGCGCGGATGATCTCGGTGGTGAGTCCGGAGTCCAGCAGCCCCCGGATCTGCCGCACACACGGGACGGCCGAATCGCCGTACGCGCGATAGCCGTTGTCGGCCCGCTCGGGGTGGAGCAGGCCCTGCTCCTCGTAATAGCGGAGCATCCGGGTCGGGACGCCGGTGCGGCGCGGCAGTTCACCGATCTTCATGGCTCTCCTCGGAGGGCGCGTCGGCCGGGCCCGGCCGACGCGGACGTGGCCACGTCGCTGCAGACCACCGTGTACAACGCGGGCATCGCGGCCGGTTCCCTCACCGGCGGGCTCGTCCTGGAGCGTTCGGGCGCGGGAGCACTCCCCTGGACGTCGCTCCCGCTGATCGCGGCCGCGCTGACCGTGGTGGCCGTGGGGCGCCGTCACGCCTTCCGCGCACGGCGCTCCGCCGCGGGGTCCGGCCCGCCGGCGCGGTGACGCCCCGGATCCTCCGGTCCCCCCGATCACCCACACGAACCCGCCCCGGCCGACGCCTTGGGATCAGTCGGACCGCCGTGCGGACCAGCACAACGCCCCGGGCCCTGGCAAGCGGGGCCCGGGGCGTGTGCCACCGCCGGCGCCAACTGGCGCCGGCGACCCCGGCCTGCTGGCCCTCGTTATCCGAAGTTATCCGCAGTCATCCGAACTGGCCGGGCTGGTAGTCGCCCGCAGGCTGCTGAACGATCACATTCAGGCGGTTGAAGGTGTTGATGAGGGCGATGGCGCACACCAGGGCGGCGAGCTGCTCCTCGTCGTAGTGCTTGGCGGCGTTCGCCCAGGCCTCGTCCGTTACCCCACCGGCCGCATCGGCGATGCGGGTGCCCTGCTCCGTCAGCTCCAGGGCAGCGCGCTCAGCCTCGGTGAACACCGTGGCCTCCCGCCACGCCGCGACCAGGTTGAGGCGCACCGAGGTCTCCCCGGCGTGCGCGGCGTCCTTGCTGTGCATGTCGGTGCAGAAACCGCAGCCATTGATCTGACTGGCGCGCAGCTTCACCAGCTCCTGGGTCACGACCGGCAGCGTCGAGTCCGCGAGCACCTTGCCCGCAGAGATGATGTGCTTCCCGAACTTGGCTGCGACCGGGCTGGCGAAGAGGTTCAACCGGGCTTCCATGGTGCACTCCTGTGTCGTTGTTGGCGGATACGTCTCTATGACGGGACAGCTCGACGAGATGTGACATGGACGAATGTGGCGTGTGTCTCCCTGTCGCACCGCGGCGCGGACCCACGACGAACCGCCTAGCCGAGCTCCAGCGTCGTGACGCCGAAGACGCGTTCCTGGGCGAACGGCCTGATCGGGCCCGTGTACATACGCGCCGTTTCGAAGGAGGGGGCGAGGCCGAGTTCCTCGACAAGGGCGATGCCCGCGGTGTTCGTCTCGGGGACGTCGATGGCGAGCTCGCTTCCGGCGGCGTCGGCGGACAGCTGGGCGAACAGCGCCCGGGCGTCCTCGGCGGTGTCGGCGAACAGCGGTCCGACGCGCAGGGAGTCGCGGGCCGGGCGGATCACGGCGTAGCCAGTGAGGTGCCCGTCGTCGGCGAGACGGACGAAGGTGCGGTGGCCCGGCCCGGTCAGCCACCGTTCCAGGAAGCGCGTGCGGTCGGCGGGATAGCAGGCGCTGTCGTACGCCATGATCGCCGCGAGGTCCGCCTCCTCGGCGGGCCTGACCCCCGGCGGCGCTTCCCCCATTGGGGCGACTCCACCGAAACGGACGGTGCGGTAGGCGAGTTCGAAGCCGGACTGGCGGTAGTTGTCCTGCTGCGCGACCACCCCGTCGAGGCCGACGGTGCGGCCGCCGGCGTGGGCGAGGGCCGTCTTCCAGGTGGTGATGCCGTAGCCGCGGCCGCGGAGGTCTGGGCGTACGAGGTAGAAACCCAGGAAGGCGTAGTCGGCGCCGTAGTTGACCACCGAGACGGCCGAGACGGGTTCTTTGCCGATCCGGCCGATGAAGAAGCCCTCGGGATCCTGGGCGAAGAAGCTCGCGCTGTCGGACAGCCCGGGATTCCATCCCTCGTCCGCCGCCCATCCGCCGACCACCTTCCAGTCGTCGAGCGAGGCGCGAGAGACGACGAGGTCTTCAGGTCCCGGAGAGGTCATGTGGGCGCTCCATTCCAAACGGGGTCGCGGTGGTGGGTGGTCGGTCGCACCCGCAGCATCCTTCCCGATCTTCACCCCGTTCGCAGCGGCGATCACCGGGCGCGGGAGGGGATTTGGCCAGGATCTCCCGCATCCCCGAGCGGATCCCGCTTCCAGCGCCGCCCACCGCCCGTCCGGCCTAGGGTTGCCCTTCATGAGCGTCGAACGCGTGACCTTGCGCCCGGTGGCCGAAGACGACCTGCCCGTCATGGAACGGTTCCTGCTTGAGCCGCGGACAGCCGAACCCTTCCAGTGGTTCGGCTGGTGGGACATCCGGCGCTGGCGGCGTCAGTGGGCGGAGACCGGTCTGATCACCGAGGACTCGGGCCAGCTGATGGTCGTGCGGGACGACCAGCGGCTGGGGTTCGTCGCCTGGCGGAAAATCGTCTCCAGCCGGACCACGCACTACTGGAACATGGGGATCGGTCTGCTGCCGGAGGCGCGCGGCAAGGGCGTGGGGACCGAAGCGCAGCGGCAACTGGTCCGATACCTCTTCGCCCACACGCTCGTGATGCGCATCGAGGCCGACACCGAGTCGGACAACATCGCCGAGCAACGTGCCCTGGAGAAGGCCGGATTCACCCGCGAGGGCGTGCTGCGCAGCGTCGTGTTCCGCGACGGGCGGTGGCGCGACGGCGTGCGGTACAGCATCCTGCGCGATGACATTGACGCGGACGCGTCACGCAGCTAGCTTCCGAGAGCGCTCTCACTCCCCCTCTCGATCAGAGGTCGACCGACGATGACAACGTTGTCTCCCTTGTCGCGCTGTCTGCGAAGAGCCCTACCCCTCGTCCTCGCCGTCTCCGCAGGGTTCGCCCTCCCCCAGCCATCCGCGGCTGCACCCACGGCGACCATCTGCAACAAGTACTGCGACGCCCGCGACCCCGCCCTCTCCCCGCAGGACCGCGCCCCGGTCTCCACCACTCTCTTCTCGCGCTCCTTCACCCTCCACTTCGACGACACGGACGCGATGGGCTGGGCATCGCTGGACAACGGCAGCCCCGGAGACGAGGTGTGGCTCGACCGTTCCTTCGACGGCGGCCGCACCTGGAGTTCGGGCAGCCGCCTCGGCGACACCACCGTGCCCGCGGGGCAACGGGGTTGGCGCACCCTCATGTACAACGTCGACGACTGGAACAGCCACGGTGTCGGCGCCCTGCGCGCCTGCGGCAAGGCCGGCGACCGCGGCGACATCGCGTGCACCGCGTGGGCGCGTACGACATGGAACGCAGGCGAGCGGCGGACGGCCGCCGCGACGGCCCAGATGATGTTCTACGACAACTCCACCGGCCTGTTCGCCACGACCGGTTGGTGGAACTCGGCCAACGCGCTCACCGCCCTGATCGACAACATCCGGGTCACCGGCATGGGCAGCTACCGGTACGCCGTCGCCACCACCTACGATCGCCAACTGGGCGCGCAGGGCGGGCAGTTCCGCAATGACTACATCGACGACACCGGCTGGTGGGGACTCGCCTGGGTGGCGGCGTACGACCTGACCGGCGACAGCCGCTACCTCGACACCGCCCGGGCCGACGCCGACCACATGGCCGCGTACTGGGACACCACGTGCGGCGGCGGGGTGTGGTGGAGCACCGCGAGGACGTACAAGAACGCGATCGCCAACTCGCTCTACATCCAGCTCAACGCTGCGCTGCACAACCACATCCCCGGCGACGGCGGCTACCTCGCGCGCGCCCGGGCCGGCTGGTCCTGGTTCCAGTCGACGGGCATGGTGAACTCCGCGCACCTGGTGAACGACGGCATCAGCCTGTCGACTTGTCGGAACAACGGCGGCACCGTGTGGTCGTACAACCAGGGCGTACTCCTCGGAGCGCTCACCGAGCTGAACCGTGCGACCGGCGACAACGCGCCGCTCACCACGGCGCGGCAGATCGCCGACGCGGCCACCACCTCGTCGGCGCTCAACACCGCGGACGGCATTCTGCGGGACCCCTGCGAGAGCGGGGACTGCGGAGCGGACGGCCCGTCCTTCAAGGGCGCCCATGTGCGCGGCCTCGGCAAGCTCAATTCCGCCCTGCCCGACCATCCGTACACCGCGTATCTGAGGAGGCAGGCCGACGCCGCGTACGGCGGGGACCGCAACGCCCTCGATCAGTACGGTCTGCGCTGGTCAGGCCCCCTGGACGGGATCGACGCGGCCCGGCAGCAGAGCGCTCTCGATCTGCTGAACGCCGCCGGGTGAGGGAGCCGAGGAGGGCCCACCGGTCATCGGCCCGGTGGGTCCTTCCGTCCTCGGTGGGCCGTGGATCAGCGCACCGCGGCGGGCCGGAACCGCCGGTACAGGACGGCCCCGCCCAGGAGCAGGGCCGCGCTCCCGGCGATCGCGGGCACCGTCTGGTCCGCGCCGGTGTGGGCGAGGGAGGCGACGGGCTGCTGCGGGGTGTGCCGGGGCGCCTGGGGACGCGGGTGCGCCTTGGGCGGCGCGGACGGCTTGGGGGCGGGTCCGGAGGTGTTCGTGGACTCATTGCCGGTGGCCGCGTTGCCGAGACCGCCCACCGTCACGGAGTTGCCGCTGACATTCACCGGCACATGCACCGGAAGCTGTACGTCATTGCCCGAGAGCACACCCGGCGAATCCTTTCCGCTGCCGTGCGCGACGGCACCGCCGTGCGTCCTGCCGGGCTGCCCGGCCCCACCGCCGTCGCTCTCGTTGGCGCACCTGTTGCCCGCGGCCGGATTGAGCAGCCCGGCCACGTTCACGGTGTTCCCGCACACGTTCACGGGAACGTGCACCGGGAGCTGGATGGTGTTTCCGGAGATCAGCCCGGGCGAACCTGCCGCGGTGCCGTCCGCCCCGGAGTCGGCGTGCGCCGGCATGGTCACGGCCAGCGCGCCCGAGGCGGCGGCAGCGGCGATCAAACCATTTCGGGTAACCCGTTTCATAGGTTCCCTGCCTTCCAGACATGGTCGCGAGCACTCGCCCGCATGGCGTAAAACGCGGAAGCACCATCCGAGTTATGGCTTATCGGTCTTTCACTCCATCGAGCGTCGCGGTTTTCGAACTGGCACGCGGGGTGTGCGAGCGGAACGGACCGTCGTGCGGCGCGCACGGCAAGGCACGTCGGCCCGTTCCGCTCGCCCAGAGGCGTGGCCCCGGACCCGCGCTTATCGTGAGCGAGGGGGCATCGCCGGTCCACCGCCGGGGGTCCCTGGAGGCATGCATGCTGTCCGTGCACCAACGCTGCGCGTTCGCCGGAGCCGCGACCGTGACCCTGGCCCTGCTGGCGGCCGGGGTGCCCGCGGTGGCGAAGGCCGCCGACGGCCCGGATCTGTCCCGTTTCTACCGCCAGAAGATCTCGTGGTCGGCGTGCAAGGGCGACGGGTTGCCCAAGGACCTGCAATGCGGCAAGGTGACCGTCCCGCTGGACTACGCGCGCCCGGGTGCCGGGACGCTCGACGTGGCGCTGGCCCGTTATCGGGCCACGGGCAAGTCGAGGGGTTCCGTGCTGCTGAACTTCGGCGGCCCCGGAGTCGCGGGGATCAGCCAGCTCGCCCTCTCGGGCAAGGACTTCATGGGCCTGACGAACGGCTACGACGTGGTGACCTTCGACCCCCGCGGCGTCGGGCGGTCCTCACCCGTCAGCTGCGGCGAGGGCGCCGACGAGGCCTCCGAAGCGGTCGACACCACCGCCGACAGCAGTGATCCGCAGGCCGCCCTCAAGATCGTGAAGAAGGCAGCCGAGCTGTGCGCCAAGCACTCCGGTCCCGTACTGCCGCACATAGGCACGGTCAACGCCTCCCGGGACTTGGACGTCATGCGCCAGGCACTCGGCGACAAGACGCTCAACTACCTCGGCTTCTCGTACGGGACGCGGCTGGGCGCGGTGTACGCGTCCCAATTCCCCAAGAAGGTCGGCAGGCTGGTGTTCGACGGAGTGGACACACTCACCGAACCGCTGTCCGAACAGGGCCTGGTGAGCGCCGAGGGACAGCAGACCGCCCTTGAGGACTTCCTCACCTGGTGCACGAAGGACGTGGACTGTCCGTTCGGGCAGGATCCGCGCAGCGCGCGACAGCAGGTCGTCCAGCTCGTCCACTCGCTCGACAAGGACCCGGTCCCAACGGGCCTCGGCCAGCAGTTCTCCGGCCAGGATCTCGTGGGCGCCCTCAGCCAGGCGATGTACAGCAAGGAGTACTGGCCCACCCTCGAGCGGGCCCTCAGCCAACTCGTCCAGGACGGCGACACCCGCGGACTCTCGCAGCTGTCGGGAGGCGTCGCCTTCCCGGGCGCCGCCGCGGCTGCCCGACACGACGGCGGCCTCGTCGACGAACAGGACATCCCCGTCGACAACCTTCCCGCCGCTCTGATGGCGATCAACTGCGCGGACGACCCCGACCGGCCCACCGCGGAGCAGGTCACCAAGGACATCGACAAGCTCCGCGCCTCGTACGAAGAGGCGTCCCCCGTCTTCGGGCAGTTCCGGCTCACCCAGGTGCTGCTGTGCTACGGGCGTCCCAAGGGCACCGACTACATCCGTGACAAGGTGCACGACGTCCACACCTCGAAGATGCTGCTCGTCGGCACCCGCGGCGACCCCGCGACCCCGTACCGCTGGACGCTGGAGACCGCCAAGCGGCTCGGCTCGTCGGCCGTCGTGCTCGACAACAAGGGCGAGGGGCACACCGGCTACACGTCCTCCAAGTGCGTGCACCAGAAGGTCGACGACTTCCTGCTGTACGGGTCCCTGCCGGACAGCGGCAGCTCGTGCGGGCCCGAATCCGACGACTGAACCCGGGTACGCGGGCCGGGAAGAGCCACAACCGCGTAACACGGACAACTCGGCTACAACCCCTTGTGCACCCCGGCCGTCACACTGAGCAGGCGTCGCCGCGACCGGGCACGCCGTATCCGCAGGTGACCACGCCAGGGGGAACTCCAACGATGCGCATCCGAACCGTTCTCGTCCTTTCGACCGCCGCCACCGCGCTGCTCCTGGCCGTACCGCAGAGCGGCTCGGCCGCACCGCAGAGCGCGCAGGCCGCCACCGGGGCCGCGAAGGCCGCTCAGCCCGCGAAATGCGCGGAGAAGGCGCTCAAGCTGCGGGCCGAGCAGTCCGCGGACCCCACTGTCGTGCACATCAGCGTCACCAACCGCTCCACGCGCGCCTGCACCGTCGACCGCATCCCCACCGTCACCTTCGGCGACCTCGACGGCGCCGCCCTGCCGACTCCCGCCGGGGAGAGCGGGCCCTACCGCATCAGCGCGGGTAGGACGGCGTACGCGGCCGTGCGGACGATCGCCGACCCGGCCGACCCGGAGGCCCGCCGGGTGGACTCCATCGGGGTCTCCGCGAACCCCGCGTATGCCGGACGGTCCTTCACCGCGAAGGAGCTGGGCGCCGGTGACACCGTCCTCGTGTGGGAGCCGGTGACGACGTGGTGGAAGCCGTCCGTGGCCGCCGCGGACAAGGCGCTCGGGCTCAGCTGAGCGACACCTCCGGGGCGTACATCTCCATCCAGAGCGCCAGATCGAGGGTCCGTTCGAGGCCGCGCCGCGACGCCTGCGTGATCTGCGGGGTGTCGCGGTGTGCGGCCCGGCGGACCCTTTCGCGGTCGACGAGGTCGAAGACCGGGTGCGAGGGGCGGGCCAGCAGGTCCTTGACGTGCTCCTGGAGGGCGACCGCGTACTTGGGGTCCTGAGTGGACGGATAGGGGCTCTTGACCCTGTCGTACACGGACTTCGGGATCAGGTCCGCGGTCGCCTCCCGCAGCAGGCTCTTCTCCCGGCCGTCGAAGGACTTCAGGGACCAGGGCGTGTTGTAGACGTACTCGACGAGCCGGTGGTCGCAGAACGGCACCCGGACTTCCAGGCCGACGGCCATGCTCGCGCGGTCCTTGCGGTCGAGCAGGATCCGTACGAAGCGGGTGAGGTGGAGGTGGCAGATGCGGCGCATGCGGTACTCGAAGTCGCTCTCGCCGTCGAGGCGCTGGACGCCGGCGACGGCCGTACGGTAGCCCTCGGCGATGTACGACTCCAGATCCAGCGCCTTGGCGACGTCCGGTCGCAGTACCTCGGCGTCTTCGCCGAAGTGCTGTCCGAAGCGGACGAGCCAGGGGAAGGTGTCGGCGCGGCGGGCCTCCTCGTCGAAGAACTGCAGGTAGCCGCCGAAGACCTCGTCCGCCGACTCCCCGGAGAGCGCGACCGTGGAGTGCTCGCGGATGGCCCGGAACAACAGGTAGAGCGAGGCGTCCATGTCGCCGAAGCCCATGGGGAGGTCACGAGCGCGGATCATCTTCGCCCGTACGTCCGGATCGGCGAGGGCGTGCGAGTCGAGGACGATGTCCTGGTGGTCGGTGCCGGAGGCGCGGGCCACATCGTGCACGAAGGGCGTGTCGGGCGTACCGCGCAGTTCGTCGGCGACGAAGTGGTCGGCCTGGCCGACGAAGTCGACGGCGAAGCTGCGGACCTTCTCGCCGTGCTCGGCGAGCTGCCGGGCCGCGAGTGCGGTCATGGCGGAGGAGTCGAGGCCTCCGGAGAGCAGGGTGCAGCGCGGCACGTCGGCGACGAGCTGGCGGCGGACGATGTCCTCGAGGAGCGAGCGGACGGTGGCGATGGAGGTGTCGCGGTCGTCGGTGTGCGGCCGGGTCTCCAGTTGCCAGTAGACATCGCGGCGCAGTCCGATGCGGTCGACGGTGACGACGGTGCCGGGCTCGACCTCGTGCATGCCGTCCCACACGGCGTGCCGGGGCGTCTTGACCAGGGCGAACAGCTCTCGCAGGCCGTCGAGGCGGACCCGGGGGCGGACCAGCGGGTTGGCCAGGATCGCCTTGGGCTCGGAACCGAACAGGACACCGTCGGGCGTCGGGTAGTAGTAGAAGGGCTTGATGCCCATGCGGTCGCGGATCATCACCAGTTTGTCGTGGCGGCCGTCCCAGACGGCGAACGCGTACATGCCGTTGAGCCGCCCGGGGAGCTGCTCGCCCCATTCGAGATAGCCGCGCAGGACGACCTCGGTGTCGGAGTCGGTGGAGAAGCGGTGCCCGCGGTCGGACAGCTCGCGGCGCAGCTCGGTGAAGTTGTAGGTCTCCCCCGAGTAGACGAGCGCGACCGTGCCGTCCGGCGTCTCGGCGGTCATCGGCTGGCGCCCGCCGGGCAGATCGATGATGGCGAGCCTGCGGTGTCCGAGGGCGGCGGGACCGTCGACCCAGGTGCCCCGGTCGTCGGGTCCCCGGCAGGACATCGTCTCGGCCATTGCATCCAATGTGCCGGTCTCGGCGCGCAGGTCGCGGTCGAAGGAGACCCATCCGGTGATGCCGCACATGCGTTACCTCCTGCGTCCGGTTCGCGTGGAGCGCGGCGCCGACCTGCGGTTTCCGGGATGTACGACCGCTTACGCAAAACCAGTTGTATTCAGCAGCTATATGACGAGGCTGTTTCATGTACACAGAGCCGTCAACACGTCCGTAATCCAATCGGCCCAGCCACCCCCACTTTTTTGGCCGCGCTTTGCCACTGCCGGACTCGCGGATTCGGCCTGCACCCGGCCGTCCCGCACGGGAATCGGCCATGAGCAAAGACTTCCCCAAACATCCCGGGGAGTCCGAGCGGAATGCTCTCTTTCGCCCATTTCCTCCCCATGGGTTTGACTCATGGTGTGCGCCGGATGCTCTCGCTGCTGCTCGTCGCCCTCGGCGCCGCCGGGGCGCTGGTCCTGGTGCGCGCCGTCTCGCCTTGGTGGTGGTTCGCTGCGGGTCTCCTGCTGGCGCTGACCGTGCTCGGCGTCTGGGACCTGGGGCAGCGCCGCCACTCGATGCTGCGGAACTATCCGCTGCTCGGCCACCTCCGCTTCCTCATCGAGGCCCTGCGCCCGAAGCTGCGGCAGTACTTCGTGGAGCGCAATGACGACGGGCGCCCATACGACCGTGAAGTGCGCGGCATCGTGTACGAGCGCGCCAAGGGCGTCGAGGACGACGAGCCGTTCGGCACCGAGCGGGACCTGTACCAGGACGGGTACGAGTTCCTGCAACCGTCGATGCTTCCGGTCGAGGTGCCTCAGGAGCCGCCCGTGGTCCGCGTCGGAGGTCCCGACTGCACCCAGCCGTACGACATGGCCCTGCTCAACGTCTCCGCGATGAGCTTCGGGGCGCTGTCCTCGAACGCAATCCTGGCGCTCAACAGGGGTGCGGCGCTGGGCGGTTTCGCGCAGGACACCGGCGAGGGCGGCCTGTCGGAGTACCACTTGCGGGGCGGCGGCGATCTGATCTGGGAGATCGGCACGGGGTACTTCGGCTGCCGCACTCCCCAAGGGGGCTTCGACGCACGGGAGTTCGCGGACAAGGCCGCGCTGCCGGAGGTCAAGTGCGTGTCGCTGAAGCTTTCCCAGGGAGCGGGGGCCGGCTTCGGCGGAGTGCTGCCCGGCGCCAAGGTGAACGCCGAGATCGCCCGGGAGCGCGACGTCCCGGAGGGCAGGACGGTGATCTCACCGCCGTACCACCAGGTGTTCTCGACGCCACGTGAAATGGTGCGCTTTCTCGCCCGTATGCGGGAGTTGGCGGGCGGAAAGCCGACCGGTTTCAAGCTCTGCGTCGGCTCGCGCCGCCAGTTTCTCGCGGTCTGCAAGGCGATGCTCGCCGAGGGTGTCACGCCCGACTTCATCGTGGTCGACGGATCGGAGGGCGGCACCGGAGCCGCGCCGCCGGAGTTCGCCGGCAGCCTCGGCACGCCGCTCACCGAGGGGCTGATCACGGTGCACAACGCGCTGGTCGGTACGGGGCTGCGCGACCGGGTGCGGATCGGCGCGAGCGGCAAGGTCGCCATCGGTTCGGACATCGTCAAACGGCTGGCGCAGGGCGCGGACTACACGAACGCGGCCCGCGCGATGATGTTCGCCTTGGGCTGCCTCCAGGCCCGGCGCTGCCACACGAACAGATGCCCCGTGGGCGTCACGACGCAGGACCCGCGCCGGGTCCGCGCCCTGGACGTGGCCGACAAGTCCGAGCGCGTCCACCGCTACCAGCGGGCGACCGTGCGCAGCGCGAGCCGGATCATGGCCGCCATGGGGGTACGGGATCCGGGCGAGCTCGGGCCTCACCAACTGCTCCGGCGTGCGGACCCGACGACTGTGCGGTCGTACGCGGAGCTCTACGAGTGGCTCGCGCCCGGGGTCCTGCTCCAGGAGCCGCCCGCCTCCTGGGACACGGACTGGGCCGCAGCAGATGCGGACGCCTTCTGAGGGTCAGAAGTCGACGGGGTCGCGCACGATGGGGCAGGTCATGCAGTGGCCGCCGCCCCTGCCCCCGCCCGAGCTCGGCGCCGACGATCGTGATGACCTCGATCCCGGCCTTCCGCAGCAGGGTGTTGGTCTGGGTGTTGCGGTCGTAGGTGAACACCACGCCCGGTTCCAGGGCGACGGCGTTGTTGCCGCTGTCCCACTGCTGCCGCTCGGAGGCGTACACGTCGCCGCCGGTCTCGACGACCCGCAGCTCGGAGAGGCCGAGCGCCTTGGCGACGACGTCGGTGAAGGGCCGCGAGCCTTCGTCGGTGAGTTCGATGCCTGGGTGCCTTGTCCCTCGGGCGGAGGGAGAAGGTGTGGACCCCGTCCATGCTGGTCGGGTAGAGCGTGACCAGGTCGCGATCGGCGAAGGTGAAGACGGTGTCGAGGTGCATCGCGGAGCCCAGCTTCGGCATGCCCGCGATGATGACGTGCTCGGCCGCCCCGTTCCGGAACAGCGCGGCCGCGACCTGTGTGATGGCCTGGCGTGAGGTGCGCTCGCTCATGCCCATGAGCACGACCCCGTTGCCCACCGGCATGATGTCGCCGCCTTCGAATGTGGCCTGGCCCCAGTCCAGTTCGGGGTCACTCCACCACACGGTGCAGCCCGCGAAGTCCGGATGGAAGGTGTAGATCGCCTTCATCAGGAGCGTCTCGTCGTGCCGGGCGGGCCAGCGCTTGGCAGCCGGCGGCGCCTGGGTTTCCGTGTCGGCCTGCGTCATGGGCGTCCTGCGGAGACAGGCGTCGTCGCACGGCGACCACGATGCGGGAAAACGTCTTCTGGCGACCCGAGTGACACTAACAATCAATTGCCCCAAATGCCTGATAGGCGAATCGGTCCTATGGTGCTGATATGGAGCACGCACTCAGCCCCGCGACCCTCACCGAGCTGCGCAGGCCGCGGCCCTACCCGGCGGTGTCCGTGCTGACGCCGACGCACCGCCGCGAACCCGACAACGCACAGGATCCGGTCCGGCTCCGCAATGTCGTGGCCGAGGCCAAGAAGCAGCTGGAGGCCGACCCCTCGGTCACCCGCGAACGGCGCACTGATGTCGTCGAGCAGCTCGAGCGGGCCCTGGCCGAGGTCGATCTGGCGCACGCCGAGGACGGCCTGGCGATCTTCGCGGCGCCGGGTGAGCACCAGGTCTGGTCACTGGCCCGCACCGTGCCCGAGCGCGTGGTGCTCTCGGACACCTTCCTGACCCGCAACCTCGTCGCCGCGCAGGCTTCCGAGCGCCCGTTCTGGGTCCTCGCGGTCTCGCCCGACCGGGTCACGCTGTGGAACGGTGGCGCCGGTCATGTCGTCGAGGACCAATCGGGTGGCTTCCCACTGACCAGGGACCGCGAGAATTTCGACGCGGAGCGCCAGGAGCAGATCGGCGACATGCCGAGCACCTTCCGCGACGAGGGCACCCGCCACTTCCTGCGCGACGCGGACACCGCCCTGGCCGCGCTCCTGCGCGAGCAACCGCGGCCGCTGTACATCACGGGCGAGCAGGCCGCGCTCTCGCTGCTCGACGAGGTCGGCACCGTCACCAAGGACGCCGTCCACGTGCCGCACGGCGGTCTCGCGCACGGCACCCCCAACGCCGTGTGGCAGGCGGTCCGACCGATGATCGCCGCCGAGGAGCGCAAGAGCATCGACACGGTGAGCCGTGAGCTGGAGACGGCTCGTGGCCGCAAGGCGTTCGCCGCAGGTGTCGACGAGGTCTGGCAGAACGCCTCCGACGGTCGCATCGGGCTCCTCGCGGTCGAGGAGAATTACCGCGTGACGGTCCGCGACGACGGCGGCGACCATCTGGTCCCGGCCGAGAGCGGTGACCTGGACGCCCGCGAGGACATTGTGGACGAGATTGTCGAGCGCTGCCTGGACACGGGCGCCGAGGTCCGCTTCGTCCCCGACGGCAGCCTCGGGGATGCGAAAGGCATCGCCGGGGTACTGCGTTACTGATCTTTTCGGCCGACAATCGGCACACGGGGACCGAGGTGTCGGCGGAAAGGTGCGGAGCGCGTGAGTGAGCTGTTGGGTGTGGCGGTCCTGGGCGCCGGACACATGGGTGCCGACCACATACGGCGAATCGACCAGGTGGTAAGTGGTGCGAGGGTCGCCGCGGTGGCGGACCCCGACACCGGCCGGGCCAAGGATGCCGTGGCCGGCATCGACGGTGCCTCGGTCCACACCGAGGTGTCGGCGGCGCTCGACGCGCCCGGCGTCCGGGCGGTGTTGATCGCCTCCCCCGGGCCCGCGCACGAGGAGGCGCTGCTCGCGGCGTTCGAGCGCGGTCTGCCGGTGCTGTGCGAGAAGCCGATGGTCCCGGAGTCGGCCGGGGCGCTGCGCGTGGTGGAGGCCGAGGCGCGGCTCGGCCGGCGGCTGGCGCAGGTCGGGTTCATGCGCCGGTACGACGCCGAGTACCAGCGTCTCAAGTCGCTGCTGGACAGCGGGCGGTTGGGCCGTCCGCTGATGCTGCACTGCACGCACCGCAATGTCTCGTCCCCGCCCGGCTTCACCTCGGCGATGCTCGTCAACAGCTCCGTCTCGCACGAGATCGACGCGGCGCGCTGGCTGCTCGGCCAGGAGCTCACGGCCGTGTCCGTGCTCCGTCCGCGACCGTCCTCGAACGCCCCCGAGGGCCTGCTCGATCCCCAATTCGCGCTGTTCGAGACCGCGGACGGGGCTCTGGTCGACGTCGAGGTCTTCGTCAACTGCGGCTTCGGCTATCAGGTGCGGTGCGAGGCGGTCTGCGAGTCGGGGAGCGCGCGGATCGGGGACGCGCACGCGATGGTGGTGACGACGGCGGTCGGCGCGCACGAGGAGGTGGCCCAGGACTACCTCGTACGGTTCGCCGATGCCTACGACCGCGAGGTGCAGGCATGGGTGGACGCCACCCGGGCGGGGCGGGTGACCGGGCCCAGCGTCTGGGACGGCTATGCCGCGTCCGCCGTCGCCGAGGCGGGGGTCCGGGCACTGGAGAACGGCGGCCGGGTGACCGTCGAACTCGCCCCGCACCCGGACCTGTACGCGTGAACCGCGACGGCGGGCGCTCGGGGCCGCCGTCGTACCGGATCAGCCGCTGACGCTCGCCACGCCCGTCTCGATGTGCCCGGTGAACCGACGCGACCAGCTCGAGTCGGAGTCGACGGTGATCGTGAAGTCGTACCAACCGTCCTGGTACGCCACCGCGTTGAAGAAGTCCTCCGTCGAACCGCCCGCGGCGACGGTGTACGTCCAGGGACCGTCAGTGCGGTAGTGGGTGGAGGTGATGGTGAACTTCACCGAGGCGGCAGAGGAGTTGGTCATCTTGAAGTAGATGGCCGTCTTCCCGGTACCGGGCTCGGTCGCGTAGCGGGTGCTCACCTCCGCCGACTTGCCCGCCTTCGTCGCGTCGCCCTTGAAGCGGCGCAGGAAGCGGTTGGGGCCGACCATCGAGATGTCGTACTTCCCGTCGCCGTACCCCGAGCCGATGTTGAAGTAGTCGGAGGCGGTGCCGCCCGCGTCGACCGTGTACTGCCAGGGCGTGGTGTCGCGGTAGGCGTTGGGGTGGATGGAGAAGTGCGCGGCGCGCTTCGCGGGCGTGCCCTGGTTGGCCATGGTGAACCAGGCGAGAATCTTGCCGCTCGCGCCGAACTCCAGGTGGTCCAGGTGGCCGCCCTGCTGGTACGGCAGCCCGCGGGCCGGCCGGGTGCCGGACTCCTGGGTGGGCAGCGCATTGTTGGTGGGCACCGGGTTGGGCAGGGGACCGCAGGTGGCGTACCCGATGACGCTGGTCGCGGGCAGCGAGGCCGCGCCGTACACCGGGTGCGCGAAGTCGAAGACGCCGGTCAGGTCGCCGGTGACCTTGCGGCGCCAGGCGCTGATGTTGGGGCAGGCGGCGGGCTTGCCGAGGGCGCTGGTCCAGGTCTCCAGGAAGCGCAGCACGGAGGTGTGGTCGAAGACCTCCGAGGAGACCCAGCCGCCGCGCGTCCACGGCGAGATGACGAGCATGGGAACCCGGAAGCCGAGACCGTAGGGAACGCCGTTGAGGAACTCCCCCGCCGTGCCCACGGGCGGCGCCGGGGGCGGGACGTGGTCGAAGAAGCCGTCGTTCTCGTCGTAGTTGAGGAACAGCACGGTCGAGTTGAAGACGCTCGAGTCGGCGGCGAGCGCCTTGTACACCAGGTCGACGAAGTGCGCGCCGTCGCCGGGCGGGGCGTAGGGGTGCTCCGAGAAGGCCTGGTTGGCGACCACCCAGGAGACCTGTGGCAGGGTGCCCGCGAGGACGTCGGCCTTGATGGCAGCCGCGATGTCGTCGGGGGTGGAGCCGGTGACCTTCGGCACGGAGGCCATGCCGCGGTCGTACAGCGGGTCGCCCGCCTTGGCGGCGGCGAACTTCTTGAAGTAGGCGCAGCCGTTGTCGCCGTAGTTGTCCTGCGCGTTCTGGTAGACCTTCCAGCTCACGCCGGCCGTCTGAAGAGCCTCGGCGTAGTTCTGCCAGGTCAGTCCGGACTCGTCGCCGCCGTCGTAGCTGGTGCTGTCGGCCTTCCCGCTCCACAGGTACGTACGGTTGGGGCCGGTGGCGCTGAGCGTGGAGCAGAAGTAGGCGTCGCAGATGGTGTAGTTGTCGGCGAGCGCGTAGTGGAACGGGATGTCGGAGCGGTCGAGGTAGCCCATCGTGCGGACGTTGCCGACGCCGGAGACCCAGTTGTCGAGCCGTCCCTTGTTCCAGGCGGAGTGCTGCGAGGACCAGGAGTGCGGGAGGTCGCCGTTGCACTGCGCGAGCGTCTCGCCGTCCTGGCCGCCCGCGGCGGGCGTGGAGCTGAGCTTCCACGGGTACTGCCTGCCGCTGCCGTTGGGCTGGTTGAAGACGGAGTTGCCGCCGGAGAGCGTGATGCCGCTGCGGTCGTCGAAGCCGCGGACGCCCTTGAGGCGGCCGAAGTAGTGGTCGAAGCTGCGGTTCTCCTGCATGAGGATCACGACGTGCTGTACATCCGAGATCGTGCCGGTCGCCGTCGCCGTCGCTGCGGCAGCGGCGGCGGCCGCCGGACGCGAACCGACGCCCATCGCGGCACCTGCCGCAACGGATGCGCCGAGCCCAACAAAGCCTCTTCGGCTGATCGGTGTCATTCGTCCGCCCTCGTCACCGGAGTGCCCCTGCGGCACACCGCGGGCAAGCGTGCACGCGGTGATCGTCAAGCTCCATACCGGTGCGGTGAGGCGTGGGTGAACAGCGGTCGAACCTCCCCCGGCCTCCGGCACTGTTCCAAAAGCCGGTCGTCGGCGCCGAGATGACCCGCCGGGCGAGTCGGTCGACTTCTAGCCGTTCACCGCGCCCAGTGCGGCGTCCATGTCCCGGCGTCGTCGTGGTCGGGCCGTCCGGAACGGGCCTCTGCTCGCCACCCTCATGCTCGGCCGCCTCGGGTTCGCCCCCTGGCAGTACGGCGCTCCTGCTCCCCCGGCGCGACCGCACGGCACAGCACGAGCGAGATCTGTCCCGGAGCCCGGCATGACCGACTGCCGACCGCGTCCGGTCCGTCGGCACGTGTCCCGTCAGGAGCCGGGCAGTTCGCGTATCCCGAGTTGCTGCACCGGCAACTGGCTGTCCGCGTTCGCCCAGTACTCGGCCAACCGGCCGTCCTCCACCCGGTGGGCGTCGGTTCCCTCGAACGCGACCTCGTTGCCGATCGTCTCCTCCAAAGCCCCGGGAAACCCGCCGTGGTAGCTGCCCCGCGCCTGCCGGCGGGCCACCGGAAACTCATCGGTGACGATGGCCCCACCTGGATGCCGAAGGTCAGCTCGCTCGGCATGCGTATGGATCTCGGAACGAACTGATGTCAGTGGGCTTCGGGCGCGGCCGGGTCCGGGTCCGGGTCCGGGTCCGGGTCCGGGACGAGGATGACCTTGCCGGTGACGGTGCCGGACTCGGCTAGCCGCATGGCTTCCGCGGCCTCACTGAGCGGGATGCGGGCCGCGACCTGCGCGGTGATGGAGCCGTCGGCGAGCAGGGCGAAGACGCGACCGAGGTCGGTGCGCAGGCGGTCGTGGAAGACGGACGGACGGCGTTTGCCGGCCCAGATGTTGTAGAAGTGCGTACGCCGGCCGTTGGGCAGGAGCTTCCAGAGGAACAGCCGTCCGATGAGCTTGAGGACGGGCAGCTTGGAGGATCCGGCGACGTCGCGGGTGGCGGCGGTGCCGTACGACACGAGCGTGCCGCCCCGGGCCAGCAGCCCGAAGGAGTCGACGATCCCGTCACCCCCGATGTGGTCGAAGACGGCGTCGACACCGCCCGGTGCCAACTCCCGTACCTTGGCGGGCAGATCGGTCGCGCGATAGTCGAGGGGAGTCGCGCCGAGCGCGCGCACCGCGTCGTGATGCCGGGGCGAGGCGGTGCCGATCACGCGGATGCCGGCGTGCGTGGCCAGCTGGACCAGGGTGGAGCCCACGCCGCCGTTCGCCCCGTGCACCAGCACGGTCCCTCCGGCGCGGACCTTGGCGATGCGGTGCAGCATCTGCCAGGCCGTGATGCCGTTGACGACCACCGTCTCGGCGGCGGCGGGGTCCAGCGCGCCGGGGACCTCGACGAGATCGGTGACGGGCAGGACGACCCGGCTCGCCCAGCCGCCCACCTTCGTCAGCGCGGCGAAGCGCCGGCCGACCAGTGACGCGTCCACACCCGCGCCGGTCCGGACCACGACGCCGACCAGGTCGTAGCCGGGCACGAAGGGGAACGGCGGCTGGTCGTAGTACTTGCCACGGCGCATCTGCTGTTCGGCGAACGACACTCCGGAGGCCTCCAGGGCCAGGACGACCTCACCGGCCGCCGGTTCCGGCGCGGGGCGCACGCGGATCTCGAGGCCGGACGGCTCCACGACACCCGGGAGGACGACTTCGGTCATCACATCGGCCACGGTCTCCGTGTCCATGACGGTCAGAGCTCCTTCGTTATAGATTCTTGTGTTCGTGATAGGTTCTAACTAAAGCTTGCTCCTCTATATTCCGTAAGTCAAGAGCCACCCACAGAAGACGAAGAGGCGATGACATGGCGGCAGAGAGCCGGAGCGAGCCCGGCCTGCGCGACCGTTTCCGCGCGCAGGTACGGCAGGAGGTCAAGACCGCGGCACTGCGACAACTGGCCGGGGGCGGCCCCGAGGCACTGTCGCTCAACGCCATCGCCAAACAGGTGGGCATGACAGGCCCCGCGCTCTACCGCTACTTCACCAACCGGGACAGCCTGCTGACCGAACTGGTCATCGACGCCTACGGGGACCTGGCGTCGGCCCTCTCCAGCGCTGCCGACGCCGGCACGACGGACCCGGTCGCCCGTCTCACCGAGGTCGTCCGGGCCTACCGCGCCTGGGCACTGGCCGAGCCGCACCGCTACCGGCTCCTGTTCCGGGCACCGCTTCAGGGCTACGACGCACAGTCCACGAGCCTGGTCGAGGCCTCTCAGCCCGCCATGAAGGTCGCACTGGAGGTGGTGGGCGCCCTCGCGAAGCAGGGCACGGCGGTTCCGGAAGGCCCGGCGGCCCAGTTCCGGGAGTGGATGAAGCGGCACGAATTCGAGGACGTGCCGGAGGCGGTCGCCGCGCGGGCCACGATGCTGTGGGCCCATCTGCACGGGCTGGTCGGCCTGGAGATCGAGGGCAACTTCACCTCGATGGGCATCGACCCGGCCTCTCTCTACGACGCCGAAGTGAAGGACTTCGTGCGCTCACTGTGAACCCGAGCGAGTTTGCCGGATCCGGTAATCGAGAAGGCTTCGCACAAACACCCCTCGAACAGGAGGATGAACAGCGAGCCCGCGCACCTCGCCGGACCATCAAGTCACTTAGGTCGTCTACGACTTGACCACGCCGGACGCGTATCGAATCGGTACTGCTCGTCCGGTCCGGGAGGACTGCGGCATATGCCAGAAGCACCACCGTATCGTGTGTTGCCAAATCCCTTACAGCGCGTCGCAGGCTGTGCAACAGTCGTAACGGTCCTTCCGTCAGCCTTGGTCGTACCGTCCCCGCATCGGAGTACGTCATGCCCTCCCATCTCTCTGCGGACCGCTCAGCCGCTCAGCCGCCCCAGCGCGGCACGGTCGACGCGCTCATCTCGCAGACGCGGCGGCTGCGCGGCGATGTGGACGCCGTACGGCGTGACGCTCCCGTCGACGGCGAGGACCCGCAGGGACGCTGGCAGCGCGCGCTGTGCAATCTGGCGATGCACCAACTCAACGACCTCGACGAGCACTTGGCCCAGCTGCGGGACGGACCGCCGCCCGTGCCCGTCCAACCCGCAGCCGCCCCCGCCGCCCGAGCCGTGCCGGCCGCATCCCGGCGCGGCTCGCTGCTGAGCCGGGTCGGCAGCGCCGAGTGGAACCTGCTGACGGACGAGGCCAGTTGGTCCGGTGAGCTCTATCAGATCCTGGGCCGCGACCCCGCCGCTCCTCCACTCACGCTCGACGAACTGCCGTCGGTGGTACTCGACGAGGACCGGCCGATGCTGACGGCGATGGTCACGGACTGCCTGATCGACGCCAAGCCCATCGACGGTGAGTTCCGCGTAGCGCGCCCCGACGGCGGGGTCCGGACCGTGCACATGATGGGCGAGCCCGTGCTCGACGCCGACGGCAGCACCGCCTCGATGTGGGCCGTGCTGCGCGACGTCAGCGAACTGCGCCGCAGCCAGCGGACGGTGAGCGAGACCCGTGACTCGCTGCAGCGCGAGCGGCACGTCGCGCAGACCGAGCACCGGCTCGCAGTCCAGCTGCAGGAGGCCGTGCTGCCGCCGTGGCGTGGCTCCCTGCGGTTCCCGCAGCGCGGCGCGCAGACCCTGGATCTCGCCGCCCGCTATCTGCCCTCGTCGAACAGCGCACTGGTCGGCGGCGACTGGTACGACGCTCTAGAACTGCCCGACGGCGACACCCTGTTGAGCGTCGGTGACCTCACTGGCCACGGAGTCGCCGTGACCTCGGGCATGGCGATGCTGCTCGGCGCCCTGCGCGGCATGGCCATGACGGGCACGCAGCCGGGCCAACTCCTGTCCTGGCTCAACCAGTTGCTCGACGCCTCCGTCCAACCGGCCCTCGGCAGCGCCGTCTGCTGCCGCTACCGGCCCCAGACCCACACCCTCAGCTGGGCGCAGGCAGGACACCCCGCCCCGCTGCTGTTCCGCAACGGGACGGGGCGCGCACTGGCAGCACCCGACGGCGTACTGCTCGGAGCGACATCGGGTGCCGTCTACGGGCAGGCCGAGGAGAGCCTCGAAAAGGGCGACCTGCTGCTCCTGCACACCGACGGACTGGTACCGCGGCGATGGGGGTCCCCCCGGTCGAGCGAAGCCGAGAGTGGTGGAGAAGCCGAGACCGGGGGACGAACGGCGGCCGTCCAGAGGCTGCTCGACCTGGCCCCGCGCTTCGACGGAGCCCGCTCGGCCCAGGACTGTGTACGGATGATTGTCGAGGAATTCGGCGAGACCGAGCGCGAGGACGATGCCTGCGTGCTCATCGCCCGGGTCGGCTCCTGACGGCGCTGTCCATCGGGGTCACGCCACGACCCCGGTTCGGAGACCAACCCGTATTGCCGGCACAGGCCCGCTCACGCCCGCGCACTGTTGCCGCCCCTGGGCTTCAACGAGCCGTTGGGAAGGGCGAGTTTGATCTCCTCACGTAGGTCTTGGATCTTCGGATAACTGGAGTACTGCCCGGTGAGCCGGTACATCTCGCGCAGCCGGTCCCAGGTGCGGTGGGAGGAGTTGGCCCCCATCGACGTCAGTGCCAGTCGCGCGTAACGGTCGGCCTGTTCGGGGTCGTCGGCGATGAAGCAGGCCGACGCGAGTGAGATGTGGTCGAAGATCTTCGACCGGTCCCGGCCCGATTCGCGCAGCTTCAGTGCCTCCTTCGCATGGCGTTGCGCGGTGGCCGCCGCGTCGGGCTCGTGTTCGGCGAGGGTGCGGTAGGCCAGCGCCTGCATGCCGTGCATGTCGGCCTCGTCGAACAACTGCATCCAGCTGGGCGGAGGTACGTCACCCCGGTCGGAGACGAACAGGTCCTCCGCGTGACCGAGCGTGCGCCGCATGGCCTGGCCCTTGCCCATGGACGCCTGTGCCCAGGCCTCGATGGTGTAGAGCATGGCCTTGGTGCGGGGCAGCACCTCGTCGCCGGAACCGGACTTGGCGAGCTTCATGAGGTCGAGTGCGTCGTCGGGCCGGCCCAGATGCACCATCTGGCGAGCCGCTCGGGAGAGCGCCTCCCCGGCGCGGGGCCGGTCACCGCCCTCTCGGGCCGCGTGGGCGGCGATGACGAAGTACTTCTGGGCCGTGGGCTCCAGGCCGACGTCGTGCGACATCCAGCCCGCGAGGACGGCGAGGTTGGCGGCGACGCCCCACAGGCGCCGCTGCAGATGGTCAGGGTGTCGGTAGGAGAGCATGCCTCCCACTTCGTTGAGCTGGCCCACCACAGCCTTGCGCTGCAGCCCGCCGCCGCGGGCCGCGTCCCAGGCCCGGAACACCTCGACCGAGCGCTCCAGTTCCTCGATCTCCTGCGACCCGATGGGGGCGGCCTCGTAGCGGTCGAACCCAGCGGGGTCGGCGTGCAGGGGATCGTCGAATTGTGGAGCGTCGGCCGAGAGGGCCGGATCGGTGTGGAGCCAGTCGTGCATGGCCGTGCTGAGTGCGGATCCTGCGGCGAGCGCGGCACCCGCGCCCACCAAGCCGCGTCGGTTGAGCATGAGGTCCATTCCCGTGAATTCGGTGAGGACCGCGGCGGTTCGCTCGGGCGCCCACGGCACTCCGTCGGGATGTTCCGCATTCCCGCCGCCCTGCCGTTTCCCCACGCGCCCGTGCCGGACCAGACCGAGGTCCTCGATGGTCACGACACGGCCGAGATGCTCGGTGAACAGAGCCGCCAGCACCCTCGGCACCGGATCGCGCGGGATCTCTCCCATGTCGATCCAACGCCGCACCCGCGAGGTGTCGGTCGCCAGTTGGGGGTGGCCCATGGCCGCCGCCTGTCGGTTGACCATCCTCGCGAGTTCGCCCTTGGACCAGCCGGCGAGGCCGAACAGGTCCGACAGGCGGGTGTTGGGTTGTCCGTTCACGTCAAGCCCCCAGGTTCTCGGCTGATTTGACAGTAACCGCCTGTCAGTTGCTGAGCGACTATTCGCCAGGGTTCGCCAGGGTGCGCCAGATGGTGTGCCACTGGGCATCGGGTGTCAGGTAGGAACGCGCCACCCCGACCCGGTTGCCCCAGGGACATTCCCCAGGGTGCACCAGGGCGGCCGGGGCGGGTAGCGCGGCAACTTGCAGGCACACGAAGGGATCTGTATCTCCCATGTACACAGCATCGTCCTCCGTGTCCGCTCCGCCCCGGTCGCTGCACCCCCGCCCGGTCGGCGGCGGCCCCTACCTCGACCCCGCGCGCCCGGCGGCGGCCCCCGTGCTCGGCGCCGGCAGGACGCGGCGCGTTCCGGGGGTCGGAACCCAACCGCTCAGCGGGAGACTCGACTTGTCCGGCCCCCAGGGCGCGCAGCTGCGCACGGCGATCGCGTCGGTGCACCGGATCTGCCCGGAGTTCGCTCCGGTCCAGGTGCTGCGCCGCAGCGGACGCTCCGTGCTCCTCGTCGGCACGACGGGGCGCAGCACGGCCGTCGCCAAGTGCTTACTGGACCACTCCCCCATCTGGACCGAGCGGATCCGGCATGAAATAGCGGCATACCGCTCGTTCGTGCGGCACCGGCCGCCGGTGCGGGTGCCGCGGCTGATCGCGGCGGATCCGGACAACTGCACGCTGGTGATCGAGCGGATGCCGGGCCGGGTGGCCGCTCTGCAGCGGCATCCGGCGGAGGCCCCGCCCCGCGCGGACATCCGGGCTGCGCTGGGCGCGATCTGCCGGCTGAACGCGTGGCGGCCGGCGGCGGGGACGTTCGACGCCCCGCTGGACTACGCGGAGCGGATCTCCCGATTCCATGAGCTGGGTCTGCTCACGGACCGGGACATGGGCGATCTGCAGAAGCTGGTGCACGGCATCGCCCACTCGGCGGGCCGGCAGGGCATGGGCCAGTTCTGTCACGGCGACGCACTCCTGTCGAACATCCTTCTCTCACCGGCCGGTCCAGTGCTGGTGGACTGGGAGCACGCGGGCTGGTACCTGCCGGGGTACGACCTGGCGACGCTGTGGGCGGTCCTCGGGGATGCCCCGGTGGCCCGGCGACAGATCAGCCAGCTGGCGCAGTCGGCGGGGCCCGCGGCGCGCGACGCCTTCCTGGTGAACCTGATGCTCGTCCTCACCAGGGAGATCCGTACGTACGAGACGGCGCTGCAGCGTTCGATGCACGACACGACCCCGGCGGCACCGGGACCGGCCCACCCGGGTGCTGCGCCGTCCGGCGAGGAACAGCGGCTGCTGCTGAGGCGGCTGCACGACGACTGCCAGTTGGCCCGGCGGGCCGTTCGAGCGGCGGTCGGCACTCGCTGACGGGGACGGAGGTCCGCGGTTGCGCCAGGGACAGGGGCGCACCGCGGACCTTCGTCGTGTCCGGCGCCCCCGCCCCGCGAGCCGTGCCCAGGCGTCCCCCGTTCGGGTTATTGGTCCACTCCACTGACGCCCCGCAGGCCGGGCTACCCGCGCCACGAAAACCCTTTCACCCACCGCTGACATGGGAAATCGCCCGCTTCTGGGCATGATTGACGGATCGTCGGAGAGCGGGTACCACTTACGCACGATCGGCCCGCACGCCCCATCGCGCTCGACCGTCCCAGGAGGCTGCATTGCGAGGATCCGCCACCGACCCCAACGCCACCGCCGGGCACAGACGAACGCGCAGAACCGCGCGAGCCGTCGCCTCCGCGGCACTGCTCCTGCCATTGCTCGGCGCGGCCCCGTCCGGCACCGCCGCGCCAGCCTCCTCGACACAGTTGCAGCGGGCCTTCGCCAACGCGGCAGCCGAGTACCACGTGCCGCAGAGCGTCCTTCTCGCGGTCTCCTATCTGCAGTCCCGCTGGGACGCGCACGCCGGTGCCCCGAGCGTCAGCGGCGGCTACGGCCCGATGCACCTCACCGACGCCCGTACGGCGATCGCCGGGGCACCGCACCACAGCGAAGGCGCGGAGGACGCCCGCGGCGACAGCTCGCGTGCGCCCCTCCTTCCCGACGCGAAGGTCCCGGAGAACTCCGAACTCCCCGCCCGGCTCAAGACATTGACGAAGGCGGCCGAGCTCACCGGCCTCTCGGCGGAGCAGCTGCGTACGGACGCGGCCGCGAACGTCGAGGGCGGCGCCGCGCTCCTCGCCGCCGCGCAGCACGACCTCGGCGAGCCGCTCAGCGACGACGCGGCCGACTGGTACGGGGCGGTGGCGCGCTTCTCGGGCGCGGACGACAGCGCGACGGCGGCGACATACGCCAACGACGTGTACGACGTGATCCACGAGGGCGAGGAACGAATCACCGACGCCGGACAGCAGGTGGCACTCGCCGCCCAGCCCGAGGTGAGCCCCGACACGACACAGCTCCGGCGGGCGGGACTGCGCGCGGCCTCGACCGATGGCACGGAGTGTCCCGAGAGCGTGGCCTGCGAGTGGGTTCCGGCTCCGTACGAGGAGTTCGGCGAGGGCGACTACGGGAACCACGACCTCGGCGACCGGCCCGGCTCGCAGAGCATCAAGTACATCGTCATCCATGACACGGAGGGCACCTGGGACGGCGTCCTGAAGCTGGTCCAGGATCCGACCTATGTGTCGTGGAACTACACCCTGCGCTCGACCGACGGTCACATCGCCCAGCATGTGAAGGCCAAGGACGTCGCCTGGCACGCGGGCAACTGGTACATCAACGCCAAGTCGATCGGGCTGGAGCACGAAGGCTTCCTCGCCTCGCCGGACGCTTGGTACACCGAGGAGATGTACCAGGCCTCGGCGCGGCTGGTGAAGTACCTCTCCAAGAAGTACGCCATTCCGCTGGACCGGCAGCACATCATCGGCCACGACAACGTGCCTGGTCCGACGACGTCGACCATCCCCGGCATGCACACGGACCCGGGCCCGTACTGGGACTGGCAGCACTACTTCACGCTGCTGGGGAACCCCCTCCACCGCACCACGAAGCAGGGCGGCGGGCTGGTGACCGTGCTGCCCGACTTCGACAAGAACCAGCCGGTGTACACGGGCTGCGTCACCAAGGGCGAGCCCTGCGCGGCGCACGGCTCCAGCGAGGTGCGGCTCTACTCCCAGCCGGACGAGACCTCACCCCTCATCAAGGACATCGGTCTGTACCCCAAGGGCGACGCCTCGACGATCGACGTGAACGATGTCGCCTCGCGCGTCTCCACGGGGCAGCGGTACGCGGTCGCCGACCGCGACGGTGACTGGACGGCGATCTGGTACCTGGGGCAGAAGGCCTGGTTCAAGAACCCGGAGAAGCAGCCGACGGCGGTGAACGCGTCGGGCTCGGTCATCACACCCAAGGACGATCTCAAGGAGATCCCCGTCTACGGGCGCGCCTACCCGGAGAAGGAGGCCTACCCGACGGGCGTGCCCGTCCAGTCCATCTCGCCCCTGCCCTACAAACTCCTCGCAGGCCAGAAGTACGCGGTCGGCGACAAGGTGCCGGGCGAGTACTTCTATGCGCCGACCTTCGACACGGCACCGCACAAGGTCGTGATCGGCACGGACATGTACTACGAGATCCAGTTCGGCCACCGGGTGGCGTTCGTGCGGGCCGCGGACGTGAAGGTGATGCCCTCGCAGTCGTAATGGCGGGGCCGGTCCGCGTGCGGCGGGCCGGGTCCGGGGCTCTTCAGCCTCCGGACCCGGCCCGATGTCACCAAGTCCGACGACAGTCGGCCGTTCGGCAGGGCACGCTGATCCCGTAGTCCCGGCCGAACGGGCGCCTCGCCCGTCGTGCCGCAGGCGATCAGCGACGGCTCGCGCTCGCACGTGGTGCGGGTGACGAGTACGGCCACCACGGTGCTGCTCGGCCGCAAGAACTACCAGGGCTTCGCGGGGTTCTGGCCCGCCGTGGCCGACGACGACAACGCAGACCCGCGCGGCCGCACGTTCGCGCGTCGGCTCAACGAGGTCCAGAAGGTCGTCTTCGCAAGGACGCTGAAGCAGGTGGACTGGGACAACGCGCGCCTCGCCGCCGCGGCCCCGGGCGCCACCGTCAAGCGGCTGCGGGGCAGGAGAGCGGCGACATCATCGTGCTCGCCGGGCACCAGCGTCATCCGGCAGCTGCTCGACGCCGGGGAGCTGGACCGCCTCAGCGTCACCCTGTGCCCCGGAACTCATCGGCGGCGGCGGACGCCTGTTCGCCGACGGGTCGACCGCGACCTCCTCCTGGTCGCCGGCCTCCACGAGCACCACGGACACGGGCGCGATCTGCCTCCTGTACGACCGGATCCGCACCGCCCCGTGACGGCGGTGACGTTCCGGGCCCCCGAAGAGGCCTCTGCGGGACGCTCAGCCCTGCTGGAAGAGCTCCGAGGGCAGGGGCTTCAGCAGCGCGTAGAGGTCGTCGGTGATGGGGCGGTCCCAGGCGGCGATGGTCACCAGGACATTGTCGCTGCGGTCGAACTGCACACACGAGATGCGGGTCTCGGAGAGCTTGAGACGGCGCACGATCAGGAGGTTGTCGCCCTGCATCACCGGCATGTCCTCGGTCCCGGTGACGGTGACCTCCTCGTCGTTCTCCAGCGCGAGCAGCAGCTGGGCCACCTCGAAGGGGACCTCGCCCTCGGCGACGTCACGGGCCGGGGAACCCTCCGGCAGATTGCCGATGATCATCGCGGGGCCGCGGCCGCCGAACAGGTCGTAGCGCAGGAAGACGCCCTGGCAGCTGCCGTCGGGGGCGGGCAGCAGGCCCGCGCCGAGATTGCCCGGCCAGTCGCCCGGATCCATGGCCAGAACATCGAAGTCGGGCCCGGCGGGCGTGGCGCTGCGGCGGCGGAGGAAGGACATGCCGCAATGGTACGTGCACGGGCGTGAACCGGGCCCCGGGGGCGCCCCGTCCGAGCGGCCGCGAGCGGGCCGCACCCCCGTGTCGGTGACCGCCGGTCCCCGGCTACCGCGCCACTTGTTCGCCCAGTGCGGCGCCGAGTCCCGTGCGGTCCGTGCCCACCTTCCGGTAGACCGCCGACAGGAGGCGCACGACGGTCGGCTCGTCGGTGTGGAGCTCGTCGGCGATCTCGGCCGTGGCACGGCCCCGGACGGTGAGCGCGGCGGCGGCGCGCTCGCGGGCCGTCAGCGTGTCCGTCTCGGTACTGTGCAGCCGACGCGGCCGCAGCCCGGCGGCGGCCAGCTCGTCGCGGGCTTCTTCGACGAGCCCGTCGGCCGCGCACTGGACGGCCGCGTCGAGCCCCCGGTAGAGGTGTTCGGCGGCTTCCTTGGGGCGTCCTGCGCGGCGCAGTTCGGTGCCGAGCGCTACCAGGGCGCAGGCGAGCTCGTACGCGGCCGGGGAGCGCTCCAGATGCCCGACGGACTCTTCGAGGAACTTGACGCGGGCCGAGCCGGAGGCGACATCGGCGGCGGCGCGCAGTGCCTGGCCGATCGCGGAGGGGGTGCCGTACTGGCGGGCGCGGTTCACCGCTTCGAGTGCCGTGGTGACGGCGCGCTCCGGAGCGTCGTGGCTCTCGGCACGGGCGAGGTGGAGCTGCCAGGGGCACCAGGCGGGGTTGCGCATGCCGCGCGGGTCCAGCCGGCGGCCGGCCGCGGCCAGCTCGGCGGCGGCGTCCTTGGTGAGGCCGCGGGCGAGCAGCAGTTCTCCGTGCACGGTCTGCGCGTCGGGGAAGGTCACGGCGGCCGGGAAGGGCGCGCAGAACGCGTAGTCCTCGCCGGTCCGCGCGGCCTCGGCGACCCGGCCGCGGGCGACCAGGATCTGGATGAGCGTGGCGACGGCGTACCAGTGGACGGGGGTGCCGGGCCCGACGCGTTCGGCGAGCCGGAGGCCCGCGCGGACGAAGTCCTCGGCCTCGGCGAGCCGGCCGCGGCGGTAGCGGACGTAACCGAGGATGGTGTACCCGAAGGACAGGTGGGCGCCGTGCCAGCCCTGGGCCTCGAAGTCGGCGATCCCGGTGGCGAACAGCTCCTCCGTGCGCCCCGGCCGATCCGCGTACATGAACGTGAGCGCGACCAGGACGGGCACCTCGAAGCCGCGGTCGGCCTCGGCCCAGCCGAAGCCTCCGGCGAGGGCGCGTTCGGCGTGGTGGAGGGCGATGTGGGCGGGTTCGCCGCGCAGGGTGGCATCCCAGGCGCGCAGGCCGATGACGTACCGCTCGGTGAGGTCGCGGCCGGTGAGCCGGTCGGCGAGGCGGGCCAGCCGGCGGGAGCGGGCGGGCGAGTCGGGTTCGTCGGCGCGGAACGCGTCCCACATGAACTGCTCGGACTGCATGCGCAGCCGCACCCGGGCGTCGCCGGTCACGCGGATCTCACGGGCTAGCGTCTCCGAGGCCTCGGCGAGGCGGTCGCTGTGGGCGAGTACCTGAGAGAGGCGGTAGACGATGTTGTGGCGCAATTCCGGCTCGGCGATGGGTTCTTCGAGGGCGGCGCGCAGATGGTTGACCGTGGTCGCCGGTTCGGTGAGCAGGGAGGCGCAGCCCAGTTCGTACAGGACGGCGGCCCGGTCCTTGAAGGGCGGCGGTTCGCGCAGGGCGCGGGCCAGATAGCGACGGGCGGCGTCGGGTGCTCCGGCGCGGAGTGTCTCGCGGGCGGCGGCGCGCAACTGCTGGACGATCCAGACATCACCGTCGGGGTGCGTCTCCAGGAGGTGGCGTGCGGCGGCGGACGGGCCGAGGCCTGCGTCGACGACACACCAGGCGGCCTGGCCGTGCAGCGCGACGCGGACACCGCCGGGTATGGCGCGGTAGACCGCGGTGGCGATGAGGGGGTGGACGAACTCGAGGATGTCGGCGCCGGTGAGGATACGGGCGCCGCGCAGGGCGTCCGCCGCGTCGGCGGCCTCCTCGGAGCCGAGACCCGCGACGGCGGCGGCGAGCGCCGGATGGATCTCGGTGCCGAGCACCGCGCAGGCCCAGGCGAAACGGACGGTGGACGGGCCGAGGCGTTCGAGACGGGCGATCAGGCCACTGCCCTTGACGGCGGCCGCCAGGTCGCGCAGCAGGTGCGCTCCGGCCTCGGTCGGGGTCAGTCCGCGGTCGCGGACCTTCGCGGTCAGCTCGACGGCCTCGAAGGGGTTGCCCGCGGTGACCGCCCAGCACTCACGGCAGAACGCGTCGTCGGCCTGGGTGCCGAGATCCTCCCGTACGAGCCGGGCGACGGCCGCCGCGCTGAGCGGTTCGAGGTCGATGGGGCGCTGGCCCGCGCGCCCCGGCAGACTCCTGAACGCCTCGGCGTGGTCGGGGAGTTCGTCGGGCCGGTAGGCGACGACGAGCAGCAGCGGGAGTTGCTCGGCGCGCGGCGCGAACGCGGCGAGCCAGCTGAGCGACTCCGGGTCGGCCCAGTGCGCGTCGTCGAGGACGAGCACCATCGGGGCGCGCTGCACCGCGAGATGCGTGAGCACCCAGTCGAGACCGTCGCGCAGTCCCTGCTGGTCGGGCGGGGCGCCCTCGGCCGGCGCGCACAGGCCGAGCGCGGGGCCGACGATCGCGTACCAACTCCCCAGCTGGGTCCGGAGTTCGGACTCCGGGGATCCGGCGAGCTGCGGCTGCAGGAGCTGGCGGGCGACGTGGAAGGCGACGCGCTGCTCCTGGTCGCCGCCGCGCGCGGAGAGCACGGTGCAGCCCTTGGCGGCGGCTAGGCGGCGCACTTCGGCGAGGAGAGTGGTCTTGCCGATTCCGGCACGGCCGGCGAAGGCGAGGAGCGCGCCGCGTGGGCGATCGGGTGGCTCGCCACCGTCCCTGTGCAGTCCGGTGAGCTCGTTCAACGCCTCGTCGGCAGCGGCGAGTTCACTCTCGCGCTCGAAGAGCGTCCGTCGACTTCGTAGGCTGCGCTGCCCCATGATGCACCCCCTGCCACGGTGGTGCAGCCGGCGCGGGGAGCAGGTGCGTACCGTGACCTTCAGGCACCTCAGCGTACGCCCGGAGCGAGCCGACGGTGCCCGTTCGACCACTTCTGACCGGAAGGGTCGGACAACGACTCGCGGCCTACGCGGACTTCTTGTGCCGCTCGTGGTGCCGGGCGACCCGGGCGCGGTTTCCACACGACGGTTTGCACCACTCCTGGCGCGGGTGCTCCTTGATGAAGTACCGCACGCAGCGCGGCGCGTGACAGGCGCGCAGACGTCGCTGGTCGGGGCTCGCGAGGAAGGCCGTCGCGGCGCGGGCGAGGACGGTCGCGAGCGGAATGTCCCCGCTCGGGGCCTCTTCGCGTACGACGGGGTCGGCGTCGTCGTCCCAGACGAGGACGGGAACGGTCGCGGCGAGCGCGGCCACCGCGTTGAGGCGCTCCACGGCCTGCGGTACGGGGAGCAGCCGGGCGGCGTCGGCCGGGCTCGGCTCACCCGGTCGTACGGCGCGGGCGAAGAGGGCACGGACGGCGGCGCGGAGGTCACGAACGGCGGTCAGCGTCGCCGGATCGGCGACGAAACGGCCGGCTCCCGGCAGCGTGTCACGGTGCGTGTGGACCCAGGCGGTCAGCCCCGCGGGGTCGGCGAGATCGTCGGCGACCCCGCCGTGTCCGTCGTGCCGGATGGTCAGGGCGAGGTCCAGGGCGAGCCGCGCGTCCCCGCTGATCGAGTCCTCCATAGTGCTAATGATAGGTTCATCGACTTCCATTAGCGTACGCGGAGGTCACTCACTCTTCGGCGGCCGTCGGCGGCACCACCGCGACCGGGCTCGCCGCGTGCAGGAGTACGGCCTGAGTGACCGAGCCGATCATGCGGGCGGGTGCGAGGAGGCGGCGCCGGTGGCGGCCCACGACCAGTAGTTCTGCGTCTTTCGAAGCCGCGACGAGGTGGCCGGCCGCGTCTCCCGGTGGCACGTAGAGATCGACTTGGAGATCGGGGTGTCGTTCGCGGTGGGGGGCGACGAAACCGTCGGCCAGATTCCGGGTCTCGCCCTCCACCGCGTCCTGGTCGAGGGTGGCGGGCGCGAAGTCACCGGGCACGGCCCACGTCGGGTCCGGCCAGGTGTACGCGGCGACCACCTGGACGCGGGCGGCGCGCAGGGCCGCCTCCTCGAACGCGAAGGCGAGCGTGGCCTCGTCCGGGCTGTCCACGTGGAGGCCGGCGACGACACGCGGCCCCGGCTCGACCGGGGCTGCGTCGGGCACCTCGCGTCCGGGGCGCGGCACCACGACCACCGGGCAATCGGCGTCGCGCGCCGCGGCCATCCCGCTGGAGCCGAGCAGCAGGCCGACGAAGCCACCGCGGCCCCGGGAGCCGAGCACCAACAGCTGGGCGGCGGAGCCGAGTTCGGGCAGCACGGCGCCCGGGGAACCCTCCAGAGCGACATACTCCGTCGCCGGCAGGTCCGCCCGGCCCGCCAGGTGGGTGCGCACCTGGTCGAGCACATGGTCGTCGGCCGGATCCGGTGGTCCGGCGACCAGGACGTCCGGCTGTCGCCAGGGCGCGTACTGCCGCACATGCACCACACGCAGCGGAGCCCGGCGCGTCCTGGCAGCCGCGAGCGCCCAGTTCAGGGCGCGCAGCCCGTCGTCCGATCCGTCGACCGCCGCGATGACCGGCAGGGTGCTCATGAAATCCTCGCCTTCGGCACGCCCTTGATCTTCCTTGGGCCAGCCTGACTCAAGGACGGCCACAGGACGGGCCGGCGGGGCGTGTGTCCGGAAATCCGGAGGATCTCGTCGCGGGTGCGGGCGGCGGGGCGGCAGAGGGCGCGGAGGGCCCGCACGGCAGTCGGCCATCACGGCGCGGAGGGTCCGCACGGCAGTCGGCCATCACGGCGCGGAGGGCCCGCGCGGCAGTCGGCCATCACGGCGCGGAGGGCCCGCACGGCAGGCGGCCATCACGGTCACGACGGTCGCGCGACCGACCGCCGCCGGGAAGGGCTGCCGCGGCACGTCCCGAGGTCGAGGCCGCCGCCCCTCCCCCGTACGCGGGAGGCGGGGCGGCCCGACCGCTGTCGGCTCAGGTCAGATCGAACTCGCCCTCTCGGGCCCCCGATACGAACGCGCCCCACTCCGCGGGTGTGAAGATCAAGGAAGGGCTCTCGGGCCGGCCACTGTTGCGCATCGCGATGAAGCCCTCGACAAAGGCGATCTGGACGTCTCCCCGCCCTCGGCTGCTGGACTGCCACTCGGCGTTGCTGAGGTCCAGATCCGGCTTGTCCCAGCCCTTGAGCGGGTGCTGCTCGATGGTGCTTTCGGCCACGTCCGTGCTCCTCCCGGTTCGTCGTCCGCGGCCAGCCTAGCGATCGGTTCGGGCGGCGGACAGGCCACGTGAGGGGGACGGTTTCAGGAGGCCGGCGGCGCGGACCCGACCAGCCACATGGAGAAGAACTGGGATCCGCCGCCATAGGCGTGCCCCAGCACCCTGCGAGCCCCGTCCACCTGGTGTTCTCCGGCCTGCCCACGCACCTGAAGTGCCGCTTCGGCGAAGCGGATCATGCCGGAGGCGCCGATCGGATTGGTGGAGAGGACGCCGCCCGACATGTTGACGGGCAAGTCCCCGTCCAGTTCCGTCACCCCGGCCTCGGTGAGCTTCCAGCCCTCGCCCTCCTCCGCGAAACCGAGGTTCTCCAGCCACATCGGCTCGTACCAGGAGAACGGCACGTACATCTCGACGGCGTCGATGTCTCGGCGCGGGTCCGCGATGCCGGCCTGCCGGTACACGTCGGCCGCGCAGTCCTTGCCCGCCTGCGGCGACACGAAGTCCTTGCCCGCGAAGAGGGTGGGTTCACTGCGCATCGCGCCGCCGTGCAGCCACGCGGGTGGCCGCGGCGAGCGGGCCGCCCCCGCACGGTCGGTGAGGATCATCGCGCAGGCCCCGTCCGACGACGGGCAGGTCTCCGAATAGCGAATCGGGTCCCACAGCATGGGCGAGGCCTGGACCTTCTCCAGCGTGATGTCGTGCTCGTGGAGATGCGCGTAGGGGTTCTTCAGCGCGTTGCGGCGGTCCTTGTACGCGACGAGCGAGCCGACCGTGTCGGGTGCGCCGGTGCGCCGCATGTACGCGCGCACGTGCGGCGCGAAGAAGCCGCCGGCCCCGGCCAGCAGCGGCTGCTGAAAGGGGATCGGCAGCGACAGGCCCCACATGGCGTTCGACTCGGACTGCTTCTCGTAGGCCAGGGTCAGGACGGTGCCGTGGACGCGTCCGGCGATGAGGTTCGTGGCGACGAGGGCGGTCGATCCGCCGACGGAGCCCGCCGTGTGCACCCGCAGCATCGGCTTGCCGACCGCGCCGAGCGCGTCCGCGAGATACAGCTCCGGCATCATGACGCCCTCGAAGAAGTCGGGCGCCTTGCCGATCACGACGGCGTCGATGTCGGCCCAGGCCAACTCGGCGTCATCCAATGCGCGTTGGGCAGCCTCGCGGACCAGTCCCGCGATGGACACGTCCCGGCGGGCCGCCACGTGCTTGGTCTGGCCGATGCCTACGACGGCCACGGGCTCCTTGCTCATCGGGCATCCCCTTCGAGTACGGCGACCAGGTTCTGTTGGAGGCAGGGGCCTGAAGTGGCGTGCGCGAGCGCCCGGTCGGATGTACCCCGATGGATGCGCACGGCGGCTTCACCGATGCGGATCAGCCCGGCCGCCATCACCGGGTTGGCGGCGAGCGCACCCCCGGAGGGGTTGACCGTCACGCTCTCTCCGAGCCCCAGCGCCTTCCGCAGGACCACCTCCTGGGAGGTGAAGGGGGCATGCAACTCGGCGGTGTCGACGGGACGTTCGAAGACGCCCGCCTTCTCCGCGGCCAGGCGCGTGGACGGCGAGTCGGTCAGGTCGCGGACGCCGAGGCCGTGCGCCTCGATGCGATGGTCGATGCCCCGGATCCAGGCGGGCCGTTCGCACAGCTCGCGGGCCCTCTCACCCGCCGCGAGGATCACGGCGGCGGCACCGTCGCCGATGGGCGGGCAGTCACCGGTACGCAGCGGACGTACGAGGTAGTCGCCCTGCGCCACCGAACCACGCAGCTGCGCATGGGAGTTGGCGGCCGCCGAGGCACGGCTGCGGGCCGCGACGGAGGCAAGAGCGGGCTCGTCGGTCTCGCCAGCGTCGATGAGCGCCTGCGCCTGAAGCGCCGCGAGCGCGACGGAATCCGGCCACAGGGGCGCCACGTAGTACGGGTCGAGCTGCCGGGTCAGGACGTCTCGCACGGAACCGGGCGAGGACTTGCCGTACGCGTACACGAGCGCGGTGTCGACCTCCCCGGTGAGCAGCTTCGTCCATGCCTCGTACAGCGCCCACGCGCCGTCCATCTCCACGTGCGATTCGGAGATCGGCGGCCAGGCGCCCACCCCGTCGAGCGCCATCGTGAAGGAGAAGGCACGGCCCGCGAGATAGTCCGTGGAACCGGAGCACGTGAAGCCGATGTCGCTGGTCTTCAGACCCGTCTGGTCGAGGACGTCGTGCAGGACCGGGATGAGCATCTCCACCTCGGAGAGCTCGTCACTGGTGCGCCGGTGGTCGGTCTGAGCGAAGGCAACGACGGCGATGTCCCTGATGGGCGGCATCTACAACAGCTCCTTGTACATCTCGTAGTCCGCGTCCGGTTCGCCGGTGGGCCGGTAGTGGTCCGGGTGGCGGCCGCCTTCCGTCCACACCGGCTCCACACGCAGGCCCATGCGCACCTCGCCGTAGGGGATGCCGCCGATCCGGCCGTGCAGCGCGAGGTCGGCGCCGTCGAGGGCGATGTGCGCATAGACGTACGGCACTTCGATGTCGAGGTTCTTCGCCTTGATGTTGACGATGCAGTACGTGGTGACTGTGCCTCGCGGACCCACCTCGACCTGCTCCGAGGTGGCGACACCGCAGGTGGGGCAGGCGCCCCTCGGCGGGACGTACACCTTGCGGCATGACGGGCAGCGTTCGCCGACGGTGCGCTGATCGGAGAGGGCGTTGATGTAGCCGCTCTGGGCGCGACCGGGCGAGTAGACGTAGTCGAGTCGGGCGGGGGCGACGATGCCGGTCACCATGTCCTCGAACCGGCCGCTGTGGCCCGTGAGTTCCGCGATGCCCTCGTACGGTTCGAAGCAGGCGATGTCCGTGATGGCACCGGAGCGCTCCTCGGCCCAGCGGATGCGGACGCGCATGCCCGTGCGTACGGCGCCGGGACCTGGAGCGTCGAGGGCGTGCAGGAGGGCGGTGTCGGCGCCGTCGAGTTTCACCAGCGCCCAGGCGAAGGGGGTGTCGAGGGGCTGACCCCGGCGGGGTTCGTGGTTCCAGGCCCAGGTGGTGACCGTGCCGGTGGGGGCGACCTCGACCAGGTCGCGTATCTCATCGGCGGTGACCGGGTCGTACTCGACGGGCGGGACCAGTGTGCGGCCGTCCATGGTCTTCACGCCGAGGACGACGCGTTCGCACAGGCCGGTGAGAAAGGCGCTCTGGACGGGGCCGAGCGAGCGGGTGAAGGGGAATTCGACGACGAGCGGGGCTTTGAGGACTTCGGGCATCCCGGGTGTCTCCTTCGGAGGGTCGGACACGCCATTGCCCGTAAGGGGTGGGGCGCGCCCGGGCGCGGGCTTCGGATCAGGCGCGCCGGTAGACGGGCGGGCGCTTCTCGGCGAAGGCTCGGGAGCCCTCCTTGGCATCGGCGGTGTCGAAGATCGGCCAGCCGCGCTTGAGCTCGGCGGCGAGCCCGTCGGTCTCGGTCAGCTCGGCGGTCTCGTACACCGAGGCCTTCACGGCCTCGACCGCCAGCGGGCCGCAGGCGTTGATCAGCTCGGCGATCGCGAGGGCCTTGTCCAGCGCGGTGCCGTCGGGGACGACATGGCCGATCAGGCCGATGTCGGCGGCCTCCCGGGCCGCGTACGGGCGACCCGTGAGCAGCATTTCGAGGGCGTGGGTGCGCGGGATCTGGCGTTGCAGCCGGACCGTCGAACCGCCGATCGGGAACAGGCCGCGCTTGACCTCGAAGAGCCCGAAGGTCGCGGACTCACCGGCGACCCGGATGTCGGTGCCCTGGAGGATCTCCGTGCCGCCCGCGACACAGTGCCCTTCGACGGCGGCGATCACCGGCTTTCGGGGGCGGTGGTGGCGCAGCATCGCCTTCCAGTGCAGATCGGGGTCGGCCTTGAGCCGGTCCCGGTACTGCTCGCCCTCCATCCCCTTTCCGGCCAGCGCCTTGAGGTCCATTCCTGCGCAGAAGGCACCCCCCGCTCCGGTGAGCACGATCGAGCGGATCGCGTCGTCCTCGTCGGCCTCGACCCAGCCGTCGTACAGGCCGACCAGCATCGGCAGCGAGAGCGCGTTCTTGGCTTCGGGCCTGTTGAGCGTGAGTACCAGTGTGGCGCCTTCGCGCTGCACGGTGAGGTGTTCCGTCCCACCCATTGCCGTCCTCCCGTCTCAGGAACGAGAACAGGTTGCAGGAGGGGCGGAGCCAGTACAAGGGTTTTCTGACAGACAGTCAGATTTCTTCTGCCGGGACCCTTCACAGTTGGGTGCGGCTTTGCTCTGATGACCGTCGAGCCGAGTGCAGCCACGGACGTTCGGGATCAGGAGGAGCGGTGGAGTACAACCTTGCCGACCTGTTCGAGTCGGTCGTCGACGTGGTCCCGGGGCGCGAGGCGCTCGTGTACATCGACCACCCCGGCACGGGTGCCGAGCGCCGGCTGACGTACGCCCAGCTGGACGCGGCCGCGAACCGCGTCGCGCACCACCTGATCGACAGCGGCATACGCCCCGGCGAACACCTCGGACTCCACCTGTACAACGGCGTCGAGTACCTGCAGACCGTCCTGGGCTGTCTGAAGGCCCGGATCGTGCCGGTCAACGTGAACTATCGCTATGTGGAAGAGGAGCTGATCTACCTCTACCGGGACGCGGACCTGGTGGCCCTGGTCTTCGACGCGGAGTTCACGGACCGGGTGGCGGCGGCGCTGCCGCACGCTCCGGCACTGCGGCATGTCGTACGGGTGGGCTCCCCCGCACCCGGTGCGGCCTCGCTGGACGCGGTGGAGTTCACGGACGCCGAGGCCGCCGCATCCCCTGAGCGGGGATTCCCGCCGCGCTCGGCGGACGACCAGTTCATCATCTACACCGGTGGCACAACAGGGATGCCCAAGGGGGTGATGTGGCGGCAGGAGGACCTGTTCTTCTCCGGCCTCGGCGGTGGCGCTCCGACCGGTGAGCCGGTCAAGAAGCCGGAGGAGCTGGCCGAGCGCGTCGCGGCCGGTGGCGAGGGGATCACCTTCTTCCCCACTCCCCCGCTGATGCACGGCACCTCGACGCTCACCGCCTTCATCGGCTTCAACTTCGGCCAACGCATCGTGGTCCACCGCAAGTTCGTACCCGAGGAAGTCCTGCGGACGATCGAGAAGGAGAAGGTCACCAGCATGTCGCTGGTCGGCGACGCGATGCTGCGACCCTTGATCGACGCGCTGAACGGGCCCATGAAGGGCACCGACTGCTCCGCGATGTTCAGCGTGTCGTCCTCCGGCGCGATCATGTCGGACACGGTGCGCGAGCAGTTCCAGGCACTGGTCCCGAACGTGATGCTGCTGAACAACTTCGGCTCGTCGGAGTCGGGCTTCAACGGCACCGCGACGGCGGACTCGGGCCCGGCGCGCGGCTTCCGGGTGCGCGTCAACTCCCGCACGCAGGTGGTGGATCCGGTCACGCACGAGCCGGTCGCCGTCGGCGAGCCCGGCCGCATCGCCCAGCGCGGCCATGTGCCACTCGGCTACTACAACGACCCCAAGAAAACCGCCGAGACCTTCTTCCAGAAGGGCGACGAGCGCTGGGTGCTCCTCGGCGACATGGCTACGGTCGACGAGGAGGGCATCGTCACCGTCCTCGGCCGCGGCTCCCAGTGCATCAACACCGGTGGCGAGAAGGTCTATCCGGAAGAGGTCGAGCAAGCGCTCAAGTCGCATCCGGACGTGTACGACGCCTTGGTCGCCGGGGTGCCGGACGAGAAGTGGGGCAACCACGTCGCCGCGGTCGTCCAGCTCCGCGAGGGCGCGGACCACCCGTCCCTGGAGGACATCCAGACCCACTGCCGCACCCACCTCGCGGGCTACAAGATCCCCCGCCAGCTCGTGATCACGGAGGCCATTCAGCGGTCGCCCAGCGGGAAGGCGGACTATCGGTGGGCGCGGGCGGTGGCGGCGGAGGCGGCTCCGCGCGAGGGACGCTGACCGTCACGTTCTCCGTGGCCGGGTCGCCCTTCGCGCGGCGACTAGCCGTTCCGCCTAAGCCAGTGTGCGACCTACCGTGCGCCTGTCCCACGGCCGGTGGGAAAGGCACTTAAATATCGAAGCATGACTACCGAGCCGCAGCGCTTCACTATCTTGCTGGTTCCCGAACACATCGAGGACGCAGACGGTGCGTCCGCGGAAGACTCAGCTGTGCGATCGGCAGTCGTCGAGGCGACTGGCGAGACAGGCGAGACGGGTTACCCCCGCTACGCCGGGGAGGGGATCGTGGCCGACATCGACCCCAGTACGCGCACGGTCGAGGCGGTGCTGATCGATGGTGCGGAGCTGGACTACGGACTCAACGTTAGGGTCGCTTCCTGATCTGGTGGACCTCGACGTCGCCCTCGTGCACGCGATCGACGAAGCCGGGCCCGGACGTGGGTCCTGGCCTCGCGTCGGCACCGGTTCAGGACCTTGTGCAGGTCCGGGGCCTGGTCGGCGCGGATGTCGATGCCCTCGTGGAGGTAGCGGTAGCCGGTGGCCTGGGGGATGCATGCGTCGCGCGCCAGGCAGTGCACGCAGCCGCGTTCGCGGAACCAGCGCAGGACCAGGACGGCCTGGCGGAACGGGCCGAGTGCCTCGCTGCCGCGCGGGGTGCCGATCCGCCGCCGGTGTGCGGCCAGCAGGCATGAGAGGTGGTCCACGACGTGGCGCGCGACGTCGAGCGCGGCGACATAGGGGACCAACGTGAGGCCTTTGGTGGTTGCGGACATGATGGAATGCCACCGCCAACCAGCACCGGGTAGACCATGGCCCGGTACTCGTCGATCAGACCCAACGCGGCCGCCTCGGCGGCGAGAGTCGCGCCGCCGATCGCGATATCGCCCTCCCCCGGCTCAGCCCGCAACCGCTCGATCTCCTCCGCCAGGCCGCCGGAGGCCAGGCGGGCATTGCCCTGCACCGCCGACAGCGTGGTCGAGAACACCAGCTTCGGGAGCGGCTTCCAGAGCGCGGCCCACTCCAGCATTGAGTCGTCGAGCGATGGATCCTGGTCGGCGGTCTCCCAGTACAGCATCGTCTCGTACAGCCGTCGGCGAAAGACCTCCTCGTCGGGCGCCGTCCAGTCGAAGCCACCGTCCGGCCCGACGATGTAGCCGTCAAGTGAGACGCTCATCGAAAGTCACGCTGCGCATCAGAAGTCCTCCTCGGTACCGGGTTCGACAGTACGACCGCCGGACGCCGCAGGACTCATCGCGGCTCGCGGGATCCCCTGGGCCGAGTCATCTCACGAGATCATTTCGTTGAGAAAACCTCTGTGACCTCCTTTCACGGCGGTCAGGACTACTCAGTGATTCCAGAGCGGTTCGATCTAAATGTCGAACCGCCGTCCACTTTGACTTTCGACGCGGAGGAGGCAAAGGCACTGTTCGTAAGGCCGTCGCCGGATTGGATGCGAAAATGCCCGCCCCAAGGTTGGTTGACGGGATCGCCCCGGTAACGATCAGGCACTCTCTTGGTGTTTCTGCCGTGCCGTCTTCCAGAAGGTTCTCGTTGCCCCAGGCATGGAAGACGACCCGCTCTTTGGGCCTCGAGCGCAACTGCTCGGCGCCTACTGGATGGACAGTCCCGTCCTGCGCCACTGCGACTGCGCCCGCGCGGACGACACGAACCAGCCGCCCGATCCCCAGAGCGACGGGGTGTTCCGCGTGGTGATACTCGGACTGTCCTTGATCGTTATCGGTGCTGCGCTGGCTTCGGTTATCGGCGCATAGCCCAGCCTTCGCAAGGATCCGAGTCGTACTGTCCGATGGTCGGCCAGCTCTCGGCATCAACGCAGCTATGCCAGCACGTCGTTGAGAAGGACGGAGGCAGTACACGGAGGGGCGGGCGTGCGGCTGACTATCGATACCGAAGCAGACAGCTACGAACAGGCCATCGCCGCAGTTAAGGCCGCGGGACAGGGGGTGCGCGCGTAGACCGGGGCGACGAACGGGTCGCCCGCCAGCAGCATTCCGCCGCTAGGACAGGGCGGTGCTGTTGGCCCTTGGTGAACCTGGTACTCGCCCACAAGTCAAGATCGTGGAGATCCGTGCCTGGAACCCCACGAAGTGTGAGTGGGCCGCGCCTGGCGTCATGCTGAGTCTGAGACCGCTTCACCACGCCAGTACTCGAGACTACGCTCGGCATCGAGGGTGTGCTTGGCGCGGCGGGGCCCGGCCGCCCCCGAGGTCAGCGCCAGTCAGGGGCGCCCGCGGCAGGCGGCAGCAGGGTTTCGATCTTCGTCCGAATCTCCCGCATGACGGAGACGATGCGGGCCTCGTGGTCCCCCGTGAGCCGGTTCACCGGCACCGAGCAGCTGATGGCGTCGGTGGCCGGGGTGTCGTAGCGCAGGGCGAAGCCGAAGCCCGCGATGCCGGGCACTGTTTCCTCGCGGTCGATGGAGTAGCCGCGCTCGCGCACGCCGGCGAGGTCGGCGAGCAGGGCGGCGCGCTCAGTGTGCGTGTTCTCGCTGAGGGCCGGCAGCGGATCGGGGGGTAGCGGGAGATCGTCGTCGGGGCGCTCGGCGAGGAGGGCCTTGCCGAGCGCGCCGGCGTGGGCCGGGATCCGGCGGCCGACCCGGCTGATGGTGCGCGAATACTCGTGGGACTCACGGGTCGCGAGGTAGACGACGCTCGGGCCGTCGAGCCGCGCCATGTGGATGGTCTCCCCGAGTGCGTCCGAGGCCTCGTCGAGGTAGGGGCGGACCATTCCTACGTACCGGTCGCTGTCGAGATAGCTGGTGCCCGTGAGCAGCGCGCGGATCCCGATGCCGTAGAGGGAGCCGGTGGTGTCGGTGCGCACCCAGCCGCAGTCGACGAGGGTCCGCAGCAGCTGGTACATGCTGCTGCGCGGCACGCTCAGCTCCTCGGCGAGTTCGTCCAGGCGCGAGGGCCGGTCGCCGCGGTCGGCGAGCAGTTCCAGCAGCGCGACGGTGCGGGCCGCCGACTTCACTCCACGGACCCCTGGGCTCTCCGGCATGGGCCCCATCGTAAATCCGCGCCGTCGCACCCATTGACCTCGCAGGGTTCACGAACCTAGCCTCCATTCTCATACTTAGACGCCATCTGCATATAGGGATGAGATTCATGACAGGGTTCAGCGCGGAGGTCGAGGGTGTGGTCCAGCGGCTGCGGGACGGCATGGCGGGTGGGGTGCTGTCCTTCCCGCTCACGAGCTTCCGGGAAGACGGCGAACTCGACCTGGAGTCCTACCGGGCCTACCTGACCGCCCAGTTGGCCACCGCGCCGGGTGCGGTGTTCCCCGCCTGTGGAACCGGCGAGTTCAGCGCGCTGGACGAGGACGAGTACCGCGCGGTCGTCGAGGCCACGGTCGAGATCTCAGGCGGTCGGCTGCCCGTCGTCGCCGGTATCGGCTACGGCTGGGCGCAGTCGCTGCGATTCGCCCGGATCGCCGAAGAGGCGGGCGCGGACGCCGCGTTGGTGCTGCCCCACTATCTGGTCGAGGCCCCGCAGGACGGCCTGGTCGAGCAGCTGCGCCGGATCGCTGCCGGCACCCGACTGCCGCTCGTCGCCTACCAGCGCGGCCCCGTCGCCTTCACCCCCGACGGCCTGCGCCGGATCGCGGAGATCCCCACGGTCGTCGGCCTCAAGGACGGGCACAGCGACCTCGACCGGCTCCAGCGCCTCACGCTCGCCGCCCCCGACGGTTTCCTCTTCTTCAACGGCGCCGCCACCGCCGAGATCCAGGCCCGCGCGTACGCCACCGTCGGCGTCCCCGCCTACTCGTCGGCCGTCCACGCCTTCGCGCCCGAGATCGCCGACGCCTTCTTCGCCGCGCTGCAAAGCGGCGACGACGCGACCGTGACCAAGCTCCTGCGCGACTTCTACGTCCCGCTGGTCGAGCTGCGCGACCGGGTGCCGGGCTACGCCGTCTCGCTGGTCAAGGCCGCCGCCCGGCTGCGCGGCCTGCCCGTCGGTCCGGTACGCGCTCCGCTCACCGACCCCGGCCCGGCCGACCTCGCCGACCTGGAGAAGGTCCTCGACGACGGCCTGAACCTGGTCGGCGCCGTACGACGCCTCGGCTGACGAAGGCCGTACGACACCTCGCGCCTGGCGAAAACCGTACGGCACGTCGCGCCTGATGAGGGCCGTATGACGCCTCGCCGGACGAAGGCTGTACGCCCTCCACCTCACCACCTGCGACCGCCCCGCAGGTGACCCCACGCGGCCCGGACGGGACCCGGGCCGCGAGCCACGTGTGCTCCGGATGCCCGCTTCACAGTTCAAAGGGGAACTGCCATGCCTCTCCTCGTAGTCGGGATCAGCGTTCTGATTCTGCTGCTCCTCATGACCAAGCTGCGACTGAACGGCTTCGCCGCCCTCCTCCTCGTGGCGGTCGGCGTCGGCGTCGTCCGCGGGATTCCGGTAGAGAAGATCCCGGACGTCCTCTCGGAGGGCATCGGCGGCCAGATCGGCGACACGATGCTCACCATCGGGCTCGGCGCCATGGTCGGCCGTGTCATGGGCGACTCCGGCGCCGCGCAGCGCATAGCCGGCAAGCTCCTGGACGCCTTCGGCCCCCGCTGGGTCCAGGTGGCCATGGTGGTCACGTCCATGCTCATCGGCGTCACCATGTTCTACGAGGTCGCCTTCATCATCATCGTGCCTATCGCGTTCACCCTGGTGCGGGTCACCGGGGCGCGGCTGCTCTGGGTCGGGCTGCCCATGTCGATCGCCCTGTCCACCATGCACAGCTTCCTGCCGCCGCACCCCGGCCCGACCGCCGTGGCCTCGACCTTCCACGCGTCCATCGGTCTGACCCTGTTCTACGGCCTGTTCATCGCCGTCCCGGCCGGTGCGCTGATCGCGCTCGTGTGGCCGCGCCTGCCGTTCATCAAGGTGATGAACCCCGCCATCCCCAAGGGGCTGGTCAGCGAGCGCGAGTTCACCGACGAGGAGATGCCGGGCCTGGGCTGGTCGCTGGGCGTGGCCCTCTTCCCCGTCGTGCTGATCGCCGGAGCCGCGGTGACCGATCTGGCCACCTCCGCCGAGACACCGTTCCTGCACTTCGTCGCCTTCATCGGCTCGGCACCGATCGCGCTGCTGCTGACCCTGCTCCTGGCGGTCTGGGCATTCGGACCGCGGATCGGCCGGAGCCTCTCCGACGTCAGCGCCTCCTGCACCTCGGCGGCCCAGGCGATGGCGATGATCCTCCTGGTGATCGGCGCCGGGGGCGCCTTCAAGAACGTCCTCGTCGAAGGCGGGATCTCCGACTACATCAAGGACGTCACGGACAACTGGTCCATCTCGCCGATCATCCTCGCCTGGCTCATCGCGGTCATCCTCCGCATCGCGCTCGGCTCGGCGACCGTCGCCGTGGTCACGGCCTCCGGCGTGGTGCTGCCGCTGCTGGCGGGCAGCGGGGTACATCCCGAGATGATGGTGCTCGCCGTCTCCTGCGGCTCGATCGCCTTCTCGCACGTCAACGATCCCGGATTCTGGCTGTTCAAGGAGTACTTCAACCTCTCGGTCATCGACGCGATCAAGGTCCGCACCACCTATACGACGGTGCTCGCGATCCTCGGCCTGGGTGGCGTCCTGGCCGTCGAGTGGGCCCTCGACGGCCTCAGCCTCTGATCACCGCCCCCGCGTCACCCCCGTACACAAGGACTTTGATGAGCATGAACACGAGTATGAGTACGAGCAGGAACAAGCAGCCGACCGTCACCGAGTTCTCCGTCTGTCCCGTCGCGGGCCGGGACTGCATGGAGCTGAACCTCTCCGGCGCGCACGGCCCCTACTTCACCCGCAACGTCGTCATCCTCAAGGACTCCGAGGGCCGTACCGGTCTCGGCGAGGTCCCCGGCGGAGAGAAGATCACCCGGACTCTGCGGGATGCCGAGTCCCTCGTCGTCGGCGCGAAGGTGGGCGACTACAAGCGCGTGCTGCGCGAGATCGGGGACCGCTTCGCCGACCGCGACGCCGGTGGACGCGGCGCGCAGACCTTCGACCTGCGGACCACCGTCCACGCGGTCACCGCCGTCGAGTCGGCGCTGCTGGACCTGCTGGGGCAGCACCTCGAAGTGCCGGTTGCGGCGCTCCTGGGAGACGGTCAACAGCGGGACTCCGTAAGGGTGTTGGGCTACCTCTTCTACGTCGGCGACCCCGACCGCACCGACCTGGACTACGCCCGCGAACCCGATTCGGACGTGGACTGGTACCGGATCCGGCACGAGGAGGCCCTGTCGCCCGAGGCGATCGTCCGGCAGGCCGAGGCGGCCTACGACCTCTACGGCTTCCGGGACTTCAAGCTCAAGGGCGGTGTCCTGGAGGGCGCCGAGGAAGTCAGGGCCGTCCGCGCGCTCAAGGACCGCTTCCCCGGGGCCCGGATCACCCTCGACCCCAACGGCGCCTGGTCGCTGCGCGAGGCCATCGAGCTGTGTACGCCCCTGGTGGGCACGCTCGCCTACGCGGAGGACCCCTGCGGAGCCGAGGGCGGCTACTCCGGGCGCGAGATCCTGGCCGAGTTCCGGCGCGCCACGAGGCTCCCGACGGCGACCAACATGATCGCCACCGACTGGCGGCAGCTGACCCACGCGCTGGCCCTGCAGTCGGTCTCCATCCCGCTGGCCGACCCGCACTTCTGGACGATGCAGGGCTCGGTACGCGTGGCCCAGCTCTGCAACGCGATGGGCCTGACCTGGGGTTGCCACTCGAACAACCACTTCGACATCTCGCTCGCCATGGTCACGCACTGCGGAGCGGCGGCCCCCGGCGAGTACAACGCCCTGGACACGCACTGGATCTGGCAGGAGGGCCTGGAGCGGCTCACCGTCTCCCCGCCCCGCATCGCCGACGGCGAGATCGCCGTCCCCGACGCCCCCGGCCTGGGCCTCCAGCTCGACATGGACCGACTCCTCGCGGCGCACGAGCTCTACCGCGAGAAGGCGTTGGGCGCCCGGGACGACGCGATCGGGATGCGGTACCTCGTCCCGGGCTGGGAATTCGACGCCAAGCGCCCCTGCCTGGTGCGCTAGCCGGTGGCCCGGCCTTGGCGGAGAGGTCCACCGGCCCGGCCCCGCGGTGCAGAGCGCGCCGCGGGGCCGGGCAGCGGTCGAAGGCGTCCGGGGCTACGCGACTCGGCCGGCTTCCTTCGCTATCCGCTCCAGCCGGTCGCGATGCCTCTCCCACCACGCCGAGTCGCCGGGTGCCATGCCGGCGTCGCCCTTCCGCAGTCCCGCGACCCCGTCGATGAGTTCCCGGACGATGTCGGCGTGCCCGGCGCGCCGATCGGTCTCGGCGATCATATGGACGAGGCTCCGGTGGAGCGTCACCTCGATCCGCTCCCCCGTGTTACGCGCCGCATCGCCGACGGCGAGATCGCCGTCCCCGACGCCATAGTCGCGGCCCGCTCCTCCAAGAAAATCGAGTCGACCTCTTGCCTGAGGCGGAGTGTCCTGAATTACTGATCTCGAACAGATCGACCGAATGATCGGTCGCCCGTAATGGTGCGGTTGGTGAGGGAGAAGTCCCTATGGTGGATTCCACAGACCCGAAGGGCCTGCTCGACGCCGGAGAGCGGCTCGACGCGGACGGATTGCGGGAGCTCCAGCTGGAGCGGCTGCGGGCGTCGCTGCGGCATGCGTACGAGAACGTGCCGTTCTACCGGGAGTCCTTCGACAAGGCGGGGGTGCGCCCGGACGACTGCCGTACGCTCGCCGACCTCGCGCGGTTCCCGTTCACGGTCAAGGGCGATCTGCGCGAGAACTACCCGTACGGAATGTTCGCCGTACCCCAGGACCGGATCCGGCGCATCCACGCGTCGAGTGGTACGACGGGGCGCCCCACGGTCGTCGGCTACACGGAGAACGACCTGTCCATGTGGGCCGACATGGTGGCCCGCTCGATTCGCGCGGCGGGCGGGCGCCCGGGTGACAAAGTGCATGTGGCGTACGGCTATGGGTTGTTCACCGGCGGGCTCGGCGCACACTACGGCGCCGAACGGCTCGGCTGTACGGTGATCCCCGCCTCAGGGGGCATGACGGCCCGTCAGGTCCAGCTGATCCAGGACCTGAGGCCCGAGATCATCATGGTGACCCCCTCGTACATGCTGACGCTGCTCGACGAGTTCGAGCGACAGGGCGTCGACCCACGCGGCACCTCCCTGCGCGTGGGGATCTTCGGGGCCGAGCCGTGGACCGAGGAGATGCGGCGGGAGATCGAGGAGCGGTTCGCGATCGACGCGGTGGACATCTACGGCCTGTCGGAGGTGATCGGCCCGGGCGTCGCCCAGGAGTGCGTCGAGACGAAGGACGGGCTGCACATCTGGGAGGACCACTTCTATCCCGAGGTTGTCGACCCGTTCACCGGCGAGGTGCTGCCGGACGGTGAGGAGGGCGAGCTGGTCTTCACCTCGCTCACCAAGGAGGCCATGCCCGTCATCCGTTACCGGACCCGGGACCTGACGCGGCTGCTACCCGGGACGGCGCGGGTCTTCCGCCGGATGGAGAAGATCACCGGCCGCAGTGACGACATGGTGATCCTGCGGGGCGTCAATCTCTTCCCGACGCAGATCGAGGAGATCGTGCTGCGCACACCGGGAGTCGCCCCGCACTTCCAGCTGCGTCTGACCCGCGAGGGCCGCCTCGACGCACTCACCGTGCGAGCCGAAGCGCGCTCCGGCGCCACACCCGAGATCCGTGAGGCGGCCGCACAGGCCATCACCGCGGCCGTGAAGGACGGCATCGGCGTGTCGGTCACGGTCGAGATCGTCGAACCCGAGTCGCTGGAACGGTCGGTGGGGAAGATCAGACGGATCGTGGATCTGCGTCCGCGCTGAGGCTCGCGAGGCGCCTTTTCGGAGATCACCTCGCGCTCGCGCCGCCTCGTGCCTCACACTTGACGGATATGGAGAAGCGCGGGGATACCGGTGGCATGCGTTTCACGATCGACGTCAGAGAAGGGGACTGGGCGACCCATTACGGCCCTTACGGCGGGAGATACTGGCACACCCTCAACGAGCGCCTCCGTACGGGCGAGTTCGCCGTCGGCGCGCACGACGGCGTCCAACGCTGGATCGACCTCGATCGGAGCACGCTCGAGCGATCCTTCGAGATCTCGGCCCCCGGCCGCGTGCTGGTAGCCGACTTCACCAGCATCGCCCTGGCCGAGGCGCGGCGGTTGGGCCTCGCCCGCCCGCAACCGGCGCCCCGAGCCCTGACCAACCCTCCCGGGTTCCTGGACAACACCTTCCCCTCCGTCCGACTGACCGACCCCGTCACCGGTGAGCACTTGCCGGAGCACTTACCCCTGGACGAGACCGGGCTCGCGGACGGAGATCTCCTCGTCCTCCGCATCGAGCATCCCGCCGAGGCCTGCTACTCGATGGGCCCTGCCCCGAACACCGCTGAACTGATCCACCGGCTCCAACTGGCCGAGAACGGCAGCGCACCGGACGGCGGCCCCCGTCTGTGGGGTGTCCTGCTCTACACGGACGCCGACGCGGAGCTGGCCGCCTACGTCCGCACACACTTCGACGACCTCAACGCCTTGTCGGGGCCCTCCACGCGCGTATTCGTCCTTGAGCGCAGGGTCGACTCCCGGGCCTCGAAACGCTATTGGCGCGAACACCTGGAACCCGAGTTGTACCGGGCCCTGTCAGTGATGCGGTGGCTCCAGTGGGCCCCGTACGAGCCGCAGGGCGCATACAAGATGGCCTCGCTGCTGGGGCTGGGTCCCGAACTGCTGCCCTGTCTGGTGTTCTTCCACGCGCGGTACGGTGCGTCGCAGCAGGGCGAGAAGATCGTTTTCCGCATCGAGGACACGTCCACCGCCTACTTCCGCGCCCTCTTCGGCGGCATCCAGCAGGCTTTGCGCGCCGAGGCCGCAACGCCGGACGAGGGCGTCGGACACAACCTGTACCGGCCGTACTCGCCCTGGTCGCGCGACGAGCAGGATCGGCCCCAGTCTCCCGCCACCGTGCTGCGGGGCCTCATCTCCCCGGCGCGCGCCGCCGATGCCGCCGCATTCGACCGGGTACGCGAGGCAGAGGAAGCGATCAAGGCAGCGCTCGTCCCCGTCCGCGGACGGGAGCAGCGGGACATCAGCATCAACAACAGCCGTGTCGTCGTCATGTCAGGAGCCAAGGTGTCGGAGAACTTCTACTTCCAAGGGACGAACACGACGTTCATCAACCGGCCGAAGGACATCGTCGTACGGGACTTCCAGAACACGTACGGATCGGCCAATGGAGCCGCCGACCTCACCCGGCTGCTCGAACTGGTACTTTCCAGCCGGGACTTGAGCGATGCTCAGCGCGAGGAGGCGGCGGGCGATGTCCACGACCTCGCCCGCGTGGTGGCCCAGCCCGAGCCCGAGGTCCCCGCAGTCCGTGGGCGCATCGAACGGCTGCGCGCTCTCATGACCGGTTCCGGAGCCGACATCGCGCAGTCCGCGCTGGCCATCCTGGCATCGCTCGCGGGGCTCTTCGCCGGCTGAGCAGAAACCTGGTGGAGCGAACACGCTGGAGAGGACCCCCTATGGCGACCACGCGCCTCGTGCTCGTCGAAGGAGTGCTGCCGCCCTATCGGTACACGCAGAGCGAGATCGCGGCGCATGTGCGCACCGTCGTCTCCCGCCTCCCGTCGGACGGGAACCGCCGTGTGAGCCCCGGGGTCGCCGACCGGATGGCCGCCAACTCCGGGGTGCGGCACCGTTCCTTCTCACGGCCGCTGGAAGAGTGCCTCAGGCAGCGACCCGCCGCCGACGGCTCGGCGGCACTGCGCCGGGCCGCCGTCGAGTACGGCAGTCAAGTGCTCATCGCCGCGCTGAACAGAGCGGGTGTACGCCCCGACGACGTCGATGTGCTGTTGTCGACCTCCTACCTGGCGGTGGGAGCCCCTCTGTGGGACGTGGAAGTGCTGCGTCGTGCGGGGCTGCGGCCGGATGTGCGGCGGATACCGATGAACGGCCTCGGCTGTGTGGGCGGCGTGTCATTGATCGCACGGATGCACGAGTACCTGCAGGGTCATCCGGACGACCTGGCGGTGGGGCTCGCCGCCGAGCCGTTGTTCCTGCTCGCGGGCGACGGCGCGCCGACGATGCGTCGGCTCGCGGAGTGGGCACTGTTCGGCGACGGCAGCGCGGCGCTGGTCATGGCCGGGCAGCGTCGTGCGCAGGCCCTGCCCGAGGGACCGATCGTCGTGGACTCCCACGGCGCCCTGGTGCCCGCGACCCAGCACATGGCGGGCTGGTATCTGGAGGACGACGGCTTTCGCACCCTCCTGGACCCCGGACTACCGCCCCTCGTCCAGGCGTCGGTGAAGGGCCCGGTCGACACTCTGCTCGCCAGGCACGGCCTGAAGGTGCCGGACATCGCCACCTGGGTCTGCCACGCCGGCAGCGCGAAGATGCTCGACGCGATGGCCCTCGGACTGGGTCTCGACGAGCCGGCGCTGCGTCACGCGCGCGATGTGCTGGCCCACTGCGGCAACATGGCCTCCGTCACCGTGCTGCACGCCCTGCGTGACACCCTGGCCGACTCTTCCGAGCCCGGGAGTTGGGGTGTCGTGCTCGCAGTGGGCCCCGGACTCGCCTACGAGACCGTGCTGTTCAGGTATCCGCCGCAGGGTCCGCAGAGGAGCCGGAAGACGGGTCGGTGGACGAGTCCGAGAACCGGTCCCGCAGCTCCCGCTTGAGGATCTTGCCGCTCGCGTTGCGCGGCAGTTCGTCCACGAACAGGACCCGCTTGGGTGCCTTGAAGCCGGCGAGCTTCTCGCGGGCGTGGGCGATGAGTTCGGCCTCGGTGACCTCGCCGCGGGGGACGACGACGGCGGTGACGGCCTCGATCCAGCGCTCGTCGGGGAGGCCGATCACGGCAACCTCGGCGACTTGGCCGTGTGTGTAGAGCGCGTCCTCGACCTGGCGTGAAGCGACCAGTACGCCACCGGAGTTGATGACGTCCTTCACCCGGTCGACGACGGTGAAGTACCCGTCGGCGTCACGCACGGCGAGATCCCCTGAGTGGAACCAGCCGTCGCGGAAGGCCTCGGCCGTCTCCTCGGGCTTGTCCCAGTAGCCCTCGCACAACTGCGGTGAGCGGTAGACGACTTCACCGGGCGTCCCGTCGGGCACGTCCTTGCCGTTCTCGTCGACCACCCGGGCGTCCACGAAGAGGACCGGACGTCCGCAGGACTCCATCCGCCCCTTGTGCTCGTCGGGTCCGAGGACCGTGGCCAGGGGGCCGATCTCGCTCTGCCCGAAGCAGTTGTAGAAGGCCAGCTTCGGCAGTCTTTCGCGCAGCCGCTCCAGGACGGGCACCGGCATGATCGACGCGCCGTAGTACGCCTTGCGCAGCCCGTTCAGGTCGCGGGTCGCGAAGTCGGGGCGGTTCGACAGGCCGATCCACACGGTGGGCGGGGCGAAGAAGCTGTCGGCGCGGCCGGCCTCGATCAGGTCGAACAGCCGGTCGGCGTCGGGCGAGTCGAGGATGACGTTCGACGCGCCGACCGCGAGATACGGGAGCAGGAACACGTGCATCTGTGCCGAGTGGTAGAGCGGCAGCGAGTGCACGGGCCGGTCTCCCGCGCTCAGGTCGAGGGCGGTGATCGCGCTCAGGTACTCGTGCACCAGGGCGCGGTGCGTCATCATCGCGCCCTTCGGGAGGGCGGTGGTGCCCGACGTGTAGAGCAACTGCACGAGGGTGTCGCCGCGCGGCTCGGCGCCGTCGTACGGAGGGGCCGTGTCCAGCCGGGCGAGCAGGGAGTCGTCGGCGTCGCGCAGCGGCAACGTACGTACACCGTCGGGGAGTTGAGCGGCGAGGTCGGGGTCGGCCAGAACCAGCGTGCTTCCGGACTGGCCGACGATGTACGCGAGGTCGTCGCCGGTCAGGTTCTGGTTGACCGGTACGTGCACGAGTCCCGCGCGGGCGCAGGCCAGGAAGCCGATCAGATACGCGTCCGAGTTGTGGCCGTAGCCGCCGACCCGGTCGCCGGGGGCGAGCCCCTGATCGAGCAGCACGCTCGCGGCACGGGAGACGGCCTCGTCGAGTTCCGCGTAGGTCCAGGAGCGCTCGCGGTAGTCGACCGCGACGCGCGCCGGGGTGCGCCGGGCGCTGCGTCGCAGCACCCCGTCAACCGTGCTGCCGTGTCCAGGCGTCATGACACATGATCCTCGGTCCGCGGCGCGGGGAGGTCAAGGAGGACGCAGGGACGACGTCGGGACGACGTCAAGCAGGGGCCAGGGACGACTTGACGCCGGACTCGAAGAGGTCGGAACCGAAGCAGGGAGATCGTGACAGCAACCCCGCCGCCGCACATACCCGTTGGTACGCTCAACCGCCCCTTCCCCCAATGACGTTGGGAGGCATGATGCGCACCCGCCTGAGACGAGTCGTCGTCACGGCCGTGGCCCTGCTCACCGCCGCGGCTTCGCTGCCCGCCGCCGCGGCCCAGCAACAAGGCCGTCAGGAACATCCCTCGCACGGCGGCCTGTCGGCCGTGATCCGATACACCGAGTACGGCATTCCGCACATCGTCGCGAAGGACTACGCGAACCTCGGCTTCGGCACCGGCTGGGCACAGGCCGCCGACCAGGTGTGCACCCTCGCCGACGGCTTCGTGACCGTGCGCGGCGAGCGGTCCCGCTTCTTCGGGCCCGACGCGGCGCCCGACGGCTCGCTGTCCTCGGCGGCCAAGAACCTCTCCAGCGACCTGTACTTCCGCGGGGTGCGGGAGACGGGGACGGTGGAGAAGCTGCTGGCCGAGCCCGCGCCGCTGGGGCCGAGCCGCCAGGTCAAGGACCTGACGCGCGGCTGGGCGGCCGGCTACAACGCCTGGCTCGCCCGGAACCGGATCACCGACCCGGCGTGCCAGGGCGCCGCCTGGGTCCAGCCGGTCACCGCCGTGGACGTGGCCGCGCGCACCTTCGCGCTGGCCGTGCTCGGCGGCCAGGGCCGCGGGGTCGACGGCATCACGGCCGCACAGCCACCGACGACGTCCACGGTCACGAGGACGCCCGACGGGCAGAGCACCGCCGCCCCCGACACCAAGACGACCGCCGAAGCCGTACGGGAGCTCTTCGACACCGCGGACATGGGATCCAACGCGGTCGCCTTCAGCGGTGCCACGACGGCGAACGGCCGCGGCCTGCTGCTCGGCAATCCGCACTACCCCTGGCAGGGCGGCCGCCGCTTCTGGCAGATGCAGCAGACCATCCCCGGTGAACTGAACGTGGCGGGCGGTGCGCTGCTCGGCTTGGCGACGATGTCGATCGGGCACACCGCGCACGTGGCGTGGAGCCACACCGTCGCGACGGGCGTCACGCTCAACCTCCATCAGCTGACGCTCGATCCGGCCGATCCGACGACGTATCTGGTGGACGGCAAGCCGGAGCGCATGACCAAGCGGACCGTCACCGTCGATGTGAAGGACGGCACGCCGGTGACGCGCACCCAGTGGTGGACCCGGTACGGCCCGGTCGTCACCTCGCTCGGCGCGCAACTGCCGCTCCCCTGGACCGCCACGACGGCGTACGCGCTGAACGACCCGAACGCGGCCAACCTCCGCGCCTCCGACACCGCGCTCGGCTTCAGCAAGGCCCGCAGCACGGCCGACGTCCTCACGGCCCTCAGGCGCACCCAGGGGCTGCCGTGGGTGAACACGATCGCCGCCGATTCGGGCGGCCACTCGCTGTTCACGCAGTCGCAGGTACTCCCGCGCATCACGGACGAGTTGGCGCAGCGCTGCTCGACGCCGCTCGGCAAGGTCACCTATCCGTCGGCGGGTGTGGCGATCCTCGACGGTTCGCGCGGGGACTGCGCGCTGGGCAGCGACCCGGACGCCGTACAGCCGGGGATCTTCGGGCCGGCGAAGATGCCGGTGCTCAAGGACGCGCCGTACGCCGAGAATTCCAACGACAGCGCCTGGCTGGCCAATGTGGACCGGCCGCTGACCGGGTACGAGCGGGTCTTCGGCACGACGGGCACGCAGCGCTCGATGCGTACGCGCGGCGCGGTCGAGGACGTTACGGCGATGGCCGCGAAGGGCCGTCTGACGGTACGGGATCTTCAGGCGCAGCAGTTCGCGAACCGGGTGCCCGCGGGTGATCTCGCCGCGGACGACGCGGCGCGTGCGTGTGCCGCACTGCCGGGCGGCACCGCAACGGAGAGTGACGGCAAGGCCGTTGACGTGACCGAGGCCTGCGGTGTGCTGGGGGCGTGGGACCACTCCATGAACACCGACAGCCGGGGCGCGCTGCTCTTCGACCGGTTCTGGCGGAAGCTGACGGCCGCGGTCCCGTCCTCGCAGCTGTGGAAGATCCCGTTCTCCGCGGCGGACCCGGTCCGCACCCCGAACACGCTCAACACCGACGCGCCGGGCTTCACGACGGCCCTCGCGGACACGGTGACCGAGTTGCGTACGGCGGGCATCGCGCTGGACGCGCGGCTCGGCGCGAACCAGTTCGTTGTGCGCGGCGGGCAGCGCATCCCCGTGCCGGGCGGCACGGAATCGCTCGGCGTGTGGAACAAGGTCGAACCGGAGTGGAACCCGGCGGCCGGTGGATACACCGAGGTCACCACCGGGTCGTCGTACATCCAGGCAGTCGGCTGGGACGGCGGCCGCTGTCCGGTGGCGCGCACCCTCTTGACGTACTCCCAGTCGTCGAACCCGAACTCGTCGCACTACAGCGACCAGACGCGGCTGTTCTCGGGCGAGCGGTGGGTGAGGTCACGGTTCTGCGAGAAGGACATCATGTCCTCGCCGGGGCTGCGGGTGATCCGGGTCAGCGACCACCCCTGACCACAGGGGGCGCGACGTGCGGACGCCGCGCCCCCATATGTCACCGCGCCATGTGCCCCAGCTTGTCGGGGTTGAGCACCGCGTAGACGCCGTCGATTCGTCCCTCGTGCACGGAGACGGTGACGACCTGCTCGATGCCGTCGACCGTGAGCGCCAGCGCGGGCGCCCCGTTCGCGTCCACGACGCGTGCCTCACCGAACGGATAGCGGGCGACCAGTCCGGCCATGAACGCGATCACGTGCGTGCGCCCCTCGATCGGGCGCAGCGCCGCCCTGACCTGGCCGCCGCCGTCGTTCCAGGCGACCACGTCCTCGCTCAGGAGGTCGGTCAGGCCGGCGAGGTCGCCGCCCTGCGCGGCCTCCAGGAAGCGGGTGAGCAGTGTGGCGTGTTCGGCGTCGGAGAGGGTGAACTTGTCGCGCCCGGAGGCGAGATGACGGCCCGCGCGGTGGTGCATCTGGCGACAGTTGGCGGGTGTCGTGTCGACGATCCGCGCGATCTCGTCGTACGGCAGCTCGAAGGCCTCCCGCAGGACGAACACGGCGCGCTCCGGAGGTGACAGACGCTCCATCAGATGAACGGTCGCGTAGGCCACGGTGTCGCGCAGCTCGGCCGTGTCGAGCGGGCCGAGCGCCTCCGTCGCGACGGGTTCCGGGAGCCACGGCCCGGTGTACGCCTCCCGGGTCACACGGGCCGAGCGCAGCTGGTCCAGAGCGAGCCGGGAGACGATGGTGATGAGGAAGGCGCGCGGTTCGCGGATGTCCGCACGGTCGGTGCCCGTCCAGCGGAGGTAGGCGTCCTGGACGACGTCCTCCGCGTCCCACATGCTGCCGAGCAGCCGGTAGGCGAGGCCGAGCAGCAGTGGGCGGTACGCCTCGAACCGCTCGGTCGCCGCAGCTTCGCCCGCTGTCTCGGAAGTCTCCAACTCACTTTCCTTTCCTGCTCGTTGTACGCCTCACCGGGCGGCCGTCGCGCCATTCAACTCGGCCGCGAACCCCTCGCGCCAGGAGGCGTACCGGGGCCGCCAGTCGAGGGTGAGCGCGGCGCGGGCGTTGTCGGCGCCGCGCAGTCCGTTCATGAACGCCACACCCCAGCCTCCGACCGCGAGCCGCGCGAGGGCCGCCGGTGCCTTCCTGGGCTGTGGGGCGCCGAGCATGCGGGCCAGCTCGGGCAGCCACTCGCGCAGCGGCGCCGGGTGGTCGTCGACGATGTTCAACGGGCCGCTCGCGGGCTTGTCGAGCGCGGCGATCACCGCGGTGGCCGCGTCATGGGTGTGCGTGAAGGAGAACACCGAGTGTCCGCCACCGACCAGCGGGACCTTCCCCGCGCCGACCTGCCGTACGAAGGAGCCGTCGGGGGCGTAGATGGTTCCGGGCCCGTAGAGGTGCCCGAAACGCAGGACCGTGCCGCCCGCGTCGGCGGTGCGCAGTTCCAGCTCTTTGAGCGCTTCGAGAACCGGCACGAACTGCTTCGGCGGACGCTGCCACAGCGGGGCGTCCTCGTCGGCCGCGCCCTGGCCGGCCGGGTCGTAGCCGTAGGCGAGTCCCTGGGCGACGATCTTCTTGACGCCGGCGTCGTGCGCGGCCTCGTGGAGATTGCGGGTGCCCTCGGTGCGCAGCCGGTTGGTCAGGGCGAAGTCGCGGGCCAGGTGGCGCGGGTCGATGGCGGCCGGGATGGCGGTGAGCATGTTGACCACCGCGTCGGGGGCCGCCTCGCGGACGGCCCGGTGCAGGGCGGAACGGTCGAGGGCGTCGGCGGCGACAGTGCCGTCCCCCGGCGTACGCGACAGGGCTACTACGTCATGGCCGACCGAGGTGAGCAGCGGGACGAGCGCCCGCCCGACGACTCCGGTGGCTCCGGCGACGAGTACACGCATGGGAATCCATCTCCTGATGTCGGGCCCCCGGGCGGTCCGGTGAACGGCTCCCGGGGGCGTTTCGGCATCAGGACGGGCGAGTGTGTCTCCGCGTGACACGTCATGAATGTGACCCGCACCACAGCAGTGGGTCCTGTGTCACACCACCCGCGTGCGGCCCTCCCAGTACGGATCCCGCAGCCGCCGCTTGTACAGCTTCCCGTTCGGATCGCGCGGCATGGCCTCGATGAAGTCGACGCTCTTGGGGCGCTTGTACCCGGCGAGCTGTCGCTCGCAATGCTCCAGGATGGCGGCGGCGAGGGCCGGACCCGGCTCTTGGCCGGGGGCGGGCTCGACGACGGCCTTGACCTCCTCGCCCCAGTCGTCGTGCGGGATGCCGAAGGCTGCCGCGTCGGCGACGGCGGGGTGGGTGAGCAGCGCAGCCTCGATCTCGGCCGGGTAGATGTTGACCCCACCCGAGATGATCATGTCGATCTTGCGGTCACGGAGGAAGAGATAGCCGTCCTCGTCGAGGTAGCCGAGGTCTCCGACGGTGAAGAAGTCGCCGATGCGGTTCTTCTTCGTCTTGGTCTCGTCCTTGTGGTACGAGAATCCGCCGGTGCTCATCTTCATGTAGACGGTGCCGAGTTCACCGGGCGGCAGCCGGTTGCCGTCGTCGTCGAAGACGGCGAGTTCGCTGATGGGCCACGCCTTGCCGACCGTGCCGGGCTTCTTCAGCCAGTCCTCGGCGGTCGCGAAGGCACCACCGCCCTCGCTGGCCGCGTAGTACTCCTCAACGCTGTGGCCCCACCACTCGATCATGGCTCGTTTCACATGGTCCGGGCACGGGGCGGCGCCGTGGATGGCGTGCCGCATGGACGACACGTCGTAGCGCGGCTTCACCTCGTCGGGAAGCGCCAGCAGACGGTGGAACTGGGTCGGGACCATATGGGTGTGCGTGCACTTGTGGGCGTCGATGACACGGAGCATCTCCTCGGGCGTCCACTTGTCCATCAGCACCAGACGGTGGCCGATGTGCAGGGACGCGCCCGCGAATTGCAGCACGGCGGTGTGGTAGAGCGGCGAGCAGACCAGGTGCACATTGTCGTCGTAGGGCTTGATGCCGAAGATGGCCAGGAAGCCGCCGAGGTACGACTCCTCGGGGAGTTTGCCGGGCAGCGGGCGCCGGATGCCGCGGGGGCGTCCCGTGGTGCCCGAGGTGTAGTTCATGACCCAGCCGAGGTTGCGGTCCTCCGGCGCCGACTCGGGCTGCCCGTCGAGGAGTTCGGCGTACGGCCGGAAGCCCTCGACCGAACCGACCGTATACCGGTGCGTGGCCGGGAGCTTCGCCTCGTCGGCGGCGTGCCGGGCGGCGTCCGCGAACCGCTCGTGGGCGATGAGGACCTTGGCGCCCGAGTCGGAGACGATCCAGGCGATCTCGGGGCCGACGAGGTGGTGGTTGACGGGGACGAGGTAGAGGCCCGCCTGCGAGGCGGCGAGGTAGGCGACGAAGAACTCGACGCCATTGGGCAGGACGACCGCGAAGGCGTCGCCTCGTTCGAGGCCCGCGGCGCGCAGTCCGTGGACGAGTTGGTTGGCCGCGGCGTGCAGCCGCCCGGCAGTCCACTCCTCTCCGCCGGGTGTGATGAGGGCCGTGCGCCCGGGCTCGGCGGCGGCCTGGGCCCAAAAACCGTTCGGCGGTGTGCTCACGACTGGGCGCTCCTTCCCGCGATGCGGTTGATGCGATCGACGGCCAGCTCGAAGCCCCGCGTCAGGTCGTCGAAGACGGCCTGGACACTGCGTTCGCTGTTCATCCGGCCGACGATCTGTCCGACGGGGGTGCCGAGCAGTGGCTCCACCTCGTACTTCTGGATGCGCGAGAGTGCCTCGGCGACGAGCAGGCCCTGGAGCGGCATGGGGAGCGTGCCGGGTCCGTTCGGGTCGTCCCAGGCGTCGGTCCACTCGGTGCGCAGCTGGCGCGCCGGCTTGCCGGTCAGGGCGCGGGAGCGGACGGTGTCCCCGGACCCCGCGGCGAGCAGTTTCCGGGTCACGGCACGCGAGTGCATCTCGGCCTCGGTGACGGTCAGCCATATGGAGCCCAGCCACACACCTTGGGCGCCCAGGCTGAGCGCGGCGGCCACCTGCTGTCCGCTGCCGATGCCACCCGCCGCCAGTACGGGCAACGGGTCGACGGCGTCCACGACTTCGGGCGTGAGCACCATCGAGGCGATCTCCCCGGTATGCCCGCCCGCCTCGTAGCCCTGGGCGACGACGATGTCGATGCCGGCCTCGGCGTGCTTGCGCGCGTGCCGGGCGCTGCCCGCGAGCGCGGCGACCAGTACGCCCTTGCCGTGGGCGCGCTCCACCACGTCGACGGGCGGTGAGCCCAGCGCGTTGGCGAGCAGCTTGATCGGATAGTCGAAGGCGACGTCGAGCTGGGTCCGGGCCACCTGCTCCATCCACCCCGTGATGCGCCACCCGGACGCCTCGCCCTCGGCCAGCTCGCGCACGCCGTATTTCGCGAGGGTGTCCTTCACGTACTGCCGGTGCCCCTCGGGGATCATCGCCTCGACATCGGCCTCCGTGACGCCCTCGACTTTCTTGGCGGGCATCACGACGTCCAGGCCGTAGGGCCTGCCGTCGACGTTCGCCTCGATCCAGTCGAGGTCGCGCTTGAGGTCGTCGGGTGCGGTGTAGCGGACCGCGCCGAGCACACCGAATCCGCCCGCGCGGCTGATGGCCGCGGCGACGGCGGGAAACGGCGTGAAGCCGAAGATGGCGTGCTCGACTCCCAGTTTCTTGCTCAGCTCCGTCTGCATGGCCGCAGGATGCCGCAGTCCTCCGGACGAGGGAAGAGGTTTTCTGATGCTCCGTCAGATTCCTTCAAGCCACCGAGGGAGTCTTGACACACCCGCGCCTGACAGGAAAGTTTCACTCCGCAAGGCGAACCGGGAAAGATACTTTCAGGCGGCGCGGCGGGAGGCTCCTCGATGACCGAAGGTGCGAAGGACAGAGCGGACGGCGGGCTGACCCGTCGTCAATGGGGCCGAAGGGTACTGGCGGTGGGCGGAGCGCTGGCCATCGCGCCCTTCCCGGCAGGCCCGGCGGTGGCCTCGGACGCGGCCGGTCACCCGACGCTGCGCCACGGTACGCCCGAGCGAGCGGGCCTGCTGCCGGAGCACCTGCGCCAACTGGTCATCGACGCGGAGGCGTTCCTCGGCCCCTCCCCCAAGCACCCCTGGTACGCGGGCGCCGTGCTCCTCGCCGGACGCGGCGGCACCGTGGCGCTGCATCAGCCGATCGGCATGGCCGTGCGCTACTCGGCGTACGACGAGAAGACGGACACCGGCGTCGAGTTCCCGGCCGACCAGCAGATCCCCGCCGCCGAGGACACCGTCTACGACCTCGCCTCCGTCTCGAAGCTGTTCACCTCGATCCTCGCCGTGCAACAAATGGAGCGCGGCGCCCTGGAGCTGGAGGCGACGGTCGCCTCGTACCTCCCGGAGTTCGCCGGCGGCGGCAAGCAGGACATCACGATCCGCCAACTCCTCACCCACACCTCAGGGTTCCGCGCCTGGATCCCGCTCTACAACGCGCCGACCCGGGAGGGAAAACTCCAGCTCATCTGGGACGAGGCACCGCTCAACCCGCCGGGCACCAAGTACCTCTACTCGGACCTGAATCTGATCTCGCTCCAGCTGGTTCTGGAGAAGATCACCGGCCGCAGCCTCGACACACTCCTCCATGACGAGATCACCGAGCCGCTCGGCATGCACCGCACCCGCTACAACCCGCCCGCTTCCTGGAAGCCGAGGATCGCCGCCACCGAGGACGCCCGGCTGCCCTGGTCGGGGCTGAACCGCGGGCTCGTGTGGGGCGAGGTGCACGACGAGAACGCGTACTCCCTGGGCGGGGTGGCGGGCCACGCGGGCGTCTTCTCCTGCGCGTGGGACCTCGCGATCCTCGGCCGTACGCTGCTGAACGGCGGCGTGTACGGCAAGGCGCGCATCCTGAAGCCGGAGACGGTGGACCTGATGTTCACCGACTTCAACACCGCCTTCCCCGGCGACGAGCACGGCCTCGGCTTCGAGCTCTACCAGCACTGGTACATGGGCGCGATGGCCACGCCGCGCACGGCGGGCCACACCGGCTTCACCGGCACTTCGCTCGTCCTCGACCCGACGACCGACTCCTTCCTGATCATCCTCGGCAACTCCGTCCACCCGGTGCGCGGTTGGCGATCCGGCTCCGCTCCCCGGGTCGCCGCCGCGAACAACCTGGCGCGGGCCGTACCGGTGCGCCCCGCGCGCGGCCGTACTTCCTGGTTCTCCGGAATGGCGAGCGCGGCGACGGCGACTCTGACGCTGCCCGCGCTCGACACCACGGGGGGCCGTGCGCGCATGGACTGCGCACTGTGGTGGGACACCGAACCCCAGTCGGACCTCCTCTTCCTGGAGGCCTCGACCGACGACGCGACAACCTGGCAGCCGGTCCCGTTCACGACGGCACGGCCGGGCGAGGACCCGCAGGAGCATCCGGCCGGTACGGCCACCGGCTGGTCGGGGCGAGCGTGGCACCGGCTCACCGCGGACCTGCCCCGGTCGCCCCGGCTCGCGCTGCGCTGGCGGTACACGACCGATCGGCTGTACGTCGGCCGTGGCGTGTACGTCGACGGGCTGCGGGTCGAGGCCGGGGACCTGGTCGCCTTCGACGAGGCACGGGCCGCTGACGCGGCGCGAATTGAGGCGGTGGGTTGGGTGGCGTCCCGCGACTGAAGGCTCGAAGGTGGAGGTGCGTCCACATCCACCCCGGAAGGCAGCCGCGGGCATGGGAAGGAAGGTCGTCGGGGACGGCGTCGCCGTCCTCACCTTCCAGCGCCCTGAACAGCCGCGGCGGCCGCAGGAGTCGGAGGCGGCGACGGCCTGACTGCCCTCAGCGCCGCCACACCCCTTCCTCCAGCACCGCCATCGCCGCGTTGTGCCCGGGCACCCCGCTCACCCCGCCGCCCCGTACCGCACCCGCCCCGCACAGCAGCACGTTCGCGTGCCGGGTCTCGACGCCCCAGCGGCCCGTGCCCTCCTGCGCGTACGGGAAGGCGAGGTCGCGGTGGAAGATGTTGCCGCGGGGCAGCCGCAGGTCGCGCTCCAGGTCGAGCGGGGTCTTCGCTTCGATGCACGGGCGGCCGTCCGCGTCGGTGGCAAGGCAGTCGGCGAGCGGTTCGGCCAGGTGGGCGTCCAGCTGCGCCAGGGTCGACTTCAGCAGCTCGTCCCGTACGGCGTCGTTGTCCCGCTCGAACAGCCGAGCGGGTGTGTGCAGGCCGAAGAGAGTGAGAGTCTGGTAGCCCTGCTCGACCAGGTCCTGGCCCAGGATGCTCGGGTCGGTGAGCGAGTGGCAGTAGATCTCGGAGGGCGGCGCGGTGGGCAGCTCCCCGGACGCGGCCTCGGCGTGGGCCCGCGCCAACTGCTCGTAGCCCTCGGCGATGTGGAACGTCCCGGAGAAGGCCTCGCGCGGGTCGACGGAGGTGTCACGCAGCCTCGGCAGCCGCTTGAGCAGCATGTTCACCTTGAGCTGCGCGCCCTCGGCCGGGGCGGGCGGCTCGTCGCCGGTGAGGTGCGCGAGCTCCTGCGGCGAGGCGTTGACGAGGACGTGCCGGGCCGCGACGACGCCCTCCCCGTCCGCGGTCCGGTAGGTGACCTCGGCGGCCTCGCCGTCCGTCTCGATCCGCAGCACCTCGTGGCCGGTGGCGATCGCGGCACCCGCGTTGCGCGCCGCCGCGGCGATCGCTTCGGTGAGGGCGCCCATACCGCCGACCGGCACGTCCCAGGCGCCGGTGCCGCCACCGATCACGTGGTAGAGGAAGCAGCGGTTCTGCCGCAGCGAAGCGTCGTGGGCGTCGGCGAAGGTCCCGATGAGGGCGTCGGTGAGCACGACACCGCGTACGAGATCGTCGGCGAAGTACTCCTCCACGGCTGCGCCGACCGGCTCCTCGAAGAGCATCCGCCAGGCGTCCTCGTCGTCGATGCGGCTGCGCAGCTCGTCGCGCGCCGGGAGCGGCTCGGTGAGCGTCGGGAACACCCGCTGGGCGACACGGCCCGTCATCCCGTAGAAGCGCTGCCAGGCCTCGTACTCGCGGTCCGAGCCGGTCAGCCGGGCGAACGCCTCACGCGTGCGCCGCTCGCCTCCGCCGACGAGCAGTCCGGTGGGCCGCCCGTCGCGCTCGACGGGCGTGTACGACGAGACAGTGCGCCCGCGGACCCGGAAGTCGAGGCTCAGATCCCGGACGATCTTCCGGGGCAGCAGGCTCACCAGGTACGAGTAGCGCGACAGGCGCGCGTCGACCCCGGCGAACGGGCGGGTGGACACGGCGGCGCCCCCGGTGTTCCCCAGGCGCTCCAGCACCAGCACGGACCGGCCGGCCCGGGCCAGGTAGGCGGCGGCGACCAGTCCGTTGTGGCCCCCGCCGACGATCACGGCGTCGTATCCCTCGTGTGCAGGCATGGTTCTTCGTAGCACGTGATGATCTACGTCGGCCAGGGGTGCGCGGCAGGCGGCGGGCGGCCGTATGGGGCGGGTCCGACTCTTGCCGGACGGGGCTGGACATATGTGGCTCGTCCGGCGTTCGAGGACGAGGCCGTCAACGCCGATACGGGGGTCTGGGGGCGGAGCCCCCGGGTACGGGGCGGGCAGCGGCGGAGGGGCGCAAAGCCCATCCCCCGCTCAATGCCCCCCGGCCGCCCGCTGCTGCCGTAACGCCGCCACCCGCCGATACAGCTCGACGGCCTCCTGGCCGCGCCCCAGCTGCTCCAGGCAGTGGGCCTCGTCATTCCGGCTGGCGAGGGCATCGGGATGGTCGGCGCCGAGGACTCGCTCGCGGGCGGTGGCGACGCGGCGGTACTCGATGAGCGCGTCGGCCCAGCGGCCGAGCCAGCCGAGACCGACGGCGACCTCGCGGCGGCTCACGAGGGTGTCCGGGTGGTCGGCACCGAGGACGCGCTCGCGGAGGGCGCAGACGTCGCGGGACTCGGCGAGGGCCTCTTCCCAGCGGCCCATGCGGCCGAGGTTCACTCCGAGGCCGTGCCGGGCGCGCAGGGTCTCGGGGTGCGCGGGGCCATGCACGCGGGTGCGGTCGTCGATCAGGTCGCGGTACAGCTCCAGCGCCTGCGCGCTGCGGCCGAGCCGGCCGAGGCTGATGCCGACCTCGTAGCGGGCGGCGAGCGTGTCCGGGTGGTCGGGACCCAGCGCCTGCGCCCGGGCCTCGGCCACCTCCTGGTAGGTGTGCAGGGCCTCGGGCCAGCGCCCCAACTGACCCAGCGCGTACGCGACTTCGTACCGGGTGACGAGCGTGTCGGGGTGGGTCGGACCGAGCACCCGGGCGCGGGCGGCGGCGACCTCGCTCGCCATCCGGTACGAGTCCTCCAGACGCCCGAGCCTGCTCAGGTTGAAGGCGAGGTTGTGGCGGCAGCGCAGGGTGTCGGGATGGTCGGGTCCCATCGCGCGCTCCCGGACCCCGAGCACGGACGTATAGGCCTGGTGCGCCTCGAAATGGCGGCCCAACTGACCCAGCACGTACGCCATTTCCTGGCGGGCGGCCAGCGTGTCGGGATGGTCGGCGCCGAGCACCCGCTCCCTGACCTGGGCGACATGGGCGTACTCGCGCAGCGCCTCGGCGGGGCGTCCGGTGCGGCTGAGCGTGAAGCCGACCTCGTAGCGGCTGGCAAGGGTGTCGGGGTGGTCGGGCCCGAGGGCGTGTTCCCGTTCGGCGGCGACCGCGCGGTGCACCTCGCCCGCCTCGGTCCACCGGCCGAGCCGTCCCAGGCTCAGACCGGCGTTGTGCCGCCCCGCCAAGGTGGTGATCAACTCCGGTGAGGGGGTGGGCCGTTCGATGCGCCCGGGTTCGCGTGCGAGGGCCGTGGCAGGGCGGGCGATCCATTCTCCGGTGAGGCCCGCGGCCGCGTCCGGCGGGGTGGTGCGCAGTCCGGCGCCGGTCGCCTTGTGGCCGGTGGTCATGCCCCGGGTCCAGGACGGCAGCCGGGGTTCGCGCGACGGCGGCTGTTCGGGGCGGGACTGTGCCGAGGGCGCCAAGGGACCCTGCTCCGCGGCGGGGTGCCGCAGGGCCGGGGTCACCACGGTCGGCACGTACGCCGGTGTGGTGCGGCCCGCGCTGATCCGGCGGCCGAGTTCACGGGCGTCCTGCGGGCGCTGTTCGGGCCGTTTGGCGAGCAGGTCCAGGATGATCTTCTCGACGTACTCGGGGAGTTCGGCCCGGTGGCTGCGGGGCGGTGCGGGCGGCGTGTCGCGGTGGCCGACGAGGACGGCCCAGGCGTCGTCGAGGTCGAACGGCGGTGCCCCGGTGGCGATTTCGTAGAGCACACATCCGAAGGAGTACAGGTCGCTGCGCTGGTCGACATGGGCGCCGCTGATCTGTTCCGGCGACATGTAGTGGGGGGTGCCCATCGCGATGCCGGTGCCGGTGAGCCGTGCCGTGAAGCCGATGTCGTGGCCGAGCCGGGCGATCCCGAAGTCGCAGATCTTCACCGTGCCGTCGGCGAGCCGCATGATGTTCGCGGGCTTCAGGTCCCGGTGGACGATGCCCTGTTGATGGGTGTACGCGAGCGCGGCGGCGACCTGGTCGGCGATGTCGACGACCTCGGCGACCGGCAACGGATGCTGCTTGTTGTCCTCCAGGAGCTGGCTCAGATTCCGGCCCTCCAGCAGCTCCATCACCAGATACAGCACGCCGTCGGACTCGCCGAAGTCGTGGACGACGGTCACCCCGCGGTGCTGGAGGGCGGCGGCCACCCGGGCCTCGCGCCGAAACCTCTCCCGCAGGACACGGGTGAAGGACTGATCGTGGTGCGGGCCGAGCGGCTTGAGGCACTTGACCGCCACCTGCCGGCCCAGCGACTCGTCGCGCGCCCGCCACACCTCGCCCATGCCGCCACGCCCGATCAGATCGAGCAGCCGGTACCGGCTCTGGATCAGCCTGGTCTCCGCCATCTCGTGCGATCGCCCCCGTCGCTGCTCAGCCCCGCGCCCTCCCCCGGCCCGTCCAGTATGGCGACCTATCTGCCGACTTTGTATGGCGCAGGCCGCGAGCCGGGGCCGAGCCGTGACATGGCGCGCACAATGTGTTTGGGCGGGAGTTGCCAGCGCAGACGTGCGGGAATACAGCGCAGCAAGGTGCCCGTGACATGCAGGCGCCGAGTCACCGCGGCCGGCGGCGGGGCCGCCCTGCCGTACAACTCGTGGGCGTACGGCGGCAGAGAGGCGTACGCCAGACGCGCCACGCGCCGCCACAGCAGTGCGCGCGCCGGGACGAGCAATGGGTGGGTCGGCGGACGCACCAGGAAGTCGTCCACCTCCCGCGCCTCGGCCCCCGCCGCCAGTTCCGGCAGCACCTTCTCGAAGTAGGCCGCCAACTCCGCCCGATTCGCCGGTACTTCGGCGGGGTCGAGGCCCACCAGCCGGGCGCTGACACGGTGTTCACCGATGTAGCGGTCGGCCTGCGCGTCCGTGAGACGGAACCCTGACCGGCGCAGGACGTGCAGATAGGAGTCGATCTCCGCGCAGTGCACCCACAGCAGCAGCTCGGGTTCGTCGATCCGGTACCGCTCCCCGGTGTCCGGGTCGGTGGCCTTGAGCATCGTGTGGATCTTCCGCACCCGCGCACCCGCCTTCTCGGCGGCTTCGCCGGTGCCGTACGTCGTCGTCCCGACGAAGTTCGCGGTCCGCATCAGCCGGCCCCAGGCGTCGCGCCGGAAGTCCGAGTTCTGCATGACTCCGCGCACCGTGCGCGGGTGCAGGGCCTGGAGATAGAGCGCGCGGATCCCGGCGACCCACATCATCGGGTCGCCGTGCATCTGCCAGGTCACCGAGGAGGGCCCGAAGAGCCCCGGGTCACCCGTCTGAAAGGCCTCCACACCAGCAGGCTAGCGCCGGACCCGCGGCATCCCCAGACCGATCCACGAGATGATTTCGCGCTGGATCTCGTTGTTTCCGCCACCGAATGTGAAGATCACCGCCGATCGGTAGCCGCGTTCCAGTTCGCCGTGCAGGACCGCGCCGGCGGATCCCTCCTTCAGGACGCCGGGTGCGGCGACGACTTCCATCAGCCAGGCGTAGGCGTCGCGGCGCGCCTCGGAGCCGTACACCTTGACGGCGGAGGCGTCCTGCGGGGTGAGGGTGCCTTCCTGGACGGCGTTCACCATCTGCCAGTTGAGGAGCTTCATGGCGTCGAGCCTGGTGTGGGTCTGGGCCAGGCGGCGGCGCACCCACGGGAGGTCGATGACGCGGCGGCCGTCGGCGAGCTTGGTCTCCATGGCCCAGCGCTGGACGTCGTGCAGGGCGCGGATCGCCATGGTGCCGTGGGCGGCGAGCGTGACGCGTTCGTGGTTGAGCTGGTTGGTGATCAGCCGCCAGCCCTTGTTCTCCTCGCCGACGCGCCTCGACACCGGGACGCGGATGTTCTCGTAGTAGCTGGCGGTGGTGTCGTGCGAGGCGAGGGTATTGATGATCGTGCACGAGTAGCCGGGGTCGGAGGTCGGCACCAGGAGCATGGTGATGCCCTTGTGGGGCGGGGCGTCCGGGTCGGTGCGCACGGCGAGCCACACCCAGTCGGCGGTGTCGCCGTTCGTCGTCCAGATCTTCTGCCCGTTCACGACGTACTCGTCGCCGTCCCGTACCGCCTTGGTCTTGAGCGCCGCCAGGTCCGTGCCCGCGTCGGGCTCGCTGTAGCCGATCGCGAAGTCGATCTCGCCGGAGAGGATCTTCGGCAGGAAGTACGCCTTCTGCTCCTCCGTGCCGAACTGCATGATCGTGGGACCCACGGTGTTCAGCGCCATCAGCGGCAGCGGCACCCCCGCCTGGGCCGCCTCGTCGAAGAAGATGAACTGCTCCATGGGGCTCAGCCCGCGCCCGCCGTACTCCTTGGGCCAGCCCACGCCGAGCCAGCCGTCGCCGCCGAGGCGGCGGATGGTCTCCCGGTAGAAGCGCTTCTGCGCGGCCGGGTCCGCGTAGCGGGCGTAGGCGTTGTCCGGCACCAACCGGGCGAAGTAGCCGCGTAGTTCGGTGCGCAACCGCTGCTGCTCCGGCGTGTATTCGAGATGCACGGCGCCTCCTGGCTTCCCAAGGCCGACCTGACGGCGCACACCGTAGAACGTGTTTCAGAAATTGGGAATGGCGATGCGCGTTCCACGACCGGGACCGGACTTCCCCGCACACTCTCCTCAGCGCAGGGTGGCGAGGAAATCCGTGCACGCCTGGGCGCATTCGCGGCAGGCTTTCGCTCCGTCCTCCGCGCCGGCGTACCCGTCGAAGGCCTGCGCGCACTCCAGGCAGACGGTGCGGCACCACTCCACTTGAGCGCGGATGCCGTTCTCGTCCTGGTGGATCTGTTCGGACAGTACGAGGCAGGTCGCGTCGCACACCTCCGCGCACATGACGCCCTTGCGGCGCAGGAGTTCATGTTCCCGCGGCCCGTCCGGATCCATGACGCTCGCGCGCAGGGCGCACGCCCGCGCGCACTCGGTACAGGCCTGGGCACAGGCGAAGCGGTCCTCCAGGAACCGGATGGACTCCCGCTCGGATTGCCGGTGTCGCTGGGATTGCTGAGATGTCGTCGATGTCACAAGGCGCGAGTAGCCGGGGGGAATCGCGTCAAACCCGGAGCGCCACAGGGGCGTTGCCTACGCGCCCGACGCCTCCCCCACCTCTCGCGAGATCCGCTCGAACTGCGCCCCCATCGCCTCGGAGAGCGCCTTGGCGGCCGTCAGCGGACGGACCATGACCATGAAGTCGTCGATCCTGCCGTCCTCGTCGAAGTGCAGGAAGTCGCAGCCATTGATCTCCTTGTCGCCCACCTTCGCCTCGAAGAGCAGCGCGTGGTCCCTGCCGTCGGCACCGGCGATCTCACGGACGTACCGGAAGTCGGTGAAGACGCGGGAGACACCGCGCAGGATGGCCGCGGTGATCGCCTTGCCCGGGTAGGGCTTGAAGGCGACGGGGCTGGTGAACACGACGTCGTCGGCCAGCATCTCCTCGATCGCGCCGAAGTCGCCCGCCTCCACGGCCTTGCGGAAGGAATGCATCACGCCCACCTCTTATACTCAACTAATTGATTAGGTGCGGATCAGATTAGTCGCGGGGGTGTGTGCCGTCTAGCCTTGGGTCATGGCATTGCGCAACGCGGTCCTGGCCGCGCTTCTGGAGGGCGAGGCATCGGGGTACGACCTGGCCAAGGGGTTCGACGCGTCGGTGGCCAACTTCTGGATGGCGACTCCGCAGCAGTTGTATCGCGAGCTGGACCGGATGGAGTCCGAGGGGCTCATCGAGGCCCGGCTCGTCCAACAGGAACGCCGGCCGAACAAGCGGGTGTTCTCGCTGACGGAGGCGGGTCACGACACCCTGCGCGCGTTCACCGCCGAGCCGTCGAAACCCACGGCCATCCGCGATGAGTTGATGGTCAAGGTCTACGCCGTCGACGAGGGGGACGAGGAGGCCGTACGGGCGGCGATCACCGAGCGACTGGAGTGGGCTCGCGGCAAGCTGGCCCACTACGACCGGATCCGCGCCCGGCTCCTCGACGGGCGCACCGAGGACGAGTACCTGGCCGCGACCGAGCGCGTCGGCCCGTATCTCACGCTGATGGGGGGCCGCGCCTACGAGCGGGAGAACATCCGTTGGGCCGAGCGGGCTCTGCGGATCCTGGAGCAGCGCGCCTCAGTACCGCGATAGTTCCGCCCCCTCCTTGGGCGTCGCTCTCCTGTTCCCGAGTGTTCCCGGGCGAGCCATTGGAAGTCCTATACCTGCAAACGGCTTCCCTATTGGTCACCTATGTCCGGCCCGCATACCGTCGAGGACATCGCCGCCCTGACGATCTGTGCGCGGAGCGTCAGGGCGTTCGACGGCTCGCGCCAGTTTCACGACGGCGTACGGCCAAGCCCCCTCCCCCCAGGTCCGTCAGGGCCCGCACCCTCGGAGAGACACACCATGTCGAAGATCCTTTTCGTGATGACCGGCGTCGACTACTGGACGCTCGCCGACGGCACCCGGCACCCGACCGGCTTCTGGGCCGAGGAGGCCGTCGCCCCGCACGAGGCCTTCAAGGCCGCCGGCCACGAGGTCGTCGTCGCCACGCCGGGCGGCGTCGTGCCGACCGTGGACAGGGGCAGCCTGGCGCCCGAGGTGAACGGCGGTCAGGAAAGCGCCGACCGGGTCGCGAACGCCCTCGCCTCGATGGTCGAACTCCAGCAGCCGATCAAGCTGGAGGACGTGGACCTGGACGACTACGCGGCCGTCTTTTACCCCGGCGGCCACGGTCCCATGGAGGACCTCGCGGTCAACGCCGACTCCGGCCGGCTCCTCACCCTCGCACTCGACTCGGGTAAGCCGCTCGGCGTGGTGTGCCACGCCCCGGCCGCGCTGCTCGCCGCCACCCGTGAAGACGGTGGCAACGCCTTCGCGGGTTACCGGGTCTCCGCCTTCACCAACGCCGAGGAGACGCAGGCGGGTCTCGCCGACAAGGCCAAGTGGCTGCTCCAGGACCGGCTGGTCGAGGCGGGTGTCGACTTCCAGGAGGGTGAGCCGTGGGCCCCCAAGGTGGTCGTCGACCGCAACCTGGTCACCGGCCAGAACCCGTCCTCCTCCGCCCCGCTCGCGGCCGAGCTGCTCAAGAAGCTGGGCTGACCCCCATGGCCGCCGACCGGCTCGACGAGGTCCTCGACGCCGCCTACGACTGCCTCACCCGGTACGGCGTACGGCGCACGACGATGGACGACATCGCCTCCGCCATGGGCGTGTCCCGGTCAGCGGTCTACCAGTACGTCCGCAGCAAGGACGACACCTTCCGCCGCCTCGCCGGACGCCTGCACGAGCGGGCGCTCGGCCGGGCCCGGGAGGCGGCGGCCGATCGCGGCGCCCCGCACGCCGAGCGCGTCCGGGGCGTTCTGGCCGCCAAGCTGGACCTGGTGAACGAGCTGGCCGGAGACTCCCCGCACACGGCCGAACTCCTCGACGAGAAGGCCCGGTTGTTCGGCGACATCTGCCACACCTTCACCGGCGACCTGCGCCGCCTCCTGATCGCTCTCTTCGCCGAGGCGGGCTCCCCGGCCGGCGTCGAGCCCGCGGAGGCCGCCGACATCTGCCTGGCCCTGGTCGTCGGCCTGGAGGCCGCGCCCGACGGCAGGCATTTGCTCGCCCCGGCGACGGACGCGCTGCTGACCGGGTTGCTGGGCCCCGCCTCGATCTAACCGTGTCCGACTCGGTCCGGTTCGATCCAGGACGGGATCAGTTCCGCGGTGCGGCCGTGGCGGACCAGCCTGCCGTCCTCCACCAGGTGCACGGTGTCGGTGTGGGCGGCGATCAGATGGAATTCGTGGCTGACCGGCGCGACGGCCATGTCCCGTTCGGCGCACAGGCGTTGGAGTTCAATCGGTGTCCCTCACCGCCCGCGCCACCGCCGTTCCGGCAGCGGCCCCGGCCTGACCGCGCGGTGGCGCCGTCGTCCCGCGGACTTCCAGGGCCGGGGCAGTGAGGACGACCTCGCCCGGGCGGGCGGGATCGTCGATCCGGTCGAGCAGACGCTGCGCGGCGCGGCGACCGACGTCGTGGCTGGCGTTGTCCACGGTGGTGAGCCACAAGTGCCGCAGACGTGAGAGGTACGTGTTGTCGTAGCCCACGAGGGAGAGATCGCGCGGCACCTGGAGACCGAGTTCCTCGGCGGCCGACAGGGCGCCCACACAGGCGATGTCGTTGAACGCGAGGACGGCGGTGGGCCGTTCCGGGGCGCTGAGCAGCCGGACCGTGGCCCGGTAGCCGCCTTCCTCGGTCAGGTCGCCCTGCTCCACGATCGCCGCCTCGGCCAGTCCGTGCTCGCGCATGACCGCCTCGAAGCTGCGGCGGCGCAGCTCACCGACCATGCCCTGGCCCGCGATGTGGGCGATGCGCCGGTGACCGAGGCCGATCAGGTGCTCGGTGGCGAGACGCGCGCCGTGCTCGTCGTCGCCCGCGACGATGTCCACGCCGGGCAGCACGGGCTCCCGGGCGCCCGCGACAACGGTGGGAATCCGCCCGGCCGCCGTACGCAGCGCCTCGGAGACCGGCAGCGTGCCGACGGCGATAAGCCCGTCGACCCCCAGGTCCATGAAGGTACGGGTGAGGTCTTCGCCGAGGCGCCGGTTGAGGTGGCCGTCGGCGAGCAGCATGTGCAGACCGGAGTCGTGCAGCCGGGAGTTGAGGCCGCCGAGCAGCTCCACGAACCAGGGGTTGCGCATGTCGTTGAGGAGCACCCCGACCGTGCGGGTGCGCCGCTCGCTGAGGCTGCGCGCGGCGGCGTTGGGCCGGTAGCCGAGCTCCTCGACGGCGGCCAGCACGGCCTGTCGCTTCTCGTCACGGACCTGGTCGGAGCCGCGCAGCACGAGGGAGACCAGCGACTTCGACACTCCGGCCCGTTCGGCGACGTCGCGAATTGTCGGTGCTCTCATGCTCTGGACCGTTCCATATGGTCGGCGAGCTTGTCAAAGCCCTTGACACCACCCACAACGGCGTTCAAGGTGAGGCCGAGAAGTAGTTGGACCGGTCCAAAAGGGGAAGTCATGGTGCGTACGCTCGGCGTTGCCGTCGTGGGGTTCGGCTGGATGGGACGGGTGCACACTCAGGCGTATGCCCGCCTGCCGTACCACTTCCCGCAGCTGTCCCTGCGGCCCGAACTGATCGCCGTCGCCGACGAGGTGCCCGGCCGCGCCGAGGAGGCCGCGGGCCAGTACGGCTTCGCCACCGCGGCCCGCGACTGGCGTGAGGTCGCCGCCGACCCCCGGGTCCAGGCGGTGAGCATCGCGGCGCCGAACTTCCTGCACCGCGAGATCGGCACCGCCATGGCCGAGGCGGGCAAGCACATCTGGATCGAGAAACCGGTGGGCCTGACCGCCGAGGACGCCCGCGCGGTGTCGGACGCGGTGGCCAAAGCCGGGGTCCAGGGCACGGTCGGCTTCAACTACCGGGGCGCGCCCGCCGTCGCCGCCGCCCGCGAACTGATCGCCTCCGGCGAGCTCGGCACCGTCACCCATGTCCGCATCCGGCTGTTCAGCGACTACGCGGCGCATCCGGAGGGCGCCCTGACCTGGCGCTACGAGCGGGAGCGGGGCGGCAGCGGAGTCCTGGGCGACCTGGCCTCGCACGGCGTCGATCTGGCGCGCTTCCTGCTCGGTGAGATCGAGGCGCTCACCGCGGACACCGCGATCTTCCTGCCGGAGCGGGCCCGCCCGACGGGCGCGACCGCCGGCCACACGCGCGCGGCGGGCGGTGAGCTGGGCCCGGTGGAGAACGAGGACTACGTCAACTGCCTGCTGCGTTTCGCCTCCGGCGCGCGGGGCGTCCTGGAGGCCTGCCGTGTCTCCGTCGGCGAGCAGAACAACTACGGCTTCGAGGTGCACGGCACGAAGGGTGCGGCGTTCTGGGACTTCCGGCGGATGGGCGAACTGGGGGTCAGCCGGGGTACGTCGTACCAGGACCAGCCGGTCAGCACCGTGTACGTCGGCCCGGGGGACGGCAAGTACGCCGCGTTCCAGCCGGGCTCGGCGAACGCCATGGGCTACGACGACCTCAAGGTCATCGAGGCGCACCATTTCCTGCGCTCCATTGCTGACAACACTCCGTATGGCGCGACGCTGGTTGACGCGGTTCACAGCGCGGCGGCGCTGGATGCCATGTCACGCTCCGCCGAGCTGGGAACGTGGGTTTCACCGAGCTGAGCGACGCGGACGGATCGGAGCAACGGACCCGGGCGGAAAATACACTTCACGCGGTCGAGGGGTCCGTCACAATGTCGCGATGATCGGCAATCGGATCACCTACCGCATGGCGGACGGCATACGCGTACCCGGAACCTGGCGGCACGCCTTCATCCGCAATGGCGACTACTTCCTGACCGACTTGTTCATCTACGCGGACGGACTCATCAACTGCTGGGGCCTGGTCACCCTCGAGGAGTTCGAGGAGAAGCTGCGCAGCGGCTGGGTCGCCACCGAACTCCCGGACGGCGCCATGGCGTCCAGCCATGAGCTGGCCGCCTGGAAATTCAGCGAGCCGCGCATCTGGCACACCCCTGAGCTGCTGCTCGCCGAGGTGCGCGACACCATCGACCAGCTGAACGGCCGCCCGGATTCGACGGAGCGGTGCCTGGCCGCCGTTGACGCGTTCCTCGCCGACCGGACCGAGGAAAAGCGGGCCGATGCCCACGCCGCCTATCTCGCCATCCCCGAGACGCAGCGCCGCTACGCGCTCGGCGACATGGACCGCAAGGACTGGCCGCTTCGGGTCCTGGTCGCCGGACCTGGCGGGCGCATGGAGGCCCGACCGGACGAAGCGGTCACGCAGAAGGCGTACGACGACGCTGTGGCCTACTTCGAGGACCGGGCGAAGTGGATCGCCGAACGGCCCTCACGGATCCCGGCGGATGGACCTGCGACTCCTGTCGCCCCCGCGATCCACCTCTATCAGAGCTACCCGCTGGAGCCGTCCGACGATCCGGGCACGAAAGCTCTTCGCAACGGCTACCCGGCACCCATCCACCTCGACGGCGTCACTTACGCCTCCGTCGCCCACGCGTACTGGACCCTCTCGGCCGCCGACCCCGAAGCCCGGGCCGCGATCACCGGAGCGGACAGCCTGTTCGCCGCGCAGAAGCTGGCCGTCGGCGCCCGCCGACGCGACGGCTGGGAGCAAGCCCGAACGGCTGTGATGGCCGGCCTGCTGCGGGCCAAGTACACCCAGCACCCGGCCCTGGCCGAGATTCTCCTGGCCACGGACGACGCGACGCTCGTCTACGACCACGTCGACTCCGACTTCTGGGGCGACAACGGCGGCCGCGGCCGGAACTGGATCGGTCGCCTACTGGAACTCATCCGTTCCGAACTGCACGCCGAGCGCGCAGGCGTTCGGGTGTGCCGCTGACGCGCCCCTGAAGCCGAAGCATCATGAGCGTGGCTTCACGGATCGTGCCGAGGATGCTCAGGAATGTCCTCGTCGGGCCAGTATGTGGTGCCCAACCTTTTTGTTATCGGCCGAGTTCCTCGACGTCTCCTGTGCGTAGGCATCCCCACGCACCCGACCGTTAAGGAACCAAGTCAGTGACAGCACAGATCAGTCGCCGGAACATGCTGAAGATCGCCGGCGCGGCCGCGGGCGCCGCCGGAGTCGGCACTGCCGTCACGGCGGCGCCGGCGTCGGCGGCGGGCGGTGGCTTCGCACATCCCGGGATGCTGCACACCCGGGGCGATCTGGCCCGCATGGCGGCCAAGGTGAGGGCGGAGGCGCAGCCCTACACGGCGGGCTTCGCCAAGTTGACGGCCAACCGGCATGCGCAGAGCACTTGGACGGCCAACCCCCAGGCGACCGTCTACCGCGGCTCGGGCACGCCCGAGAACTACGTCACGCTCTACAACGACATCCACGCCGCCTACCAGAACGCCCTGCGCTGGCACATCACCGGGGACACCGCGCACGCCGACACCGCCCGCGACATCCTCAACGCCTGGTCGGCCAAGCTGACCAAACTCGACGGCAGCGCCGACCGGTTCCTCGCCTCGGGCCTCTACGGCTACCAGTTCGCCAACGCCGCCGAGCTCGTCCGCGACCACGACGGCTTCGAACTGGCCCGCTTCCAGAAGATGATGCTCAACGTCTTCCACCCGCTGAGCGAGGACTTCCTGGCGAACCACAACGGCGCCTACAGCACCAACTACTGGGCCAACTGGGACCTGACGAACATCGCCTCCGTCCTCGCCATCGGCATCCTGTGCGACGACCGCGCCAAGGTCGACCGGGCCGTCGCGTACTTCAAGCACGGCGCAGGAATGGGCTCCATCAAGAACGCCATCCCGGTCGTGTACGCCGACGGCCTCGCCGAGTGGGCCGAGGCCGGCCGCGACCAGGGCCATGCCCTGCTGGGCGTAGGCCTGATGGGCACCATCTGCGAGATGGCCTGGAACCAGGGCATCGACCTGTACGGCTACGACGACAGCCGCTTCCTCAAGGGCGCCCAGTACGTGGCCAAGTGGAGCATGGGCGCGGACGTGCCCTACACGCCGTACACCCGGAGGAAGGGCGCGCCCGGCATCTGGTCGGGCACGGAGACCGCGTCCGCGGCGGCGGCCGTCGACCCGGCCATGGCCCGGCCGATCTGGGCCATGATCGCCAACCACTACACCAAGCGCCGGGGACTCAACGCGCAGTACCTCACGCGGATCGCGGCCCGGTTCTCGCCCGAGGGCGGCGGCGGGGACTACGGCCCCAACAGCGGCGGCTACGACCAGCTCGGCTTCGGTACCCTGGCGTTCACCCGCGCCCGGGCCACCGCGGCCGAGGCGACGGCGTCGCCGACACCGTCCACCGCCGCATCCGGCGCACCGCACTCCACCGCCGGCTCCACCGAGCCGGGCGCCGCCACCCCCTCCTCCGGAGCGAGCCCGCTCGGCGGGAAGAGCGGCGACCTGGCTGCCACCGGCTCCTCCGACCTCCCCGCCTGGACCGCCGCCACCGGAGTCGCCGCCCTCGCGGGCGGCCTGCTCCTGCTGCGCCGCCGCGGCCGGGCCCGTCGCGACGCCGAGCAGTGACGAGCGGTCCGGTACCGGGCGTACGACTGGACAAGTGCACGACTGTGCACCCAGCGCCTTACGAGCGGACGAGCAGCTGGAACTCGAAGGCGTACCGCGAGGCGCGGTAGATGTGGGTGCCGTACTCGACCGCGCGGCCGGTGTCGTCGTAGGCCGTGCGCCGCATGGTGAGCAGCGCGGCGCCCGCGGGTTCGTGCAGCCGCTCGGCCTCCTCCGGTGTGGCGGAGCGGGCTCCCACGGACTGGCGGGCGCTGTGCAGGGTGATGCCGGCGGCGCGCATCATGCGGTACAGGCCGGTCGACTCCAGCCGGACGGTGTCGACGTCCAGCAGTCCCTCCGGGATGTAGTTGCACAGGGCCGCGACGGGCTGACCATGGGTGAGGCGCAGTCGGTCCACGCGGTGCACGCCGCTGCCCTCGGCGATGCCCAGGGCGGCCGCGACCTCCGGGGAGGCCGGCTCGACCTCGTTGTGGAGCACCTGGGTCGTGGGGCTCTGTCCGGCGGTCTCCAAGTCGTCGTAGAGGCTGCTCAGTTCCAGTGGGCGCTTGACCTGGCTGTGCACCACCTGGGTGCCCACACCGCGGCGGCGGACCAGGAGCCCCTTGTCGACCAGGGTCTGGATGGCCTGGCGGACGGTGGGGCGGGACAGGCCGAGCCGTCCCGCCAGCTCGACCTCGTTGCCGAGCAGGCTCCCGGGGCTGAGCACGTCGCGCTGGATCGCGGACTCCAGCTGTTGCGCGAGCTGGTAGTAGAGCGGGACGGGGCTGCTCCGGTCGAGCGCGAAGTCGATGCCGGCGAGCGTGGCGGCGGCGCTCGCTCGGGTGGATCCGGCGGTCCGGTGAGGGGAAACCCTTGCCATCGCATCGTCCTGACGTTCGATCCTGAAGGCGGCCGGTGCGGAAGGCTGCGGGTCCGTTCCCGCACCGGCCGCCGCCTGATGCCGGAAGCGGCTCAGGAGTGGCTGGGGAAGCCGAGGTTGATGCCTGCGTCGGCCGGGTCGGGCCAGCGGGTGGTGATCACCTTGCCCTGGGTGTAGAAGGCGACTCCGTCGTTGCCGTAGATGTGCAGGTCGCCGAAGAGGGAGTCCTTCCAGCCACCGAAGGAGTGGTAGCCGACGGGCACCGGGATCGGCACGTTGATGCCGACCATGCCCGCCTGGACCTCCAGCTGGAAGCGGCGGGCGGCGCCGCCGTCCCGGGTGAAGATCGCGGTGCCGTTGCCCCAACGAGAGCCGTTGATGAGCTTGATGGCGTCGTCGTAGGTTTCGGCGCGCACCACGCACAGCACCGGGCCGAAGATCTCGTCCTGGTACGCGTCCGCTGTCACCGGCACCCTGTCGAGCAGCGATACGCCGAGGAAGAAGCCGTCCTCGTGGCCTTCGACCGCGTAGCCGGTGCCGTCGACGACGACCTCGGCACCCTGGGCCGCCGCGCTCGCCACGTACGAGGCCACCTTGTCGCGGTGCTCGCGGGTGATGAGCGGACCCATCTCGGAGGCGGGGTCGTTGCCCGGACCGATCTTCAGCCCCTTCGCGCGCTCCGCGATCTTGCCGACCAGCTCGTCGCCGGTGTCGCCGACCGCGACCACGACCGACACCGCCATGCACCGCTCACCGGCTGAGCCGTACGCGGCGTTGATGGCCTGGTCGGCGGCGAAGTCCAGGTCGGCGTCGGGCAGGACGAGCATGTGGTTCTTGGCGCCGCCCAGGGCCTGTACGCGCTTGTCGTGCTCGACGCCCTTGAGCTGGATGTACTTGGCGATGGGCGTGGAGCCGACGAAGGAGACCGCGACGACGTCCGGGTGCTCCAGGAGGCGGTCCACGGCGACCTTGTCGCCCTGCACGATGTTCAGCACGCCGTCCGGCAGCCCGGCCTCGGAGGCCAGCTCCGCCAGCCTGAAGGAGGCCGACGGGTCCTTCTCGCTCGGCTTGAGCACGAAGGTGTTGCCGCAGGCGATGGCGAGCGGGAACATCCACATCGGCACCATGGCCGGGAAGTTGAACGGCGTGATTCCGGCGACGACGCCCAGCGGCTGGCGGATCGAGGCGACGTCGACCCGGGTCGAGACCTGCGTGGACAGCTCGCCCTTGAGCTTCTCGGAGATGCCGCAGGCCAGCTCGACGATCTCCATGCCGCGGGCGACCTCGCCGAGCGCGTCGGAGTGGACCTTGCCGTGCTCGGCGGTGATCAGCTCGGCGATCTCGTCGCGGTGGGCGTCCAGCAGTTCGCGGTACTTGAACAGGATCGCGGTGCGCTTGGCGAGCGAGGCGCTCCCCCAGCTCTCGAACGCGGCCTTCGCGGTGGCGACGGCGGTGTCCACCTCGTCGACCGAGGCGAAGCCGACCTGCTTCTCCTGGGCGCCGGTGGCCGGGTTGTAGACCGGAGCGAAGCGCCCGGAGGCGGACTCGACGGGCTTGCCGCCGATCCAGTGGGTGATGGTCTTCATGGTGCGGGGGCCTTTCGTGGGCGGGAAGTTCAAAGGAGTCAGAGGTGGCGGCGGCGCCCTGCGGCGTGACCGTCGTACCGTTCACGGGCGTTCACGGCGGCTTCGCGCGAGGCCACTTCGGCGACGGGTACGTCCCACCAGGCCTCGGCCGGAGGGGCGGTAGGCGTCGGGTCGGTCTCGACGTACACGCACGTCGGCCGGTCCGAGGCGCGCGCCGCGGCCAGCGCGTCCCGCAGTTCCCGTACGGTCTTGGCGCGCAGGACGTCCATGCCGAGGCTGGCGGCGTTGGCGGCGAGGTCCACCGGGAGCGGAGACCCGGAGAAGGTGCCGTCGGCGGCGCGGTAGCGGTAGGCGGTGCCGAAGCGCTCGCCGCCGGTCTCCTCGGAGAGGCCGCCGATGGAGGCGTAGCCGTGGTTCTGGATCAGCACCAGGTTGACGGGCAGGCCCTCCTGGACGGCGGTGACGATCTCGGTGGGCATCATCAGATACGTGCCGTCGCCGACCAGCGACCAGACCGGTGTGCCGGGGGCGGCCTGCTGGACGCCGATGCCGGCCGGGATCTCGTAGCCCATGCACGAGTAGCCGTATTCCAGGTGGTACTGGCGCGGGCTGCGCGCCCGCCACAGCTTGTGGAGGTCGCCCGGGAGCGAGCCGGCCGCGTTGATGACCACGTCGTCGTCGCCGACGACCGCGTCCAGGGCGCCGAGGAGCTGGGTCTGGGTGGGCACGGCGGAGTCCTCGGCCCGGTAGGCGGTCTCGACCACTTCCTCCCAACGCGCCTTGCCCGCGCGGTACTCGGCTTCGTACGCCTCGTCGACCCGGTGGTCGGACAGCCCCTCTGCGAGCGCCTCAAGCCCCGTCCGCGCGTCCGCGACCAGGGTGCGGGCGGCGAGCTTGTGGGCGTCGAAGGCGGTGATGTTGAGGTTGACGAACCGGACACCGGGCTCCTGGAACAGCGTGTTGGACGCGGTGGTGAAGTCGGTGTAGCGGGTGCCGACCCCGATGATCAGGTCGGCGGTGCGGGCGATGTCGTCACAGACGGCGGTGCCGGTGTGACCGATGCCGCCGAGGTCGGCGGGGTGGTCGTAGCGCAGGGAGCCCTTGCCCGCCTGCGTGGAGGCGACGGGGATGCCGGTGGCGTCGACCAGGGCCTTCAGCGCGCCCTCGGCCTCACTGTGGTGCACTCCCCCGCCGGCGACGATCAGCGGGCGTCCGGCGGCGCGGATCGCCTGTACGGCTTCGGCGAGTTCGACCGGGTCGGGTGCGGGCCGGCGTACGTGCCAGACGCGCTCGGCGAAGAACTCCTCCGGCCAGTCGTACGCCTCCGCCTGCACGTCCTGCGGCATGGCGAGGGTGACGGCGCCGGTCTCGGCCGGGTCGGTCAGGACCCGCATCGCGTTGAGGGCGGACGGGATCAGCGTCTCGGGACGGGTGATCCGGTCGAAGTAGCGGGAGACCGGGCGCAGGGTGTCGTTGACGGAGACGTCTGCCTCGACCGGGTGTTCCAACTGCTGGAGCAGCGGGTCGGCCGGGCGGGTCGCGAAGTAGTCGCCGGGCAGGAGCAGTACGGGCAGGCGGTTGACGGTGGCCAGGGCCGCGCCGGTGACCAGGTTGGTGGCGCCGGGCCCGATGGACGTGGTGACGGCCTGGGCGGAGAGGCGGTTGAGCTGGCGGGCGTAGCCGACCGCCGCGTGCACCATGGACTGCTCGTTGCGGCCCTGATGGAAGGGCATGGTGTCCTCGCCGGCCTCCAGCAGCGCCTGGCCGATGCCCGCCACATTGCCGTGGCCGAAGATGCCCCAGGTGCCGGCGATCAGCCGGTGCCGTACGCCGTCGCGCTCGCTGTACTGCGCGGACAGGAAGCGCACCAGTGCCTGGGCGACGGTCAGACGGCGGGTGGGGGTGCTCATCAGGACTTCTCCGGTGCCGTGTAGAGGGGGAGGCGGGGGTCGACGGGCCGCTCGGGCCAGGTGGCGCGGATCCAGGCGTGGTCGGGGTGATCGCAGATCAGCCAGGCGCGGTCGGCGCCGGGACCCGCCATGACGTTGAGGTAGTACATGTCGTGTCCCGGCACGGCCATGGACGGTCCGTGCCAGCCGTCCGGGATGAGGACGACGTCGCCGTCGCGCACCTCGGCCAGCACGTCGGTGTTGGTGCCGTGGCCCGAGGGCGAGACCCGCTGGTAGCCGAAACCGGGCGTGCCCTCGTGGGCGGCGAACTCGAAGTAGTAGATCTCCTCCAGCTCCGACTCCTCGCCGGGCCGGTGCTCGTCGTGCTTGTGCGGCGGGAAGGAGGACCAGTTGCCGCCAGGCGTGATCACCTCGACGGCGATCAACCTGTCGCACTCGAAACCCTGTCCATCAGCGCCTCCGGCGCGGGCTGCCGCACCGAAGTTGTTGACCTGGCGCGAGCAGTTGCCGGTGCCGCGCAGCTCGACCGGGACGGCGGAGGCGGGTCCGTAGCGGGCCGGCAGCCGACGGGCGCAGCGGGCGCCGGTGAGCGCGAACCGCCCGCCGTCGCGCGAGGCGATCGAGACCTGGGCGTCCCGGGGGACGTACGCGAAGTCGCTCACCCCGCTGAAGACGCTCTCGCGCCCGGCGAGCCGGAAGGTGTCGCCGCCGACGGCGACGGTGCAGCCGCCCGACAGCGGGAGCACGATCCACTCGCTGTCGCCGCTGTCGAAGGCGTGCCAGCCACCGGGCGGCAGTTCGAGGACACGCAGGCTGGAGTAGCCCCAGTCGGCGGACTCGGGGGTGACGTCGACGGTGTAGGCGTCGGTGGTGGCCTTGCCCGCGGGAAGGTGGTGCGTGGTGGTCATCGGGTGGCTCCTGTACGGGGCTCAGAACAGGCTGAACAGGGGTTCAGAACAGGCTGAACGGGGATTCAGAGCAGGCCGACCGCGGTGTCCACCGCGGTCTCCACGCTGCCCTCGGCGGGGTACAGCAGCGACCGGCCGACGACCATGCCCTGGACGGTGGGCAGCCGCAGGGCCTTGCGCCATCTCTCGTACGCCCCTTCCTGGTCCCTGCCGACCTCGCCGCCGAGCAGCACGGCGGGCAGGGTGGACGCCTCCAGTACCTCGGCCATGTCGTCCGGGTCGTTGGTGACCGGCAGCTTGAGCCAGGTGTAGGCGGAGGTGCCACCGAGGCCGGAGGCGATGGCGATGGACCGGGTGACGGCTTCGGCGCTCAGGTCATTGCGGACCGTGCCTTCCACCCGGCGGGATATGAACGGCTCGACGAACAGCGGCAGTCGGCGGGCGGCCATGTCGTCGACGGCGCGGGCCGTGGTCTGCAGGGTCTCCAGGGAGCCGGGGTCGTCGTAGTCGATGCGCAGCAGGAGCTTTCCGGCGTCGAAGCGGAGCCGCTCGATGTCCTCGGCACGGTGGCCGGTGAAGCGGTCGTCCATCTCGAAGGAGGCGCCGGCGAGCCCTCCGCGGTTCATGGAGCCCATCACGACCTTGTCCTCCAGGACGCCCAGGAGCAGCAGGTCCTCCAGGATGTCGGCGGTGGCCAGCACCCCGTCCACACCGGGCCTGGACAGCGCGATGCAGAGGCGTTCCAGGAGGTCGGCGCGGTTGGCCATGGCCAGGCGGTGCTCGCCGACACCGAGGGCGCCGCGCGCGGGGTGGTCGGCGGCCACGATCATCAGGCGGCCGCTGTCGCCGATCAGCGGGCGGCGGACACGGCGGGCGGCCGCTTCGGCGATGGCCTCCGGGTGCCGGGCGCGCACCGTGACGAGGTCGGGGATGCTGATGCTCAAGACAGGCTCCGTTCAGGGGTGGCGTCGGTCGGCCGCGTATGCGGGGCGCCTCGGCCTCGGACTCGGTCAGCCGCGTACGAGGAGGTCCTCGACCTCGGACTCGGTCGGCATCGCGGAGGAGCAGGCGAGGCGGGAGGCGACGAGCGCGCCGGCCGCGTTGGCGTACCGGATGGTCTTCTCCAACTCCCAGCCGGACAGCAGACCGTGGCAGAGCGAGCCGCCGAACGCGTCTCCGGCGCCGAGGCCGTTGACGACCTCCACCGGTACCGGCGGGACTTCTGCGACGGTGCCGTCGCGGTGGACGGCCAGGACTCCCTTGGGACCCTGTTTGACGACGGCCAGTTCCACACCGGCGTCGAGGAGGGCCTGGGCGCAGGCCCGTGGTTCGCGTACTCCGGTGGCGATCTCGCACTCGTCGAGGTTTCCGACGGCGACCGTGGCGTGGCGCAGGGCCTCGGCGTAGTACGGGCGCGCGCTGTCGGGGTCCTTCCAGAACATCGGGCGCCAGTCGAGGTCGAAGACCGTGGTGCCCGACTTGGCGCGTGCCTTCAGGGCGGCGAGCGTGGCCGAGCGGCTGGGCTCCTCGCTCAGTCCGGTGCCGGTGATCCAGAAGATGCGGGCGCCTCGGATGGCGAAGAAGTCCAGCTCATCGGTGTGGATCTCCAGATCCGGTGCCTTGGGCCGCCGGTAGAAGTACAGCGGGAAGTCGTCCGGCGGGAAGATCTCGCAGAAGGTGATCGGCGTGGGATACGCGGCCACGGGAGTGACCCAGCGGTCGTCGACGCCGAACTCCTTGAGCGCCTGGTGGAGATAGGTGCCGAAGGGGTCCTGGCCGGTGCGGGTGATCACCGCGGTGGCGCGGCCCAGGCGCGCGGCGGCCACCGCGACATTGGCCGCCGAGCCGCCGAGGAACTTTCCGAAGGACTCGACCTGCGCGAGCGGCACACCCGTCTGCAGGGGGTAGAGATCGACGCCGATACGTCCCATGGTGATGACGTCGAAGGATTCAGCGGACTCAGGCATGCGTGACGCTCCTGATGCGTGGGATGCGGGCAATGGGGCGCCCGATGCCTCTTAGGTGTATGACCCACAGCAAGCTCCTGTCAAGACTTTGTACTGACATTCGGACCTGCTCAGGAAATGATGTCTTAACAAAGTATTGACAGGCGGGTGCAACAGGGACTTGTATCCCGTCCCAACGAAACAGCCACGTCACCGGCTCAAGACCCGGACCTGCCGTCCGGGCCCCGTACGGGCCCCGCGCCCCGCCGTCCCGTTTCCCCCGTCGCACAGTGAGGTGCTGGAAAGATGGACCGCACGCTTCACCCCCGCTCTCGCAGAATCGCCCCACTCGTCGCGACAGTCGCGGCGTCCGCGCTGCTCATAGCCGGCTGCTCCAGCAGCTCCGGCGGCAAGAAGTCCGAGGAAGGCGGTGCCGCCGCCTCCGCGGGCAAGGCCAACACCCCCCGCATGACGGTCGCCCTGGTCACTCACCAGTCGCCCGGCGACACGTTCTGGGACATCGTCCGCAAGGGCGCCGAGGCCGCAGCGGCCAAGGACAACATCAAGCTGGTCTACTCCGCCAACCCCAGCGCGGGCGAGCAGGCCAACCTGGTCCAGAACGCCATCGACCAGAAGGTCGACGGCATCGCGATCACCCTTGCCAAGCCGGACGCCATGAAGGACGTCGTGAGCAAGGCGAAGTCGGCCGGCATTCCCGTGGTCGGCCTCAACTCCGGTGTGAGCGACTGGAAGAAGCTCGGCCTGATGGAGTTCTTCGGGCAGGACGAGACGGTGGCGGGCGAGGCGCTCGGCAACAAGCTGAACTCCGAAGGCGCCAAGAAGGCCGTCTGCGTGATCCAGGAGCAGGGGAACATCGGCCTCACCCAGCGCTGCGACGGCGTGAAAAAGACGTTCAGCGGGAAGACGGAGACCCTCTACGTCAACGGCACCGACATGCCGTCCGTGAAGTCCACGATCACCGCCAAGCTCAAGCAGGACAGCGCGATCGACTATGTCGTCACCCTCGGCGCCCCGTTCGCGCTGACCGCCGTGCAGTCGGTGGGCGACGCGGGCAGCAAGGCGAAGATCGCGACCTTCGACCTCAACAAGGACCTGACGACCGCCATCAGCAAGGGCACCATCCAGTTCGCTGTCGACCAACAGCCCTACCTGCAGGGCTACCTGGCGATCGATTCCCTGTGGCTCTACAAGAACAACGGCAACTACAGCGGCGGCGGCGAGCAGCCGATCCTGACCGGCCCGGCCTTCGTCGACAAGTCCAACGTCGAGACCGTCGCCGAGTTCGCCGCGAAGGGCACCCGGTGATGAGCATGACCCAGCAGGCTGCGCCGGCGGTGCCCTCACCGCCGGCCCCCGGCCCCAGCAAGACCGACGGGCGGACCGCGCAACGCCCCCTGGTGTTCAGCGTGCTCGCACGGCCCGAAGTGGGCGTCTTCCTCGGCGCCGTAGCGGTGTACGTCTTCTTCCTCGTCTCGGCGCCGCCGGTGCGCGACGGCGGCTCGATGGCCAACATCCTCTACCAGTCGTCGACCATCGGGATCATGGCGCTGCCCGTGGCGCTGCTGATGATCGGCGGGGAGTTCGACCTGTCGGCCGGCGTCGCCGTCATCACTTCGGCGCTGACCGCGAGCATGCTCAGCTACCAGCTGACCATGAACGTCTGGGTCGGCGTGATCGTCGCCCTCCTCGTGTCGCTGGCGGTCGGCTTCTTCAACGGCTGGATGGTGGTCAAGACCGGGCTGCCCAGCTTCCTGGTCACCCTCGGCACCTTCCTGATCCTTCAGGGCGCGAACCTCGCGGTCACCAAGCTGGTCACCACCAACGTGGCCACCGACGACATCAGCAACATGGACGGCTTCGACCAGGCGAAGAAGATCTTCGCCTCGTCCTTCGACGTCGGCGGCGTCCAGGTGAAGATCACCATCGTGTACTGGCTGATCTTCGCGGCCCTGGCCACGTGGGTGCTGCTGCGCACCAAGTACGGCAACTGGATCTTCGCGGTCGGCGGCAACCAGGACTCCGCACGGGCCGTCGGTGTGCCGGTGACCTTCACCAAGATCTCGCTGTTCATGACCGTGGGCTTCGGCGCCTGGTTCGTCGGCATGCACCAGCTGTTCTCGTTCAACACCGTGCAGTCCGGCGAGGGCGTGGGCCAGGAGCTGATCTACATCTCCGCGGCGGTGATCGGCGGCTGTCTGCTGACCGGCGGCTACGGCTCCGCGATCGGCCCGGTCTTCGGCGCCTTCATGTTCGGCATGGTGCAGCAGGGCATCGTGTACGCCGGCTGGAACCCCGACTGGTTCAAGGCCTTCCTCGGCGTGATGCTGCTCGGCGCCACGCTCATCAATCTGTGGGTCCGCCGCACGGCGACCCGGAGGTGAACTGACTCATGACCAGCAACGGATCCGGAACGGCGGGCGCCATCCTCGCCGACACCCCGCCCGAGGACGGCACCGCCGCCCTCGTCGAGCTGCGCAACGCGGGCAAGTCCTACGGCAACATCCGCGCCCTGCACGGCGTCTCCCTCGCCGTGCACCCCGGCCGGGTGACCTGTGTGCTCGGCGACAACGGCGCCGGAAAGTCCACCCTCATCAAAATCATCTCGGGGCTGCACCAGCACACCGAGGGCGAGTTCCTCGTCGACGGCGCGCCGGTGCGCTTCAGCACACCGCGTGAGGCGCTCGACAAGGGCATCGCCACCGTCTACCAGGACCTGGCGACCGTCCCGCTGATGCCGGTGTGGCGGAACTTCTTCCTCGGCTCCGAGATGACCAAGGGCCCCTGGCCCGTGCGCCGCCTCGACATCGCGAGGATGAAGCAGACCGCCGACGAGGAACTGCGCAACATGGGCATCGTCCTCGACGACCTCGACCAGCCGATCGGCACGCTCTCCGGTGGCCAGCGCCAGTCCGTGGCGATCGCCCGCGCCGTCTACTTCGGGGCGCGGATCCTGATCCTGGACGAGCCCACGGCCGCGCTCGGCGTCAAGCAGTCCGGTGTCGTGCTGAAGTACATCGCCGCCGCCCGCGACCGCGGCCTCGGCGTCATCTTCATCACCCACAACCCCCACCACGCCTACATGGTCGGCGACCACTTCAGCGTGCTCCGCCTCGGCACCATGGAGCTCAGCGCCGACCGCAGCGAGGTCAGCCTGGAAGAGCTCACCAACCACATGGCCGGCGGCGCCGAACTGGCCGCACTCAAGCACGAGTTGGCGCAGGTACGCGGCGTCGACGTCGAGGAGCTCCCCGAAGCGGAAGACCTCCAGGCACCCGTGGCGGCCTCCTCCGAAGGGACCTCCTGAGATGACCACTCCCCTCGACCGCATCCGGGTCGGCTCGGCCCCCGACTCCTGGGGCGTCTGGTTCCCCGACGACCCGCAGCAGGTGCCCTGGGAACGGTTCCTGGACGAGGTCGCCGAGGCCGGCTACTCCTGGATCGAACTCGGCCCGTACGGCTATCTGCCGACCGACCCCGCCCGGCTCACCGACGAGGTGAACAGGCGCCGGCTGACGGTGTCGGCCGGCACGATCTTCACCGGGCTGCACCGCGGACCCTCGGTCTGGGAGTCCACCTGGAAGCACGTCAGTGAGGTCGCCGCCCTCACCCAGGCCATGGGCGCAAAGCACCTGGTGGTCATCCCGTCCTTCTGGCGGGACGACAAGACCGCCGAGATCCTCGAGCCGCCGGAGCTGACCGCCGAGCAGTGGGCCCACCTGACCAAGGGCATGGAGCGGCTCGGCCACGAGGTCAAGGAGACGTACGGCCTCGACATCGTCGTCCACCCGCACGCCGACACCCACATCGACACCGAGGACCACGTCGAGCGCTTCCTCGACTCGACCGACTCCGAGCTGGTCAACCTCTGCCTGGACACCGGGCACTACGCCTACTGCGGCGGCGACAGCGTGAAGCTCATCGAGACCTACGGTGAGCGGATCGGCTATCTGCACCTCAAGCAGGTCGACCCCGACATCCTCGCCGACGTCGTCAAGAACGAGGTGCCGTTCGGCCCCGCCGTCCAGCGCGGCGTGATGTGCGAACCCCCGTCCGGCGTACCGGAGTTGGAGCCGGTGCTGGTCGCGGCCCAGCGCCTGGGCGTCGAGCTGTTCGCCATCGTCGAGCAGGACATGTACCCCTGCGAGCCGGACAAGCCGCTGCCCATCGCCGTGCGCACCCGCAAGTTCCTCCGCTCCTGCGGTGCCTGAACCACCCGAAGGGACCACCGAACACCATGACCCAGCGCGGAACGCTCGGCATCGCCGTCATCGGCACCGGCCGGATGGGGGCCGACCACGTACGCCGTATCACCGAGGTCATCAGCGGGGCGCGGGTGACCGCCGTCGCGGACCTCGACGCGGAACGGGCCAAACAGCTCGCCGCGGGCATCGACGGCTGCACCGCGTACACCGACCCGGCCGCCGCCATGGCCGCGGACGACGTCGACGCCGTGATCATCGCCTCGCCCGGCCCGGCCCACGAGGCGGCGCTGCTCACCGCCTTCGAGCACGACCTGCCGGTGCTGTGCGAGAAGCCGCTCACACCGGACGCGGCCTCCGCGCTGCGCGTCATGGAGGCCGAGCAGAAGCTCGGCCACCGGCGGGTCCAGGTCGGGTTCATGCGGCGGTACGACGCCGAGTACATGAAGCTCAAGACGCTGCTGGACAGTGGCGAACTGGGCCGGCCGCTGATGCTGCACAACCGGCACCGCAACGCCGACGTCCTGCCGTACTTCACCGAGCAGATGCTGATCAACGACTCCGTGGTGCACGAGATGGACGTCGCCCGGTGGCTGCTGGGGCAGGAGATCACCGCGGTCACGGTGATGAAGCCGAAGCCCTCCGGCAACGCGCCCGAGGGCCTGTCCGACCCGCAGTTCGTCGTCTTCGAGACCGACGGGGGCACCCTGGTCGACGTCGAGATCTACGTCAACTGCCGCTTCGGCTACCAGGTGCAGGCCGAGGCGGTCTGCGAGAACGGCACGGCACGGATCGGCGAGGCCCACGGGATGCTCGTCAACGCTGCGGGGCGGTGGGGCGGTTCCATCGCCCCGGACTTCGTGGAGCGGTTCGTGGACGCCTACGACCGCGAGGTCCAGGCCTGGGTCGACGCCACGCTGCGCGGCGAGGTCACGGGGCCCAGCAGCTGGGACGGATACGCCGCGGCGGCCGTCTGCGAGGCGGGTGTCCGCGCCCAGGCGGAGAGCCGTCGGACCGAGGTCGAACTGATCGAGCGCCCCGCCCTCTACCGCTGACCCGCGGGGAGGCACTCCCCCATAATGGCCGCCCCGAGGCCTCCGAGCGCTCGGAGGCCCAGTTCTGGAACTCCCTCGACGAGTTGCTGCCGCTGTTCGAGCGCGAGGGCATCCGCCTCGCCCTCGAACCCCACCCGGACGCCTTCATGGAGAACGGCTACGACGCGATCAATTCATCGGGCAGGGCGGGGGGACTTCGAAGAGCTGTTCCGCCCGCTGAAGTCCCACGACTTCGACGGCACCCTCACGGCCTGCGTGCTCGCCCGGGAGGAACGGGCCAAGGAGCCGTCGGTCCTCATGCGCGAGAAGATCGCCGAGTAGCTCGCCCACGTGCGTCAGAGGTGGGTCAGACGGTGCACGCGGGCGGCGAGCACGGCGACGTCGTCCGCTGCGGGGCCGCTCATCAGCTGGGCCAGGACATCGTCGACGATCTTGTCGAGGCTGTCTCGCGGGGAGAGTCGCAGGCGAGTGAGGCGACGGAGGGACTCGTCGATGTCCTCGTCACGGCGTTCCACCAGGCCGTCGGTGTAGAGCAGCAGGGTCCCGCCGGGCACACCCGGGCGCGTGACCGTCTCGTACGAGCCGAACCCGGTACCCAGCGGTGGACCCACTGGGAGGGGCACGATCTCGGTGTGTCCCTGCGGAGTGAGCCGGAGGGGAGGCAGGTGTCCCGCGTTGGCGTACGAGACGGTGTTGGCGCGAGGGTCGCCGAGCGCCAGCAGGCAGGTGGCGACCCGGTCGAAGCCGGCGTCGGCGACCATGCGGTCGGCGTGCTGGAGCATCTCGTCCGGTCGCAGCCCGGTGTCGGCCAGCGCTCGCAGCATGGACCGGTAGTGGCTCATGGCGACGGCCGCCTCGACTCCGTGACCCATGACATCGCCGATGACCAGGAGGTTACGGTCACGGGACAGGGCAAGGGCGTCGAACCAGTCGCCGCCTACCACCGTGGTGTCGTCCGCGGGCAGATACCGGAACGCCGTCTCCAGGTTCGGGTGGGGGACGCTCGGCTCGGTCAGCAAGGCCCGCTGCAGCTCCAGGGCCATCGCATGCTCGCGGGCGTAGCGGAAGGCCCGGTCCAGGGCCCGGGCGGCGCGGGTCGCCAACTCCTTTGCCACCACGGCGTCTTCGCGTGTGAAAGCGGGTGACGGGCCGACGCGCGCCATCGTGAGGGTACCGAGGAGACGGTCCTCGGTGCCCAGGGGTGTGATGAGTACGGAGTGGACCCCGGCAGCGCGATACCGGGCGATCCGATCGCCGTACGGTCCCGCGGGCACGTCGCCCGCCGAGAGGTCGTGCATCCAGGACCTGCCGGCGTCCAGACGCCGCCGGATCGGCGACCCCGCCTCGTATTCCACATACACACCCGTCGTGCCGATCTCCCCCAGCGTGGCCCTGAGCTGCGGTGCGGCACTGACGGCGGCCCGGCGCAGCCGTATCGCGCCGGGCGGAGTCTGCCGCCGCCCGCCCGGCCGATCCTGCTGGAACAGCTCCACGCCCGCGGCGTCCGCGAGCCCCGGGACCACGAAGTCGGCCAGCTCACCGCAGGTGGCATCGACGTCCAGGGTCGTGCCGATCCGCGTGACCGCGGTGTCCAGCAGCGCCATACGCTGGTGGGCACGCTCCAACTCGTGCAGATACTGGCGCGGTTCGGTGATCTCCAGAGCGACGCCGACCAGCCCGACGACCCTGCCGTGCTCGTCCTCCAGTCGGTGGTACGTCGCCCGCCACACGCGGCGCGCGGGAGGCGAGGGGGCGAGGGTGAACCCGGTGGCGACCAGCTGGCGGGGCCGCCCGTCTCGGAGCACCTCGCGCAGGACCTGCTCGGCGCGATCCAGTCCCGGAAGGACGTCAGTGAGGGCGCGGCCGAGGTGGGCCTCGGCGGACAGCCCGTCCGCCCGGGCCATGCGCGGGTTGACGTACAGAAAGCGCAGTTCGGTGTCGAGTACGGCCACTCCGGCCCTCGTGCCCTCCACGATCCTGCGCAGTACTCGGTACTCACGGCCGAGCGGCAGGCCCGCGACGAGGCCGCCCGCCGCCGCCAGCACCGCCTCGACGTCGCTGGAGATCAGGGGCTGCGCGGCAGGAACATCCGGCGCCACCGGCGTCCTCCTCGGCTCCCGGGAGTCTGCGACCCGCTGAACTTCCATGATCGGTCACACGGGCGTGCCGCGCACGCGCGTGAGGTCAGGGGGGCGGCGAGCAGGGCCGCGCAGGCGGTCGCCGGACCCCGGCCAGGTGGGCGGTCCATGCCTCTTGAAGCCGGACAAGGCCCGCGGGGGGAGCACGGCGTGCCCTCCATGCTGCTCGCGACGACCCTGCGCGGCGCGGCGCCGCTCTACTCGCCCACGGAAACAGGGGCCGGTGCGGTGCTGTCGCGGACCACGAGTCTTGTGGGGACGAGCGTGGTGCCGTGCTCTGCCCCCTCGTGGCGCATCCGTCGCAGTACTCCCTCGACGCACAGGCGTCCCACTTCGGCGAAGTCCTGGTGGACGGTGGTCAGGGGAGGCAGGAAGGAGCCGGCCTCGGGGATGTCGTCGAAGCCGATGACGCTGACGTCGTCGGGGATCTTGCGGCCGCGCTCGTGCAGGGCCCGCAACAGCCCCAGTGCCATCTGGTCGTTGGCGGCGAACACCGCCGTACAGTCCTTCTCGCCGGCGAGTCGCAGACCCGCGCGGTAGCCGGACTCCGCCGACCAGTCGCCTCGTACGACGGGTGGCAGGACGCGGCCGGCGCCGACGAGTTCGGCGCGCCAGGCGTCGGCACGGCGCTGTGCCGCGAAGGACTCCTCGGGACCTGCCAGATGCCAGACCGTGCGATGCCCCAGGTCCAGGAGGTGGCGTACGGCGGCACGGGCTCCGCCGGCCTGGTCGGTGTCGACCACGGTGTAGCGGTCGCCCGCGTCCGAGTCGGCGACCACGACCTGGACGTGGGGCGGCAGGGAGATGGTCGCCGCGTCGAGCAGATGCACTTCCATGATGACGATGACGGCGTCGACGGCGAGCTCGCCCAGCCGGGAGAAGGCGCCGCGCACCTCGTCCTGGGTGGGGACGGCCACGGGCAGGAGCGTGACGGCGTAACCCTCCTGCGCCGCGGAGGTGGCGATCGCCTCCAGGGTGCGCATATTGCCCGTGGTGGAGAGGTTGAAGGTGATGACGCCGATGGTGCGGAACTCGCCGCGCTTGAGGGCCCGGGCGGCGCTGTTGGGCCGGTAGCCCAGCTCCTTCATGGCCGTGAGCACCTGCTGCCGGGTCTCCTCGTTGACGCCCGCGTAACCGTTGGACACCCGGGAGACCGTCTGCGAGGAGACGCCGGCCAGGCGGGCGACATCCGCCATGGACGCACTCGGTGTGCGCCGCGCGGCCCGCTTCTCCGTACGCGTGCGTGCCCGATCCCTGCTCGTCGAGGCACCGTCCGCTGTGTCCACCCGTCTCCCTCGATTACCTGAGTCGCCGTTTCATCAGACGACCCTTGACCGCCGACATTGGGGCAGTGTAGACATGCCGCCATCAGATGTTTACGTAAACATAACAGCCCGAGGCCTCCTCCGGACCTCGATGTTTGCGTAAACATCGCGGCGGCGTACGACGCCGGTTCCGAGATGGACGAGCGAGGAACGACATGACGACGCTTCAACCGCCCGCGGCCGCGATACGGCCCCCGACCCGACCTCCGGCGAAACGGGACCGCCGTTCCTGGACAGGGTGGGGGTTCATCGGCCCGTTCGCGGTGGTCTTCGCCTTTGTCTTCCTGGCTCCGATCGCGTACTCGGTCTACCTCAGCCTCTTCCGGACCCAGCTCATCGGCGGCACCACCTTCGTGGGCCTCGACAACTACCAACAGGCCCTCCAGGACCACCAGTTCTGGGACTCCCTGGCCCGTGTGTCGCTGTTCCTGCTGGTGCAGGTGCCGATCATGCTGGGCATCGCCCTGCTCGTCGCGCTCGCGCTGGACAGCGGGCGACTGTACGGCAGGGACTTCTTCCGGATCTCGATCTTCCTGCCGTACGCGGTGCCCGCCGTGGTCGCCACCCTCATGTGGGGCTTCATGTACGGCACCCGGTTCGGCCTCGTAAGCGACATCAACGACGCCCTCGGCGTCTCGCTGCCCAACCCGCTCGGGCCCGACCTGATCCTGGCGTCGATCGGCAACATCGTCACCTGGGAGTTCGTCGGCTACAACATGCTGATCTTCTACTCCGCGCTCCGCGTCATCCCGCACTCGCTGTACGAGGCCGCGCAGATCGACGGCGCCGGACAGATCCGCGTCATCACCGCCATCAAGCTCCCGGCGATCCGCGGCGCCCTGGTCATCGCGACGATCTTCTCGATCATCGGCACGTTCCAGCTGTTCAACGAGCCGAGCATCCTGCAGAAGCTGGCGCCCAACTCCATCACCACCGACTACACCCCGAACTACTACACGTACTCGCTGTCCTTCTCGGGCCAGCAGAACAACTACTCCGCGACGGTCGCCATCGTCATGGGCGTCATCACCATGGTCATCGCCTACGTCGTCCAGCTGCGCGGCATGCGCAAGGGAGCGTGAAGCGATGAGCGGCTCTGTCACCACCCTCTCCCAGCCCGCACCTGCTTCGACCGGCTCCTCCGGCGCCGTGCCCCGGCTGCGCAAGCCGCGTCGGCACAGCCCGGGGCGCCCGCGGCGCAGTGTGCTGCTGACCGTGCTCACTGGTCTGATCCTGCTCTACTCCCTCGTGCCACTGGTCTGGCTGGTCATCAGCGCCACCAAGACCCAGGAGGGGCTGGCCCATTCGTTCGGGCTGTGGTTCAACGGCGACTTCGCCCTGTGGGACAACATCAAGGAGACGTTCACCTACAACGACGGCGTCTTCTCCCGCTGGCTGCTGAACACCGTGCTGTACGTGGTGCTCGGGGCCGGGGGTGCCACCTTGCTCGCGGTGCTGGGCGGTTACGCACTGGCGAAGTTCGACTTCCCGGGCAAGCGCGCCGTGTTCGCCGTCGTCATCGGTGCCGTCGCGGTGCCGGGCACCGCCCTCGCCGTACCCACCTTCCTGATGTTCAGCAAGATGGGCCTGACCGACACCCCGTGGGCGGTGATCATCCCCTCCCTCATCTCGCCCTTCGGCCTCTACTTGATGTGGGTGTTCGCCACCGAGGCCGTGCCCGCGGAGCTGATGGAGGCCGCCCGCATCGACGGCGCGGGCGAGCTGCGCACCTTCTTCCAGGTCGTCCTGCCGCTGCTGGCGCCCGGCATCGTGACCGTCTCGCTGTTCACGATGGTCGCCACCTGGAACAACTACTTCCTGCCGCTGATCATGCTCAAGGATCCCGACTGGTATCCGCTGACGCTGGGCCTCAACAGCTGGAACGCCCAGGCCGCGACCGCCGGCGGCACCCCCGTCTTCCACCTGGTGATCACCGGCTCACTGATCACGATCCTGCCGCTGATCGCCGCGTTCCTCCTGCTCCAGAAGTACTGGCAGTCCGGGCTCGCCGCCGGAAGCGTCAAGGAGTAACCCGCATCAAGCCCCCGCAACAACCCATCTCTCCCACAGTTCTCAACCCTCATCAGGCACGGTTTCGGCCACGACGAAGTGGAAGCACGTCCATGCACATGAACCCTCGCCGCCTGCTGCGCGGCCTCGCCCTGGTCTCCGCGCTCGCCCTGGGGGCGACCGCCTGCGGAGGCTCCGACGACAGCGGCTCCAGCTCGAAGCCGGTCTCCGCGAAGGACGTCGACGCGGCCCTGAAGAAGGGCGGCAACCTCACGGTGTGGGCCTGGGAGCCCACGCTCAAGCAGGTCGCCGCCGACTTCGAGAAGGAACACCCCGCGGTCCACGTCAACTTGGTCAACGCGGGCACCGGCAACGACCAGTACAAGGCCCTGCAGAACGCCATATCGGCGAAGAAGGGCGTCCCCGACGTCGCGCAGATCGAGTACTACGCGCTGGGCCAGTACGCCCTGACGAAGGGGCTCGACGACCTGACGCCGTACGGCGCGGACAAGCTCGCGAGCAAGTACTCCCCCGGCCCGCTGAACGCCGTGAAGGCCGGCACCAAGAACATCTACGCCCTGCCCATGGACTCCGGGCCCATGGCGCTGTTCTACAACAAGAAGGTCTTCGACAAGTACAAGATCAAGGTGCCGACCACCTGGGACGAGTACCTGACCGCGGCCCGTGCCCTGCACAAGGCCGACCCCAAGGCATACATCGCCAATGACACCGGCGACGCGGGCGAGACCACCAGCCTGCTGTGGCAGGCCGGTTCGCGGCCCTACAAGGTCGACGGCACCAAGGTGACGATCAACTTCTCCGACGCGGGCGCCAAGACGTACACCGACGTCTGGCAGAAGCTCCTCGACGAGAAGCTGCTCGCGCCCATCTCCGGCTGGACCGACGACTGGTACAAGGGGCTCGGCGACGGCACCATCGCGACCCTGGCCACCGGCGCCTGGATGCCCGCCAACTTCGCCACCGGCGTGAAGGGCGCGTCCGGCGACTGGCGCGCGGCGCCGCTGCCCGCGTGGACCGCGGGCGACAAGGCCAGCGCGGAGAACGGCGGCAGCTCCCTCGCACTGCCCACGCTGGGCAAGAACAAGGAACTCGCCTACGCCTTCGCCGAGTACGCGAACGCCGGCAAGGGCGTGCAGACCCGGCTCAAGGCGGGCGCCTTCCCGGCGACCACCGCGGACCTCCAGTCCAGCACCTTCCAGAACACCGAGTTCCCGTACTTCGGCGGGCAGAAGGCCAACAAGATCTTCGCCGAGTCGGCCGCGAACGTCGCCTCGGACTGGTCGTACCTGCCCTACCAGGTCTACGCCAACTCGATCTTCAACGACACCGTCGGCAAGGCCTATGTCTCCGGAACCAAGCTGACCGCCGCCCTGCAGTCCTGGCAGGACGCCTCGGTCAAGTACGGAAACGAGCAGGGCTTCACCGTCCAGAAGTAACCGCCCGGAAGCTGCCGCCGAGGAGCGAGCGCTCGGCGGCAGCCGCTCGGAAACAACCACGCACCCCGCGCCGCCGCGTGCAGCACACCGGAAGGACCACCATGATCTCCACCCTCCTGTCCCCGTTGCAGCACGGGCCGGACGGTGACCCCACCCCACGCCTCGCATACGGCGCCGACTACAACCCCGAGCAGTGGCCGCGCGAGGTGTGGGAGGAGGACGTACGGCTGATGCGCGAGGCCGGAGTCACCATCGTCTCCGTGGGGATCTTCTCCTGGGCCCGCATCCAGCCGGCCGAGAACGAGTGGGACTTCACCTGGCTCGACGAGGTCATGGACCTGCTGCACGCGGGCGGTATCGGGGTCGACCTGGCCACCGCCACCGCGTCCCCGCCGCCGTGGCTCGCCGCGGCGCACCCGGAGATCCTTCCGGTGACAGCCTCCGGCGAGACCCTGTGGCCGGGCGGCCGGCAGCACTGGCGGCCCACCTCACTCGTCTTCCGTGAGCACGCGCTGCGCCTGGTGCGGAAGATGGCTGAGCGGTACGCGAACCATCCCGCGCTGGTGGCCTGGCACGTCTCCAATGAGCTGGGCTGCCACAACATCCACGACTACTCCGACGACGCGGCCGGTGCCTTCCGCGACTGGCTGCGCGCCCGCTACTCCACTCTCGACGGCCTCAACCACGCCTGGGGCACCGCGTTCTGGTCCCAGCGGTTCAGCGACTGGGAGCAGATCCTGCCGCCCCGGCTTGCCGCCTCCTACCCGAATCCCACGCAACAGCTGGATTTCAAGCGTTTCTCCTCCGACGCGCTGAAGGATTATCTGCGCGCGGAGCGGGACCTGCTGCGCGAGATCACCCCCGGCGTTCCGGTCACCACGAACTTCATGGTGATGGGCGGCACCAAGGGGATGAACTACGCCGACTGGGCCGACGAGATCGACTTCGTCTCCAACGACCACTACGTCATGCCCGGCCCGCAGGACCGGGACGAGCTGTCCTTCTCCGCCAACCTCGTCAGCGGGATCGCGGGCGGGCGTCCGTGGTTCCTCATGGAGCACTCCACCAGTGGCGTGAACTGGCAGCCCGTCAACCTGGCCAAGCGGCCCGGCGACCTGGCCCGTGACTCGCTGCTGCACGTCGCGCACGGCGCCGACGCCGTGTGTTTCTTCCAGTGGCGCCAGTCGGCGGCCGGCGCCGAGAAGTACCACTCGGCGATGGTGCCGCACGCCGGGCCCGACAGCGAGGTCTTCCGCGCGGTGACCGGCCTCGGCCACACCCTGCGGACGCTGGCTCCGGTCGCGGGGACCGAGCGCGAGCCGGCCCGGGTCGGCATCGTCTTCGACTGGGAGTCGTGGTGGGCGAGCGAACAGGACTCCCACCCGACCTCCCGCCTCGACTACCGCCAGGAGGCGCTCGACTGGTACTCCGCCCTCCTTGCCCTCGGCGTGCGTGTCGACATCGTCACCACCCGGGCCGACCTCGACCGCTACGAACTGCTGATCGCCCCCGTGCTGCACATGGTGTCCGCGGCGCTGTCGAAGGAGCTCACGCGGTACGTCGAGCACGGCGGCCACCTGGTCACCACGTACTTCTCCGGTGTCGTGGACGAGAACGACCACATCTGGCTGGGCGGCTACCCGGGAGCACTGCGCGAGCTGCTCGGCATTCGCATCGAGGAGTTCGGGCCGCTGCTCGACGGCGACACGGTAGAGCTGGGACTGGGGCAGGACGGCGCCGCCACGGGCACCCTGTGGACCGACCGGATCACCGTCACCGACCCGGAGGTGGAGGTGCTGTCCCACTACCGCGACGGCACGTACGCCGGTCGCCCCGCCGTCACCCGCCGCGCGGTGGGCGGGGGTTCGGCCGCGTACGTCTCCACCCGGCTCGGTGTGGACGGCCTCACCGGCCTGCTGCCGCGGCTGCTCGCCCCCGCCGGTGTCCGCAGTGAACTGCCCGACGGCGCACGCGGCAGCGTCGAGCTGACCGTGCGCCGCGGCACCGACAGCCGCTATCTGTTCCTGGTCAACCGCACCGACGAGACGGTGCCGCTGACCGGGCTCTCCGGGGAACTCCTGATCGGCCACGCCGGAGACGACGGCGCCCCCGTCCTCTCCCCGAGGGAGGTCGCCGTGCTGCGGCAGCCCGCGACCTGACGACGGGGCTTCGTCACCGAAACGTCCACTGACGAGTTGGGAGCACATCTTGGCACGCCGTACCCGCACACGACGTCTCATGGGAACCATCGGAGTCACCGCTCTGGCCACCGCAGCGGCCCTGGTCACCGCCCCGGCGAACGCCGAGACCTCGGCGGCGGCCACGGCCGTCACCGTCCGGCCCGACCCGTCGTACAAGGAGCAGAGCTTCGAGGGCTGGGGCACCAGCCTGGTCTGGTTCGCCAACGCCACCGGCGACTATCCGGCCGAGATCCGCGAGAAGCTGGCCGACCTCCTCTTCGACGACGACGGCCTCGGCCTCAACATCGCCCGCTACAACATCGGCGGCGGCAACGCCCCGGACGTCAAGGACTATCTCCGTGCCGGCGGAGCGGTCGAGGGCTGGTGGAAGGCGCCGGCGGGCACCACCCGTGCGGACACCGACTGGTGGAGCGCCGACGAGGCGGCCGACTGGAACCCGGACGCCGACGCCACGCAGCGCTGGTGGGTGGACCGGATCAAGAACGACATCGACCACTGGGAGACGTTCAGCAACTCGCCGCCCTGGTTCATGACCAAGAGCGGCTATGTCTCCGGCGGCTTCAACTCCACCGAGGATCAGCTCAAGGCGGACTCCGTCGACGACTTCGCCGCCTACCTGGCGGGAGCGACCAAGCGGCTGGAGCAGGCGCACGGAATCAAGGTCGACACTCTCGACCCGTTCAACGAGCCCAACACGGGGTATTGGGGTACGCGCCTTGGAGCCGACGGCCGGCCGGTCGACGGCCGTCAGGAGGGGGCCCACATCGGCCCGGAACTCCAGCAGCAGGTGATCCGCGCGCTGGCCCCCGCCCTGAAGAAGGCCATGACCGGCACGAAGATCTCCGCGATGGACGAGACCAACCCCAGCCTCTTCACGCAGAACTGGAACACCTACCCCCAGGACGTGCGCGACCTCGTGGGCCGGATGAACGTCCACACCTACGGCACCGGTGGCCGTACCAGCGTGCGCGACCTGGCCAAGGCCGCGGACAAGCCACTGTGGATGAGTGAGGTTGAGGGCGACTGGGGCGACGGCCAGAGCTTCACCGACATGCGGCCCGGTCTGGGCCTCGCCCAGCAGATGGTCGACGACCTGCGCGAACTGGAGCCCCGCGCCTGGGTGTTCTGGCAGCCCGTCGAGGACTACGACAACATGAAGCCCGGCGGGGAGTCCGCCAAGGGCGGCAACTGGGGCAGCATCCAGATCCCGTTCAGCTGCACCTCCGCGGACACCTTGGCCACCTGCCCGATCCGCACGAACACGAAGTTCGACACCGCGCGCAACTTCACGCACTACATCAAGCCCGGCGACCGGCTCATCAAGACCGACGACACCTCCAGCGCCGCCGCGGTCGCCAAGTCGGGCAACGCGGCGACGGTCGTCCATGTCAACAGCACGACCGGCGCCCGTACGGTGACGATCGACCTGTCCAAGTTCGGCCGCATCGCCCGCGACGCGACCGTGACGCCCGTGGTGACGAGCGCCGAGGGCAAGCTGGAGCGACAGACTCCCGTCGAGGTCACCGGCCGGCAGGCCACCTTCACCGTGCCCGCCCAGTCCGTGACGTCCTTCCTCGTCAAGGGCGTGTCCGGCGTGGCGAAGGACGCCGCCCTGCTGCAGAAGGGCCACACCTACCAGCTGACCGGCGTCCAGAGCGGCAAGGCGCTCACCGTGGCGGACGACGGCACCAAGCTGGTCATCAAGGCCGCGGGCACCGATGCGCCCGGCACGGGACAGCAGTGGCGGCCGACCCGGATCAGCGGCGACACCGGCAACCGGCAGCGGTATGTGTTCACCAACCCCACGGAAGGCAAGCGTCTGGCCGTGCGCGACGGCGCCCCCGTCCTGGAGGCGGACAGCGGTCGGCGTGATCAGGCCACCCAGTGGATCATGTCGACGACCGGCGACGGCACCTGGACCCTCGTCAGCGCCGCCACCGGCGGGCTCCTCGAAGTGGGCGGCCAGGCCACCGCCGACGGATCCGCCGTCACGATGTGGACCCCGAACTCCGGGTCCAACCAGCGGTGGAGGATCTCCGACGTGACCGACCCGACCGGTTCGTAGCCCTTCGGACGACTCGCCTCTGCGCCCCCACGGCAACAGGGGGCGCAGAGGCATCCGCCGGCTTCAGGCGCTCCAGGTCCAGTCGGCCACCTCGCGCGGACCGTGCCGTGCACCGCCGCTCGGCCGGCCGCGCCGGTGTCGAGCACATGCGTCCGACCGCGCGATCCGGATCGCCGCGTCCCCGATCACGCGGCACGTCCCCGAGCCGGTCACGGCGTTCGCACCCGCTGCGGTACGACGGCGACCGGGCAGGCCGCGTGGTGCAGCACGGTGTGAGCCACCCGGCCGAGCTGGAACCCGAAGTGGCCGTGGCGACGCTCGGCCCCGACGACGAGCAGGTCGGCTGTGGCCGAGGCGTCGAGCAGCGCCTTGCGGGCGGAGCCCTCGACGGTGCGCCGGTGCAGCTCCACGGACGGGTGGTCCGCGGCGGCGTCGCGCAGCGCGGCGTCGAGGGTGTCCGTGGCCCGCTGCTCGTGGAGACCAGCGGGTTCCCCGGCCGGCAGCGGGTCGCCGCTGGTCTCGTGCGGAGGGCGGCGCCAGGACCGTACGGCCTCCAGAGCGACCTGCCGTTTCTCCGCCTCCTGGAAGGCGAAGCGCACGGCCGCGGAATTCGGCGGCTCCTCGCCGACACCCAGCACGATGCGCCGCCGTGTTCCGGACTTCGCCTGGTTGTCGTGGCTGCCGCGCAGCACGATCACCGGGCAGGAGGCACGGGCGGCGACGGTGAGGCCGACCGAACCGAGCAGCAGCTCGGTGACGACGCCGCGGCCTCGGGCACCGAGGGCCAGTGCGGTGGCGTTGAGGCTCTCACGCAGCAGTGCGGGGACCGGCTCCTCGGGCAGCACATCGGTGGAGACCTTCACCTCCGGGTCGCGACGGTGTGCCCGCCGAGCGGCTGCGTCGACGATGTCCTCGGCCATCACCTGTTCCGAGGGGCGGTCCGATCCCTGAGCGAGCGAGGTTCCCTCGTATCGCTCCCAGAGCGAGGCGTACACCAGCCGGAGCGGTAGGCCGCGCAGGCCGGCCTCGTCCGTCGCCCAGTCCACGGCGCGCAGGCTCGGCTCGGAGCCGTCGACGCCCACGACCAGAGGCAGCTCCATGATCCTCACCTTCCGTCGGGGAACTCGCAGACGGTCCACGCGTCGACTTGGCCGTGCGGGACGTCCTGGAAGGATGCGTCGACCGAGGCCAGGGGGCGGGACAGGGAGACCACCCGGGTGCGCCCCGCCGCGTGCGGCCGGAACACCTCGCCGGGGTTTTGCCGGGTACGCACGAGGGAGCCGATCACGCTCTGGCACAGCCCCGGGACCTCGACACGGATGTGGACCTGACCTGTGCCGGGCTCGGGATCGGGGGGCTCCTCGATGACCAGGGCCGCTCCGAAGGCCGGTACGACGGCTGCCGGGCTCTCGGGCGAGCCGTCGAGGCCGACGGCGACGGTGCGGGGCATGGTCTCCACCTCCTGAATCGGGGGGTCCGATTCCAGCGTCGTGTCCAGGGTGTTCGCGCTGGAGGAGCCAGAGGTACTCGGCGGGGGCCGATCGGCCCTATGACTGGCCGCTGCGGCGGCAGCCTTCAGGGTCCCCGCGGTCGGCGGAGCCGGCCGTCGGCACGTGCGCGGGCGCGGGGCACGACGTACGCCTGCCGCCGCTGGACGAGGCGTGCGCCGTGGCCGAAGACAGCTGTGGTGCCGGGTGGACCGGGTGTGGGGCCAGGTGGCGCGTGGTTCGGGTCGAAGCACTGGCACACAATGGAAGCGGCAGGTCATACGTCCGTCCGGGAGGCCGGTCATGAACGCTCCGCCCACCGCCGGCATGCTGCGGGCACTGGTCGCCGAGCACCGGCAGCGGCTGATGCCTATCGCCAGCGAGGTGTCGTTCCCCCAGGGAGTCCGCCTCTTCCAGGAGGGCGGACGCGCCGACCGGTTCTGGATCATCCGCACCGGCACGATCGCTCTCGACATGCACGTGCCCGGCCGCCGGGCGGCCGTCATCGAGACCCTCGGACCCGACGAACTCGTCGGCTGGTCCTGGCTGTTCGCGCCGCACTCCTGGCATCTGGGGGCCGAGACGACCACTCCGGTGCGCGCGTACGAATTCGACGCCATGGCCGTGCGGGCGATGTGCCACGACGACCCCGCGCTGGGCCTTGCGGTCGCCGAATGGGTGGGCGGCATCCTCGCCCACCGTCTCCGCTCGGCCCGCACCCGGCTGCTGGACCTGTATGCCCCGTACGGCAGCGGCGGTCACCGCTGAGCGACCGGTGAACCGACGCGACGACCGAGGAGTCACCCCGCACGAAACCCCGAACACCTGACGCGGGTGTTTCTCCGAGACGCCGCCGACATCGCGGAGGAAGCCCGCGCGGCGGTCGCGCCCTATCTCTGTCCTGGTCGAGGTTCCCGGGCGAAGGCCGGACATCGACCTTCACGAACCCATGACTGTCGCTGCAGGTGACCACGGCCCCCCGAGCGCCGATACTGCCGGGAGTGGACTACTCGGCTCCCTCACGTGCACAGCACCGGATCCATGACAACCCGTCAGGAAAGCGGCGACGAGTCGGCGCCAACCCCGCCGGAGCCCCCTCCCGGCCGCCGCGGACGATCAAGATCCAAAACCAGCCGTACGTGCGCTGCCCAGGAGAGATACCGGTCAGAGCCTAAGCTGAAAATCTCACCAGGAGGTTCCCATGAAGATGCTCATCAACGTGGCGGAGACGGTGGTCGCGGACGCACTGCGGGGCATGGCGGCGGCGCATCCGGAGCTGACCGTGGATGTCGAGAACCGGGTGATCGTACGGCGGGACGCCCCGGTGGCCGGAAAGGTGGGCCTCGTCTCCGGTGGCGGTTCGGGGCACGAGCCGCTGCACGGCGGATTCGTGGGTCCCGGAATGCTGTCGGCGGCCTGTCCCGGAGAGGTGTTCACATCTCCGGTGCCGGACCAGATGGTGCGTGCCGCGGCCGCCGTGGACAGCGGCGCGGGCGTGCTGTTCATCGTGAAGAACTACACGGGTGACGTGCTCAACTTCGACATGGCGGCCGAACTCGCCGAGGACGAGGGCATCCAGATCGCGAAGGTCCTGGTCAATGACGACGTGGCCGTCACCGACAGCCTCTACACGGCGGGGCGGCGCGGCACCGGGGCGACGTTGTTCGTGGAGAAGATCGCGGGTGCCGCCGCCGAGGAGGGCGCACCGCTGGAGCGGGTCCAGGCGCTGGCCCGGCAGGTCAATGAGAACTCCCGGAGTTTCGGCGTCGCGCTCAGTGCCTGCACCACTCCGGCCAAGGGCAGTCCGACCTTCGACCTGCCGCCCGGGGAGCTGGAACTGGGCGTCGGTATCCACGGCGAGCCCGGCCGGGAGCGACGCGCGATGATGACCTCGAGCGAGATCGCCGACTTCTCGGTGCACGCGATCCTGGAGGACATGAACCCGCGCAATCCGGTGCTGGTGCTGATCAACGGCATGGGCGCGACCCCGCTCCTGGAGCTGTACGGCTACAACGCGGAGGTGCAGCGGGTACTGGGCGAGCGCGGAGTGCCCGTGGCGCGCACGCTCGTGGGCAACTACGTCACCTCGCTGGACATGGCCGGCGCCTCGGTGACGCTGTGCCAGGTGGACGAGGAGCTGCTGCGGCTGTGGGACGCTCCGGTGAAGACGCCGGGCCTGCGCTGGGGCGTGTGAACCCGGTCAACAGCCAGTCGGCTGCCGATGATCGGCAACCGGCCGAAGCGCATAGCGCACAGTCAACGCTCGTCCCCCGCAGTCAACGCTCGCTCCACACGGTCACCGCTCACACCATGCAACCACGCAAGGAGATTCCGTGCTCGACGCAGATTTCATCCGCCGTTGGATGACGGCGACCGCCGCGTCCGTGGATCGCGAGGCGGAACGGCTCACCGCCCTGGACTCGCCGATCGGCGACGCCGACCACGGCAGCAATCTGCAGCGCGGCTTCACCGCCGTGGTGGCCACGCTCGAGAAGGAGGCGCCGGACACGCCCGGCGCCGTCCTCATGCTCGCCGGGCGGCAACTGGTCTCCACGGTCGGCGGCGCGTCGGGACCGCTGTACGGCACCCTGCTGCGCGGGACCGGCAAGGCGCTCGGGGATACCGCCGAGGTCACCGAGGCACAGTTCGCGGACGCGCTGCGCACGGGCGTCGACGCGGTGATGGCGCTGGGCGGAGCCGCGCCCGGTGACAAGACCATGATCGACGCGCTGGTGCCCGCGGTCGACGCGCTCGCCGACTCGTTCGGCGCCGCGAAGGCCGCCGCCGAGGAGGGCGCCGTCGCGACGACACCGCTGCAGGCCCGCAAGGGCCGGGCGAGCTATCTGGGCGCGCGCAGCATCGGCCACCAGGATCCCGGTGCCACGTCCTCGGCTCTCCTGATCGCGGCGCTCGTGGAGGCGGCCGGTGAGTGACTCCACGGACAAGCTCGTAGGGATCGTCCTGGTCTCCCACAGTGCCGCCGTCGCCGCCTCCGTGGCCGAGCTCGCGACGGGCCTCGCCGGCGGCGGCACGACGGCTCCGGTCGCTCCCGCGGGCGGCACTGTGGACGGCGGTCTCGGTACGAGCGCGGAGCTGATCGCCGCCGCGGCCGCCGCCGTGGACCGTGGCGCCGGAATCGCCGTCCTCGCCGACCTGGGCAGCGCGGTCCTCACCGTGAAGGCGCTGCTCGCCGAGGGCGACGAACTCCCCGACAACAGCCGCCTGATGGACGCCCCCTTCGTCGAGGGCGCGGTGGCCGCGGTCGTCACGGCCTCGGCGGGCGCGGACCTCGCCGCGGTGGAGGCGGCGGCCGTGGAGGCGTACACGTACCGGAAGGTGTGAGCGCCGGGAGCACTGGTCCCGAGCCTGGTCAGGAAAGCCCTTCGGCCGCCACGGCGAGGGCCGAGCGAATGGTCGCCACCAGCTCGGCCTGTGCCGCCTCGGGATCGGGTTCCTCCTCGTCGGTGCGCCACGCGTAGTGCTCGACCGCCGCGCGCAGGGCCGCGTTGAGCATGGCGGCGCGGATCTCCGACCGCAGGTCGACGGCGGCCAGGCCGGCACGGTCGGCGAGCGCGCGGGCGAAGACGGGCTCGGCCTCGTCGTGGGCCTGGAGCCAGACCGCGCGCAGGCCCGGCTCGGTGCGGGTCAGCCTCAGCAGCGCGCGGACCTTGGGCAGGTGCGGCCTCGCCATCGGGCGGTCGCCGGTTGTGGACGCTCCATCCAGCGCGTCCTCCAGCGGCTGGTCGGGGCGCCATGCGCGCAGTGCTGAGGCGATCGCTTCGATCCCGGCCGCGAACAGGGGGCTGACACAGCTCTCCTTGCTCGGGAAGTAACGCCACAGGGTCCGCGCGGAGACGCCGACCGCCTGTCCGATCTGCTCGCCGGTGGTCGCGGCCACGCCCTGGGAGACGAACAGCTCCACCGCGGCGCGCGCGATCTCCAGCCGGATCTCCTCCTTGCGCGTTTCCGTCAGCGGAGGCCGTCCCGTTCGGCCGCCCGCGCGGCCGGGGGGCTCGGTGATGGCGCCGTCCGGCACTGGTGACTCCTTGGTTCTGCCTGCGGCTGCTGCCCTGGACTGCCGTGAGTCTAACGATCTCGAAAAGGCCGACCTGACTTTATGTCACTCAAGGACATTAAGTCGTACGGTGTGCAGCGCGACGGATTCGCCGCACCTCGCACGCACACCTCCGGGAGAACGTCATGACCACCACTGGACTGGCAGGCCGCAGCGTCATCGTCACCGGCGCGGGCTCCGGCATCGGGCGTGCCACCGCGCTGGCCTTCGGGGCGCAGGGTGCGCGCGTGGTCGTGGCCGACCTCAACGCCGACGGCGCCGAGAGCGCCGTGAAGGACATCGTGTCGGCCGGCGGTACCGCCGTGGCCGTCACGGGCGACCTGGGCGAGCAGGCCGTCGTCGACCGGGTGACCGCGACCGCGGTGGAGCGGTTCGGCGGGGTGGACGTGCTGGTGAACAACGCGGGGATCATGGACCGCATGTCCGCGGCGGGAGACGTGAGCGACGCGGAGTGGGAGCGGGTCATCCGGGTGAACCTCACCGCCCCCTTCCTGCTCACCCGGGCGGTGCTGCCGCACATGCTGGAGGCCGGCAAGGGCGCCATAGTGAACACCGCGTCCGAGGCGAGCCTGCGCGGCAGCGCCGCCGGGGCCGCGTACACCGCCTCGAAGCACGGCATCGCGGGCTTCACGAAGTCCCTCGCCGTGACCTACCGGGACAAGGGCATCCGCGCCAACGCCATAGCTCCGGGCGGCACGCAGACCGGCATGGTCCCGGATGTCGAGCAGGGCGCGACGGGCCCCACGGCCATCCTCGCCTACATGGGCAACGTCGGCCGCGTCGCGAGCGCAGACGAGCAGGCCGCCGCCATCGTGTTCCTGGCCTCGGACGCGGCGAGCAACATCAACGGCGTGATCCTGCCCGTCGACAACGGCTGGGCCGCGGTCTGACGACCACCCGAGGCCAGGCCAGGCGGCCGCTCAGCGGACGAACTGCGCCGCCAGCCGCTCCCCCACCGCCACGGCGGCCGCGTGGTCCTCGATGGGCGACACCCGGGAGTCCCTGAAGACGATGTACGTGACACCGGAGTCCGTCCCGCCACCACACGGGTCGGGGCGGATGCCGAGCGCCTTGGCGGTGGCGTACGAGGCCTCGCCGATGACGTCGTGCGGTCCGGTGTCGCCGACGACCGCTTACCGGACCCGGCCCCGGTAGATCACCGCGACGACCGACCCGCCGCGCACACCGTAGTCACGGTGGTCCCAGAATTCGCTGACACTGGGCCGGCGCTCCGGTGGGCGCCGTGCGGCCGAGGGCCCGAGCCACAGTCGGCTCGGGCCACTCGACCGCCCTCGCCGGCGCGGGATCAGCGACGACAGCGGTCCGCGCCGTGGGCGTGAACTCCCCTGAGACAAGGGCGAGTTCACGCCGCGTCAGGATTCAGCATACGTACCCGCGCGGCGGTCCGGCCAACAGCCGCCCACCCTCTTGATGTGGCCGCGCCAGCCGTGTCTTATAGGTACAGACCAATCCCGTCGAGGGAAGGCAGGCCCGTGCGACGCGTTGCCCTTGTTCTGCTGCACGGCTCGATGTTCGGGTCACTGCTCGTTCTGGCGTCCTGCGGGTGGGGTGCGCATCAGGACGGACAGGGCGAACGACTGCCCTCGGCACCGATGGGCGTCACCGCCGCGGCGGGCAGCGCGACCAGCGTGCACGTCATGTGGAACCTGGCTTCCGGGGATCCGGAGGTCACCCGCTACGAGGTGTATCGCGGCACCACAAGAGTCAAGGAAGTGCCCGGCGCGGAGCACATGGTGGACATCACCCGGCTCCAACCGTCCACCACTTACGTCTTCACGGTGCGGGCCCGGAACGCCGCCGGGGACTCCGGACCGCCCAGCAAGCAGGTGCGCGCCACCACACCGGCGGCGGTCGCGGCCGATCACATGGCACCCACCCGCCCCGGCCGACCGCACGGCAAGGCGGTCGGGAGCAGGGCGGCCCAGCTGTCCTGGGAGAAGTCGACGGACGACCGCGGCGTGGCCTCGTACGACATCTATCAGGGCACCTCGAAGATCCACAGCGTCGGAGGCGCGCAGACGGCGACGGTGGTCACCGGACTGCGGCCCGGCACCCGCTACTCCTTCACCGTGCGGGCACGCGACACGGCGGACAACCTCTCGCCCGGGAGCGACACCGTCCGGCTCACCACCGCGCAGGGGTCGGACGACGGTCCGGGCACGGCGCCGACCGGCTTCCGTTCGACGACCCACCGCGCGGACGGGGCGTACTACATCGATCTGTTGTGGGTCGCGCCGGAGGTGGACGGAGTGATCACGGAGTACCAGATCCATCTCGACGGGCGTCCGGTGACCTCGCTGGTGTGGGGCGGCAGTCCGCCGCGCGGGAAGTCCACGTACAGCTTCTACGTGGGCCGGGACGCCGGGGTCGCGCACCGGGTGCGGATCAGGGCGAAGCTGCCGGACGGCACATGGGGCGGGTTCTCGGCTGAGCGCACGGTGACGACGGGCAGCGGGCAATAGTCACGGCATAGAGTTACTCGCATGCCCCATAGGGAAACCAATGCCGCAGCGCCCCTCGATCTCTCCCTGCTGCGTACCTTCCTCACGGTGCACCGGTCCGGGTCCTTCACGGCGGCCGCGCGGCTGCTGAGTCTTTCCCAGCCGACGGTGACGACGCAGATGCGGTCGCTGGAGGAGCAGCTGGGCCGGGAGCTGTTCGAGCGGGGACCGCGGGGCGTGGTGCCGACGTCGGTGGCGGACGAGCTGGCCGCGCAGGTCGCGGCGCCGCTCGACGCGCTCGCGGCGGTCGCGGACCGCGGCGGCTTCGGCGCCGACCAGCCGCCGGACCCGGTCCACGTCGCGGGTCCGGCCGAGCTGCTGTGCGCGAAGGCGCTGCCCGCGCTTGCGCCGCTGACGGAACAGGGCGTACGGCTGCGGATCAGCACCGGGCTGACCGACGACCTCCTGGAGGGGCTGCGCGGCGGCCGCTTCGACCTGGTGATCGCCACGACCCGGCCGCGCGGGCGCACCCTGACGTCCGTGCCGCTGATGGACGAGGAGTTCGTGCTCGTCGCCTCGCGGGCGTGGGCCAAGCGCATCGGCCCGGACCGGGTGGCGACCGAGGGTGCCGCAGCGCTGCACGGGGTGCCCCTGGTGACGTACGCCGAGGATCTGCCCATCGCCCGCCGCTACTGGCGGCATGTCTTCAGCGTGCGGCTGACCGGGCAGGCCGCGATCACGGTGCCCGATCTGCGCGGCGTCCTCGCGGCGGTCGCCGCCGGCGCCGGGATCACCGTGCTCCCCCGGTATCTGTGCCTGGACGAGCTCGCCTCCGGCGCCCTGGTGCCCCTGCTGTCGCCCGAGGACCCGCCGATCAACACCGGGTATCTCACCCAGCGGCCCGGCGCCTCGGACAACCCCCATGTGGCACTCGTCCGGGAGCGACTCCTGCAGGCGGGCCGCGCGTGGTGACCGACGGCCGACTGCCGTGACAAGCCCTCGGCAGTCGGCCGGACGAAGGAATTCATCACCTGCCCGGTCCCCGTCCGGATGCGGACCGGGCCGGTCGCGCATTGGCTCTCCCTGAGGGGGCACGGGCCTTTCCAATCCTCGGCGGCGCATGGGAAGTACCGCCAACCGTGCCGCTGGAGGGCAGTCCAATGCGTACTACTCAGATACTTCACCGCTCCGGCCCGACCGTGGCCGCCGCCGCTGCGCTGCCGCTCATCCTGGCCGCCCCGTCGGCCGTCGCGGTCGGTTCCGGAATCTCCGTGAGCACCACCGGTTCCAACGTTTCGGTCACCACCGGCGCGTGTCCGAGCAATGGCAGCAGCTTCGGCAACGCCGCCTTGCTGAGCAGCGGACAGGCGAACTTCTCCCAAGGGCGTCAAGCGTCGTTGACGGGGACCAGCACTAGCCAGTCGGCGTCCTGGTCGGGCGTGAGCCCGGGCACCTATACGGTCATCGTGGTCTGCCAGAACGGAACGACGGCGGGCACCCAGTCCATCATCGTCTCGTCCCCCACGACCTCCACGCCCCCCAGGACCCCCACGATCTCCACGACGGCCGCGCCGTCGCGCGGAGTCCTGGGCGGTTTCGGCGGAGCCGTCAAGGACTACGGCACGGTCACGCTGGTGGGCGGCGCGGTACTGGTCGGCACCGGCATCGTGGCGGCGGCCTGGTACCTGCGCCGCCGGGCCAAGCCCAACCGGCTCTGAATCAAGGGCCCGTCACACCGGCAGCCGTCCACCCGACTCCGGTCGGAGGGACGGCCGCCTGTGCGGGTGACCGCTACTCGGGCGCCGGCCCGGGGAGCCGCTCGAACTCCTCCAGCGCCTGGGTCAGCCACTGGGTCCAGAAGGTCTCCAGGTCGATCCCGGCACGCAGCACGAGGTGCCGCAGGCGGTCCTGTGGAGCGTCCTTGTCCGGCGGGAAATCGCGCTCCTGGATCTCCTCGTACTCCGCCAACTGCCGCCTGTGCAGCGCGAGATGGCGGCGCAGGTCGGCCTCGACTCCCGCGGTGCCGACGACGGCCGAGGCGCGCAGCCGCAGCAGCATCGTGTCGCGCAGCGGCTTCGGATCCTGGGAGGCCGCGGTCCAGCGGGCGAGTTCGGCGCGGCCCGCGGGCAGCACCTCGTAGCTCTTCTTCTGACCCCGGGCCGGCTGCTCGGAGGGCAGGGCGCGAATGTAGCCCTCGGACTCCAGTTTTCCCAGCTCGCGATAGATCTGCTGATGCGTCGCCGACCAGAAGTAGCCGATCGACTTGTCGAACCGCCGGGTCAGTTCGAGACCCGACGACGGCTTCTCGAGCAGGGCGGTGAGGATCGCGTGCGGGAGTGACATGGGGTCATCCTAGGGAGGGGCGCCCCGGAGACCGGGCGCCCGGCCGCGGCCCGCCGGACGCCGCCACGGCCCTCCCGCCTCTCGTTCCTAGAGCGCCGCCGCCAGCTCCGTGCCCTGCTTGATGGCACGCTTGGCGTCCAGTTCGGCGGCCACGTCCGCGCCGCCGATGAGGTGCACGCTGCGCCCCGCGGCGAGCAGTTCCTCGAACAGGTCGCGCCGCGGCTCCTGTCCGGTGCACAGCACGATCGTGTCGACCTCCAGGACCTGGCTGTGACCCTCGACGGTGACGTGCAGCCCGGCGTCGTCGATCCGGTCGTACTGGACGCCCGGCACCATGGTGACGCCCCGGTGCTTGAGCTCCGTGCGGTGGATCCAGCCGGTGGTCTTGCCGAGTCCGGCGCCGACCTTGGAGGTCTTGCGCTGCAGAAGGTGGACGGTGCGCGGGGGCGCGGGCCGCTCGGGCTCGGCGAGGCCACCGGGGGCCCGGTAGTCCATGTCCACGCCCCAGTTGCGGAAGTACGTCGCCGGGTCCTCGCTCGCCTTGTCGCCACTGTCGGTGAGGTACTCGGCGACGTCGAAGCCGATGCCGCCGGCGCCGAGGATCGCGACGCGGTCGCCGACGGGAGCCCCGTCGCGCAGCACGTCGAGGTAGCCCACGACGCTGGGGTGGTCGACGCCGGGGATCTCGGGGGTGCGGGGGCTGACGCCCGTCGCGACGACGACCTCGTCGTAGCCGTCCAGTCCGTCCGCGGTGACGCGGGTGTTCAACTGGATGTCCACGCCGTGCAGTTCGAGCTGCGTACGGAAGTAGCGGATCGTCTCGTCGAATTCCTGCTTGCCGGGGACCTTGCGGGCGACATTGAGCTGGCCGCCGATCTGGTGGGCGGCGTCGTAGAGGGTGACCTCGTGGCCGCGCTCGGCCGCGCTGACCGCGCAGGCGAGTCCGGCGGGACCGGCGCCGACGACGGCAACGCGCTTGCGCAGCCGGGTCGGCGAGAGGACGAGCTCGGTCTCGTGGCAGGCGCGTGGGTTGACCAGGCAGGAGGTGATCTTGCCGCTGAAGGTGTGGTCGAGACAGGCCTGGTTGCAGCCGATGCAGGTGTTGATGGCCTCGGGGCGACCGGCTTCCGCCTTGGCGACGAAGTCGGGGTCGGCGAGCATCGGGCGAGCCAGCGACACCATGTCGGCGTGGCCGTCCGCGAGCAACTGCTCCGCCAGTTCGGGGGTGTTGATGCGGTTGGTCGTCACCAGCGGGATGGAGACGGCGCCCATGACCTTCTTGGTCACCCAGGCGTACGCGCCGCGCGGCACCGAGGTCGCGATGGTGGGAATGCGGGCCTCGTGCCAGCCGATGCCGGTGTTGATGATCGTCGCACCGGCGGCCTCGACGGCCTTGGCGAGCGTGACGACCTCGTCGAGCGAGGAACCGCCCGGCACCAGGTCGAGCATCGACAGGCGGTAGATGATGACGAAGTCCTCGCCGACCGCCTCGCGTACGCGCCGGACGATCTCGACGGGGAAGCGCATGCGGTTCTCGTACGAGCCGCCCCAGCGGTCCTCGCGCTGGTTCGTCTGGGCGGCGATGAACTCGTTGATCAGATAGCCCTCGGAGCCCATGATCTCCACGCCGTCGTACCCGGCCCGCCGGGCGAGGCGGGCGGCGCGAGCGTAGTCGTCGATGGTCTGCTCGACCTCGGCGTCGCTGAGCGCGTGCGGCGGGAAGGGGCTGATCGGTGCCTGCAGGGCACTCGGGGCGACCAGGTCCTGGTGGTAGGCGTACCGCCCGAAGTGCAGGATCTGCATAGCGATCTTCCCGCCCTCGCGGTGCACCGCTGCGGTGATCTCCGCGTGCTGCTCGGCCTCCGCCTCGGTCGTCAGCTTGGCACCGCCCTCGTACGGCCGTCCCGCCTCGTTGGGCGCGATGCCGCCGGTGACGATGAGGCCGACGCCGCCGCGCGCCCGGGTGGCGTAGAACTCCGCCATCCGCTCGAAGCCGCGCTCGGCCTCCTCCAGGCCCACGTGCATGGAGCCCATGAGCACGCGGTTGGGCAGGGTGGTGAAGCCCAGGTCGAGCGGGTTCAGCAGATGCGGGTATCGGCTCATCGGGCCCTCCGTGCGCGGTGTCGTGTGTCTGTTGTAGACGACGAGCCGCGCTTTGTGCAACTAGTTGCACAATGAGGAGCGTCACTCGGCCGGGGGCCACCTGGGCGACGAGTCCGGCGACCGGTGCGGGCTGGTTGACCCACACCAGGTGGCCCGCGCCAAGGACGGCGACCATCGTGACGCTGGGGCCGGCCTCGAGCGCGGCGCATACTCCGCGGTCAGCCCGATCTCGCCGTGGTCGCAGACGGCCCGCGACAGCGAGCGCCTTGGGCTCGTCGGGAAGGCCGGCGAGCGGCGCCGCAACTCCCCTCCGGCCCCATCCCCCGGACAGACGCTAGGGCCGGACGCCGATCACGACATTGGCGTACATCTCCTCCGAGACCTCCAGCCGGGTGATCAGACCGCTGCGGGCGAAAGCCTCGAGGGCCAGGGGTGCCTGGTGTTCGCTCGTCTCGACGAGGAGGCAGCCACCGGGGGCCAGCCACCCGGGCGCCTCGGCGGCGACCCGGCGCACCACCTCGAGCCCGTCCGCGCCGCCGTCCAGAGCGACCAGGGGTTCGTGGTCGCGGGCCTCCGAGGGCAGCAGGCCGACCTCATGGGTGGGAACGTACGGCACATTGGCGGCCAGGACGTCGACGCGGCCGCGCAGGGTGCCGGGCAGGGCGGCGAAGAGGTCGCCCTCGTGGACGAGTCCGCCGAACGGCGCGACGTTGCGGCGGGCACAGCGCACCGCGGCCGGGTCGACGTCGGCGGCGTGCAGCTCGGGGCCGCCGAGGGCCGCGGCCAGGGCGGCACCCACCGCGCCCGAGCCGCAGCACAGGTCCACGACGACGGACGCGCCCTTCGCGAGCGCCACGGCCTGGTCGACGAGGAACTCGGTGCGGCGGCGGGGCACGAAAACACCCGGTTCCACGCCGATGCGCAGACCGTGGAACTCGGCCCAGCCGAGGACGTGTTCGAGCGGGAGTCCCGCGACACGCCGGTCCACCATGGCGGTGACCTCGTCGGGGGTGCGGGCGGTGGAGAGGATCAACTCCGCCTCGTCCTCGGCGAAGACACAGCCTGCGGAGCGGAGCGCGGCGACGACGGAAGCAGAAATTGGGGACATGTAAGCGAGAGCCTCTCGACGAACCGAAGGGCGCTCTCGCGCTCACCTACAGGCGGTGAGCCGCATTGCCTCGAGGTGAGAGCACCCGACCTGACGTAGCGGTAATGGGTCCCACCTCCTCGACAACTGCTCGGCTGGGGCGGTCCGCAGCCGGGACGGCCACCCTACAGGAACCGTCAGACGGCGACCGACTCCTCCAGCTCTTCCTCGGCTTCCTCCACTTGGGGAACGGCCTCTTCCCGTACGGCGCCACGGGCACGCGCCCGCTCGACGGCGCCGGCGACGGCCGTGACCAACAGGCCGACCACGAGCCAGGCGACCAGCGTTCCCACGTTGCCGGACAGGCCGTCGCGGTCGAAGTAGAGGAGGCTGCGGACGCCCTCGACGAATCCGGCGCCGTTCCAGAAAGCGTGCAGGGTGCCGAAGAAGCCGTTCTGGAGCTCCGGCCGGAACAGGCCCCCGGAGCTGGTGAAGTTGAGCATCACGAAGAGCACCATCATGGCGAGCGTGGTCCACCGCTTGAGGAAGGTGTGGAGCCCGACGCCGATGAAGAGGATGCCCGCGGAGTAGAGCCAGCTCATCCCCCAGACCGTCGTGAGGTCGTGGTGTGCGAGGTGGAAGACCGGTCCAGCGAGCGCCGCGCCGATGACGCTCACGACGCCGGATACCCCGACGGCCAGCAGCGCGCGTATCCGCAGGGGCAGCCCGGCGCCCGCGGCACCGAGCGCGGCGACGGATGCGTACGAGCCGATGCTCACCGCGATCAGCAGGAAGAACAGGCCCTGGCCCGTGGGGTCGTCGTCGACCGGCGGGGCGACGTCGGTGACCTTCAGTACCGCGCCCTGCTGGGCGGCGACCGGCGTGAAGACCTTCTCGACCGCCATGGCGCCCATGTCGGACGCTGCGGTGGCGACGACCAGTTCGGGCGACTTCGCGCTCAGCACGTATGCGCCGGTGATGTCACGGGACTTGAGCAGGTCCACCGCCTCGGTGCGATTCGGGACGGTGCGGACGTCGAGCCTGTCCCCAGCCTTGTCCTTGACCGTCTGGGCGAAGACCTTCGCCTCGGGGCGGGCGCCGACGACAGCGACGGGGAGGTGATGCGGCTCCGGCGTCACGAACGCGCCCATGTAGGCCAGCCCCATGCCGAGACACATCAGCAGGGGCGTGACCAGGTGCGTGAGCACATGGCGCAGGGCCGGTGAGCGCAGGCCGGTGACCACGGGAGGACCTCCATTGGTTGGCATATACAACTCTCTATCAAGTTGTACTATACAACCAGAAGAGTGGGAGGAGGCCCCGTGAAGGCACCCGAAGAGTCCGATGAGACGGTTGTCACCACCAGCGCGTCGGCGGACACGGCCGGCACGCTCGCGCACACGGCCGGCACGTCGGCGCTCGCCACCGGCGCGTCGGCCACCGGCGCGTCGGCCGCCGACGCGGCTGTCGAGACCATTCAGCGCGAGATGACCGTCTTCGCCCGACGGGCCAGGGCCTCGGCGGGGCGCATGCACCCCGAGCTGTCGCTGGTCTCGTACACCCTGCTCGGTCATCTGGAGGAGAGCGGCGGCTGCCGTGCCACCGACCTGGCCTCGCACTACGCACTCGACAAGTCCACCGTGAGCCGTCAGGTGGCCGCGCTGGAACGGGCGGGGCTCATCGAGCGGCGGCTGGACCCCGAGGACCACCGGGTGCAGGTACTGCATCTGACGGAAGCGGGCACCCGGATTCTCGCCCAGGTCACCGAGAGCCGCCGTGACGCCTTCCGGGAGCGGCTCTCGGGCTGGCCGGCAGAGGATCTGGAACGGTTCGCCGCGTATCTCGTGCAGTACAACACAGCGTACGAACCGCCCGTCAGAAAGGCAGCCGCGAGCTGAGGAGCTCTCCCGCCCGCGGTGGCCGGGTCCCCGTCGTCATCGGGCTCCCACGACCCGCTCGTCCCCCAGGCGCTCCGGCACACGCGCCGCCATGAACCGCGTGGTGCGGCGCAGTCGGAAGCCCAGGGATTCGTAGAGGCGGATGGCGTTGGTGTTGCCCGCGGCGGTGTGCAGAAAGGGCGTCTCGCCGCGCTCGCGGATACCGTGGGCGACGGCCAGGATGAGCCGGGTGGCCAGGCCCTCGCCGCGGAAGCGGGGGTCGGTGCAGACGGCGCTGATCTCGGTCCAGCCCGGCGGGTGCAACCGCTCCCCCGTCATGGCGATCAGGGCGCCGTTCCGGCGTATTCCGAGGTAGGTGCCGAGCTCGACGGTGCGCGGCAGGAAGGGGCCGGGTCTGGTCCGCTCGACCAGGTCGAGCATCTCGGGCACGTCGGCGGGGCCGAGCCGCACGGCCTCGGCGTCCGGCGACGCGGCGAGCCCGTCGTCGACCAGCTGGACGCCGTCCAGGCTGAAGGTGACCTCCCAGCCGTCCGGGGTCTGCCCGTTGAAGCCCGCCAGCGGGGCCTCGGCACCCGGGCCCACCAGGGCTGCCAGGTCCGTCCAGTCGTCGGCGTCCGGCTCGTCGGGCAGGGCCAGCCACGGCGATACGTCCGCGGGGTAGCGCAGGACGCGGCCACGGCGTTCGGCGAAGTGGGCGTGCGGGCCGGTCAGGGAACCGAGGGCGGGATTGTCCAGCGGGTGCGGGCCGAGCGGCGAACCGAGCACTGGATGCTCCGGTGAGCGCGCGCTCATGCGGACACCTCGATCACGATCTTGCCGCGCGCGTGACCGTCCTCGACGGTGCGCAGTGCCTCACCGGCCCGGTCGAGCGGGAACGTCCGCGCCACGAACGGGCGCAGCTTTCCGTCGACCACGAGCTTCGCCACCTCTTCGAGCACGGCGGCGGTCCGGGCCCGTGCGACGGGTACGCCCCCGAGCCGTGCGACCGTCTCCCGGTCGGCACTCGTGATCAGCTTCTTACGGTCGGTCAGCAGCGTCGCGGTGGCTTCCAGAACCTCGCCCCCGACAAGGTCGAACACGGCGTCCACGCCGTCCGGCGCCGCCGCGCGCACCCGCTCCGCGAGGTCGGGCCCCGACGGGACGTGCACGGCTCCGAGCGACTCGACGAAGTCCTTCTTGCCGTCGCTCGCGACCCCGACGACGCGCAGCCCGAAGGCGCGCGCGATCTGCGTGGCGGCCACACCGACCCCGCCGCCCGCGCCTGTGATCAGCACGGTCGCGCCGGAGCGAAGGTCCAGCTGACGGATTCCGTCGTACGCGGTGGCCGCCGCGACGGGCAGGGTCGCCGCGTCCGTGAACGACAGCTCGGCGGGCTTGTGCGCGGTGACGGCGACAGGAAGGAGCGTGTACTCGGCATATCCGCCGGTCACCGGGTTGCCGAAAACCTCGTCCCCCGCGCTGAAGCCGCTCACGTCGGCGCCGACCGCCTCGACGACCCCCGCGACCTCATGGCCGAACACGACGGGCATCTCGGGCTCCGGGGCGCCCGGGTGGCGGAAACCCGTCCGCACCTTCCAGTCGACGGGGTTCACACCGGCCGCGCCCACCGCGACGAGGATCTGGCCGGGGCCTGGGCTCGGCCGGTCCTGCTCCACCAGGGCCTCGGTCTCCGGGCCGCCGTACCGCGTGAAGACGTACGCCTTGGGCATCTGCTCCCTCACTCTCCTTCGCTGTCACCGGTCGCGGGGCCACTGTCACCGGTTGTGGTTGTACGGGCCACCGGACCGGCTTCAGCGGCAAGGAAGATCGCGGCACGGCTATTCCCCGGCTCCGGGAGAGTTCATACGTCCGCAATGATCGGGGTCCCGCCCCGGGCCGGAGCACGGTGAACCACCACGTACGGTTGAAAGCGTAAGCAATCATCACGCTCGATCCGCGGGCCGCCGTCCCGGACGGCCTGGAGGCACCACCCGTATGAACGTCACGCGAGGCTTCACCGGGCGCCCGCGCGCCCACAACACCGGACTGCCGCCCGGGCAGTACGACGCGGGCGACGACTGGCCCGTCCTGTCCGCCGAGGTCACACCCGACCTGGCGCCCGGCGACTGGACCTTCCGGATCGACGGTCTGGTGGCCGAGCCGCGCACCTGGGACTGGGAGCAGGCGCACGCGCTGCCCGCCTCGGCGTACGAGGGCGACATCCACTGCGTGACGAGCTGGTCGAAGTTCGGGGTGCGCTTCGGCGGCGTGTCCCTGAACGCGTTCCTGGACGTCGTGCGTCCCGACGCGAACGCCACCCACGCGGTGGCGTACTCGCACACCGGGTACACCACGAACCTTCCGCTCGCCGACCTCACCGGCGGCCGTGCCTGGATCGTGTGGGAGTACGACGGGCAGCCACTGCCGGCCGAACACGGTGGCCCGGCGCGGCTGATCGTGCCGCACCTGTACTTCTGGAAGAGCGCCAAGTGGATCGCGGGCCTGAGGATCCTCGACCACGACGAGCCGGGCTTCTGGGAGCAGAACGGCTATCACGCACGCGGCAACCCCTGGGAAGAGCAGCGCTACTCCGGTGACTGAGACGGCCATAACCCCGATGACCGAGACCTTCGTGCCCCCGACGGCCTTCGCCGTGCCCGGTCGGATCTCCGTGAGCAATGGTGTGGCGGCCACCTGGCAGACGGCCACGCTCACCGAGATCCGCCCCGAGACACCGCACGCCGCCACCTTCCGGTTCGCGGTTCCGCAGTGGATGGGTCATCTGCCCGGGCAGCATCTGATGCTGCGGCTGACCGCCGAGGACGGATATGTGGCGCAACGCCACTACTCCATCGCGTCGCCGCCCGACGACACCGGGCACATCGAGCTGACGCTCGATCATGTCGCGGGCGGTGAGGTCTCCGGCTGGTTCCATACCGTCGCCGAGCCCGGCGACACGGTCGAGGTGCGCGGCCCGCTCAGCGGCTTCTTCGCCTGGCCCGGCGACCGGCCCGCGCTGCTCATCGGCGCCGGCTCCGGTGTCGTACCGCTGATGTCGATGCTGCGCCACCACCGCGCGCGGGCACTGGACGTGCCACTGCGGCTGCTCGTCTCGGCGCGCAGCCCCGAAGAGCTCATCTACGCGCGGGAGTACGGCGCGGAGACCACGCCCGTGTTCACGCGCGGCGCGCCGGACGGTGTGCCGGTGGGGCGTATGGCGGCCGCCCATGTGGCGCCGCTCCTGGCCGAGCAGCCTCCCGGTGGGTGGGAGGCCTATGTGTGCGGCTCCAACGGCTTCGCGGAGCACGCCTCGCGGTTGCTGGTGGAGGCGGGGCAGCCCGTGGACCGGATTCGTATCGAGCGGTTCGGCTGAGGCGCTTCCCGGGGTCTCCGCCGTCAGTTGTGCGGCACGACGGCCACGGGGCACGTGGCGTGGTGGATGAGTGAGTGCGCGGCGCGGCCCAGGCCCTCACCCGAACGGCGACCGATGACGAGCAGACCGGCCCGGGTGGACGCCTTCAGCAGATGGTGTCCGGGGTGGCCGTAGACGACCTGTTCGGAGACGGGCGTCTCGGGGAACTTGTGGCGCCACGGCTGCAACGTGCCGGTCAGCATGTGCCACTTGCCGTCCTCCCGCTCGGCCGTGTCGCCGGGCAGGGGCACCCCGCGCGCGTAGCCGCGCAGCGGGGGCAGGGTCCAGGTGTGCACCACGTGCAGCGGCGCCGAGCGGACGGCGGCCGTGTCGAAGGCGTAGCGGATGAGATCGTCCGCCGGATGGTCCAGGTCGAGGCCGAGGACCACCGGAAGGTACGGGGCGGCGCTCGGTGGTGTGCCGTCGACGGTGGGCATCCGTTCGTCCTCGGGGAGTTCGCCCGCGCGCACCAGGACGACCGGGCGTTCGGCGCCGGCCGCGACGGCGAGGGCTACCGAGCCGATCAGGAATCCGGCGAACCCGGCGAACCCGCGTGAGCCGAGGACCAGGGTCTCGGCCTCCGCGGCCTCCGCGAGCAGCGCCGGGACGGCGGGGGTGTCGGTGGTGCGGGCGATGATGTCCAACGCCGGGTGGGCGTACGACAGTTGGATGGCGGCACGGTCGAGCACCGAGCGGGTCCGCCCGGCCGGGATGTCGACGTCCGGGATCCGCGCGGGCACGACCGGGTCCGGCCCCGCGTGCAGCAGACGCAGGGGGAGACGGCGGCGCCCGGCCTCGCGGGCGGCCCAGTCGGCGGCGTCCAGACTGGCGCGCGAGCCGTCGATGCCTACGGTGATGGTGCGGGTGCCGATGGTCATGGCTCCTGCCTTCCGGGAGTTCGGCGGTCAGTCGGTCCAGGGCTGCCGTTCGCCGCGCGGAGTGGTGCGCGAGTTCCGCAGCGGGCGCGATTCAGTCGTACGGCGCTGGAATCGGCGCGGGGTTCGCTGTCGACGCTGGCAGCCGGGCGCGGTCCGCCGGGAGAGGCGAACCGGCCTCCCACGGGGGCCGTTCGGCCCGCGGCCACGGGCGGACGGGCCGCTCGGCCCAGGCCCACGGGGAGATGGCGCTCCGACGTCATTGGGGCGCGCGCCGAACCGGAGTGGACGCGGCGGACGGGGTGCGGCGTGCGGTGCACTCCCCCTACGGCAGCGGCGCACCCCTGTGAAGGGACCATTCGGCCCTGTCGACGTATGCCGTAGTACGCGACGATCGATCGTGGGCCCCTGCCTCCGGGGCCCCAGCGTCCGGGGAGCAGAGGACCGTCCGGGGAGCAGTGGACATGGACGAACCAGAGCACGCGCCGCCTACGGCACCCGTCAGGGTGTTCCTCCTCGACGACCACGAGGTGGTCCGCCGGGGACTGCACGACCTCATCGACGCCGAGCCGGACATGGAGGTCGTCGGGGAGGCCGCAACGAGCGCACAGGCGCTGGTCCGTGGACCGGCGCTGCGGCCGGACGTGGCGATCCTCGACGTCCGGCTCCCGGACAGCGACGGGATCACCGTCTGCCGTGAACTGCGGTCGCGGACACCGGGGTTGGCGTGTCTGATGCTGACCTCGTTCGACGACGACGACGCGCTGCTGGACGCGATCATGGCGGGCGCGTCCGGCTATGTGCTCAAGCAGATCAGGGGCTCGGACCTGGTGTCCGCGGTCCGCACGGTCGCCTCCGGGCAGTCGATGCTCGATCCGGCGACGACCGCGCGGCTGATGAGCTCCCTCCGGGATCCTCAGGGCGAGGACGCCGCGCAGCAGGAGGAGGACGTCCGGCTGACCGGGCTCTCCGAGCGGGAGCGGGAGATCCTCCCCCTCATCGGCGAGGGGCTCACCAACCGGCAGATCGGCGAGCGGCTGTACCTCTCCGAGAAGACGGTGAAGAACGGGATTTCGCGGCTGCTCGCCAAGTTGGGGGTGGAGCGGCGCATCCAGGCCGCTGTGATCGCGGCACAGTTCCCGCCACGGCCGGGGCGGGAAGGGTGACGTGGGCGGGGACTGACTCAGCGTGACCGGAGAGGTACCCGCCACTCCAGGCGTGTGCCGCCTTCCTGACGTGTCGTCACGGTCAGCCGCCCGCCCAGCCGTTCGGCCCGTTCCGCGAGGTTGCGCAGTCCGCTGCGGCGGCCGCCGTCCGTCTCCATGCCGACGCCGTTGTCGTCGACGCCGAGCGTGAGGTGCCCCTCGCGCACGACGAGGGCCACCTCCGCCGCGGTGGCCGCCGCGTGCCGGGCCACATTGGTGAGGGCCTCGCCGACGACCGCCACGGCGTCCTCCGCGATGGAGCCCGGGACGTCCACGTCGATCAGCCCCTCCATACGCAGGGCGGGCGTGAAGCCGAGCACGCCGGCCGCCGCCTCCAGGGCGCGCACAACGCGGATACGCAGACCGGCGTCGGGGGTCTCGTGGGCGCGCAGTCCGAAGATGGTCGACCGGATGATCTTTATAGTGGTGTCCAGGTCGTCGACGGCCCGGCCGAGCCGTTCGGCGGCCTGCGGATGCTGCACGAAGCGCTGGGCGCTCTGCAGGGTCATCCCGGTCGCGAACAACCGCTGGATTGCCAAATCGTGCAGGTCGCGGGCGATCCGGTCGCGGTCTTCGAGCAGGCTCAACTGCTCGGCGTCGCGCCGCCGTTCCGCCAGTTCCATCGCGAGGGCGGCCTGCCCGGCGAACCCGAGCAGCGGCGCGGTCTCGACCTCCGTGAAGGGCGGCCGTCCGGCGCCCCGCGCCAGCATGAGGACACCGCGCAGCCCCTCGCGGGTGCCCATGGGCACGGCGACGGCGGGCCCGAGGCCCTCCCAGCGGTCGGGGCCGTAGGTGATCCGGGTGTCCTTGCGTACGTCGGCGGTGGCCACGAGCGTGCCCGCGGTCAGGGCGGCGCCGGCGAATGTGCCCTCCCTGGGCAGCACGAGTCCCAGATGGTTCTCGGCCTGGTGCCCCAGCGCGAGCGCCCCGCGCAGGTCTCCGGTGCCCTCGACCACGAGGTCGACGACGCCCAGGTCGGCCTCGGTGATCTCCCGGGCCCGCTCCAGCATGACTTCCATGACCTGCGGCTCGGGCACCCCGGACAGCAGCCCACTGGTGATCTCCGCGCTCGCCTCCAGCCAGCGTTCCCTGAGCCTGACCTCGGCGTACAGGCGGGCGTTCTCGATGGCCACACCGGCGGCCACGGCGAGCGTGGCGAGGACGGCCTCGTCCTCGGGGTCGAACTCTCCCCCGCCGCGTTTCTCGGTCAGGTAGAGGTTGCCGAAGACCGTGTCGCGCACCCGGATCGGGGCCCCGAGAAAGCTGCGCATCGGCGGATGGTGCGGCGGGAATCCGGACGAAGCGGGATGCTCGGACAGCTCCGCGAGCCTCAACTGCTCCGGTTTCCGGATGAGTTCGCCGAGCAGACCGTGCCCGGAGGGCAGGTCGCCGATCGCCGTCCACACCTCGTCGCTCACGCCCACGGGAATGAACTGCGCGAGCTTCTGCCGCTGTCCGATCACGCCGAGCGCTCCGTACTCGGCGTCCACCAGGACGACGGCGGCCTCGACGATACGGCGCAGCACCTGTGCCAGGTCGAGCTCGCGCCCCACCGACAGCACCGCCTCCAGCAGGCTCTGCAGCCGGTCGCGGGTGCCGCGGACGGCCTCGATCCGCCCCTGCAGCTCCTCCAGCAACTCGTCCAGGCGCAGCTTCGGCACCCCGGCCCCGCGCCCGTCCCTGCCCATGGGCCCCTCCCCCGGTGAGAGCCGACGAGACGTCACCGCTCGGTCTCTCACGGTAGCCGCTGAACGTGGCCGTGGCAGCGGGGAGTCGAATGTGGCAGTGACGTGGTGAAGCTGCCCTGCGCACGACCTCACGACCTGAATCGCCGACAGGGGACGGCACGCCCGAGGCAGCCCGCACCGCAGGGGCGACTCGGACACCGGTGGAAGGCAAGGCTTGGCGACCTCCGACGGCACACGTACCGTGTGATCATCCGCACCTCTGATGTCAAAGGTGGTCCTTCATGGCCCTGTTCGACCTCCCCCTCGGCGAGCTCCGCGACTACCGCAGCGCGTCCGCCGAGCCAGAGGACTTCGACGCCTTCTGGGCCAAGACGCTCCAGGAGGCCCGCGAGCACGACCTCGCCGCGCGCTTCGAGGCGTTCGAGACACCGCTCAAGACCGTCAAGGTGTACGACGTCACATTCGCCGGATTCGGCGGGCACCCGGTGAAGGGCTGGCTGACCGTCCCGGCCTGGGCGAACGGGCCCCTGCCCACCGTCGTCGAGTTCATCGGGTACGGCGGCGGACGCGGCCTTGCGCACACGCATCTGCTGTGGGCCTCGGCGGGCTTCGCGCACTTCGTGATGGACACGCGCGGCCAGGGCAGCGCCTGGGGCGGCGGTGAGACCCCGGACCCGGTGGGCAGCGCGCCGGCGTTCCCCGGTTTCATGACGCGCGGGATCGAGGACCCGGAGGGCTACTACTACCGGCGGCTGTTCACGGACGCTGTGCGCGCCGTGGAGGCCGCCCGCTCGCATCCGCTGGTCGACGCGGCACGCATGGCGGCCCTCGGCGGCAGCCAGGGCGGCGGCATCACCCTCGCGGTGGGCGGTCTGGTGCCCGACCTGGCCGCGATCGTGCCCGATGTGCCGTTCCTGTGCGATTTTCCGCGCGCCACGGTGGTCACGGACCGCAACCCGTACCGGGAGATCGGCAACTACCTCAAGACCCACCGCGGCCGCACCGACCAGGTGTTGCGCACGCTCTCCTACTTCGACGGAGTGCACTTCGCCGCGCGCGGCCGGGCGCCCGCCCTGTTCTCGGTCGCCCTGGAGGACCAGACCTGCCCGCCGTCGACGGTCTTCGCGGCGTTCAACGCGTGGGCGCACGAGGACAAGAAGATCGAGGTGTACGACTTCAACGACCACGAGGGCGGCGGCCCCTACCAGGAGGCGGCCCAGCTGCGCTGGCTGCCCGACCACCTTTGAGGCCCGCGATGGACACGGCTCAGGCGGCGCGGCGCTTCGTCAGGGTGTGGGAACGGGCCTGGGCGGCCCACGACGTCGACGCGATCCTGGAGTTGTACGCCATCGACTGCGTCCACCGGTCCATGCCGTTCCGCGAGCCGCACCGGGGCCGGGACGAACTCGCCGCCTACGTACGGTGGTCCTTCGCGGCCGAGCAGACGACCGACGTTCGATTTTCCGAACCGATCGTCGGACAGGACGGCCTGGCCGTCGCCGAATTCCGGGTCCTCGCGGAGGAGGACGGGCACCCGTCGTCGCTGGCGGGCTGCGTCTTCGTCCGCTTCGACGCGGCCGGTCTGGCCGTGGAGACGCGCGACTACTGGCACAGCACCCCGGCGTACGTAACCGCACTTCCATGGGAGATGACTTAGTGCAGCGAGCGCACTGGGGGAATCCGGAGGGACAGAACTGAGCAGGTCGGTGGCCCGGCTGTAGCGCGCCGCGCGGTGGTGCGGCGCGGCTCACTCCTTGGGCGCTTGTGTCGTGCGGCTGGGCAATACGCGGTCGACGATGTCTGTGGAGAGGTCTGAAGGTTCTTTGGCCGAGTGCTCTGCCCAGGCCAGTCAGGCGGCTCTCCGCACGGGCTGCCGGGCCGACTCCTGTCAAGCCCTGCCCAGTCCGATCGCTCCGATCCTCTGCTGGAGGCTGCCATGGGTCAGGTTCTTGGTGATGTCCTGGGTTTCGCGGCCGCCGTCGCCGTCAGCCCGCTCCCGATCATCGCAATGATTCTCGTACTCGCCACACCTCGGGGACGGCTCAACGGGTTACTGTTCGCCGCGGGCTGGGTTCTCGGGCTCTCCGTACTGGGCGGGGTGGTGCTGGCGATCGTCGGACCAGGGGGTTCCTCCGCCAACAGTCAACCGGCCACCTGGGTGGGCGGCCTCAAGCTTGCCCTGGGAGTGCTGCTCGTCCTCTTCGGCGCTCGGCTGTGGCGTCGGCGCCCGACGGATCCTTCGGAGGCGCAGTTGCCGAAGTGGATGGCCACGATCGACCGACTCACGCCGTTGAAGGTCTTCGGACTTGCGGTGGCCCTGGCCGCGCTCAACGCCAAGAACGCCCCGCTGACCATCGCCGCAGGCGCCTCGATCGCTTCGGCCGGGCTTCCTGTCGGGCAGCAGATCGCATCGCTGGCGGTCTTCGTACTGATCGGCTCACTCGGACTGCTGGCCCCGCTGGGAGTCTTCCTGCTCGGGGGAGATCGGGCAAAGACCACGCTCGGCAGCTGGAAAGACTGGGCCGCACAGCACAACATCGCTGTGATGGCAGTCCTGTTCTTCGTTCTGGGATTGAAACTGCTCGGTGACGGCATCTCCATCCTCACCTCCTGACAGCGGCCACAAGCGGTGGACGGTCCCATCGGCACGCACCTTCCGCCCAGCTCAGAGGCGCACTACTCCTCTTCGGGCCCTCTGGCCTGCTGGGGTGACCGGCGCCCGTAAGTCCCCATCCCGGCGTGCGGACGACATGCGCGCGGGATAGGCTTTTGACGTCAAGGTCAGGTTCTCCGGGCGGTTTGCAGACGCCGGGACCTCATTCGCGATGACCAATTCTTCCGGCGGAGACCTTTCACGAGCGTGGTACACCCCTTCGCATTCTCAGGGGGTGAGCAAATGCCAATTCCCTTTCTTCGAAGGCTTGCCTCGTGCTGTGGGCGCCGTAGGAGTGCTGCCTCAGGGCCCGCAACTTTGCAGTCCCTGAAATGGAGGTCGGGATGAGAGTTGTCGTTGATCTTTCCCGGTGTCAGGGATATGCGCAGTGCGCGTTCCTGGCTCCGGACGCGTTCCGGATGCATGGCGAGGAAGCGCTGATGTATTCCTCGAACCCCGACGATGCCCAGCGCGAGCAGGTGCTGCGCGCCGCGGCGGCCTGCCCGCTCCAGGCCATTCTGGTCGACCAGTTGGAGGAGCGGGACGCGTCGGTGGGGGTGTCGCCGTCATGAGCAGTGCCGACACCCTGCAGGGATTCAAGCGCGACGGCCGCGTTGTGATCGTCGGGGCGTCACTGGCGGGACTGCGAGCCGCGGAGGCTCTGCGCGATGAGGGGTTCACCGGGTCGTTGACCATGATCGGTGACGAGCTGGGCGAGCCTTATGACCGCCCCCCGCTGTCCAAGCAGGTGCTGACCGGGTGGGTGCCGGCCGGGGGCACTACGCTGCCGCGACGTCGTGACATCGATGCGCAGTGGCTGCTGGGCGTGCCCGCCGCCGGGCTGGACCTGGCGACCAACAACGTGCGGCTCGCCGACGGCCGCACGGTCCCCTTCGACCGCATGCTGATCTCCACCGGGGTACGTGCCCGGCCTTGGTTTGTCGAGGCCGAGGCGGCCCTGGACGGCGTGTTCGTGGTGCGCACGCGCGAGGACGCCGAGGGCCTGCAGCGAGCGATCGCCGCCGGGCCCTCCCGCGTACTGGTCATCGGCGCGGGCTTCACCGGCTCCGAGATCGCCTCCATCTGCCGTGAGCGTGACATCCCGGTGACCGTCGCCGAGCTGGCGCCGGCCCCGTTGGTCGGCGGACTCGGCGCCATGATCGGTGAGGTCGCGGCGGACATGCAGCGCGCCCACGGTGTCGACCTGCGCTGCGGTGTCAAAGTCACCCAGCTGGAGGGCGACGCACAGGGGCGGTTTCGCCGCGCCCACTTCGCCGACGGCAGCACGGTCGACGCCGACGTGGCGGTGGTGGCGCTCGGGGGCATCCGCAACACCGAGTGGCTGCGCGACTCGGGGCTTGCGGTGGGCGTATGGGGAGTCGCCTGTGACACGGGCTGCCGCGCCTTCGACCTCAACGGCCTGGTCACCGACGACATCTTCGTCGCCGGAGACGTGGCACGCTCCCCGAACCCGATCTACGAGTACCGTTTCATCTCGCTGGAACACTGGGCCAACGCCGTGGAGCAGGCCGAGATCGCGGCGCACAACATGGTCAGTGCCCAGGCGGACCGCTGGCCGCACCTGTCCATCCCGACGTTCTGGTCGATCCAGTTCGGCGTCAACATCAAGTCCGTCGGTGTACCGACCTACGCCGACGAGGTCATCGTCACCCAGGGATCCGTGGCCGACCACCGCTTCGTCGCCGCATACGGGTACCAGGGCCGCGTGACCGCGGCGGTCAGCTTCAACAACGCGAAGTGGCTGGACCACTACCGGCAGCTGATCGAGACCGCCGCGCCCTTCCCGCCCCCCTGCCCCACGCCCGACCAGCCCGTCGACGCGAAACCGGTACCCGTCGACTTCCCCGGCCCCACTCTGCTCGCCCAGGGCGCCACGGTGGTCGTCACCGGCCATGACCCGGGCGAACGGCGCGTCACCGCCATGCGGCAGCACCGGTAGGACGGAAGCAGGAGGGAAAGCGACATGACCACGACCGAGACACCCGACATCCTGCCTCGGATCCTCGACTACTCCGCCCGGGCCGATCCGTACCCGCTGTACGCCGAACTGCGCAAGACGCCGGTGGCCCTGCAGGAGGACGGCAGCTACGTCATCAGCACCTATCGCGAACTCGCCGGCGTACTGCACGACCCACACCTGAGCTCCGACGTCCGCAATCTGTCGCATCCGATGCCCGGGATGGAGGAACGCACCACGCCGTCGTTCATCAACCTCGACCCGCCCGAGCACGACCGTCTGCGGCGCCTGGCGATGCGCCACTTCGGCCCCCCGCACACCCCGGGGCTGGTGACCGGCATGGAACCCGACCTGACCGCCACCGTCAGCAGCCTGATCGACGACTTCGCGGGCAAGCAGCAGATCGACATCGTCGACGACTTCGCCTACCCGTTCCCCGTCACCGTGATCTGCCACCTGCTCGGCGTACCACGCGAGGACGAACCGCGGTTCCGCGTGTGGGTGAACGCCATCATCGACTCGATCGACTACAACCCCAAGACCGACCCGAAGGAGAAACTGGACAACGGCGTGCAGGCCACCAAAGACCTGCGCCAATACCTCGGCGGGCTGCTGGAACAACGCCACGGCCGGCCCGGCGACGACCTGCTGACACGGCTGGCCAACGACGACGGGCCCGACGGGCGGATGACCGACGAAGAAATCATCAGCACCGCCAACCTGCTGCTCATCGCCGGCCACGAGACCACCGTCAACCTCATCACCAACGGCATGCTCACGCTGCTGCGCCACCCGGAGGTACTGCAGCGACTGCGCGACGAACCGGACCTGGTCGTGCCGCTGGTCGAGGAACTGCTGCGCTACGAGCCCCCCGTGCACATCATTCCCTGGCGGGCGGCGTACAGCGACATCACCGTCGCCGACACCGTCATCCCCCAGGGCTCGCAGATCATGCTCATGCTCGCTTCGGGCAGCCGGGATCCGGACCGCTTCAACGAGCCCGACCGCTTCGACCCCGATCGGCAGGACAACCAGCACCTGGGGTTCGGCAGCGGCATCCACCTGTGCTTCGGCGGTCCGATGGCTCGTCTGGAGACCCAGATCGCGCTGAACGAGCTGGTACGTCGCCTGGACCGGCCCAGGCTGGTCGCCGACCCGCCGCCGTACCGGCCCAGCCCCGTGCTGCGAGGTCCCATCCATCTGCACATCGAGCAGGGCTGAGGCTCGAGCGGCGCGCTCGCGGCGTAGTCCTCCTCCCGGGACGACGGCGGGATCGTGCGTCGGTCTCAGAGCCGGCTGTACTTCTCGATGTCCTCGGTGAACTCCTCGATCGCCCGTGCGGTGAGCGTTGGCCGGGTGTCGGCGATGGCGGTCATGTAGTCCTCGGTGGTGGCCGGTCGGCCCTGGCGATCCGTGACTTCGCGCTCGAATGCCGCCTGGGCGCCCTTGCGGGCCGCGAATTCGATGTCGGCCGGGGTGAACAGCTTGCTGGCCTCGACCAGTTGGTCGAGGTCCACTGAGTGGGCGGAGGCCCTGAGATAGCGGGCCCAGATCGCCGCGCGGGCGGTTGGGTTCGGCGGGCCGATGGGGATGACGTAGTCGAACCGGCCCGGTCGCAGGAAAGCCGCGTCGAGAGAGCGTACTGAGTTGGTGGCGCACGCCAGCAGTCGCGCGTCGTGCTCGCGGAAGACGGGGATGAGTTTGAGCAACTCGTTGGTCACCCCGTGCCCGGGATCGACCGCCTTCCCGGATCGCACGCCCGCGATCTCCTCGACCTCGTCGATGAAGAGCACTACCGAGTCCAGTTCCGCCAGGTCCGCGAAGGCCTCCCGCAGGGCCACTGCAAGCCCCTCGCTGGTGTCGGCCGCGAGCCGGGAGGGGAAGAGTTCCACGAACGGCCAGCCGAGCCGTGAGGCCACTGCTTTGGCGAAACTGGTCTTTCCGGTGCCGGGTGGGCCGAACAGGATGACCGCCTTGGGCGGGTCGACACCGTAGCGGTCGGCCAGCGTCGGCTCGGTCAGCGGGAGCACGACCCGGCGTTCGACGACCTGCTTCTCCCGCTCCATGCCGGCCATCGCACCCCAGAGCCCCTCGGGCAGCATACGGCCGCCCAGGGCCGCGAGATGCTCGGCGTCGGCGGTTCCGGGTGGTTCGAGTTTCTCGTAGTAGGTCAGGTCGTCGCGGAACCGGTAGCCAGATTTCTCCAGAGCCTTCGTCCCAGCGGCGTGGGCGGGCAGCAGTGCGCTGATGTGGCGCACGCCCTGTGCCCGCAGACGCCGCTCCAGCTCGGCGAGGAGAGCACTGCCGATCCCGCGCTCGCGCCAGCGGGAGGCGAGTGCCACCAGGAGGATCCACCCCCGCTTGCCGTACGCCTGCCCCACGGCCATGCCCACCAGTTCGTCGCCGACCACTGCGACCACTGCCGTCTGACCGGCCTTGGCCGCGGCCATCACCTCGGAGACCGGGAACACCCGGTCCTCGTCGGCCTGGCGGCTCTGGTCCCAGATCTGGATGGCCTGGTCAAGATCGTCGTCGTGATAGTCGCGCAGATGCCATGCGGGCATCGCCACCACCTCACCCTGCCCGGGAGTGCCATTGTCTCCCGCAGGAGCGCTGGGTGACGACCCGAGCCGACCCCTCGCAGCCTCCGTGCCCACGATGATCGGACAGTGCCGGTCCAGCCCTCAGGCGGGCGACCCGCGTGACGCGGGAGCGTGACTCATCCGTTGGGGGCGCCGCGCCCAGGGCACAGGAGTCTCCGGCGCGGAAGGCCAAGAGGTCACGTTTGCCGAGGTGTTGCGCACACCGTCACGGGCATCGGAGCCCAACGGTTCGCTGTTCCTCATCCAGGCAGGCCCGTCGGCCGGCCTCCTCGGCACGACCGGGGACGGGGCGGCGGACGGTGGGTACGGCTCCAGGGCCGGACGGCAGATGGGGTCCAGCGGCTTCCCTCCAGTCCGACCAGTCGGTACGTTCAATGGGCCCGGCCCCTTCCGGGTTCATCCGCGGACGCATGACGGAGGTCCCATGTCCCAGCACGCGCCTGATGTTCAAGGCCACTGCGATGCGCGCTTCTCGGCGGTGCGCGCCGCGTTCGAGGAGAACTTCCGCGAGCGCGGCGAACTGGGCGCGGCCGTGACCGTCACGCTCGACGGGGAGACCGTGGTGGACCTGTGGGGCGGCTGGGCCGACGCGGCGCGCACCCGCCCCTGGGAGCGCGAGACGCTGGTCAACGTGTGGTCGACGTCGAAGGGACCGACCTCACTGTGTGCGCACATCCTGGCCGATCGGGGGCTGCTCGACTTCGACGCTCCGGTGGCCACGTACTGGCCGGAGTTCGCGGCGGCGGGCAAGGAGTCGATCCTCGTGCGGCATCTGCTGTCGCACCGGGCGGGGCTGTCCGGGCTGCGTGAGCCGCACACGCTGGCACAGCTCTGCGACTGGGAACTGACCGTCGAGCGCCTCGCGGCCCAGGAGCCCTGGTGGGAGCCCGGGTCGCAGTCCGGCTATCACGCGCTCACGTTCGGCCACCTGGTCGGCGAGGTGGTGCGGCGGGTCTCGGGGCTGCTGCCGGGCGCCTTCCTGGAGCGGGAGGTGACCGGGCCGCTCGGCATCGACTTCACCATCGGGCTGCCGGAGAAGGAGGCCGACCGGGCGGCCGAGCTGGTGCATCCGCCGGCCGCGTCCAGCAGTGAACAGGCAGCGATCTTCGCCCAGTTGGCGCCCGAGGCGCTGGCAGCGCTCGCCAATCCGCTCGTCGGCGCGACCGAGGCGAACACGCCGCAGTGGCGGGCGGCCGAGATTCCGGCCGCGAACGGCCACGGGACGGCCCGCGCGGTCGCCGCACTGTACGCGATCTTCGCCCGGCGAGGCGCGTACGGCTCCCGGCAGGTGCTCTCGCCGGAGGCCGCCGAGCGGGTGCGCGAGGGGCAGGGCAGCTGCCGTGACCTGGTGCTGGGCGCGGGGTTCGAGAACGAGACGGAGATCGGGCTCGGGCTGTGGCTGAGCGGCCCCAACGGGTCGTACGGACCCAACCCGCGGGCTTTCGGACACGACGGCTTCGGCGGCTCCTGCGGTCTCGCCGACCCGGAGGCGGGCGCCTCCCTCGGGTACGTCATGAACCGCATGGGCCCGCACATCGCCGACGACCCAAGGAAGATGGCGCTCGTCGACGCCCTGTACCGCGCGCTCTGAGCGTGTCCGCACCGCAGGGAGGGTGCGGACTGAAATCGGCCGAACTGCCCGACCGCTCTTTCCTGGTGGTTTAGACCAATGCTAGATGTGGTGCCGCAATGAGCCCGCACGGCTACGTCTTGTCACCACACAGGAGGCGCGGACATGGCCCGCACCACCCATCCGTCCGACCACGAGCCGCTGTATTCGCGGATCGCCACGCAACTGCTCGGCGAACTGCGCGACGGTTCCATTCCACCCGGTGAACGACTTCCGGGAGAACGGGAGTTGGCCACCCGCTTCGGCGTGAGCCGGGAAACCGTACGGCAGGCGCTGCAGATGCTGCGGCGCGGCGGTCTGGTCTCCACCGACCGGCGCGGCAGCCACGCCACGCTGCCCGGCACCACCGCCGAGCACGTCCCGTCCCTCGACTTCCCCGTCGGCGCGCACACCGCCGAACCGTGCACCGTCCGGCGGACCACGGTGAACTGGGAGGCTCCCCCACCGGAACACGCGCACGCGCTCGGACTCGCCCCGCGGCGCCCGACGCTGGTCCACCGCTACGAGTCGGCCGCCGCGGACGGCACCGGGCTGCGGACGGCCGTGACCTCCTTCTCCACGGTCGCGGTGACCGAGGTCGAGGAGCTGGCGCGCTACCGCGACCGCGCGGACGGCACCGCGGAGGCGCAGCTGCGCCGGGCGTACGACTGGATGCGCAAGGCGGGGCTGACCCTGCACCACCGGGACTCGATCACCCGGCTCCCGCAGTCCGTGCGGGTCACCCGGCGGGTGCACGACCAGTACGACCGGCCCTTGGAGATCACCGATCTCGTGGTGGACGCCCAACAGGACGCCCTGGTCTACGAGTTCACTCTGCCGGCGGCCGGATGACCTCTTCCGGGCGGCGGAAGTACATGCGCACGGTGGAGCCCGTGGGCCCGAGTTCCTCGGCGACGAGATCGCTCAACTGCCGTACCACCCACATGCCGTGTCCGCTCACGGACCGCGCGTCGGGCGGCAGATGCCCGGGGAACCGAGCGGGGACCGCCGAGTTGTGCACGCCATTGTCGGCGACCTCGCAGATCACATAGTCGGGGTCGCTGCGCAGCCGCAGCACACCGCCCCCGCCGCCGAACCGCACGGCGTTGACCAGCGCCTCGTGGACCGCCGCCACCATGTCGTACGTCCGCTGCTCGGGCATCCCCGAACGGCGGGCGTACGCGGCGAGGGCACGGCGCACCGCCGCCGACCGGCCGCGTGCGAAGCGGATGTCGTCCGGGCCGTCGGACAGCGGGTCCCGCGGGCGGACGGCGTCGCACTCGGCATAGAAGTCGGCCGGGTCGGCGTAGTGTCCGCTGGGGGCTGACGTGCGGGCGCCGAGGGCGAGTTCGGGGTGGGTGCGGGTCGCTGAGCGCACCACGTCGGCGGGGAGCGTGCGCGCGTCGTAGGGGCACAGGATCCAGTGGCCGGACTGCGCGAAGGCGACGTTCAGCAGCGACTCGTAGCGCATCCACTCGCGCGCCTCGAACTCCGTGCGGCCCGTCCAGACGGGTTCGCCGATGACCCGCACGCGGCGGTCTCCACCGTGGTCCGCGCAGTACGCGTGGTACTGGCCCAGGGTGCGGGAGGGACAGCCGTACCAGTCGTCGGCGTCGACGAACTCGACGTCCCCGGACCGGCTGCCGAGGGTCGCCTCGAGGAGCGCGATGTTGTGGCGTCGGACGACGGCGAGGACGGCGTCGCCCGCGGCCAGGCCGTCGCGGACGAACTCCAGGGTTCCTTCGAGGAATTCGTCGTCCGAGCCGTAGCACAGTGCCTGGTGGACGAACCCGGTGCGGGTCATGGCGGGTCCTCTCCTCGCTCGATCCGCAGGCCGGGCACACGGTCCCAGCCGGTCACCCGCATCACGCGCTGGACGTGCGGGGCGACGCCGTGCAGGACCAGGGTGCCGCCCGCCGCATACAGGCCGAGCGCCGAGAAGACCAGCAGGCGCAGCGCGCCGACGTCGACGAATCGCAGGTCGCGCAGGTCGAGTCGGGTGCGGATGCCGTTCGCGGTGCGGGCGCGGGCGCGGGCCGTCTCGGCGTGCAGGGCGCGGGCGACGGCGGTGACGTTCGTGTCGTCGATCTCCCCGGCCAGTGCCAGGCCGGGCGGTGCGAAGGTGCGAGTGATGGAGAGCAGCTCGTCCCGCCAGACGAGGTCGGCGGCGACCCGGCCGTGGTGCAGTCCGTCGAGCGGGACCAGCTCCTCCTCGTCGAAGACGCGGCGGTCGTACTGGCAGACGCCGAGCACGGGGAGGGAGGCGAAGACGGGGTCGAGGAGGAGCTCGCTGTCGTGCAGCGTCTTGAGGCTCCTGTCCGTCGGGCCGCACAGCACCTCCATGCTGACGCGCAGCCCGAGGAAGCCGTCGGCGACCGCGCGCCGCGCCTCGCGGCGGATCACCTCGTCCAGGTCCCAGAGCCCTTCGGGCGTGGCCAGATGCGGGTCGACGGCGAGCCGCCCGGCCGCGATCTCGTCATCCACGGGGCAGCCGTACGCCTCCAGGAAGGACAGGGCCAGGACCGCCGGAATGTCTCCCGGTGTCAGCACCAGCCCGCGCTGCCCGCTGGCCAGCCCGTCGAGGAGGAAGGCGGCGAGTACGGTCTCGCGCTGCTCGTCGGTGTCGTAGCCGAGCAGCAAATGGTCCCCGGGGCGCATCTGCCCGACGGCTCGCAGCGCCGGTACGACTGTCATCCCCCGCACCCCCCAAGGTCTCAACTCGGTGTGCCGGGACGCCTCCACGCTACGCCTGACGCGGCTTCGGCGTGAGGGCCTGTGTCTGAATCCCGGTCGGATCAGCGCGCGGCGTCTGGTGCGTGCGATCGCAAGGCGCCGGAAGGTCCTCGATGGGGTCCCCCCCCCCCCGCTCGAGCGGAGCCGAGAGTGGGGGGAGGAGCTACTACTAGGGCCTTTCGGCAACACCGCGAGCGTGCGTGCAAGACGCCTCGCGCCCGACCGGGGTTCAGACACAGCCCCTGGGTTATGGTGACCGCCATCGCGACCGGTGAGGGGGAACGATGGCTGCCTCAGTGCGCAACGGCCGGGCAGGCAATCTGCCCGCCGAGGCCAATGCCTTCATCGGACGCCAGGGTGAACTCACCGACATATCACGCCTGTTGGGCACCACCCGACTCGTCACGCTCACCGGCCCCGGAGGTGTGGGCAAGTCACGGCTGGCGCTGCGGGCGGCGCATACGGCGCGGGAGGCGTTCACCGGCGGGGTGTGGCTCGTCGAGCTGTCGGAGCTGCGGAACCCGGATCTGCTCACCAACGCCGTGGCCCAGGCGACCCGGCTGACCGAGCAGACACTGCTGCCGCTCCTGGAGGCGCTCTGCGAGCATCTGGCCGGGGCGCCAATGCTGCTCCTCCTCGACACCTGTGAGCACGTGCTCGACGAGTGCGCGCACCTGGTGCTGGAACTCCTCGCCCGGGTACCGGAGTTGCGTGTGCTGACCACCAGCCGGCAGCCGCTGGGTGTGCCGGGCGAACAACTCCTGACGGTGGCACCGCTGCCGCTCGGGGAACGCGACGACGCGGTGGCCCTGTTCGCGGCGCGCGCGAAGGCGGCCGTGCCGTCGTTCGCGCTGACCGACGCCAACCGGGCGAGCGTGGCGGCCGTCTGCGCCCGTCTCGACGGGATTCCGCTGGCCCTGGAGCTGGCCGCGGTGCGGCTGCGCGGCTTGCCCCTCGACCGGCTCCTCGAGGGCCTCGACTCCCGGTTCGACCTGCTCGTCTCGCCCGCCCGGCCGCGCCTGGCCCGCCATCAGACACTGCGTACGGCGATCGGCTGGAGCCATGAACTGTGCACCCCGCTGGAACGGCTGCTGTGGGCGCGCCTGTCGGTGTTCGCGGGCGGCTGGGACGTGGAGGCGGCCGAATTCGTCTGCCACGGCGGCCCGTTGGACGCCGAGGACATTCTCGGGTTGCTCGCCTCCCTCACCGAGAAGTCGATCGTGACCCGCGAGGACGACGGCGCGGCCGTGCGCTACCGGATGCTCGACACGGTTCGCTCGTTCGGCGCCGAGTGGCTCGACGGTCTCGGGGAGGCGGCGGCCGTACGCCGCCGGCATCGGGACTACTTCCGCTGGACCGCCCGGCAGGGCGAGGCCGAGTGGCTCGGCCCCGCCCAGCGGATGTGGGCCGAGCGGCTCAGCGCGGAGCACGCCAATCTGCGGCTCGCGATGGAGCAGTGCCTGGCGGCGCCGGAGCCGGAGACGGCACTCGAACTCGCCGGCACACTCTGGTACTTCTGGTTCGCCTGCGGATTCGCCGAAGAGGGGCGCGGCTATCTGGAGCGGGCACTGCGCCGGGCCCACGAGCTGGGCCCCGAGCACACGCTCGCCATCTGGACGCACCGCCTGGTCACCGTCGTACCCGACGACCTGGACGCCGCGGAGTCGGTCAGCGCCGCGTATGTGTGGCTCGCCGAAGAACGCCGACTGCCGGTGCCCGCCCTGCCGTTGACCGGCGCGAGCCTGGCCGTGCGCGGAGAGTCGGCACGTTCGGCGGTGCTGTACGGGAGTGCCCCGCAGTGGCCCGGGGGTGGCGGAGGCGCGGAGTTCTTCCAGTTGCTGACCCTCGCCGTACAGGCGTATCTGCTGGCCAGCCAGGGCGCCTTCGAGCGGTGCGCGGTGGTGGCGGAACGGCTGCGCGCGGACTGCGCGAAGCGGGGCGAGCTGTGGATGCGGGCCTGGGGCGACTTCTTCGTCTCGCTCTCCGGCATCGGTCTGGGCCGCCCGGACGAGGCGCTGCGTACGGGGCGCGAGGCGCTGGCCGCCAAGTGGCGCGTGCACGACCGGCTCGGCGCCGCGGCGGTCACCGACCTGCTGGTGGCCACGCAGGCCTGCCGGGGCGAGCCGGAGCTCGCCGCGCAGCTCCTCGGCGTCAGCAGACGTCTTTGGTACGCGGCGGGGCTCCCCTGGCTCGGCAGCTCCGAGACGACCGTCTTCCGCAGGGAGTACGTACGCCGGCTGCGCGCGGCCCTCGGCCACACCCGATTCGCCGAAGCGGTGCGCGAGGGCCACGAGTTGGGGCCGGACGCGGCGGTGACGCTGGCGCTGGGCGGGCTGCCGCAACAGCCTTGAGGGCGGCGAGGTGCGGCATGGGCCCCAGGAGCCGTGAGGCTGCCTCACCACGGACCGTGAGCGCCCGCCGGTACCGGATCTTCCCGAAGCCGGGCATCGGCTCGGGCTCCGCGGTGCGGGACACGCTGGACTCTTTGGGGAGCATGGGGACGGTGGGGACCCTGACGCGAGCACATCCTCGTCCGGTGCGGCAATAAACTCGTCTGACGGATCCCGGGGCGCCGTTCGCGTCTAGCGTCGAGACATGACAACCAACGACGCACAGCAGATCGAGCGAGCCAACGCCACCGGCCGCGCGCCGGTCGTCTTCGTTCACGGGCTGTGGCTGCTGCCGAGCAGCTGGGACCGGTGGGCCGCGCACTTCGAGCAGGCCGGTTTCGCACCGGTCACTCTGTCCTGGCCCGACGACCCCGACACGGTCGAAGAGGCCAAGGCCCACCCCGAGGTGTTCGCCGGCAAAACGGTCGGGCAGGTCGCCGACCACCTGGAGGGGCTCATCGGCGGCCTCGACAAGAAGCCCGCCGTGGTCGGCCACTCCTTCGGCGGGCTGCTCACCCAGATACTGGCCGGCCGTGGGCGGTCCGCTGTCTCGGTGGCGATCGACCCGGCGCCGTTCCGGGGTGTGCTGCCCCTGCCGATCTCGTCCCTGCGCTCCTCCGCGCCCGTCCTGGGCAACCCGGCCAACCGGCACCGGGCCGTCCCGCTCACCTACGACCAGTTCCGGTACGGCTTCGCCAACGCGGTCAGCGAGGAGGAGGCCAAGGAGCTGTACGACACCTTCGCGGTGCCCGCACCGGGCGCGCCGCTCTTCCAGGCGGCCACCGCCAACCTCAACCCGTGGACCGAGGCCAAGGTCGACACCGAGAACCCGGACCGCGGCCCGCTGCTGATCATCTCGGGCGAGAAGGACCACACCGTGCCGTGGGCCATCGCCAACGCCTCGTACAAGAAGCAGCAGCGCAACCCCGGCGTCACCGAGATCACCGAGATCAAGGACCGCGGCCACGCGCTGACCATCGACCGCGGCTGGCAGGAAGTCGCCGACACGGCGCTGGAGTTCGTCCGCCGCTTCGTCTGAGCGCCACCAGCCGTACGGCTCCCGCGCCCGCTCCGCACCCACGGGCTAAAGGGAACGCCCATGAGCAGGTTCACGGCCTCCGACGGCACCGACATCTTCTACAGGGACTGGGGCAGTGGGCAGCCCGTCGTCTTCAGCCACGGCTGGCCACTCGACGCGGACGCGTGGGACGGCCCGGCGAGGCTGGTCGCCGAGAACGGCTTCCGGTCCGTCGCGCACGGTGACGACGACCAGATCGCGCCGATCGCCGCCGGCCTCAAGACGGCCCAGCTCGTCAAGGACGCCACGCTCAAGGTGTACCCGGGTGCTCCGCACGGCCTGGTGGGCGAGTTCGAGAAGGCCTTCGACGCCGGTCTCCTCGACTTCATCCGCGGCTGAGCGGACGGGCCGATCGGACAGGGGGAGGCGAGGTGTTCACCGTCGGCCTTCCCGGTCGACGGCTTCGGTGATGGCGGTGTCCCAACACCCCGTCAGCGCCTCCGCCTGCGCGAACGAGAGAGATCTGCCCCCGCGCTGTGCGGGGGCAGACCCGACTCAGCTCTCCTCCGCCGACCCGGAGGCGACGGCCGAGGCGCGCCCGGACCACAGCGAGGAAGTCAGCGATACGCCCGCACCGACCAGCAGCACCGCCACCACGACCCACGACGCATGGCCGACCGCGTCGGTGAAGGCGACCCGTGGATCATGGACTCGGCGGACGAGATCGTCGAAACGCGAGGTCATCAGGGTGCCGAGGACGCTGGTGCCGAGCACGGCGCCGATCTGGCGGGCGGCGTTCACCGTGCCGCCCGCCTCGCCCTCGCGACCACGCGGCACATGACCGACGGCGAGCGCGGTGGAGGGCGCGTTGGCGAGACCGCAGCCGAGGCCGAAGACCACGAGAGCGGCAGCGTATCCGCCGAACGTGGTGCCGGGATCGACGCGCGCGAAGAGCGTGGCTCCGACGGCCGCGAGCAGCAGACCCGCGGTGATCAGGGTGCGCGGCCCCAGACGCCGTACGAGCACTCCCGCGAGCACCGAGGCGGCGATGAACGTGCCGAATTCCGCCAGGAGTTGAGCGCCCACCTCCAATGCCGTCAGCCCTCGCACCCGCTGCAGCCAGAGCACCTCCAGGAGGGAGAGGCCGACGAAGCCGAACAGGACGGCCGCCGCGAGCAGCAGCGAGGCGCCGTAGGACGGGTCGCGCATCAGACGTAGGTCGACCATGGGGGCCGTACGGCGCAGTTCGACCACGACGAAGGCGGTGAGGAGGACGACCGCTGCGGCTGCGGCCGCGAGGGCCCGTCCGGAGCCGTAGCCGTGATGGCCGCCGTCGATCAGCCAGAAGACCATCAGGGCGAGTCCGCCGATGGCGGTCGACTGGCCTGCCCAGTCGAGGCGTTGGGCAGGGTTGCGCGATTCCTCCACATGGCGCAGGGCGACCGCCGCACCGAGCGCGGCGACGACCAGGTTGAGCCAGAACGCGGTGTGCCAGGTCCACCAGCGCAGGGCCAGGCCGGCGGTGACGGGGCCGATGGCGAGGCCGAGTCCGGAGGTGGCCGCCCAGGCCGCGATCGCTCCGGCACGGCGCCGGGGGTCGGGGACGGCGTGGGTGATGAGTGCGAGCGAACTGGGCGTGATGAGTGCGCCGCCAAGGCCCGCGACCGCCTGTCCGGCGAGGACGGCGACCAGGTTCCCGGCGAAGACCAGCACCACTCCGCCCGCGGCCATCGCGACGGCCCCGGCGAGGAAGACACGCCGGCGCCCCCACCGGTCGGCGAGCGCGCCCGCCCCCAGCACACAGGAGGCGACGACCAGCGTGTACATGCTGGGCACCCACACCAGGTCGGCCGCGGCGATGTGCAGGTCGTCCTGGACGGCACTGAGGGTGCCAATGGTCTGGGTGGTCTGCAGGAAGACCGTGAACAGGCCCAGACAGGCGGCTATCAGGACCGGCAACGGGCGCTCCCCATGGGCGAGTCGCGGCTCGGTCGCCGTGTCGCGCAGGTCAGACGCCATCGGGCACCCCACCGGACAGCGCGGCCTCGACCTGGCCGACGACGTCGGCGGGGATGGCCTGCGGCCCGTCGACCGTGGCCGCCATGCCGGAGTCGACGCACGCGGCGTGCCCGCCGCGTGCGCTTTCCCATGACCGCCACAAGGGGTCGATACGGGCCACGACTTCATCCGTCGCATGCGTGCCGTCGGGTAGAGGGGCCTTCATGGCGTTTTCTCGCACGGTCGGTCCTGAAGGGAGAGAAGGGGCGGTTAGTTTGAAAACCGGACTCACTATAGCTGTGCAAGTTTGGAAAGCAAATGGACTTGGCTCCAGCGTGCTCCAGCGCCTCCCGGCTCAACCTGAACGCGGCAGCGTGGCGGGCGAGTCCGTCGCGAGGCGGACATGGATGCCGTCGCCCTCGACGCGTGCGGAGGTGGCTTCGAGTCCGAGTGGGTAGTCCCGCTCCTTCGCCCGTCCCTCGACGGCGTCACGCATCCGGTCGGTCATCGCGTCCGGCGCGGTCCTGCCCATGATCTCCACCGCGACGACCGTCGTGCCGACCCGCCCGTCCTTGATCTCCGGCCGCAGGGTCACGCTTGCGAGGCCCGCCCGCCCCATCACCAGCGTCAAGGTGTCCGCCCCCGGGTCGGTCCGTACTCCGGTGACCGGCGTGCTTGCGAAGTCCCCCACCATGCCGGCCACCGCGGCTGGAGGAATCACCACCGTCACACGGGCCGCGGCCATCGTGGCTCGCCGCGGATCGCCCCCGGTGAGGCGTACGTCGTCGAGCCGCGCGTGGACCTGGGCGTCGGGGACCCGGCCGAGGCGCGCGTGGGCGCTGTCCACCTCGACGAACGGCAGCCGCTTGTCCGCGAGTTGGAGGAGTGCGGGGCGGGACGCGAGACCGATGTCGAGGTCGCCGCCCAGCGCTCGCGACGCCGCGGCCCGTACGCGGTCCCGGAGCACCGTGCGGGCGAGCAGCTCTCCGCCGACGGGAACGGCCACGAGTACTCCGGCCGTGGCCAGAGCGATCCAGGTGCGGCGCCTCATGCCGACGTCTCCGGGTCCTCTGCGGCGTGCGGATCCGGACGCCGTCCGGGCTCCCGCGCGGCAGGGGGCGCCTCCGGGTCCGGGTGCGGCAGAAGTCGGTCGAGCGGGCGCGGCAGCCACCAATTGGCCCTGCCGAACAGGTACATGGTGGCGGGGACGAGGAGCAGGCGCACCACCGTCGCGTCGATGACCACGCTCACGCCGAGACCCAGCGCCAGCATCTTGATCACGACGTTGGTCGAGAGCAGGAAGGCGAGGAACACGCTGGTCATGACGATCGCCGCACAGCTGATGACGCGTGCGGTGGCCGCCAGCCCGCCGGCCACGCTCGCGGGGTTGTCGCCGGTCTCCAGCCACGCCTCGCGGATCCGTGAGAGCAGGAAGACCTCGTAGTCCATCGAGAGACCGAAGACGATGGCGAACATCATCATGGGTACGTACGACTCGACCGGCACCGGCTCCGTCACACCGAACAGGGCACCGCCCCAGCCCCACTGGAAGACGGCGACCACGACACCGTAGGCCGCTCCGATCGACAGCAGATTGAGCAGGGCCGCCTTGATCGCGACGAGGAGGCTGCGGAAGACGCAGAGCAGCAGGAGGAACGCGGCGCCGACGACGACCGCGACGACCCACGGGAGCCGGTTCACCATGGCATCGCGGAAGGCGTTCTGGACCGCGGTGGTGCCGGTGACGTAGGCGTCCGCGCCGGTCCCGGCGAGCGCCTCGGGCAGCACCTGGTCGTCCAGACGGTGCGCCAGGTCGGTGGTCGACTCGTCCTCCGGGCCCTGGCGGGGGACGACCGTGGAGGTGAGCAGGTCACCGTCCCGGGTGGGGACGGGATCGGAAACGGAGGCCACGTCGGCGGTACGGGAGAGGGCAGCGCGGACGTCGGTGGCGACCTCGTCCCGGTCCGCCGTGCTTTGGTCAAGCGACACGACCACGGTGAGCGGGCCGTTGGTTCCCGCGCCGAACCCGTGCGCGATCAGGTCGTACGCCCTGCGCTCGGTGTAGTGCGTCGGACTGGCACCCGCGTCGATGTGGCCGAGCCGCATCGACGCGACCGGGACACTGAGTACGCCGAGGATCAGCAGGCCCGCGACGAGGAAGAGCCAGGGCCTGCGGCCCACGGTCGCCGCCCAGCGTCGCCATGTGTCGTCGCCGCCCCCGGGTTCGGCCACCGGCCGGCGTACGTTCCAGCGGTCGATGCGGCGCCCGGCGAGTCCGAGCAGGGCCGGTGTCAGAGTGAGCGAGGCGAGCGCGGCGACCAGCACCGTGATCCCGGCGGCCGCGCCGAGGGTGCCGATGAACGAGACACCCGAGGCGTACAGGCCCGCCAGCGCCATGGTGACCGTGGCCGCGGCGACGAGCACCGCACGGCCGCTGGTGGCGAGCGTGCGCCCTGCCGCTTCCTCGGGCGGGACGCCGGAGGCCAGCAACCCGCGGTGCCGTGTGGTGAGGAAGAGCGCGTAGTCGAGGCCGACACCCAGCCCCATCATTGTGGCCAGAGTGGGTGCGGCCGCGCCGAAGGTGACGGCCGCGGCGACCAGGCCGAGGACGGCCAGTCCTCCGGCCAGTCCGACGACCGCCGTGACCAGCGGCAGCCAGGCGGCCGCGATGCTGCCGAAGCCGATCAGCAGCACGACCACGGCGGTCACCAGGCCGATCGTCTCGGACAGTCCGTGGGTGGCCTCGGGGCGGGCGAGCTGACCGAGCGGACCGCCGTAGTCCACGCTCACGTGATCGTCGCGCAGGTCCGCGACCGCCTTGTCGACCCGGTCCACGTACGACGGGTCGAAGGTGGCCGGGTTCTCGGCGAAGCGGACGGTGGCGTAGCCGATCGTGCCGTCCGCGGAGACGGCACCGGGTGTGGTGAGCGGGTCTGCGACCGTCAACACGTCCGGCAGCCGGGCGAGTTCGTCCAGCGCGGCCTCGACGGACGTCCGGTGGGCGCTGAGCCCGTCGTCCGCCTCGAGGACGATCTGTGCGCCGACGCCCTTCAGGTCGGAGCCGTGTTCCTCCAGCAGGTCCGCCCCTTGTTGCGCGGTGGTTCCCGGCAGGGAGAACTCGTCCTCGTAGACGCCGCCCCAGGCCCTGTCGGCGGCGAAGGCGGCGACGAGCACGAGCAACCAGGTCACGATCACCCACCGGGCGTTCCGGGCGCACCACCGTCCGACGCGGTGCAGGGCGCCGGGCGGCGGAGCGGACGCGACGGGGCACGCGGTGTCAGGTGCGGAAACAGTCATGGCGCGATCCTGTGAGCCGCAGGTGTGCGTCGGATCAGCGGAATGTTCGAGGAATGTCAGGGCGTGCCGTCGCGGTCTCCGCGGCACGCGGTGCCGGGCTAGCATCGAATCGCCGGTACAAGGATTCGCATCCCGGTGAAGCCGAGGAGGGTGGCATGCCGGACAGCAAGGGCCTCGTCCTGGTCGTCGAGGACGAACGGCACATCGCCGACCTCCAGCGGCTGTACCTGACGCGCGAGGGCTTCGGGGTGCACGTGGAAGCGGACGGCCGGGCGGGACTCGCGGCCGCGCGGCGGCTGCGTCCCGTGGCGATCGTCCTGGACATCGCGCTGCCCGGTCTGGACGGCGTCGAGGTGTGCCGCAGGCTGCGCGAGGACGGCGACTGGACGCCGGTCCTGCTGGTCACGGCCCGCGACGACGAGGCGGATCGCATCCTCGGCCTGGAGCTCGGCGCGGACGACTACATCACGAAGCCGTTCTCGCCTCGGGAACTGGTCGCCCGGGTCAAGACCGTGTTGCGACGAGCCTCCGGCCCGCCCTGCGGGACGACCCGGCGCCTGGGCAGGGTCGTGGTGGATCCGGTGCGCCGTACGGCGGAGGCGGACGGGCAGCCCGTGGAACTGACGGCCACCGAGTTCGACCTGCTCGCCCATCTGCTGCGCCATCCCGGCCGGGTCTTCCCGCGGGAGCAGTTGCTCGCCCAGGTGTGGGGGCAGGCCGACTACCGCGGAAGCCGGACCGTGGACGTGCACGTCGCGCAGCTGCGCGCCAAGCTCGGCGACGCCAGCCCGATCCGGACGGTGCGCGGTGTCGGCTACAGCGCGGCGGACCCGGCGCGGTGAAGCCCCGCGCACCACGGTCCGGCGCCCTCGGCCATCGCCTCCGCCAGTTCGGCGCCGGCCACCTGTGGAGTCGGCCGGGCACCGTCACGCGCAGCATCACTGTGGTGACGACGGCGGTCGCCCTGGTCGCCGTACTCCTCACGGGCATCACCAGCTGGTACCTGATCCACACCGGCGCGGAGGCACAGCAGCGCGACCAACTCGGGCGGCAGGCGGAGGTGCTGAGCCGGACCCCCGCCATCTCGCAGCTCCTGCTCGACCGCGAACAGCGGCTCGCGGGGTCGAACGGGGAACGGATCGCGGTCATCACCCCCGACGGCAACACAGTCGGGCCGGCCACCGATGCCGTGGACGCCCGAACGCGGGCGAGCCTGCTGGACGGCAAGTCCGTCTCCACGGACGCGTATCTGGGCGGTGAGCACGTCCTGGTGGAGGGCCGCCCCGCGAACGCGGGCAGCGCCGTCGTCCTGACGCAGCCGTACACGGTCGTACGCGACAGCGTGACCCGCATGCGCCGGGCGCTGCCGCTCCCGTTCGCGGTGGGCCTGGTGGGCGCGGGGCTGGCCGGCCTGCTGCTGGCCCGACGGCTCTCACGCCCTGTCACCGCTGCCGCGACCACGGCGCGACGGCTCGCCGACGGCGAACGCGGGCTGCGCGCGGCACCCGGCGGACCGCGCGAACTCACCGACCTGACCAGGGCGTTGAACATTCTGGACGAGGCGCTGGCGCGCAGTGAGGACAGGCAGCGCGAGTTCCTGCTCTCCGTCTCGCACGAGCTGCGCACTCCGCTCACCGCGACACTCGGTTACGCGGAGGCGCTCGCCGACGGAGTGGTCGGGCCCGAGGAACTGCCCATGGTCGGCGAAACACTGCTGAGCGAGACCAGACGCTTGGAACGGTTCGTGCAGGATCTGCTGGATCTCGCCCAGTTGGAGGCCGACGACTTCCGTGTCGAGACACATCCGGTCGATCTCGACGCACTGGTGGCGAAGGCCGGCACGGTCTGGGCGGACCGCTGCGCACGCCATGGCGTGCGGTTCCGCGCAGAGCGGCCGGGCAGGCCGTTGACCGTCGACACGGACGGCGTCCGGGTCCGTCAGGTGATCGACGGCCTCGCGGAGAACGCGCTGCGCGTGACCCCCGCGGGCGCACCGCTGGTGCTGGCCCTCGCACCGGACGGCGGCGGAGCACGTCTCGAGGTGCGCGACGGCGGCCCCGGCCTGACGCCCGAGGACGCCGAGATCGCCTTCGAACGGGGCACGCTGCACGCCCGCTACCAGGGCATCCGTCCGGTCGGGACCGGCCTTGGGTTGGCCATCGTGCACCGTCTCACCCAGCGGATGGGCGGTTCGGTGACGGCGCAGGGACACGGGCCCGAGGGCGGAGCCTGCTTCACCGTACGGCTGCCACGGGGCCCTCGGCCGACAAGGACCTGACAGGGAGCAGATCCTGCGCACGCTCGCAATGACGTGCAGGACGGCCCACACGATCTCCCACCTGCCGCGGCCCTCACCGCCCCCGGCCGGCCGAGGGAACCCTCGCCACCACCATCCGGCACCGTGGGCTCCCGTCCCGTCGACACCCGAATTCGGGCAGCGCGTGGAGATCGACCTCGAAACCGGCCCACGCCAGCTCCCGCCGCACATCAGCGAGCCGGAACGCCCGGTAGTACATGACGAACGGCGGACGCCAGACGGCATTGCGCACCCGCATCACCGCGTCGAAGCCCAGCAGGGCCCAGTACCAGGGCGAGCTCGGCCGGGGCGGAGCCATGATCGGGAACGCGAAGCGCCCGCCAGGACGCAGCACGGAGCGGACCTGGGTGAACAGGCCCGGCAGCTCGCGGGGCAGGAAATGCCCAAAGGCGCCGAAGCTCACGACCAGGTCGAAGGCGGGACCGAAGGGGAGGGCACGGGCGTCGCCGCGTACCCACGTGACACGGGGCCGGGGCGGCGGTGCCGCAGTGGACGACGGGCCGGCGCCACTCGGGCGCCCGCGCCCCACCGCCAGCATCCCCGCGCTGATGTCGACCCCGGTGACGCTCTCCCGGCACAGCGTGCCCAGGACGTCCATGCCGGCCCCGGTGCCACAGCACAGATCGAGCCCTGCGTCGAACGGCCCCATGGGGCGCAGCGCCCGTCCCACCGCGTCGAGGATCGCGTCCGGTGTCCGGAACGGCGTGTGGTCGAACTTCGGCGCGAGCAGGTCGTAGCCGCGTTCGACAGACGAGAGGGCCTGGACGGCCAGTTCCCGGAGAGTGGGACCTTGCGGGGTGAACATCGCCTTCAGCTTAGGGGCAGCGGGCCCGGTGTGCGCTGATCTATGGTCCCCTGCATGACTTCGTTCCGTCCCGCCCCCGCCTGGCTGGCCGACGCCGTCTTCTACCAGATCTACCCGCAGTCGTTCGCCGACTCGAACGGCGACGGGATCGGCGACTTCAACGGAATCGCCGAGCGCCTCGACCACCTCGCGTGGCTGGGCGTCAACACCGTGTGGCTCAACCCCTGCTTCGTCTCACCGTTCCGCGACGCCGGATACGACGTCTCCGACTATCTCGCCGCCGCGCCCCGCTACGGCTCGAACGACGACCTCGCCAAGCTGGTGGACGAAGCGGGCCGTCGCGGCATCCGCGTACTGCTGGACCTCGTGGCGGGTCACACCTCCGACGAGCACCCGTGGTTCAGGACCGCCGCGAACGATCCGGCCGACGACCGGTACATCTGGGCGCCCGAGGGCCGCCCCGACGGCTTCGTCCCCTCCCCCGGTACCCGCCCGGGCGGGTACCTCCCCAACTTCTTCGCTTTCCAGCCCGCTCTCAACTTCGGTTACGCGCGCGAGAATCCGGCCGAGCCCTGGCGTCGCCCGGTCGACGCCGAGGGCCCGCGCGCCAACCGGGCGGCCCTGCGCGCGATCATGGACCACTGGCTGGGCCTCGGCCTGGCCGGCTTCCGTGTGGACATGGCCGCGTCGCTGGTGAAGGACGACGCGGACAAGACGGAAACCGCCAGGATCTGGGCGGAGTTGCGCCACTGGCTGGACGGCGCCCATCCGGACGCGGTGCTGCTCTCGGAGTGGGGCGAGCCGGAGGTGTCCGTGCCCGCGGGCTTCCACGCGGACTTCTTCCTCCAGTTCGGCGGCCCCACCGACGGCCTCGCCCTGCGCTCTCTGTGGAGCAACGCCGAGGGCACGGTCAACGAGGCCTGGGACCCGCTCGACTGCTTCTTCGACCCCAGCGGCAAGGGCTCGCCCCGCCCCTTCGTCGAGGCCTGGCACCAGGCGTCGACCGCCGTCGGCGGCAGCGGCTTCGTCTCCCTGCCCACCGCCAACCACGACTTCTCCCGCCTCAACTGCGGCCCCCGCACGGCCGATCAGCTCCCCGCCGCCTTCGCCTTCCAGCTCACCTGGCCGACGCTCCCGGCGATCTACTACGGCGACGAGATCGGGATGCGCTATGTCCCGGGCCTGCCCGACAAGGAGGGCAGCGTGCTGGGCCCCCGCTACAACCGCGCGGGCTCCCGCACCCCGATGCAGTGGGACGACAGCCCGAACGCCGGCTTCTCCACCGCCCCGCCCGACCATCTCTACCTCCCGCTCGCCCCGTCCCCGGACCGCCCGACGGTCGCTGCCCAGCGCGCCGACGACACCTCCCTCCTGCATCTCGTTCGCCGCCTCGTCGCCCTCCGCACCGGCACGCCGGAACTGGGCCCGCGCGGCTCGGTGGAGGTGCTGCACACCGGCTATCCGTTCGTGTACGTGCGGGGCGGGCGGTATCTCGTAGTCGTCAATCCGCAGCGGAATACGGTGAGTTACGCGTACGACGGCGCCGGTGACGCACGCCCGGTGGAGGCCACCGGCATCCGCTTCCAGGACGGAACCATCACCGCTCAGGGATTCGCGTACGGCATCTTCGAGCTCGGCCGGCGGACCGAGCGGTGAGCCAACTGTCGTTTTCGACAGATGGTTCGGAGCGTGCCTCACTCGCGGTATGGCATCAATTCGCCTGACTCGCCCCACACTTGAGGTCCTCAAGGTGTTGCTGGCCTCCACGCCCGACAACCCGGCGTGGGGGCTGCGGATCTGTGAGGAGGCCGATCTCCGCTCCGGCACGGTCTATCCGGTTCTCGAACGGCTCGTCCACGCGGGATGGGCGGACCGCAGAGCCGAGACCGGCGAGCATCCCGGTCGCCCGAAGCGCTACTACTACGAGCTCACGGCCGCGGGCAGGCTGGCCACCCACCGGGCGAGCAAACGGAAGCCACGGCTCTTCGGGCTGCGCCCGGCCGGTGACGGGGGTGCGGCATGAGCGTCGACTCGCGGCACGAGGAGTCGGCCTGGGTGGTCAGCAGTCTCGCCCGGTGGCCGTTGCGCCAGGTCCTGCGCTGGTCGGAGTGCTCGCCCGGGGCGGCGCCGATGACCTCGGCGACCTCGGCCTCGATGAGCTCTGCATCAGGTCAGACTGGAACAGGGCCATCGTGCGCTCCTCCGATCGCACTGCCCGTTCACCAGGGAGACTTGCGTGATGGCCTGCCCTTGTTCAGGGAGCAGTCACCGACAGCAGGTGCACGCCCCGGACAGACACCCGCGCGTTCCAAGGGCTCGACCGGGGAGCGTCTGGACCCGGCCCGGACCTGTCGGCGCTGGAAGGCTGCCTCTCGCACCAGCGCCAGGCTGCCGCTCTGTGTGATGTCACGCCGCCAGCCCCGCGGGCAGTGGTTGCCGGGCGTGAGCCCGAGAGTCGTTCAGAGCCACCCGGGCCCTTCCGCGGCCGCACTGGGGCGTCCTTCGCAGTCGGCGCGCAGGGGCACACCGTCAGGAAAGGTGGTGCCGGCCGTGCACGCCGTTGGGCCCACTGCCCGGGGGCAGTGGGCCCAACGGCGTGCTGGCGGGATCTCATCCGATGGTGATGCGGGTCTTCCAGTAGTCCTTTGCGGTGATGATTTCGGTTCCGGTGCCGGTGAGGGCGGTTTTGCTGCCGGGGTGGAAGCGTACGGATCCGTCGGAGCGGATGGCCCAGATGTCGGGGATGGTGTCTCCGTTGGCGTCGGGGGTTCCGATGAGGAGGGGGACGCTGCTGCTGTACCAGCCGGAGGCGCCGTACTCGGTGTCGATGCCGCCGGAGGAGTTGGCGGCGGATGCCAGCGAGTTGAGGTCGACGCCGCCGCTGGAGGCGGCGATGCCCTTGCGCAGCAGCAGGCGCCCGGTGACGTCGGTGCGGTAGACGAGGTCGGCGATTGCGTCGCCTGAGACGTCCTGGGCGGTGACGATGTCCCGGTCCTTCCAGCCGGAGGCGGACAGCCGGATGGCCTGGTCGATGGTGGCGCCGTGGTATCCGGTGAGGGCCCACAGTTCGTCGTCGGTGCCGCCTGCGTTCTTGACGGTGGCGAGGAAGTCGGTGCGTCCGTCGCCGGTGATGTCGCCTGCTGCCACGATCTGGGTGAGGTTGTCGGGGCTGGGTGCGCCCGCGGGCAGGAGGATCTCCTGGCGTTTGTCGGTGTTGACGGCGCCGTAGCCGTCCCCAGGGTAGACCCAGAGTTTGCCGTCGAGGCGGACGACGAGGTCCTGGAGGCCGTCGCCGCCGGTGATGTCGCCGTTGTGGGTGATGAGGGCGCCCTTGAAGTGGCCTGAGGGCGCGGCGACATAGGGCGGCAGGTCGTCGCCGTTGGGGTCCTTTTCGGGGTTGGCCCGGTAGGCGCCTGGCATCGAGTAGTCCAGGTCGCCGGTTCCCTTGTTCAGGTCGTCCTTGTTGGCCTGGGAGGGGTAGAGGGCCAGGTTGCCGCCCTCGGTGACGACCATGAGGTCGGGCAGTTTGTCTCCCGTGAAGTCGCCGGGCGCGTCGGCCTGGTCGCGGGGGGTGACGTAGAAGAAGTACCTGGTCGGCTCCGAGGGGTTGCCCGCGCCGTCGACGGTGCGGACGTAGAGCACGTTGGGTCCGGCGGTGGGGGGCTTGGCATCGGTGATGGTGGCGCTGACGCTGGTGGCCGTGCCGGCGGTGCGCGTGATCTGGCCTGTGTAGCTGGCGGAGTTGAAGCCGTACTCGTAGCGCACGACGTCCGTATTGAGGGCGCGGAAGGTGAAGGAGCCGGGTGTGCCGAACTTCTTGGTACTCCAGATGGCGTCCTCGGCGCCGCTGCCGAAGCCGTTCTTATCGCCGTCGGCGTTGGGGAAGTCGGTGGAGCTGACCTTGGGCAGCCGGGGTGCGGCCGTGTCCAGAACGAAGCGGCAGGGTGTCTTGGCCGGGTAGTAGGCCGACGAACTTCCGGTGTCGTCGACCGCGCGTACTCGCCAGGAGTAGGTGGTGCCGTTCTTGAGCCCGCTGGTGGAGAAGCCGTTCGTCGTTTTCAGTGCCGTGTCGGTGTCAGCGCCGACGGATACCTTGCCGGTTGATTTGAGTAGGTCGCCGGTGGTGTCCCACTGGCCGGTGGGCCAGAGGTCGAAGTCGAGGTAGTTGAGGTTCTTGTCCTTGTCCGTGGCCTTGGCGGTGAAGGTCAGGTCGCCCGAGCCCATGCGTACGTATTGCTTCGTGGTGGTGCACTTGCCGTCCGGGCCGAGGTCCAGGGAGTTGGAGACGATCGTGGGCTTGCGGTTGTAGACCAGTTCCAGGACGGGGGCGTTGTCGCCGTTGGCCTGGAACTTCTTCCATGCGTACTGGGAGTGTTCGTCGCGGGCGCGCAGTCCGAAGGTGATGGTGTCGTCGCCCTCGTCGGCGGTCTTCTGGGCGCCCTTCTTCACGTCGAAGGCTTCGTACGCGTCGCGGCATCTGGATGCCTTCCAGCCGTGCGCGAAACTCTTGCTGGCGAGTTTGTTGCCGTCGTGGAGCCTGGGTGCGTTTCTCCAGTTGGTGTGCGAGTTGATCTCGCTGGTGAGGTGCACGCTCATCGAGCGGTCGCTGCAGGACCAGGAGTAGGTCTCCAGCATGCGCAGCTTCGCGCTGGTGATTTTGGTGCCCTTGAGGTCCTTGTCGAAGGAGATGTTGAAGAACGAGCGGGAGGTGCCCCAGGTGTCGGATTCGAAGCCGACGCGGGCCTCGTGGGTCCCTCCCCTGTTGAAGCCCTTGCCGTTGTAGAAGGTGGCCTTGGGGTGCCGGTTGTAGGCGGTGGTCCAGTTCTGGGTGTGCTTCTTGACCGACGGGTCGATGAACACCGGGTAGGTGGTGGCCGGGTCGGTCAGGAAGTCCTGGCCTGGGGTGATCGTCCACTGTCCCGCGGACAGGTCGGTCTCAACGAGGTCGCCGTGCGAGTCGGGAGAAGGACCGTCGAGTGAGGGCAGGCTCAGCGTGGCCGCTGAGCCGGTCTGCGAGGGCTCCGGGGTCGGCTCTGCGGGCGCGGACGGCAGCGGGGACTCCGACACCGTTGGCTCGGGGCCGTCGCTCGCGGAGGGCAACGCCTCGACGTCGGTGTCGCTCTGCTCGTCGGATTCGACGGGGTCTTCTGCTGTGGCGGTCGGGGTGTCGCTGGGGTCTGGCTCGGCGGAGTCCGAAGGATCCGGGGACTCGGACTCGGTCGGCTGGGCGGTTTCGCCCACAGCGCCGTCGGTGTCGGCCGGGGAGCCGCTGCTGTCCCACATCAGCGGTGTGGGCGAGACTGCGACCTCTTCGCCGTAGGGGTTTTCGGCGCTGATGATGCCGGAGGCAGGGTCCAGGCGGAAGGTGAGCTCGGCGGAGTGCAGACCGTAGACCAGCTGCTGCACATGCGGGTCGGAAGCCGCCTGGCGGTTCTTCAGCACGATGAGCTGCCCGAAGCCGTCGTCGTCGGCGGTGAGCACCAGGTCGCCGCCCGGGAAGATCTCCGGGTACAGGGCGCGGTTGCCGTCGATGATGGGTGTGGGGACTGCACCGGGCCAGGTGAGCTGGATGTCGTAGGCGCCATCGCCGACATGGAGGGTGACCAGCGGGGTCCCGGTGTCGGCTGCGGCCGCACCCTTGAGGAGGGAGACCCGGCGTGTGGTCGAACGGGACGCGCGCTGCTGACCGTGTGTCGCGGAGCCGGCCGAGAACACCATGCGGGTGTTGGTGGCTGCCGGTTCCCAGCCGTCCTTGGTGCGGTGCAGGTTCGGGTCGATCTTCTTCCACTCGCCGCCCACCTTGGCCCGGATCGGCGACGAGTACAGCTGCTTCATTATGAGGCCGTCGGGGCGCGCCCAGGTGGTGGAGTGTGCGGTGCGCGCGGAGGTGACCTCGACAGGCTTTCCGGTCCTGGCCGCCTGGTTGATGGCTGCGGTTTCGGTGACGGTCTTCGCGGTTCGGTCGCGTCCGGCGTCGCTACCCTTGGCGTCGCTGTCCAGCCGGAGCCCTGCGTAGACGATGCCGGTCGTGGCGACTGCGGTGGCGAGTAGTGCCGCAGTGGTCCGGCGGCCAGGCATACGGCGCCAGTTGCGCGTCATCGGGCGAGTTCCCCTTCCCCCATGGAACCGGCGCGTGACAGAGCGCTGCCGGGCCTGCCGATGATGACCTATGGAGAAGCTGTCGTCATCCTGTGCGGAATTCGCGCATGTGGCGGGCGTGACCGCGGTCGGTGTTCCGTGAGCAGGGAATGGGCCGTTGATAGGGCACGAGAGTTGATGAGTCGTCAATTTTCAAAAGGGGCAATGCCATCCCAACCAGCCCGAAGTGCCTGACGATATGCCGGGAGAAGTTCATGCACACACCAAAGGGCACCAAAGGGCGGACCGACACCCCGTGAAGGGTTGTCCCGCATTCAGGCCTATTCGTTGCGTAGCAATGCGTTACGTTCCGTGATGATCATCACACAGCCTCCCCATGTCTGGCGTTTCCTCACAGGGTGATCACAGAATCTTCGCTGTCTGATACATCGTCATGCGTGGTCCTTCACCGGTCCCGCTCCAAGTGGTTCGGGGGGACCTCGCCGTGTTCGGTGGACTTCCGCACGTCCGTAAGCGCCGCCTCGCGCGCGCAGCCGTGCCCGTCACGGCAGCCGCATTGCTGGTGGGACTGCTGCCCGCGCAGTCGCTGGCGCTGCCTCCGGATCCGGCGACGGCGGAGACGGGACGCGAGACGCTGAATCTTGAGGACCTCGGACGTGACCTGCCGGTGCCCGGCAAGGTGTTCAGCAGGTACCTCGGCACGCTGAAGGCCGAGGTCCCCCAGGACCTGCTCACAGCCCCCACGGGGACGACGACTCCGCCCTCCAACCTGACGGGCTCTGTCACCTTCGGCTCGACCACGACGACGGCTTCGGCCCGCACAGCCTCCACCACCGCCAGCCCAGCCGCCCTGTCGCCCGTCGGCACCCTGCCCGTCAGCCTCGGCCAAGCCCCCGACCAGCCCGCCCCGAGCGGTACCTGGCAGGTCACCATCCCGGACCGCACCTCGCCGGTCGGCCAGGGGGTAGACGGCTCCGTCCTGGTGGTCCAGTCCCCCACTACTGGCTCGGTCCCGGTCTCCGTCAAGCTGGACTACTCCAAGTTCAAGAGCCTCTACGGCGCCGACTGGGCCTCACGCCTGCGCTTCGTCCAGTTCCCTGACTGCTACCTGGACACGCCGGACGACGAGGCGTGCCAGACGTACGAGGAACTGGAGACGGTCAACGACCCTGCGTCGCAGTCCCTCACTGCTACCGTCGACCCGGCAGCCGACGACACAGTGACTCCGGCTTCTGCGGCGCCATCGGGTGCCAAGAGCTCCGGCGTGGCACAGGCGGCCTACCGGACATCCGCCTCAGCGACCCCCGCGGCCGCCGGCGGCGCAGCGGTCGTCGGTGCGGTCGACTCCGGTGGCAGTGCGGGCGGCTCGTTCAAGGCGACACCGCTCGCCTCTGACGGCAAGTGGGCGGCCGGAGGCTCCTCGGGCGCGTTCAGTTGGTCCTATCCGCTGATGATGCCGCCCCCGCCTGCGGGGCCGGCGCCGAAGATCTCGTTCGAGTACAACTCACAGACCGTGGACGGCCGTACGGCGGTCTCCTCGCCGCAGGCCTCGTGGATCGGCGAGGGCTGGTCCTACGACCCCGGGCACATCGAGCGCCGCTACCGCACCTGCAAGGACGACCGCAAAGCACTCGACGCCGGGATTCCCAACAACACGGCCAAGAAGGACAAGACGTCCGACCTGTGCTGGGTGTCGTACAACGCGGTGATGTCGCTGGCGGGCAGGACCACCGAACTGGTCCGGGACGCCGCAACCGGCAGCAAGCCCGAGGAAGACACCGAGATTTACCGCCCCCAGCAGGACGACGGAACCAGGGTCGAGCACCGGGTCGGCGGAAGCAACGACGACAACAACGGCGAGTACTGGATTGTCACCACCACGGACGGCACCCAGTACTTCTACGGCCTGAACAGCGTCGGCGGCGGTCACGCCGACACCCACTCAGTTGGCACCGTCCCCGTCTTCGGTAACCATCCCAGCGAGCCCTGCCACGCCGACGCCTTCGCCGACTCCCGTTGTGGCTCCGGCAAACAGCAGGCCTGGTACTGGGGCCTGGACAAGGTCGTTGACGTGCACGGCAACGCGATGGTCGTCAACTGGAAGCAGGAGACGAACTACTACGCGGTAAAGAAGAAGTTCAAGTCGCCCGAGCAATACGACCGCAACGCGTACCCGACCACCATCGAGTACGGCATGCGCTCGGACCTCACCAAGCCGTCCGCCACCGTCGACTTCGGGGCCAAGCAGCGATGCCTGAAGTCCGAGACGGCCTGCGACGCCGCCAACTTCGCCAAGACCGACGACCCGGGCGCCTACCGCCCCTGGTGGGACACCCCCGGCAACCTCAACTGCAAGTCCACCTCCAAACTGTGCGCGCCATTCCCGTCCTTCTGGACGCAGATGCGCCTGGACACCGTGACGAGCAAGGCAGCCCGCGCCGGGCAGACCGGTCTGGGCCTCGTCGACCGGTACACGCTTCACCAGTCCTTCCCCGAGGACTGGTACGACACCTCACCCGGCCTATGGCTCAACTCGATCACCCGCACCGGATACGCGCCCGGTGACACAACCGGCACCCTGCAGTCCGCGGACGGCATCAGCTTCGCCCCCTACACCGTCGGCGCCGACTCTCCCCTGCGCACCCGCCTGAAGGACAGGCAGCTGCCGAACCTGGTACTCAACGGCAAGAACGACCAGCGCCCCGGCTTCACCCGCCCCCGCATCGGTACAGTCTCCACCGAGTACGGCGGGGACATCGAGATCGAGTACACAGGCGGCTGCGCGGCCGAACCCGTCGAGGACAAAGGCAAGAGCAACGGCACCTGCTACCCGGTCCGCTGGTCACCCGACGGCGACGAGAAAACCCCGGCGAAGGCCTGGTTCAACAAGTACGTCGTCGACTCCGTCACCGAGACCGACAAGGTCACCTCGCACGGAGAACCGGTCTTCACCAAGTACAAGTACAAGGACACGGCCTGGGCCAAGAGCGACGACGAGTTCACGCGTCCCGCGCTGCGCACCTACAGTGACTGGCACGGCTACCGGCAGGTCACAGCCATCAAGGGCACCAAATCCAGTTCCGAGGAAGGTGTCCCGCAGTCCCAGTCGTACTCCGTGACCCGCTACTTCCAGGGCGCAGGCGGCGCTGTCAAGGACTCCACCGACACCTACACGCTGCTCGCAGACGACGCGCCGCAGTACGCCGGCATGACCGCGGAGAGCATCACCTACCGCGACTCCGACGGCAAGATGCTCAAGCAGGGCCTCACTTTCCCCTGGTCCAAGCAGACCGCCTCCCGCTCCCGCGAGAACGAAGACGGCACCGCGGGGGAACCGCTTCTGGCCCACCGTGTGGGTGTCAAGAGGAGCGACCAGATCCAGCAGGTCGACACGAGCTGGCGCGCCGTGCGCACGCTCACCAACGTCGATGACACGTACGGGCTGCCCATCGAGGTGGAGACAGCCGTCGTCAAGCCCAACGGAACCGGCGAGACCCTCTCCGACCAGTCCTGCACCAAGACGTCGTACGTGCACAACACCACGGCCTGGCTGATCGGCCTGCCCAAGGAACAGCGCACCATGGCTACATCGTGCGCCGGCTACGACGCGGCGGACCCCGCCACCAAGCTTCAGGGTGCACAGCAGACCACCTACGACAAACTCGCCTACGGTGCGACCCCGACCAAGGGCCTGGTCACCTCAACAGCCCAGAACAACGGTGCCGGCACCGGCTACGCCGCCGCAATGACCACAACGTACGACCCGCTGGGCCGGGTACGCACGGTAACGGCGCCGGGCCTTGGAACCACCGAGAAGCAGTACACCCCCGGCGACTCAGGCGGCCCGGTCACATCGGTGAAGACCATCAATGCCAAAGGGCAGGCGACCACCACCACCTACGACCCCGGCCGTGACCTGCCCCAGACCGTCACCGACCCCAACAGCCGCGTGACACGCAGCGAGTACGACGCCCTGGGCCGCCTGGTGAAGGGCTTCTCCGCGTCGCGCTCCTCGGGCGGCAAGTCGCCGAACGTCGAAATCGCCTACCAGACGGCGATCGCCACACCCAAGGAGAACCGTCCGGCCGCGGTGACCGTGAAGACGCTCAAGGACGACGGCTCATACGCCCGCCAGGTCACCCTGTACGACGGTCTGACGCGTCCGGTCCAGACCCAGTCCGAGGCCCACGGCCCCGGCCGGGTCATCACGGACACCACGTACAACGACCACGGCCTGGTCGACCAGGAGACCAGCGGCTACCTCGCCAAGGGTGAGCCGAGCACAGAGCTGTTCGCCCCCAAGTCGAAGTCGCTGATCCCCAGTTGGACCAAGCACCGCTACGACGGGCTGGAGCGCGAGGTCCGCGCGTCGGTCTACCACGACGGCGACTACAAGTACGCGACGTACACCGACTACAACGACACCAGCACCTGGGTGAACCCGCCGGGGTCCACGACACCGACAACACTGACGTCGTTCGACGCCCTCGGACGGGTCACCTCCGTCAAGCACTACACCACGACGGATTCCGCCGCCAGTGCCGGTCGCACCACGACGTACGAGTACGACGCGAGGGGCTACCGGACCAAGGTCACCGACCCGGCGGGCAACGTCTGGTCGTACACGTACGACGCCCGCAGCCGCGTGACGTCCACGACCGACCCCGACACCGGCACCACGGACACCTGGTACGACGACGCCGACCGCCCCAACCGTGTCAGGAACGCGCGCCAGCAGGAGACCTTCACCGAGTACGACGATCTGGGACGCGTCCTCAAGGTGAGACAGGGCTCCGCGACCGCGACCCCCGTCAAGGAGTACACCTACGACACCCTGCCGGGCGCGGTCGGGCAGCCGGTGGCGTCGATCCGGCACACCGCGAACGGCGACTACATCAACCGCGTCACCGGCTACGACACCGAGTACCGCGCCACCGGCAGTGAGACGGTCATCCCGGCCAACTCCATGACCACCGGCGTGGCCGGCACCTATTCCTACACCTACACCTACACGCCCACGGGCGCGCAGCAGTCGGTCACACTGCCTGCCGCGGGCGGCCTGGCGAGCGAGAAGGTTGTCACCCGCTACAACGGGGACGGCCTGCCGGAGTCGACCTCCGGCCAGGCCTGGTACACAGCTGACGCCACCTACTCGCCCTACGGTGAGCCGCTGCGCACGGTCTCCGGCTCGCAGCCCAACCGCGTCTGGACGACCAACTTCGTCGACCCGCACACCGGCCGGCTCCAGCGCACGGTGGCGGACCGCGAGACGTCCGGCCCGCACCGCATCACCGACAGCTACTACTCCTACGACACCTCCGGCACGATCACCTCCAACGCGCATCAGCTCGGCGACCCGGCAGACGGCACCTGGGACAACCAGTGCTTCACCTACGACGCGATGGGCGAGCTGGTGCACGCCTGGACGTCGAAGACCACGCCTGACGGAAACGGCACGGGCTGCAAGGCCGCGAACGGCACCACATGGGGTCACCGCACCTCATATGCGACCTCGTCAGGTCCTGTGGCCGAGGCCTCGGACGAAGCGGCCGACGTGACGAGCCCGAACGCCTCGCTGACGTCGACGCTTGCGGCCGCGGCGCCCGACGCGGGGACCGTCTCGACGGGGGCAACGGCCTACCGCCAGTCGTTCACCTTCGACTGGCTCGGTAACCGGGCCACGGCGACCGAGCACGACACGGCTGATCCGACGAAGAACGTCACCTTCACCTACCGGTACGGCAAGACCGTCGTCGGCAACGGAACGACCCCGTCGTACACGAAACAGCCGCACACTGCCACCTCGATCAGTTCCAGTCCCTCCGGCAAGGGCAGCGCCTACACCTACGACGACAGCGGCAACACCACCGTCCGCGACCTGTCCAACACCACCCAGAACCTCGTCTGGACGTCCGAGGACAAGCTCGACTCGATCACCGACGACGGCAAGAAGACGACGTACGTCTACGACGCCGACGGCAACCGCATCCTGGAAAACTCGGCCTCCGGCTCGACCCTGTACCTGGGCGAGACGGAACTGACCACAAACGCCACCGGCACGATCACCCGAGCCTCGCGGTCCTACGGCCAGGCGGGCGCGCCCACCGTCGTCCGCACCACCACCAACGGCGCGACAACAGGCCACAAACTCAGCGTCCTGATCGCCGACCACGTCGGCACGGCGAACACATCCGTCGACCTGTCCACCGGTCAGCCGGTCACCCGCCGGGCCTTCAAGCCGTATGGCGAGATACGCGGAGCCAAGCCGGCCAGCTGGCCCAACAAGCGCAGCTATCTCGGCGTGGGCATCGACGACGCCACCACCGGCCTGACCCACCTCGGAGCCCGCGAGTACGACCAGAACTCCGGCCGGTTCCTGTCCGCCGACCCGGTAATCGACCTCGCAGACCCGCTGCAGATGAACGGTTACACCTACTCCAACAACAGCCCGGTCTCACACTCCGACCCCTCCGGCCTGTGCATGGCGGACGCCTGCGGCATCGGCTACCCGATCGGCGGCACCGGCTCCAACGGCGGCGACAAGGAGTACGTGACCACCGCCCCCAAGCACGCAGGCGGAGTCGGAGGCGACCACTACAGCGGAGCCGGATACACCGGAGACCTCCCCGCCGCAGCTCACGGCGACTCCAACCAACTCGTACGCAGAGACAACGAGTGGTACCTCATCATCTACCCCGGCATCTATCTGCCCGCCAACCACCCGCAGAGCGAATCCATCGCGGCAGACGTCCGCAGCCAGATGGAGGAGGACTGCGCCAGCTCCGCCCGCGGCTACTACTGCGACGCCCCAAGCAGGGACATCCACAACATCGACGTCGGGGCCCAGGCCCGCTTTGTCGCCAAGGCACGCGCCTGCCCCGCCAGCTGCCACGGCGGCAAATACTGGATGAATCCCGCCGTCATCATGGAAGCGATGGCGAGTAGCGCAACGCTCGGGAACAGCAACAGCGTCTCTTCATACACCGGCCAGCACCGAGGTGGACGAAGCGTCTCGGGGCAGAAAATCGGCTGCAAGTGCTTCCTCGCCGGCACCGACGTCCTCATGGCCGACGGCTCCACCAAGAACATCGAAGACATCAAACTCGGCGACAAGGTCTTTGCCACCGACCCCGAGACCGGTAAGACCGGTCCCCGGAAGGTCACACGCCTCATCAGGACCGAAGGCGACAAGTACTTCAACGAACTGTCCGTCGCCACAAAAGACGGCATCAAGAAACTCACCGCCACACACGAACACCCCTTCTGGTCCCCCTCCCAACACGACTGGATACCAGCAGGCAGCCTCAAACCCGGCATGACCCTGCGCACCGACGACGGCCACACCGTCATCATCACCGGCAACCGCCCCTTCACAAAGCACGCACGCACGTACAACCTCACCGTCGACGGCCTCCACACGTACTATGTACTCGCTGGGGCCACGCCGGTTCTTGTCCACAACTCGAACGGGCTTTGTGGAGTAACCTCTGCTATTCACGACGACCCGTATCTCGTGAAGGCGGCGGAAGCGGCCGGAAAGAATCAGCGAATCCAGAAGGAAATGGACGATCTGGTCATGCAGTTCCGGGGCGGTAACACGAACCCCGGTCTCGGGAATAAGTCCCTTGCTGGCACGGACATTTCGTACCTGCGAGGCCGCAATGGCGGTCGCGTCTTCTTCCGGAATACTGACGATGGTATGCAGATCGTCGGTAAGGCCGATAAGTCGAACGAGTCCAAGGTCATCAGTCGCCTCACGGATATGTACGGAAACTAGGTATGTACGAGATCAGCGAAGAGGGCCTGACCCTCCAGGTGGAGCTGGGCGAGGATGCGCCAGACGAGGTCGAGAACGCCGATGGTTGGATCCTGCTCCCTGGTGAAGGAAGATGGTCTGTGACCTTCTTGACGTACCTAGAGCTGGGCCGAATTCTGGATAGATGGCAGGCGACTGGTGAATGCCTGAACGGATCGTATTTCACCTGCCCAGATTTGGTGTTGACTCGCCGTCCGGGGGTCCGTGAAATGTTCGCAGCAGTGCGAGAAATGGTTGCTAATGGCGACCATGAAATGTCCCTCAAGCGGGTCGAGTAACTGCGGTACAGTTCATTCTGCGCGTGAGTACCTTTCACGTGCAGGGCCTCGCTCGCCGCAAGGAGAAGCCCCACCGAAGAGGACCTTCGGTGGGGCTTCTGACGTGCCTGACGGCAGTAGTTGACGGCAACGTCAGCGGACGGGCGCGGCGCACAGGGTTGGTTCGTCGCCGTCGTCGGGCTCGCCGGTGATCTTGGAGGGGTTGCGGAGGGCGCTGCCAAGAAGGTCGATGGCGTCGCGCTGGAGGCGGAGTCGGACGTGGGCGTAGACGGTGGCGGTGACGCCGATGTGGGCGTGGCCGAGGAGTTCCTTGATGACGACGAGTTCGACGCCCTGTTCCAGGAGGAGGGTGGCCGCCGAGTGCCGGAGATCGTGGAATCGGATGCGGCGGAGCCTGGCCCGGTGGAGCAGGGCGGTGAAGTGCCGAGTGAGCCGGAAGCCTCAGCTCAAGCCCATCGGCCGCAGCCGGACTGAACCGGCTCACGGGGGTGGCCATGTCCAGCGACTGATGCGGACGGACGGTGTTGTAGTCCTCGCGCCAGCCGTCGATGACCGCCTGCGCCGCCCCCCGATCGGTGAACGCCCCGTGATCGTCGAGAAGTTCACGACGCAGCGACTGATGGAACCGCTCGATCTTCCCCGTGGTCGTCGGTGAACGCGGCTTGGTCAGCCGATGCTTGACGCCGTTCATCCGACAGATCCGATCGAACAGCACCTCCGTCGACGGGCCCGGAGTGCCGAACCGGCCGGTGAACTGCTTGCCGTTGTCGGTCAGCACCTCCTCCGGACAACCGAAGGCCCTCAGCGCGGCGACGAAGGCCGCACACACCGCCCGCCCGGTCGCCCGCTCCACCACTGAAGCGATCACACAGAACCGGGAGTGGTCGTCCACCCCGGTCACCAGCTTCACCTCTCGGCCGTCGGCCAGATAGATCCCGCCCATCACATCCAGCTGCCACAACTGCATCGGCCCCGGACGCTCCCACCGGCGGTAATCCTCCCGACGTCTTCGCCGGGCCACCGGCACGATCAACTCGTGGCGCACCAGGATCCGATACACCGATGCCTCCGACGGCACCGGCTCAACACCCCGCCGCCCAAGCTCATGCCGCAACCGGCGCTGACCCCATCTGGGATGCAGCCGTCGCAGTTCCAACACGGCCGCCTCCACCGCAGGAGGCATCTGCCACGGATGTGACCTGGGGCGATGCGACCGGTCCGCCAAAGCGGCCAGACCACCTTGTTCATAGCGGCGCACCCAGGAGTGCACCGACTGCCGCGAGACCCCATACCGGGCCGCGACCTCCGTCTTGGACGCGCCGGCACCCAGCACCTCCATGACCGCGTGATAGCGCTGCTCGACCACGCTCAGCTCCACTAACACCGGCCTCGGCCCCCTCTGCGACAGCAGTCGCAGACAGCAAACCGAGGACGGAACCGTCAAGCATCAAGTGACGTCAACGCGTCAAGCATCAAGCGAAGTTGCACACAGCGGTCCGGGGGTGTGCGTTCAGATTTTCTCTACGAGGTTCAAGGCGGCGCCCACCCGTCTGAACCGGCCGAACATCGCCGACCGACCCACCGCCGGGCGAGTAGCCGACGCCCGTCCTGGGTGTCGGCGGGCGGCCGACCCCGGGCGTGAGCGGGGCCGTCCGTCGGACTAAGTTCGTCGTTGAGGGGTATCGATGGCTCGGCGTTGGGGAGCCGGGGGTGTCCATAGACGCCGCTGGCGACACCGATGTAGGCCGACCGACGATTTCTTTGATTACAACGAGGTCGATGCCTCGTTCACGGAGCAGGTTGTCATCGGGTAGCGCGGGTCAGGGAAACGGATGCGGTGGAGCTCTGGCTGGTCGAGGAGCGAGCTGAAGCGCCGGGTTATGTTGGCCCAGGTCGAACCGTCCGCCCGAATGCCGGCAGGCTCAGCGTGGGCGCCAGGTGCGCACTTCCAGGTGAAGGATGTGGGCGTCGGGGCGGATGCGTCCGGTCTCCACGAGCCATTGGTGCACGGCGGCGGTGACATCTCCGCCTGCCGCGTCGACGCGGCGGGCGAAGTCTGCTGCGTCGTGGCCACCGGTGGCGGAGGAGCCGTAGGAGCGTTCTTCGGTGTGGTCGGCGCGCTGGATGACGTCGCGGCGGATGCCCGGTGAGTCGGTTCGGCTGCCGGAGGGGTGCAGGTAGCCGGTTTTGGCGAGGCGGACGGTGAAGGCCAGGCGCAGGCCACGGCGGGCGGCTTCGGCGATGAGGGGGCGTAGCCGGGAGGAGCCGGAGGCGATGGCCTGGGCGCCGACGCGGCCGGTGCCTGAGCCGGTGGGCGTGATCAGGACTGCTTTGCTGCGTACCCGGGCATTCGCGCCGCTGGCCGTGGTGCGGCGGGTGGTGTGCTGGCTTGCGATGGCGGCGAGTTCGGGCAGGTCGGTGATGCCGCCGGTCTGGACGGCGGCCAGGACTTGGCGCAGGGCGGAGACGAAGGCGGCGCCTTTGTTCTTTGTGTAGAACTGGGAGACCAGGGTGGGGTCGCGGTTGATGATGCGGGCGATGTCCCGCTTGGAGTAGCCGGCTACCTGGAGCTAGTCGGCCAGTTGCGCGGCCTCGTTCAACTCGCTCTGCCTGGCTGGGCGGTTGCGGCGGGGGCGGGGGCGGGGTGGCATCAGGCTCCCCCGGTCTGGGTGAGGGCGGCGCGTCCGGCGTCTCGCAGGGTGAGGAGTGCTTCCTCGGTGGTGGGGCCAGTTCTGAGGTGCGGTGAGGTAGAGGGCGTCGGTGCGGAAGGCGACAACGGTGCCGGGTGGGGTGTGCAGGGCGCCTGCGTAGGTGTTGTCGTCGCGGTGGCGTTGGGTGAGCAGGGCGGCGCGGGCGCCGGACCAGATCGCGGCGGCCCATTCGGGGTGGGCGTTGGGGTCGCGGCTGAAGCCGGTGGGGCGCTGCCAGGTGATCAATGCGTCGTCGAAGGCGATGATTTCGGCGTCCGGCGGGATGTCGCGTTCGGCGGTGCGAGGGGTGGTGCCGGTGACCATGCGGGGCGCTGGGCGAAGGAGCCGATGCCGTAGAGGAGGATGGAGCGTACGGCGCGGGAGGCGAGGTGGGCGGCGCGGGCTTGTTGGGCGTCGCCCTGGAAGTGGGCTTGGGCGGAGAGGTTGGCCCAGGTGTCTTTGAGTTTCTTGGCCCAGTCGTCGAGGGGTTTGCCGTCGTCCCACAGGATGCCGTCGAGGATTTCGATCTTCCACGGCCCGATGGGGTTGGTCAGGGCGGTGTGGATTTCGGGGCCGCCCCCGGCCCAGGTGGTGAACGTGGTGCCGGGGGCGGCCGGGTAGTGTCAGGCCCGTTCGCCGGGGGCCGGGGCGGGCAGGATGCCGACGTGGTTCCAGGTGTCGGGGACGGTGACTCGGACCTGCCAGTGGCCGCAGCCGTACAGGGCCCGGGTCTGTTCCTTCTCGGACCAGGCGGCGAAGGTGGCGGCGGTGATGCGGCGGGGGGTGCCGACCGGGGATATCCAGGTGTGCTTGGCGTAGGCGAAGGTGCGGTCGTACTCGACAAGTTGAGGCAACTGCTCGGGCACGCGGGGCGGGAGGATGAGTTCGTTGCGGCCCTGGCCTGCGGTGGCGTGAAACAGGCCGCGCAGTTCCTCGGACAGGACGGGAAAGCCCTCGGCGTGCTGGCCGCGTTGGGGGATGGTGCGGGTCCACAGGTCGCGTCCGGTCTGGGACGGGAAGCCCATGATGACCGCGTCGTTCCAGTGGCGGCGCAGGGCCTGCCACAGCAGGACGAACGCGTCCCGGACGGCGGTCAGGATCGCGGCGACCGACGCGTCGGCCAGGTCGAGGCGGTGGGTCTGGTTGCGGTCTACCAGCACACCCGTGTCCGTGTCCAGGAAGACCATGGAGCGGACTTGCTGAGTGAAGTTCGGGTGCTAGGAGACCAGTTTCGGCGTATGCGTGAACCAACCGTCCCTCGCGGGCCCTTGGGGAATCGACGGCAGGGTGCACGCGGTGCGTCCAGGGCCGCGGGCTCTGCAGGGGCCGGGCCTGCGGAGTTACTGACTTCAGCTCGTCAGGGTGAACTTCCTTGAACTCCCTGATGGGCCCAGAGGGGGGCCGTATCCCGTGGTGTGTGAGGTATGGGGATGAGGGCGTACTGAGGCTTCCCCTTGATCACCTGGAGCCACATGGGACATCAGCAAGCGGTGACCGGTGCTTGCATACTAGAAGCGGGAGTTCGCCCATGATCTGGGGAGGCTTTCGTGGGGATCGGGTCCGTGAAGCGGCCTGAACGTGTTGCTGTCATCGGAGTGGGCATCCTCGGAGCCAGCGTGGGCTGGAACCTGTCCCGGCAGGGCGCCAAGGTGGTCTTCATCGACGCGGCCCAGCCGGGCGAAGGCGTCACCAACTGGTCTTTCTCGTGGGTCAACGCCAGCAACAAGACCGCTCGCAAGTCCTACTTCGACCTGAACGTCGCGGGCATGGCAGCCCACCGTGAGCTTGCCGGGACCATCGGGCCGGACTCATGGTGGTATCCCAGCGGCCACCTGCGCTGGGCAGACGAACCCGCAGCGCAGGCGAAGCTCCTGGAGACAGCCGAACTGCTGACTAGCTGGGACTACCAGGTCGAGGTGTGCACCGGGGCCGAGGTGCGCCGACGCCTCGAACCTGATCTCACGATGCCCGGCGACGTTCCAGTCGTGTTCTACCCCGACGAAGCCTGGGTGCACGGACGTCATCTCGTCGGCCGCCTGGTCGGCCAGGCTGTTGCATCCGGCGCCGAGCTCCGGTCCGGCACCGCGGTCTGTGACATCGGCACCGGTGGCGACGGGAGCATCCGGACAGTTGCTCTATCTGATGGAAGCCGTCTCGACGTCGACATCGTCGTGAACGCAGCGGGCCCCAGCGCCTCCCACGTCGCCGGGCTCCTCGCACGGCACCTGCCGATGCGCCAGGAACCCGGCGTCGTCACCCGGATCGGGTGTGCTCAGGTCCTTGTTCGCCGGCCCATGCACGCGCCTCACATCGAGATCCGTCCCGACGGGGACGCTTCGGTGGTCCTCCACAGCCGCGAGATCGACGCACTCATCGACACCGGCGAAGATCCAGCGCAACTCGCGCGGCAGCTCCATGAATCGGCGCAGCAGGTCGTTCCCGAACTCGGTAACTCCCGCATCGCACAGACACGGGTAGCCCACCGGCCCATCCCCGCCGACGGATTCCCCTCGGTGGGAGCGGTACCGTCCGTGCCGGGCTACTACGAGGCCGTTTCCCACAGCGGCATCACGCTCGGGCCGGTCATCGGCCGGCTCCTCGCTTCGGAGATCCTCAGCGGGAAGAGAGACGAGATGCTGGCGGACTTCCACCCAGAGCGGTTCCCCTCGTGACAGCTCGGGTAAGCGCCACCAGCATCGCAACCAGGCGGGCGCGTCTCCGCGCGCCCGAAACAGGCGCGTAAGTCGCGCCGCCGCGTCAGGCGAGCCGGAAGGACCAGACGGTCCTCCACCTCTGCCGCTCCACCCCTCGCACGAGTTGCCGACTCGTCAAGGCGATGTCGGGCCGTCAAGGGTCAGGCCGGTGCCCGCTATGAAGCCGTCGAGGGTGTCAGGCTGGTACTGGAGGCGTTTGAGCCGGTTGCGGACGAGCGTTTCCAGGCGATCGAGGGCGACGACGGCGAGATTGGACAGGCTGCGTTTGACGTGCGCCCACAGGCCCTCGACGGGATTGAGGTCGGGTGAGTACGCGGGCAGCAGGAACACCGTCAGCCACTCACGCTCGGCGACCAACTCACGCATGGTGTGGGAGACATGTGTGTTGAGCCGGTCCCACACCAGCACGATCGGCGCCTTGACGAGCTGATGGACACCGTCGACCAGCGCGATGAAGTCCCGCTCGCGCATGCTGCGGCGCTTGCCTTTGCCCGCGGGGTGGGTGCGCAGACGGTGGCACAACCGTGTCCGGGAACCGGGCCGCATCGCGATCAACCCAGCCACCGACAGGCGACCCGAGCGTCTCCCGCTGACCGTCACAACCGGGGTGCGGCCACGCCGGCCCCAAGTGCGTCCTTTGGGCGGCCGCCGGGTGAAGCCCGCCTCGTCCTCGAAGCAGACGTAGCCTCCGCAGGCCGCCCGGGCTCTTTTACCTCAGCCCAGGTCGCCTCCTTCCACGCGGTCACAGCCGTCTCGTCGCGCTCGGCCACCCGCCGCGCGGGCACCTGCGGGCTGAAGCCGAGCCGGTGCATCAGCCTCGTCGCCCCGGAGACGCTGTAGGCAATGTGGAACTTCCTGCCGATCAGCGTGGCCACCCTCGCCGCCGTCCACACCTGGTCCTCCACCCAGCCGTGCGCGGCCGGGCCCTGCTCCAGATACTCGGCCAGCTTCTCCAGGCAACGTGGGGACAGACGACATCGCGATCCGCTCGGGCCACGGGAGGCCAGTGCCTGCACACCGCCGTCCCGCCACAGCTGGTACCACTGGTAAGCCGACTTCCGGCTCACCCGCAGCCGCCGTGCCACCTCCACCGGCTTGATCTCCTGCTCGAACAGCTCGGCCGCCTGCATCCGTACCGTCTCCCGGCGCCGTCGTCCCGCAGCAGACAGCCCGCCCCCATCCCCATACCTCACACACCACGAGATACAGCCACCCCTCCAAGCCCATCAGGGACTTCAAGGAAATTCACCCTGACGAGCCGAAGTCAGTATCGGCCAGGATCGAGGGAGCGGCGGGTCGCGGGGGGGTGCCCCTATGGGTTCGGTCAAGGAAATCGGGGTGCGTTGTGTTGCCGGTGAGGTCAGCATTGCTTGGTGTCTGAGCTGCCGTGGAATGACGTGAAGGGCTTCTTCGACCTTGAGTGGGAGGGGTGTCTTCCGGACGTGTGGATCGCGGGGACTGTGGTTGAGGACTGGCAGGCGGTCCTCGATCTGATCGGGGCGAGTGGCTGGCGGAGTGAGTACTCCGAGGGCGGTGTGGTCATGCCGCTGCCGCGTGCTGAAGAGGTGTTGTCGCGGCCCGCTGATGCCGAGTGCGCGGATCTGCGGGTCTGGCCGGTGCCGGATGTGTTGGCGATCTTCCGGTTGGAATCAGCTGACGAAATCGGATTCGACGTGGACCTGCGGGAGTTGCAGGGGCAGGAGCGGTTGGACGTGCTGTGTGGGTTTCTTCGTGCGATCGGGCGTCGACTGGGCAAGCCGGTGGTGATGACGCCCGAGGGCGACTGGGAGCGAAGCCATCCGGTGCTTGGGTTTGATGTCGAGTCCGAACAGGTGGTGCTGTTGGCGGAGCCGCAGGTCAGCTGACTGTTGCCGCTGGGCGTGCTTCGTAGAAGGTGCCGTCGCGGAGCATCGCGAAGAGGACGTCGGCCCGTCGTCGCGCGAGGCAGAGCAAGGCCTGGGTGTGATGCTTTCCCTGGGCGATCTTCTTGTCGTAGTAGGCCCGCGAGGCCGGGTCGCTCAGGGCGGCGAACGCGGAGAGGAAGAAGGCCCGTTTGAGCTGCTTGTTTCCTCTCCGGGAAGGTTGTTCGCCTCGGATCGAGGACCCGGAACTTCGGGTCGCCGGGGCGAGACCGGCGTAGGCGGCGAGGTGGCCGGCGGTCGGAAAGGTGCTGCCGTCGCCGACCTCGATCAGGATGCGGGCTCCGGTCCTGACGCCGACTCCTGGCATCGACGTCAGGACTTTCGAAAGAGGGTGAGCCTCCAGCAGTTCCTCGATCCGGCCGGCCAGCAGCTTGCGCTGGTCAAGGACGGCGGCCAGCGAGGTGGCCAGGCTCGGGACGATCAGAGCGGCCGCATCCGTGCCTGGGACCGCCACAGACTGCTCGTCCAGGGCGGCGAAGATCTCCTCGACCAGCCGCTCGGCCATCCGCGGTGCCTTCGGCCGCAGCAAGGTGACCAGCCGACGCCTGCCTGCTTTGCGGATCTGAGCCGGTGACCCGAACCGTTCCAGCAGTGTGAGGACCGCCGGGTGCTGCATCCGCGGCCCCAGGACCCGTTCTAGCGACGGGTGGATCTGGGTGAGCAGGCCGTGGAGCCGGTTGGCGACCCGGGTGGCCTCGCCGGCCAGGTCGTCGTCGAAGCCGACGATCATCTCCAGCTCGGCGATCGTCTCGTCCTCACCGTCGATCGCCCGAAGCGTGTGCGGCATCGCGCGGGCCGCGTCGGCGATGATGAACGCGTCCCTCGCGTCGGTCTTGGCCTCGCCCGGGTAGAGATCGGCGATCCGCCGCATCGTCAGGCCGGGCAGGTAGGCGACGGGGCAGCCCATGTCCCGAGCCACTGCCAGAGGTAATGCCCCGATCGAGGCCGGCTGATCGACGACCAGCAGGACGGTTCCGTGCTTGGCCTGGAGTTTCACGAACAGTTCGCGGAGCTTGGGCTCGGTGTTAGGCAGGCGCTTGTCGAACGCCTTCTTCCCAGCCGGTGTCACGGCGGTGGCGTGGTGTTCGCCCTTGCCGACGTCCAGGCCGAGGAGGACGTCGATGTCGCCGGTGTCGATCACGTGCAGGCCTCTCCATCACGCTTTCGTCCGGCCTGCCAGGGCACCGAGCTGCCACATCCACGTTACGGAGAGCTCTTCCGGCTCGGGTGAAGCCGGTGCTCAAGCCCCTCATCAGCGGTCCGTCGATGCCTTCGGACCCGGTGACACCTCCTCATGTGGTTGTCAAGCCGTAGCAGGGACGGGAGTTGGGGATTGGTAGCTCTGCCGGTCACGGATCATGGCGACCAGGACGTTGACGCGACGCCGGGCGAGCGCGAGGACGGCGTGCTTGTGTGTCTTCTTCTCGGCCCTCTTGCGGTCGTAGAAGGCTCGAGATTCCGGGCAGGTGCGGATGCTGATCATCGCGGAGCGGTAGAAGACGCGCTGGAGGCCGCGATGGTAGCGGCGGGGGCGGTGCAGGTTGCCGTTCACGTTGCCGGAGTCGCGGGGGACTGGAGCGACGCCTGAGAAGGCGGCGAGCCGGTCTGCGCTGGGGAACCGGGTCAGGTCGCCACCGGTGGCAGCGAGGAACTCGGCGCCCAGCAGGGGGCCGATGCCAGGCATGCTGGAGATCACCGGTGCGAGCTCGTGCTCGCGAAACCGGGCCTCGATGAGTTTGTCCAGCTCATGGATCTTCTCGTGGAGACTGAGTAACTCCAGCGCCAGGTCCCGGACCACGCGGGCGATCGCGGCCTCGCCGGGAAGCCGGGTGTGTTGCCTTTCCGCGGCGTCGACAGCGGTGGTGGCCAGGTCTTCCGCGCTGCGGGTCCTGCGGTTGCGAAGCCACGTCGTCAGCCGCCTGCGGCCGAGACGTCGCAGTGCAGCCGGCGTCTGGTAGCCCGACAGCAGCACCAGCGGCCCGATGCTCGTCAGTTCCAGGGCATGCTCCAGGGCCGGGAAGATGCTCAGCACCTGCGCGTGCAGACGGTTGGTCTTCCGCGTCCGCTCCTTGACCAGATCGGCCCGCCGGTCGGTCAGCACTCGCAGCTCGGCGGTCAGCTCACTCTCCGGGGTGAGGACGTGCAGATCGTGGCGCATGCGCGCCTGATCAGCGATGACGCGGGCGTCCTTCGCATCGGTCTTGCCCAGGCCGCGGTAGCCGGCTGAGGCCCGATTCACCGCGAGGCCGGGCAGATAGACAATGGTCTGTTCATGGTTGAGCAGGAGGTTGACCAGCAGGGAAGCCATGCCGTCGGCTACGTCGACGGACCACACCACATCTTCACCGAGTGCCAGCACCTCGCTGATGAGGTTCAGCAGTTCCGGCTCGTCGTTGATCACCTTCCGGGACAGCAGTACCTCGCCATCGTTGTTCAGGACAACGGTGTGGTGGTGAGCCTTGCCGATATCGGTTCCCGCCCAGTTCCAGGCCATGGATCCTCCGGTCGTTCGAGGTGGTGCTTCGTACATCCGGACGACCCCTCCAGCATGGTCCTACTCAGCGATACCCGTGGGCCCGCAGCTCCTCATCAGTGGTCGAGTCGTCGTGTGGCCCCGGGCGGCCAGGTGTCACAGGAACCATTGAAGGCAACCACCCCCAAGCCATACCCGGGGCCACTGGATCCTCCGGACCGTACGGCAGCCCATCCGACCCATCAACAACGTAGGACCACCCCCCGGATCATGAACAACAAGGGGGGAAGTCATGCCGGACCCGAAGGCCGGTGGCCCCATTGCGGAGCCAGGAAAACGGTAACGGGGGGGGCGGCCGTCATTGCGGGCGCAACCGCTCCTGCCTGTGCGGCACGTTGGGGTACGGCTTCGGCGCTGCCGTCGTCGGTCGCGGCTGGGGCGTCCGGCTCGGGCTGGGGTACGGCACTCCGAGCTGCGGCGAGGCTGTCGGGGGCCGCAGGGCAACGATGCCAGCCACGCTCAGCCCGGCAGCCGGCGCGATCCGCTCCACCTTCGCCTTCTCATACCCGGCGAGTTAGGCGACGCGTCTACCCTGGCCTTCCAACCTCGCCAGATGGACGCGTATTCACCACATGTGGGGGTGTGTCATACAACGCCGGAGGCTCGTCGCCAGGGCCTGTCTTTCGGATCACGCCTGGGTGTCGTCCCCGGGCGACTGGGCAGAGCTCGCGGCGTCGCTGCCCGAGGTGCACGGTCTGGTCAACAACGCCGGAATCCCCATGCGCGCCCGCCTCGGCTCGGTCGAACTCGCCGACCGGAACCGGGCGTTCGCCGTGAACACCACCGGCCCGATGCTGGGCGTCCAGGCCCTCGCACCGCTCATAGCCCCCGGGGCCTCGATCGTGAACGTCGGCTCGTTCGCCGGTCTCACCGCCCATCACGCGGTGGCGTACACGGCGAGCTAGTGGGCGCTGCGGGGCCTGTCGAAGGTGGCCGCCCTGGGGCTGGCGCCCCGCGGCATCCGTACGAACGTGATCCACCCGGGCTACATCGAGACCCCGCTGATGGCGACCGCCAACCCGGTCTTCGTGCGGGCGCGCCTGGCGATGACACCTCAGAGTCGCCCGGGCCGCGTCGACGAAGTGGCTCCGCTCGTCGTCTACCTGCTCTCGGACGAGTCGTCGTACGTGAACGGCGCCGAGATCACCGTGGACGGCGGCTACTCGGCGCACGGCGGGGTGAAGGCGATCACGAACGCGCTCGACTCGTAGTGACCAGCCGGTCCTGAGCCGGTCGTTCGGGCCTGCGCAGCAGGGCGAGCGCGCATCCCAGGCCGACCGCGGCGAGCACGACACACGCGGTGAACGCGGCCCGATAGCCGGAGGTCAGGCCTGCGAGACCCGGGCCGCTCGTGTAGGACACGGCGACCGACGAGACGACGGCGACCCCGAAGGCGCCCCCGATCTGGAAGGCCGCGGTGTTGATGCCGGACGCCACGCCCGACTCCCGCTCCTCCACACCGGTCAGCGCCGCGATGGACCCGGCCACAGCGCAGGCGCCCAGACCCGGCCCGAAGATCAGCAGCCCGGGGAACAGATCGCGGAGGAATCCGCCGTCCACGGGAACCCCGGCCAGCAGCAGGCTGCCCGCGCCGACCAGTGCGAGACCGCCGACCGCGACCGGGCGTGCGCCGATTCGGGTGACCAGGGCCTGGCCCGCGTACGAGCCGACGACGGCCGTCGCGGGCATCACGACGTTGTAGAGGCCGAACCGCAACGGCGAGTAGCCCAGCACGCCCTGCCCGTACTGAGAGAGCGTGTACGACATGCCGAAGGCGCAGCTGCCCAGCAGGAACACCACGATGTTGCCCCCGCTCACCGACCGCGTGCGCAGCAGCCGCAGCGGCACCAGGGGCTGCGCGGACCGTGCCTCGACGCGGACGAAGAGCAGTGCCAGCGCGGTCGCGAAGGCGAACAGGCCGATCGTCTGCGCGGACAGCCACCCGGCGCGGGGTGCCTCGACGACGGCGTACACGCACGCCACGAGCGCGGTGGTGACGGTGAGCGCCCCGGCCGGGTCGTATGAGCGGGTGCGTGCCTCGGCGCGGCTCTCCCGCAGCAGCCGTGGGCTCAGGGTGAGCAGGAGCAACGCGACCGGCGCGTTCAGGAAGAAGACCCACTGCCAGCCGAGGACGTCGGTGAGCGGTCCGCCGATCAGCAACGCGGCCGTGGCGCCGAAGCCGCCGCTGCCGGACCAGATGGCGAGGGCCTTGTTCCGTTCGGGACCCTCCTCGAAGGTGTTGAGGAGGAGGGACAGCGCGGTGGGCGCCATGACCGCGGCCGAGACGCCCTGCACGGCGCGCGCCGCCACCAGCACGCCCGCGCTCCAGGCGAACCCGCACAGCAGCGAGGACACTCCGAACAACAGCGTGCCGGTCATGAAGACGCGGCGCCGGCCCAGGAGATCGGCGACCCGGCCGCCGAGCAGCAGCAACCCGCCGAAGCTCAGCAGATAGGCGCTCATGACCCATTGCGCGCCGCCCGCCGAGAAGCCAAGGCCGTCCGCGATGGACGGCAGCGCGAGGACGACGATCTGCGAGTCCAGGATGACCATGAATCCGGCCAGGCAGAGCAGGGCGAGGGCGCGCCAGCGGCGGGGGTCGGGCGTGGTGACGGACATCGCCGTGGGCGTGGTCGTGGCAGTCATGGCTCAGCTCCCCAGGCGGAGGCCGGCGAGCCAGACGTCCGGAGCCCCGGGCGCCGGCTCGGCTCCCGGGGCTCCTGGACCCGGTACGTCCGGAACCGGTGCGGCCGGGCGTGACACGACCGGAGCCGGCGCGGCCGGGCCGCCGGACACGGGCAAGGCGCCGGACACGGCCGAGACGCCGGACGCCTGCGGCGTCGCCTGCCTGCGGCTCCCGAGCAGCCGGGCGAGGGCCTTCGTGACGGACGATGTGTGGACGGGGACGGGGACGGTGGCGGTGGCGGTCACAGGAGCCTCCGGTGTCGGGTTCAGGTTCTTACACCCCACCGACGAACGGCCCCTACACCGATCGACACTCCGCGAGCCGTTTCCGCAGGAAGCGCCTCTCGGCGTCGTTCTCCACCAGCTCCAGCGCGCCGGCATACGCCTGCGCGGCCTCCGCCGTGCGCCCCATCCGGCGCAGCAGGTCCGCGCGAGTGGCGGGCAGCAAGTGATAGCCCTCCAGCTCGCCCTCCCGTTCCAGCTCCGCCACCAGGGCGAGTCCTGCCTCCGGGCTCTCGGCCATGCCCACGGCCACCGCCCGGTTGAGCCGCACCACGGCGGAGGGCACGAAGCGCTCCAACTCGCCGTACAGGGCCGCGATGTCGGTCCAGTCCGTGTCCTCGGCGGTGGCCGCGGTGGTGTGGCAGGCGGCGATGGCTGCCTGGATCTGGTACGGCCCCGGACGCCCGCGGCGCAAGGCGGTTTCCAGCAGGGCGGCGCCCTCGTCGACCGATGCCCTGTCCCAGGCCGTACGGTCCTGGTCCTCCAGCGTCACCAGCTCGCCCGCCGCGTCGACCCGCGTGCCGCGCCGGGCGTCGTGCAACAGCAGCAGCGCGAGCAGACCCAGCGCCTCGGGCTCGTCGGGCATCAGGCGGGCCAGCACGCGGGCGAGCCGGATCGCCTCCGCGCACAGGTTCGTGCGCACCAGTTCGGCGCCGGCCGTGGCGGCGTACCCCTCGTTGAAAAGCAGGTAGAGCACGCCGAGAACGCCGGTCGTGCGTTCGGGGAGGAGGTGCGCGGGCGGTACGCGGTACGGGATGCCCGCGTTGCGGATCTTCCGCTTGGCGCGGACCAGGCGCTGCGCCATGGTCGCCTCGGGGACGAGAAACGCGCGGGCGATCTCGGGCGTGGTCAGCCCGGCGAGGGTGCGCAGGGTCAGCGCCACCCGGGCCTCGATGGGCAGCGCGGGGTGGCAGCAGGTGAAGATCAGCCGCAGCCGGTCGTCCTGGACTCCGCTGTCGTCTTCGTGTTCCGGGTCGTACGGCCCCTCGTCGCGCGCCAGCACGGCCACCTCCCGCAGCTTCTGTGCCCCCACCGCCTCCCGGCGCAGCACGTCCAGGGCGCGGTTGCGTGCGGTCGTGGTCAGCCAGGCGCCGGGACGGCGCGGCACACCCTCACGCCGCCAGCGGTCCAGGGCCTGCGCGAAGGCGTCCTGCGCGCATTCCTCGGCGAGGTCCCAGTCGCCGGTCACCCGGATCAGGGTGGCGACGACCTGACCCCACTCCTCGCGGAAGGCGGCGGCGACGGCCTCCTCGACGACCGGCGCTCCCGGACTCTCGTTCACGCCCGAACCCGCCGCCTCCTCGCTCTCGTTCACTCCCAGACCGGCCGCACCTCCACCGAGCCGCCGCCCAGCACCGCCGGATGCCGCGACGCGAGCGCGATGGCCTCGTCGAGGTCGGCGACCTCGATGATGTCGAAGCCCGCGACGTACTCCTTGGATTCCACGAACGGACCGTCGCTGAGCAGAACTTCGTCGCCCTGGACGCGGACGGTGGTGGCGTCGGTGGACGGCCGCAGCCGGGCGCCGCCCTTCACCACGTCGCGGCTGCGGACCTCTTCGATGTACGAGGTGAAGCGGGGGTCGTCGGCGATCTCCTCGGGGCTGAGTTCCTCGCCGCCGACCGGGGTGCAGATGAACAGGACGTACTTCATGACCGCTCCTCCTCCAGGCCGGCGTCGAACGGAACCGAAGCGTGCTCGTGGGCGATCAGCCAACGGTCGCCCACGGCACGGTAGCCGGTGGTCACCCGCGCTGTGCTGTCCAACGGCTCGCCCGTGGTGAACGTGCCGCGGATCCTGACGAGCCCGTGGCTGAACGCGACGCTCTCGTCGACGCGGAGACGGAATTCGAGTACCTCGCGCCGTACGGTCCCGGTGACGGTGGAGAAGAACCACTCCTGGGCCTTGCGGAGGGCGTCGATCCCGCGCTCCTCCAGACCGCTCATGGGGTGGAACACCTCCGTGTCCGCCGTGTAGCAGGCGAGCCGCCGGTCGATGTCCCGCTCGCGCAGAGCCTCGGTCAGCTCGTTGTCGATCCGGCGGATCTCCGCCTCGGCGTCCTCGTCGTCCCAGAACGCGCGCACCTCCATGGCCCCGATGGATGCCACGGGGTGCTTGGCCGCCGCCTCGATCGCCTCCTCCATGGTGTCGCACTCGAGGATGTCGAACCCGGCGACGTACTCCTTCGTCTCCGCGAACGGGCCGTCGGTGCGCAGCACTTCCCCGTCGCGCACCCGCACGGTGACCGCCTCGGCGGGGAGCCGCAGCCGGTGGCCGTGCAGCCGTACGCCGCGCTCGGCGCCCAACTCCTCGACCCAGGGTTCGACGGGTGCCATGCCGGAGGCGTCGGCGGTGTCGTCGCCGCAGACCAGCAGCATGTACTTCATGGTTCCTCCAGATGCTCATGAGGTCCTGACACCCCACCGACGAACGGGGCGGCTCCGAATCGACACCCTTCCAGATTCTTCTGCGTACGACGGGACGCGCGAGGGAGCCGGGGCGCGAGCCCCGGCTCCCTTCTCGTGGACCCGCGTCCTAGACGGCCGCCTGCGCCGCCGCCGACTCGCCTGTTACGCCGACCGCCGCGCGGGCGGTGTTCTTGCGGACCAGCAGCAGGGTGACCACCGCGCCGAGCAGTGAGGCGCAGCCGCAGATCACCACCCCGAGGGCCATCCCGTGGCCGAGCGCGGTCTGGGCCGCCGCCCTGGCGCTGTCGCTGCCCGCGTTGACAACGGCGAGGGGTCCGGCCCCCGCGGGCGATCAGGTGCGGCCAGGCCGCCTGCGTACAGAAGTACGGGATGTCGAGCTCGTTCTTGATGGTGAAGTACCAGTCCTCGGCGGGCATGGTCTCGAACGGCCCGTTCCGCAGGGCGGAGGCGTTGTTGTAGAGGATGTCGATCCCCCGAACGCCGCGATCCCCACCTCGATCCACTCCCGTGCGCCCGCTTCGGTGGACAGGTCCACCGGGGCGAGGGACCGCATGACTCCACCGGCCTTCTCGACGAGTTCCACCGTTTCGGCAGCGGCGTCGGAGTCGATGTCGCTGCCGAAACGGTGGCGCCTCCCGAGGCGAATATCTGAGCCGCGGACCGCCCTATTCCAGCTCCCGTGCCGCTGATGAAAGCGATTTTTCCGGCCAGTCGACCCATGATTGCCGTGTCACTTGTCCAGTGCCGCCGGTGTGCGGTGCTGGAAGCGTAGGTGCGGCGTTTGGCGAGAACAAGAAAAGGGGCGGCTCAGGGCCATCGCGGTGTCGTATGGCTGGTATGCGCGGGGTCAGCGGCGAAGGATCCCGGCAGCCCGCGGAGTCAGCCGCGGGAGACCCCCGGCCGCACCGGGAGCGCTCGCACGCTGTTGCCCACGAAGCTGGAGTGACGGGAGAGTTCCGCCTCGGACACGGCGAGGTCGAGGTCGGGGAAGCGGGTGAACAGCCGCTCCAGCGCGATGGTGGACTCCAGGCGCGCCAGCGGGGCACCCAGACAGTAGTGAGCGCCGTGCCCGAGAGAGAGGTGCCGGGCGGCGCCGGGCCTTCCGGGCCGGGTCACGTCGAAGCGGTCGGCATCGGTTCCGTGCGCGGCTCGGTCGCGCCCCGCGGCCGAGTAACCGGCGAGCACCGGCGTGCCCTTGGGGATCACGGTGCCGTCGAGGGTGAGATCCCGCACCGGATAACGGAATGGGAAGTAGCTGACGGGCGCGTCCCAGCGCAGCGTCTCCTCGACGACGTCCGTCCAGCTCGCCTCGCCCTTGGTGACCAGGTCCAGTTGATCCCGGTGGCCGCACAACGCCCGTACCGCATTGGTGATGAGGTTCAGCGTGGTCTCATGCCCGGCGATGATCATCAGCACCAGGGTGCCGATGAGTTCCTCCTGGCTGAGCCGGTCGCCCTCCTCGTCCCGGGCGGCGATCAACGCGCTGGTGAGGTCGTCGCCGGGTTCCTCGGCACGTGCGGAGGCCACGGCGCTGAGGACGGCCACCAGCTCCCGGTTCGCTGCGACCGCCTGCTCGGGGCCGATGTCGGTGGCGACCACCTGGTTCGACAAGTGGTGCAGCCGGTCGCGGTACTCCGCGTCGACCCCGAGCAACTCGCCGATGACCCCCATCGGCAGCGGCAGCGCGAAGTGCCGGCGCAGATCGGCGACTCCCCCACCGTCTTCGGCCGCATGGTGAAGGCCGTCGAGCAATCCGGCCGTCAACTCCTCGATACGGGACCGCAGTTGCTCCACCCGACGTGCGGTGAACGCCTTGCTGACCAGCGACCGCAGCCGCCGGTGGTCCTCCCCGTCCGCGGTCGTCATCCCCCGTACGGTCGCGAAGGTCGTCAACGGCCATCCGGCGGCTATCCGCCCCTCCCTCAGCGCAGTGAAGTGCTCCGCCCCCTTGGCGACTTCGGGGTGCGCGAGGAACTCCTTCAACGCCTCGTGCCCGAGCACCGCCATCCCCGCCACCCCACCGGGCAGCACCACCGGTGCGACGGCGCCTCGTGCGAGCAGCCGCGCGTTGTCGGCATGCGGGCAGCCGCCGGCCGGGTCCATACGGTGCGGTGCGACGGGTGAGGTGTCCACCGATTCTCCTTGTCGAGGTGCCGAGTCGGGCCGTACGACGATCGATTCTGCCCGCTCACAACACCGTACGCAGCATCTCGGCGAAGCCCTTCGGATGGGTGAAGTTGCCGTTGTGCCCGCCGGGGAAGTGGAGGAGACCGGCCCCGAGTCCGGCAGCCCGGTCGCGGGTGAGTTCACCCTCGAATGGGACACCCTCACCTGCACCACCGACCCCGACCAGCAGCTATGTGTCTGGACCGCAGAACCCGGCACACCGTCGCACGAGGGCCTGCGCTTCCTCGCCTCCTGGGCGGCGGCCGAGCGTCCCCGGTCCTCGATTACGGGGCCGGTTTGACGTTCTTCATCGTGAAGTGCGAGGTGACGTTCTTGATGCGCGGGATGGTCATGACGCGCGTACTGAGGAAGGTTTCGTAGGCGGCCAGGTCGGCGACGGCCACGCGAACGAAGTAGTCGGGGCTGCCGAACAGCCGGCGCAACTCGATGACCTCGTCCGCCTGCGCCAGAGTCTCCTCGAAACGCTCGACGGTCTCCGCGTCCTGGGCGTCGAGGGTGAGGTCGATCAGGACCTCGAAGGTGCGTCCCACGGCGGCGGGGTCGATGACGGCCCGGTAGCCGCGGATGACGCCGTCGGCCTCCAGCCGCTGAACGCGCCTCAGACAGGGACCGGTGGTGAGCCCGACCCGCTGGGCCAGCTCGACGTTCGTCAGCCGCCCGTCCCGTTCCAGCTCGGTGATGATTGCTCGGTCGGCGGCATCCATGGCAAGAAGATTGCACCACGACGGTCCAGATGCGCAATATTAGCAACCACATGGCGCGGGTTTCACGGGACCATGGACGGGTGCAACAAGACACTCCAACCCTCATGTCCGATCCCCCGTCGGCCGCGGCCACCCGGCGGTGGCAAATATCCGCGGGCGTGCGCGACTCCTTCTCCGCGGGACTGGGGATCTTCCCGCTCGGGATCGCGCTCGGCCTGCTGGTCATCCAGGCGCATCTGCCGTGGTGGCTCGCACCCGCACTGTCCCTGTCCGCGTTCGCCGGCTCTCTGGAGCTGCTGCTGGTGGGCATGATGGCCACCGTCACGCCGCTGGCAGCGGTCACGCTGACCGTCCTGGTGGTCAACTTCCGGCATGTGTTCTATGCGTTCTCGTTCCCCCTCCACCTGGTCAGGAACCCGTTCGCGAAGGCGTACGCCGTCTACGCGATGATCGACGAGGCGTACGCCGTCAACGCCTCCCTGCCCGAGCGCGAGCGTTCCGCTCCCCGGCTTCTCGCGATGCAGATCGCCTGCGAGACCTACTGGGTCGGCGGCGGCCTGGTCGGTGTCGCCCTCGGTGCGGCCCTGCCCGCACCGATCAAGGGCCTGGAGTTCGCCCTGTGCGCGCTGTTCACCGTGCTCACGCTGGACGCGTTCCGCTCCCGCAGCGAGGTCCCGTCGGTTCTGCTCGCCGGCGTGAGCGCGGCCGTCGCCCTCGCGCTCACCCCGGGCGTAGCCATGCTGACCGCGATGCTCCTGTTCGTCGCCCTGCTGCTGGCCCGCCACACCCTCGCCGCCCGACGCCCCGCCGAGGAGGCCGCCGATGCCTAGCACTTCGTACCTCGTCGCCGTCCTCGCGATCGTCTTCACGATCACCCTCGCCCTGCGCGCCGTTCCCTTCGCGGCACTGCGCACCCTGCGCACCTCGGCGATCGTGCGGCAGCTGTCGCTGTGGATGCCGGTGGGCATTCTCGCGGTCCTCGCGGTGACCGCCCTGCACGGCACTATCGCCGCCGAGCCGCACGCCACGTGGTGCGCACTGCTCGCGGTCGCCGTCACGGCGGGCGTCCACCTCGCCTGCGGCAGTCGCACGATCCTGAGCGTCGGCATCGGCACCGCCGTCTACGTCGTCCTCGTCAACGCCCTGTGAAGCACCGCCCGTCGCGTCGCCGGGGCGGTCTCACCCCACGTCCAGCACCGCCTTGCCCCGCAACCGCCGGTTCCCCAGGGCCTCCACCGCGTCCGCGATCTTGTCCCACGGCCCGCGCCAGCCGACCGGCACGCGCAGCTTCCCCGTGGCGACCAGGTCGAGCAGTCGGCGCAACTGCGGCTGCCGGTCGGTGAGTCCGGCGCCGTTGTAGACGGAGACGATCGCCTTCGGTGCACGGCTGCCGAGGGTGGAGCCCACGGGCAGGGGCGCCTCCTGTCCGGAGGCCCAGCCGACGCTCTGCAGGCTTCCGCCGGGGGCGAGCAGGGCGTACGCCGCGACCAGTTGGTCGCCGCCCACGGTGTCGACGACGACATCGACCGGCTCTGTCACCCGGGCGAGGCCGATCGCGACGTCGTCCGCGCCGAGGTCGGCCAACCCCCGGGCGCTCTCCTCGGAGCCGGCGACGGCGACGACGTACGCCCCTCCGATGGCCGCGAGTTGCACGGCGAATCCGCCGACGCCACCGGACGCCCCGGTCACCAGCACCCTGCGGCCGAGCAGCGGTCCCGCCTGCTCCAGCGCCCGCAGGGCCGTGCCGGCGGCGACCGGCAGTGTGGCCGCCTCGCCCAGGTCGACCCCGTCGGGCACCACGGCCACGTCCGCCACGTCCATGGCCCGCAGCGCGCCGAAGCCGCCGCCGTCCGCGAACCCCACCACCCGGCTGCCGGCCGCCGGCCCGCTGCCGTCGGCCGCGGCGGCCACGACGACACCGGCCGCGTCGAAGCCGAGCACGTCCCCGGGCTCGGCCCGTTCCGCGAAGAACAGTTCGGCCGCGTTGAGCGAGGTGTGCCGGACCTCGATCAGGGCCTGACCGGGTCCGGGTACGGGGTCCGGGGCCTCGCCCAGCCGCAGCTTTCCGGGGACCGCGGGGTCAACGATCAGTGCGCGCATGAGAGGTACCTTCTCTCGTCGACGGCGACTCGACACGCACCAACTCCCTCCGGTCCGGAGTCATTCCCACCGCCTCCCCGGCCGTGGACGGTCGACCTCGATCGGTGAGCCGAGGCCCTCGCCCAACGTCTGCGTGCGAGCCACTGAGTCGCACATCACAGCCAGACCCGGTCGCCGGATGGTAGAGTGCAGTCAGCACTTGTGTACGCCCCGTCTCGGGCGCCGGTGCTGGTTCACCTTCATTTCGCTGACACGCCCGTCGCTTTCCGACCGGCGGACCAGCTTCTCAGCACCACCTCTTGAGCACGGCCGCGGGCAGTTGTTCCCGTCCGCCGTTCGCGAGGTGTTGTCTCCCCGCCGCACGGAGGCGTGAGCACGCCGCCTCCCCCGCCGGCACATCCCCCTTCCCTCCCTCATGACCTCATGAATCCGTCCTTGAAAGGACCCGCATCATGACCACCACACTCGAACACCCTCCTGCACAGCAGCAACTCCCGGCCCGGGCCTCCGGTGTCCTCGACATCGCGCACAACGGGCAGGGGTACCTGCGCGCCGCCGAGAGCTGCCTGCCCACACCGACCGACGTCCAGGTCTCACCCGCGCTGATCCGCCGTTACGGCCTGCGCAAGGGCGACACCGTCGAAGGCGTACGCGGCGGTCCCCGCGCGCTCGCCGAGGTCGAGCGGATCAACGGCCGTATGCCCGAAGAGCTGCGCCGCCGCCCGCACTTCCGCGACCTCACCCCACTGCACCCCCGCGACCGGCTCCGCCTGGAACACCCGGCGAGCGGTCCGGCCGGGCGCCTCGTCGATCTGGTCTCGCCGGTGGGCAAGGGCCAGCGCGGTCTGATCGTCGCCCCGCCCAAGACCGGCAAGACGGTGCTGCTGCAGCAGATCGCCGCCGCCGTCGCGGGAAACCACCCCGAATGCCACCTGATGGTGCTGCTCCTCGACGAGCGGCCCGAAGAAGTGACCGACATGCGGCGCTCCGTCCGGGGCGAGGTGTACGCCTCGACCTTCGACAAGACGCCGAAACAGCACATCGCGCTAGCCGAGCTCGTCATCGAACGCGCCAAGCGGCTCGTCGAGCAGGGCGAGGACGTCGTCATCCTGATGGACTCCCTCACCCGGCTGTGCCGGGCGCACAACAACGCGGCCGCCTCCGGTGGCCGCACCCTCAGCGGCGGCGTCGACGCGGCCGCGGTGCACGGCCCCAAGCGGTTCTTCGGCGCCGCGCGCCTCGCCGAGGAGGGCGGCTCGCTCACCATCCTCGCCACCGCCCTGGTGGAGACCGGCTCCCGCGCCGACGACTACTTCTTCGAGGAGCTTAAGAGCACCGGCAACATGGAGCTCCGCCTCGACCGTGCCCTGGCAGCCCGGCGCGTCTTCCCGGCCGTCGACATCACCCCGTCCGGCACCCGTCGCGAGGAACTCCTTCTGCCCTCCACCGAGTTGGCAGCCGTACGTGGGCTGCGGCGCGCCCTGCAGACGCGGGACGGCCAGGCCAACCTCGAAACCCTCCTGGAGCGGCTGCGCGCCACCCCGGACAACGCGACCTTCCTCCGCCAGGTCCAGCCGACCCTGCCCGCCGCCTGACCGCTCCCGCGTGCGGCATCCGGGTGCTGGATCCCGCCGCTCGGCCCTGGCAGCCCGGCGTACGGCGACTCCGTTCCTACGTTGGCGGAATGACCATCGGATTCTCATCCCGCGCCGTCACCCCCCGCGCCGCCACCCGCGCCCGTCTCGCTCGCGCCGCCGTCTCCTGTTCCGCCGTCTGTGTGGTCGGCGCGCTGGCCCTCGCGCCGAGTGCGGCCGTCGCCCGGACGGCAACGGGCCCGGTCGCGCCCCGGCCCACGGCATCGCAGCCGCCGTTGTACCGGCCCGGGACACAGGTGCGGCCGCGGACCGGGGCCCCCGAGGTCCCCGAGGACGTCTCCGCGCTGTCCTGGCTGGTGGCCGACGCCCGCACCGGCGACGTGCTCGCGGCCCACGACGCCCACCTCAAGCTGCCGCCCGCCAGCACCTTGAAGACCCTGTTCGCCCTCACGGTGCTCCCGGTGCTGCCCGGCGGCATCCGGCACACCGTCAAAGAGGAGGAGCTGGCGGACGTCGGCGCCGGAAGCAGCCTGGTGGGCGTCACGGAGGGCCACACCTACCGCGCGGCCGACCTGTGGCGCGGTGTCTTCCTCAACTCCGGCAACGACGCCGTGCACGTGCTCGCCGCGATGAACGGCGGCTGGAAGACGACGGCCACCCGGATGCAGGCCAAGGCGCGTTCACTGGGCGCCCTCGACACCCACGTCGTCTCGCCCGACGGGTATGACACACCCGGCCAGGTCTCGTCGGCGTACGACCTGGCGGTCTTCGGGCGGGCCGGGCTGCGCAACGCGGACTTCGCGCGGTACTGCTCCACTGTCGAGGCCATGTTCCCCGGCGACGGCGGCGCGTACGAGATCGAGAACACCAACCGGCTGCTGTCCGGCGCCGACGGGGTGGAGCCGTACCCGGGGCTGATCGGCATCAAGAACGGCTACACCAGCGAGGCGGGCAACACGCTCATCGCCGCCGCGCGACGCGGCGGGCGCACACTCATCGTCACCGTGATGAACCCTCAGGAGGGCGGCGGGTTCGCCGTCTACGAGGAGGCCCGCTCGCTGCTCGACTGGGGCTTCAAGGCAGCCGGGCACGTAGATCCCGTCGGATCGCTGCTCGACACGCGTGGCGTTCCGGCGGCCGGCTCCGCCGCCCGGCCCGCTCCCGCGGCGCTCCCGGACAGCGACGAAGCCGGCTGGCCCGAAGCCGCGGGTATCACGGGCGCCGCGGGGCTGGGCGCCGGCGGCGTGGCCCTCGCCCTGTGGCTCAAGAACGGGCGGCCCACACGCGGCTGACCGGCGGGCAGCCACAGCAGCAGCCCCAGCGTGATCCATGTATACGTGTTGCTGCCCAGGAATCCGTCGAGACCCGACGCGTCGTCGAACCACAGCCACACCACGCTGCTGCACAGCACCACGTACAGGGCGCCCGCGACCCGCAGCCGGCGTCGGTGCAGGAGCACGGCGAACGACGGCAGCAGCCAGACGAGATGGTGCACCCAGGTGATCGGGCTGACCAGACAGGCCGCGAGCCCGGTGAGGGCGAACGCGGCCGTCCAGTCCTCGTCGGCCAGTGCGCGGGAGGTCCGCCACGCCCATACGCACAGGACCAGCACGGCGACCGTCGCCCAGGCGGCCCTGCTCGGTTCGTCCGGTGCCACGAGCCGGGCAAGGACGCCCTGCAACGACTGGTTGGAGACATAGGCGAGACGTCCGATGCGGGTCGTGTCCCACACCGCGTCGGTCCAGTAGAAGCGTGAGGCGTCCGGGGCCGCCCAGGCGGCAAGGGCGGTGGCCGTCGCGGCGACGGCCGTGGCGACCCCGGCGGCACGCCAGCGGCGGGCGAGCAGCAGCAGGCCGATGAAGAGCGCGGGGGTGAGTTTGACCGCCGCGGCCAGGCCGATGCCGACGCCCGCCCGGCGTCCCCGTCCGGTGGACAGCAGCCAGGCGTCGCTCAGCACGAGCGCGAGCAGCAGGAGGTTCACCTGGCCGAAACTGAAGGTGTCGCGGACCGGTTCGAACAGGGCCAGCAGACAGCCCGTCAGGGCGTAGCCGAACCAGCCGTAGCGGCGCAGCGCGGGCCCCACCAGGATCCACACGATGGCGGCGATGGCGGCGAGGTTGAGCAGCAGCTCGACCGCGATCGCCGTGCGCAGCCCGACCAGCGCCATCGGCAGCATGCCGAGGGCCGCGAACGGCGGATACGTGAAGCCGTACGTCGTCCCCGGCACGTGGTAGTCGTAGATCCGGCCGCCGTGGTGGACCCAGGCGTCGACCGTCCCGTAGTAGACGCGCAGGTCGAACCAGTCGCGCAGCAGCGGCACGGTGGCGGTGAACACGCCGACGGCGGCGGCGAGTCCGAGCACGAAGAGCAGCCGCCGGCGATCGGTGCTCAGCGCTCTCATGACCATCAACACCTGTGTACCGCCCCGCTCTCGCTCGCCATCCAGTCCTCTTTTGCCGTCTGGCTCTCTTTTGCCGTCCAGACCTCTCATGCCGTCCGCCCGAGCACCGGTGTCTGCGCCGCCTGGTGGGCCTGCCAGAGCACGACGAGCGCGAGCACTCCGCCGGAGACGGCCAGAATCACCTGTTCGGCGTCCGGCGGTCCCCCGCTCGGCAGCACGGCGAGCGCGAGCACCGCGCTGGCGGCCGCGACGCGATGACGCACCGAGGCGCTGGGCGCCGCCGCGGCGATGAGGAACAGTCCCCACAGCGCGTACCAGGGCCGGATCGCCGGGCCGAACACGGCCACCGCGGCCAGGCTCAGGCCCAACGCGTAGATCGGGCCGGGCCGTAGGCGCAGCCATATGAACAGGACCACGATCACGGTCAGCGCGAGTCCGGCCGCGTGCCAGACGGGCAGGGCCAGCGGTGCGAGGCCGCTGCCGAGCTTCTCGAGCAAGGCGCCGGTGGCGCGGCCGAGGACGCTGGTGGGCGACCAGTTGTGCGGCGAGACAGGGGTCTTCAGGGCCGCGATCCAGCCGTATCCCGTACCGGTCGCGGCGGTCGCCGCGACCGTGGTGGCGAGGGCGACCACGGTCGTGGTCAGGGCGGACTTCACCATGCCCTGGCGTCCACGCAGCGCGACCACCGCCAGCAGGCCGAGCACGGCGGGCGCCTTGACCAGCGCGGCGAGGGTGATGAGGACGACGCCCAGGACATGCCACCGCCCGCGCGCGGCCACCAGTCCGACGCCGAGCAGGCCGAGCATGATGGCGTCGTTGTGCGCACCGGCCACCAAGTGGAGCAGGACGAGGGGGTTGAGCGCCCCCAGCCACAGCGCGGCGGCCGGATCGGCGCCGCTGTGCCGGGCGAGACGGGGCAGCGCCGCCGCCATCAGGGCGACGCCGAGCAGGGCGACCAGGCGCATACCGAGCAGTCCTGCCGGTATCTCCCCGCGCGTCAGGCCGGAGAGCGCCGAGGCGACGGCGAGGAAGACCGGGCCGTACGGCGTCGTGGTCTGCTGCCACACCGGCGCGACCTCGTCGGCGAGCGGGCCGCCCAGCTGTGCCGGTCCGTGCGCGTAGACGTCGATGTGCGCGTCGACCATCGCGCCCTGCGCGAGATAGCTGTACACGTCCCGGCTGAACAGGGGCGGCGCGAGCAGCAGCGGGGCCGCCCACACGGCCAGAACGAGCAGCAGCGAGCGCGGAGTCGGCGGTTCGGGGCCACGTACGACGGTGCCGAGGAGCGCCCAGGCGGCGATCAGCAGGACGACGCCGAAGTAGACGCCGACCAGACCGAGCACGGCACGCCCCGACTCGGGGGCGAGGAGATCCCTCGCGGGCAGCGCCCCGGCCGTTTCACCTCCCAGCGCGAGGAAGGCGGTACCGGCCAGGCCCAGAGCCTGACAGCGGCGGAGATCGACGGGGAAAGCCATGGCCAACACTCGGAAAGCGTGTCAACGCGAGGTGGCCGGAGAGCGACGTATTGCCCTCTGGGCGGGGGCCTTCGTGTGACCTCCGCGTGGTCGCTGCGCTGGGTTCGCCGGAATGCTGCGGATCGTTCGTTGACCGCGGGCCCGCGGGGGTTGTTCGCGCCCACGCGGCGGAGCCGCACGATGTCACAGCCCCGCGCCCGTGACGGGGCGCTGTACCTCAGCCCTTCAGAAGACTGACACGCCTGTCAATGTCGTAAAGCGGTCCAGCGCCGCCACTCCCGACACCGAGTTGCCGCGCTCGTCCAGGCCCGGGCTCCAGACACACAACGTGCAACGCCCCGGCACCACCGCGATGATGCCGCCACCCACCCCGCTCTTGCCGGGCAGGCCCACGCGGTACGCGAAGTCGCCGGCCGCGTCGTACGTCCCGCAGGTGAGCATGACCGCGTTGACCTGCTTGGCCTGGCTCTGGGTGAGCAGCCGGGAGCCGTCGGCGCGGATGCCGTGCCGGGCCAGGAAGCCGGTGGCGCGTGCGAGGTCGGCGCAGGACGCCTCGATCGAGCATTGCCGGAAGTACTGGTCGAGGAGCACCGGTACCGGATTGTCGATGTTGCCGTACGACGCCATGAAGTGGCCGAGCGCGGCGTTGCGGTCGCCGTGCGCGGCCTCGGAGGCGGCGACGTCCCTGTCGAAGGTGAGCCGCGGGTTGCCGCTCTCGGCGCGCAGGAACTCCAGGAGCGTGCCCGCCGCGTCACCCGTCCGGGTCTGCAGCCGGTCGGTGACGACGAGGGCGCCCGCGTTGATGAAGGGGTTGCGCGGAATGCCGTTTTCGTACTCCAGCTGGACCAGGGAGTTGAAGGGGTTGCCGGAGGGCTCGCGGCCGACGTGCTCCCAGAGTTCGTCGCCCTCGCGGGCCAGGTCGAGGGCGAGCGTGAAGACCTTGGTGATGGACTGCGTGGAGAACGGCTGCCGCCAGTCCCCCACGCCGTACACCGTGCCGTCGAGCTCCGCGACGGCCATGCCGAAGCGGCGCGGGTCGCAGGCGGCGAGCGCCGGAATGTAGTCGGCGGGCCGCCCGCGCCCCGGCGCCTGCGCGATCTCGGTGGCGATGCGCTCCAGGACCGGCTGGAAGGTGAAGGACGACGGAGACGCGGACATGATCACCATTCTGCCGCCAGGCCGGTCGCGCTGCCCATCGGCTGCCCGGGCAACGTGGTGGCGCTGCTCACCGGCCGCTCGGCCGACGTGGTCCCGCCGCTCATCGCCCGATCCGTCGACGTGGTCGCGCCGCGCATCGGCCGGTCAGGGACGTACCGAACCACTGCCCGCGACCACTTCGGGCCGCAGCAGCTCGGCAAGCCGCTCGGCGGGCAACAACCCCTTCTCCAGGACGAGTTCGGCCACTCCGCGCCCGCTCGCCAGGGCTTCCTTCGCGATGTCGGTGGCCGCCGTGTACCCGATGTGCGGGTTGAGCGCGGTCACGAGCCCGATGGAGTTCTCCACGGCGGCACGCAGTTCCTCGGTGTTCGCCGTGATGCCCGCGACGCACCGCTCGGCGAGGGTCAGACAGGCGGTCCGCAGGTGGGTGATGGACTCGGACAGGGAGTGCAGGATGATCGGCTCGAAGGCGTTGAGCTGGAGCTGACCGGCTTCGGCGGCCATGGTGATGGTGACGTCGTTGCCGATTACCTCGAAGGCGACTTGGTTGACCACTTCGGGGATGACCGGGTTGACCTTGCCGGGCATGATGCTCGAACCCGCCTGCACCGGCGGCAGGTTGATCTCGTTGAGGCCCGCGCGCGGCCCGGAGGACAGCAGCCGCAGGTCGTTGCAGCTCTTGGAGAGCTTGACCGCGATCCGCTTCAGCACACCCGACATCTGGACGAAGGCACCGCAGTCCTGCGTCGCCTCGACCAGGTTGGCGGCGGTGACCAGCGGCAGCCCCGTGATGTCCGCGAGGTGGCGGCGCGCCGACTCGGCGTATCCGGCGGGGGCGTTGAGCCCGGTCCCGATGGCGGTGGCACCGAGGTTGATCTCGTGGATCAGCTCGACGGCCTCCGCCAGCCGGCTGCGGTCCTCGTCCAGCATTACCGCGAACGCCGAGAACTCCTGCCCCAGCGTCATCGGTACCGCGTCCTGGAGCTGTGTACGCCCCATCTTCAGTACGTCGCGGAACTCGACCGCCTTGGCCGCGAACGCGTCCTGGAGCACGGCCATCGCCCTGAGCAGCCCGCGCACCGCGAAGACGGTGGCGACCTTGACGGCGGTCGGGTAGACGTCGTTGGTGGACTGGCCGAGGTTGACGTCCTCGTTGGGGTGGAGGTGCGGGTAGTCGCCCTTGTCGTGGCCGAGGAGCTCCAACGCCCGGTTGGCGACGACCTCATTGGCGTTCATGTTCGTCGAGGTGCCGGCGCCGCCCTGGATGACGTCGACGACGAACTGGTCGTGCAGTTTGCCGTCCCGGATCTCCCGGCAGGCCTCGACGATGGCGGCGGCCTTGCGGGGCTCGAGGAGCCCGAGTTCCTCATTCGCGCGGGCGGCGGCCTCCTTGACGGCGACGAGGGCGTCGATCAGGTGCGGGTAGGCGGAGATCGGGGTGCCCGTGATGGGGAAGTTCTCCGTGGCCCGCAGGGTGTGGATGCCCCAGTACGCGTCGGCGGGGACGTCGCGGTCTCCGAGCAGGTCGTGTTCGCTGCGGTGGGCTGCGGCGGTCATATCGGTGCGGGTCTTCTTTCGGAAGGGGGTGAGTCAGGCGTACGTGGGGTGCGTGAGGGGATCGAGGGCTCGGGTCGGCCGGATGTGCCCGACGACCGCGCCGCCCCCGAGAAGCGGCGCGCCCGCGAACTCGGCGAGCGCCGCCGGGTCGACCCCGCAGCGCGCGAGGGCGGCCGCGGCCACCGGGACGCGCGCCCGGTCGGCCCCGTCGGCGATCTTCACGGCGACGGCCCGGCCGTCCGGCAACGCCGCGACCTGCACGCCTTCGAAGCCGTCCTTGGCGAGCAGCCCCGGCACGGCCCGCATCAGCGCGGCGACGTCGCGCCCGGACCCGGAGGCCATCTCGGCGTGCTCGCGCATCGCGTCGGCGACCCGCGCCTCGGGGGTGCCCGGCGCGGCGGTGGTGATCCGGGCGGCGGCGCGGGCGAGCCCGTGCAGCGAGACGGAGAACAGGGGCGCGCCGCAGCCGTCGACGGTCACCTGGGCGATGGCCTGTCCGGTGAGGTCCTCGGCAATCTCCGTGATGGCCTGCTGGAGCGGGTGCGCCGGGTCGAGGTAGTCGTCGAGCGACCACCCGTTGAGGTGGGCCGTGTACAGCATGGCCGCGTGCTTGCCCGAGCAGTTCTGGGCGAGCGGGGAGGGCATGCGTCCGTCGCGCACCCAGGCCTCGCGTACCACCGGGTCGAACGGCAGGTCGGCGACATTGCGCAGTCGGTCCTCCGGCAGTCCTGCCAGCTCCAGGATCCGCCGCGTCCCGGCGAGATGCCGTTCCTCGCCGGAGTGGCTGGCCGCGGTCAGCGAGAGCAGTTCGCCGTCCAGCGGCAGCCCGGCCCGCAGCATGGCCACGGCCTGGACGGGCTTGAGAGCCGAGCGCGGGTAGCAGGCGGCCTCGATGTCCCCGATCTGAAGCTCCACGGTGCCGTCGGCGGCCAGCACGACCACCGAGCCGTAGTGAACGCCTTCGATGACGCCGCCACGTACGAGCTGGGCGACGGGCGCGTGCAGGGGTTCGCGGATCACCGGGGCCGCGGCGAGCGGACCGCCGTAGGTCATCGTCGGGTTCACGCGTCTGCTCCGTCGCGTATCCCGGCGACCCGGCGGCGCACTCCGTACCAGCCCGCGACGAGCGCGGCCACGATCAGCGGCAGGCACAGGACGGTCGTGCGGCCCGCTCCCCCGTCGGCGTACATCAGCACGAGCACGGAGGCGAGGAAGCCGATGGTGACGATCTCGGTCCATGGCGAGCCGGGCAGGCGGTAACTCGGCCTGGACAGCTCGCCGTTCTGGGTCTTCCGCCAGAACAGCAGGTGACAGAGCATGATCATGCCCCAGGTGGCGAGGATGCCGATCGCCGCGAAGTTGAGCACGATCTCGAAGGCGTCTGCGGGCACCACGAAGTTGAGGCCGACACCGAGGACGCAGATGCCGCTGGTGAGCAGGATGCCGCCGTACGGGACGTGGCTGCGGCTCATCACCCCGGTGAATTTCGGCGCCGAGCCGGACATCGCCATCGAGCGCAGGATGCGGCCGGTGGAGTACAGGCCGGAGTTGAGGGACGACATGGCGGCGGTGAGGACGACGAGGTTCATCACGCCGCCCGCGGCCGGGATGCCGATGTTGGACAGCACGGTGACGAACGGGCTTTGGTCCGCGCTGTACTTGCTCCAGGGCAGCAGCATCGACAGGAGGACCACGGAGCCGACGTAGAAGAGGCCGACACGCCACATGATCGAGTTAATGGCCTTCGGCATGATCTTCTCGGGGTTCGCGGTCTCGCCCGCCGCGACGCCGACCAGCTCGACGGAGGCGTAGGCGAAGACGACGCCCTGGATGATCAGCAGCATCGGCAGCAGGCCGTTGGGGAAGATGCCGCCGTTGTCGGTGATCAGGGACGGGCCCGGGTTGTGGCCGTCGACCGGGTGCTGGGTGACCAGCAGGAAGATGCCGATGAGCATGAAGACGACGAGTGCGCTGACCTTGATGATCGCGAACCAGAACTCCAGTTCGCCGAACAGGCGTACGGATATCAGGTTCACCGTGAGGACGACGGCGAGCGCGATGAGCGCGATCACCCACTGCGGGATGTCGGAGAACATGCCCCAGTAGTGGGTGTAGACGGCCACGGCGGTGATGTCGGCGATGCCGGTGGTGGCCCAGTTCAGGAAGTACATCCAGCCCGCGATGTACGCGCCCTTCTCACCCAGGAACTCACGGGCGTACGACACGAAGGCGCCGGACGAGGGCCGGTACAAGACGAGTTCGCCGAGCGCGCGGACGACCAGGAAGGCGAACAGGCCGCAGACCGCGTACGCGACGAAGAGGGAGGGCCCGGCGTCGGCGAGGCGGCCGCCCGCGCCGAGGAAGAGGCCGGTGCCGATGGCACCGCCGATGGCGATCATGTTGACGTGCCGGGACTTCAGCGACTTGCTGTAGCCGGCATCTCCGGCGTCGATGTGCCCGGCCGGCTTCGCGGTCGAGGGGACCTCTTGTTGGATGGACTGCTCGCTCACGCTTCGGGTCCGCCTTCCGTGGGGGTGTCCGTGTGCGCGGGGCGCACGATGTCGGTGAGGGTGGTCTCCACGCGGTCGAGGTGATGGGACATCGCCTCCACCGCGTCGTGTTCACTGCCGTCGATCAGCGCCTCGACGATCGCCCGGTGCTCGCGGTTGGACTGCTCGCGGCGGCCGCCGAGTTCGTTCAGAAACGCGGACTGGCGGGCCAGCGCGTCCCGGATCTCCTCGATGACCCGGCGGAAGACCGGGTTCTGGGACGCCTCGGCCACGGCGATGTGGAAGATCGTGTCCATCGCGACCCACGCGGTGGTGTCGGTCTCGCGCTCCATCCGCTCCAGCAGATGGGCCAGGTGGTCGAGGTTCTCCGGGGTGCGGCGCGCCGCCGCGTACCCGGCGACGGGGATCTCGACGTGGCGGCGCACCTCGAGCAGGTCACTCGCCGCGTAGTCGCCGAAGGTGGGGTCCTCGACCGCGTTGGCGACCACGAAGGTGCCCTTGCCGGTACGGGACACGGTCAGGCCCATCACCTGCAGGGCCCGCAGCGCCTCGCGGAGCACGGGGCGGCTGACCTCGAGTCGGCGGCACAGCTCCGCCTCGGAGGGGAGCTTGTCGCCGATGGCGTACTCGCCGCGCTCGATGGCGCCGCGGAGGTGGGTGAGTACCGCTTCCATGGCGCTGACGCGCCGCGGCACCGATCCACCTGTCTGGCTGTCTGACAGGTTCACGGAGGTGATCCTCCGGGTGACCGGCGGGGGCTGTCAAGGGCGGCGAAAAGAAAAATTCAGGGGGCGTGAAGCCTGAAAACCGGCTTTACGCCCCCTGTGACCAGCGGTTTCTGTGCCCGGCCGACCGCTTCGGCCGTTCCCGCGATCAGTGGACCGACTCAGCTGTCGAGAACCCCGGTGGTCAGCAGCCCGAACAGCGCCACGCCGATGACGATCCGGTAGATCACGAACGCGTTGAAGGAGTGCTTGGCGACGAACTTCAGCAGCCAGGCGATCGAGCCGTACGCGACCACGAAGGAGACGAGGGTGCCGACGGCCAGCGGGGCGGCGCCCACGCCCGTACCCAGGGCATCCTTCAGCTCGTACAGACCGGCGCCGGTCAGCGCGGGGATGCCGAGGAAGAAGGACAGCCGGGTGGCCGCGACGCGGTCCAGGTCGAGGATGAGCGCCGTGGACATGGTGGCGCCGGAGCGCGAGAACCCCGGGAAGAGCAGGGCGAGGATCTGGGAGCTGCCGACCAGCATCGCATCCTTGAACGAGGTGTCGTCCTCACCGCGCTTGTGCCGGCCCATCTGGTCCGCCGCCCACATCACACCGCTGCCGACGATCAGCGAGGCCGCGACCACCCACAGAGAGGCGAGCGGCCCCTCGATCAGCGGCTTCGCCGCGAGGCCCACGACCACGATCGGGATGGTCGCGTAGATCACCCACCAGGCGAACTTGTAGTCGTGGTGCTGACGCTCCTGCTTGTCGCGCAGCCCGCGCCCCCAGGCGGAGACGATCCGCACGATGTCCTTGAAGAAGTACACGAGCACGGCGGCGATCGCGCCGACCTGGATGACCGCGGAGAAGCCGACGACGGCGTTGTCGTCGACGGGGATGCCCATCAGCCCTTCGGTGATCTTGAGATGGCCGGTGGAGGAGACGGGGAGGAATTCGGTCACCCCCTCGACGGCTCCGAGGACGACGGCCTGACCGACGTTGATGACGCTCATGGGATCCAGTTCTGAGGAGTTGGTCGACAGTGCTGTAGACGGTACTGGGGGACAGTGTTACCTATGCGCGCGGACGCCCGGCGCCTAGGTCCACAAAGCTTGCGCAAACGAGACCCCGGCGAACGCCGCGCCCAGGCCGGCCGTCACACTCAGGATCACGTTGGCGGCGGCGTAGAACGCCGCACCGGTCTCGGTCAGCCGCAGTGTCTCGTACGAGAACGTCGAGTACGTGGTCAGCGCCCCGCACAGGCCCGTGCCGATCAGCAGCTGCAGGTGCGGGGAGGCGTGGCCCGCCGAGGCCGCGCCGGTGAGGAGCCCCAGGACCAGACAGCCTGTCACATTGACGACGAGGGTGCCCCAGGGGAAGACCGTGTCGTGTTTCATCTGCACCGCCCGGTCGGTCAGATAGCGCAGGGGCGCGCCGACCGCGGCACCGATGATCACCAGCAGCCAGTTCACAACAACTTCTCACCTTTTCCGGCCGCGTCGGCTGTCCCCTCCGCGGCGTCGGGGGAGTCGCGGCGGGTTTCCTCGGAGGCGCCGCCCCGTCCGGCGTACCGGATGACCTCGCAGTCGTCGAGGATCACCGGCCCCTCGGTGACGAGTTCGTCGAGCTTCGGCAGGAAGGCCCGTACGCGCTCCTCTGACAGCCTCGTCATCGCTGCCTCCATGCCAGGGCACGGCGTACCGCCGTCACCGCGAGCCACACCGCCGCGAGCGCCGCGAAGAGGGTCGCCGCGAGGTAGCCGAGCCCGGTCACGGGGTGGCCCGCGTCAAGAAGTTTCTGGATGTCGACGGCGTACGTCGAGAAGGTGGTGAATCCGCCGAGCACGCCGGTGCCGAAGAAGGGCCGGACCAGCCGGTGAGCCGCCCACACATCGGTGATGACGACCATGAAGGCGCCGATCACGGCGCAGCCGACGACATTGACCCAGAACGTGGCCCAGGGAAATCCGCCCGCCTGCACCGGCCACAGCTCCGCCGCACCGTAGCGGGCCATGGCACCGACGGCGCCGCCGAGCGCGACCATCGCGACGACGGGTCCCTGGCCGTGCCAGGGGGACGCCGCCTTCCGCGTGGGCAGGCGGAAGGGGGCCGGGGTGTCGGATTCGTCGACCCGCTCGGGGTGCGGGACTGTCATGTACGAACTTCTCCTACTCGCCGGGCCCCGGGCGCCGGGGCGCATCTCATCGCAAGTAGGGACCGTTGGCGGCAGCCGTGCCGCGGTTTCGGGTACGGCGGGCCCCACCGCCGCGCCGCGACACAAGATCGCGGCGGTGAACAGGGTAACGCCGGGGGTCCCGGCCGCGCACACTCGGCTCAGCCCGTGGCCACCGGCCGGGCGGACCGGCTCCCTCCGTGACGACCACCCGTGCGCGTCGGTTCAGCCCGTGGAAGCGGGCAGGTCGCACACGGCGATCCCCCGTTCCCAGATGCTCCCCAGGACCAGTCGGCCGTCGGCCTCGCAGGCGCTGGTGACCATGCGGAACCGTGCGCGGCGGCGTTCGAGGTGATGGAGGACACGGCCCTCGTCGTCGACCGCGATGACCCCCGCCGTGCCCGGGGGACGGAACGGCGCGCGCACCGCGAGGCGGGCGGCGGTGTGCCGCAGCATGGGGCCTCGGCGGTGGAGGAGTTCCAGGGCGGCGACGCGGGGTCCGGCCAGCGCCACCCAGATCGGTCCGTCGGGGGCGCGCCAGAGGTTGTCGGGCTGACCGGGCAGATCGGCCAGGAAGGTCTCGCCGCGGCCCTGTTTCGGCCCGGCGAGCCAGTAGCGGGTGAGGCGCCGCTCGCCCGTCTCCGCGACAACGAGGAAGGACTCGTCCGCCGCGGGTGCGAGTCCGTTGGCGAACTGCAGCCTCTCCAGGAGCACTTCGGGTTCCTTCTCCCCCGGCGTGAGGCGCAGCAGGCGGCCGGTTCCGGTGTGCTCGACGAGGTCGCCGATCCACTGCTCCAAGGGGTAACTCCGGCTGGAGACGGTGAAGTAGAGCGTTCCGTCCGTCAGCGCGACCACGTTGCTGCAGAAGCGCAGCGGTTCACCGGCCACCGTGTCGGCGAGGACGCGCACGATGCCGTCGTCGAGCCCGATCCGCAGCAGTCCACGCCGGGCGTCGCAGACCAACAGGCCCTCGTCCGGGAGGAGTTCCAGACCCAAGGGCCTGCCGCCCGTCTCCGCGAGCACCCGGACGCGGGTGCGGTCCGGATCGCCGAGTCCCTCCACGCGCACGATGCGGCCGTCCTCCAGGCCGGTCAGCACCCGGCCCCGGGAGTCGGCCACCACGTCCTCGGGGCCGCGGCCGTCGAGCGGGACGAGGCGCCTGGCTACGAGCGGGGTGGGGCGGGCGGTGGCGCGCGAGTGAACCATGGGTACCTCCTGCGGCCGGTGGGCCACGCCGCTACCAGCCCTTCTCGAAGAAGTGCGCGACCTCGGCGATCCGCCATTCGTCGCGTCGGTAGAAGGTCCGGCGTCTGATCTTCTTGGCCCGCAGCAGACCGACCCCGGTGAGCAGGTCGAGATGCGTGCGCGCCACGGCGCGGCTCACACCGAGCTTGGCGGCGAGGGCCTCCGGGCTGACACCGTCCTCGACGAGGTCGCCGTAGCGCTGCGGTGGGAAGTGCGCGGCGGGGTCCCGCAGCCACTCCAGTATGTCCAGGCGTTGCACACTGACGGGAACCTTCAGCATCTCGTCCCCCTCCGAACCGGCGGTCTCCCGCTACTGTCCCGCAGCCCGGGGCGGCACGCACGGTCTTCCGCGACCCTGGCCGGGGCCGAACGGGTAGAGCTCAGCGGGCCGAACGGCCCCGGGCCCGGCTGTCGCGGCAGCCGGGCCCTCAGGGGCTCAGCGGTGACTGAACACCGACATGGCCGGAAGCGCCTTGTCGTCGAAGCCGAACAGGGCCTGGTTCTCCCAGCCGTTGCCCGACGCGGCATCGGTCGGATCCCAGCCGTTGCCGGTGACCGCCGTCCAGGTGGCCTCCCAGTAGAAGACACCGAGACCCCGGCCGTTCGGGACGGCCTCCACGATGTTCATCACGTCCCGCAGCCAGGCGGTCTGCCCAGCTGTCGAGGCCGGGTAGCCGGAGACCAGCTCACCGGTCGTGTCGATCTGGTTGACGAGCGAGTCGTCGCTGTCCAGACGGAAGGGGTAGGCCGTCTCGGCGACGAAGACATGCTTGCTGTAGCGGGTCGCCGCGTCGTCCAGGGTGGTCTGGAAGTCGTAGAGCGAGCCGTGCCAGTAGCCGTAGTACGACAGGCCGATGGCGTCGAAGTCCACACCGATCGCGACCGCGTTGTCGAACCACCAGCGGGTGCCCGTCAGGTCGCCGCCCTTGGCGAGGTGCAGCGCCACGACGGTGGACGAGGAGACCGCCTTGGCCGCGCTGTAGCCGGAGTTCAGCAGTCCGGCGAGCTGCGACCAGTTGTCCGTGGAGCCCTCGGACCACAGCATGCCGCCGTTGATCTCGTTGCCGTTCTGCACCATGTCGGCCGTGGTGCCCTGCGCCTTCAGCGCGTTCAGCACGTCGTAAGTGTGGTTGTAGACGTCAGTCTTCAACTGGTTGTACGAGTGCCCGGCCCAGGCGGCCGGCTTGGTCTGGGCGCCCGGGTCGGCCCAGGTGTCCGAGTAGTGGAAGTCGACCAGGAGCTTCATGCCCTGCGCCTTGATGCGCTTGGCCATCGCCAGGACGCGCGCCTTGTTGTTGTAGCCGTCGGCCGGGTTCACCCACACCTTGAGACGGGCGTAGTTCATGCCGGAGGACTTGAGGATGGTGAGCGCGTCGCCCGTCGCGCCCGAGCTGGTCCGGTAGACCCGGCCGAGGGCCTCGCTCTTGGCGAGTGAGGAGATGTCGGAGCCCTTGACGGACTGCCCGGTCGTGCCCGGGGTGAACGTCAGGTCGTCGACGTTGATCCAGTTTCCCGCGTTGGCGTCGGAGTAAATGCTGATCGTGCACTGGTTGTTGGCCACCGCGATGGGCACGACGAGGTGTATCCATCCGCTGCTGGAGACCGGCAGGTCGGTGCGCTGCTCGGTGCCGCCGCAGTGGCCGTCGGCGGCTTCGACGACTCCCCCGCCGCGACCGCGTCCACGCCGGCCCTCAGCGCGATCCGCCAGCCCTGGGACCGCATCAGCGCCGAGATGGTGCGGGTGCTGCTCGCCCAGATAGGGGGCGAGGACCCGGCGGCGGTGATCCTGCCGACGGAGCTGGTGCGGCGCGAGTCGACCTGACGGACCCGCGGTGCGCCCCCCGCCGCGGCCGGGTGATCCAGGACCTGCCCGGCCGCGGGGCGGGTTCCGGTTCGTTTCCCTCGGGCGACACGGCACCGGTGTCGCGCCCCCTCGGAGAGCGCGGCACCATCGCCGCCGCACCCACGTCGGCCACGGGCAGGGCGCACCGAAGCCCGTCGGCGCCCCGGCAACGCGGCCACCCGGCCACCCGGCCACCCGGCCACCCGGCCACCATCCTCCGCGCGGAGGTCGAGGCCCTCCGCTCCCGTATCTGCGCCGCTCAGGGATCCCTCGACATGATCGAGTACGCCATCGGCCGCGAGCACGAGGACATCGCCCGGTGGGCGCACTTCCCGACCGGTCAGGATTCGAGAAGCCGGCCGATGCTTCCCCGCCCTAGCGTGAATGCGTCGACGAGAAAGCCGTCGGCGCGACAGGAACATCGCACGCACTGAGCAGCATCACGGAGGAGTCTCCATGACCGCCGGACTCAAGACCATCATCTATCCCGTCAAGGACCTCGCACAGACAAAGGCGCTGTTCAGCACGCTGCTGGGCGTGGAGCCGTACGCGGATGAGCCGTACTACGTCGGGTTCAAGGACGCGGGCCAGGATGTCGGGCTGGACCCCAACGGTCATGCCAAGGGGATGACCGGGCCCGTTCCCTACTGGCACGTCGCCGACATCAGGGGAACCTTCTCGGCCCTGCTCGACGCCGGGGCCGAGTCGCTGCAGGACGTCCAGGACGTGGGCGGCGGCAGGCTCATCGCCTCGGTCAAGGACGCGGACGGCAACCTCATCGGGCTCCTCCAGGATCCCTCCGCCGAGTAGGGCGACCGGGCGACAGCCCCCTGAAGACATCCGAACTAGTTGCACGTTCAATGACTGGCCGGATCTCTGTTACCGTTCAGTTATGGCAGCGAAGACGCCCGGATCCCTCCTCGAAGACCAGTGGCGAGAGATCCTCTCGGTGCACGCGCGCACGATGTGCGGGATCGACCGCGCGCTGCATCCGCACGGCCTCGGAGCCAGTGACTTCGAGGTCCTGGACATCCTCGCCTCGGCCACGGCCGCCGAGTCGGGCGAGCACTGCCGGGTGCAGAACATCGCGGGCCAGGTCCATCTCAGCCAGAGCGCCCTGTCCCGCCTCATCGGCCGACTGGAGAAGGACGGCCTGGTGGAGCGCACCGTCTGCCAGGAAGACCGCCGCGGAGTATGGGTCGCGCTCACCGACAAGGGTCGCGACCTGCACTCCGAGGTACTCCCCCTGCAACGCGCCGTCCTGGACCGCACGTTGAACGGCTAGAGCCGCCCGCTAGACCATGAACTCCGCGCCGTCCGGCAGGACTTCGACCCCGCTCCCGGTCACCCGCGCACGCGCGTCCGAAGCCTGATCGAGCAGCGGGTTCGTGTTGTTGAGGTGGGTGTAGATCCGGCGCGGGCCGGGATGCCGGGCCAGCGCGGCCAGGCTGCCGTGGGCGCCCGAGACGGGAAGGTGCCCCATCGCGGCCTGCCCGTTGGACGGCATCCCGGCCTGGCCACCCGCGGCCCGCACCGCCGTGCCCATCTCGTCGGCCGCGTAGAAGGTGCCGTCGAGCAGCGCGCAGGTCGCCGTGGTGAGCAGTGCGTCCAGTACGGGGGTCCAACTGCCCAGGCAGGGCGCGTAGACAAGCACTCCCCCGGTGGCCAGGTCCTCGATCCGGTACGCCGTCACCCAGCGGGCGTCCGCGGCGGGCCCGGAGACGTACTTCGGAGCCTTGGAGCCGACCGGGTGCGCAGTCACGACCAGACCGCCGGCCAGCACGAACCCGCCCTCGGTCAGGCTGTCCGTCCACTCCCAAGGGGCGTAGCGGTCGAGCATGGCGCGCAGCGGGGCGAGCGTGGCGAGGACGGGAGGCGCGGCATAGACCTTGAGTCCCGCGCCGCCCCGCAGAATGGTCAGCCCCATGACATGGTCGGCCTCGGCGTCGGTAAGGAGCACGCCGCGTACCGGGGTGTCCCTGGGCCCCGGCCCGGGTGCGAGCGTGGGCGTGCCGGTCAGCTGCGTACGGATGTCGGGTGAGGCGTTGAGCAGCCACCAGTCGCGGGAGTTGCCGCTGACGGCGACGCACTCCTGTGTCCGCGCCGGCAGCTTTCCGTCGCGGGCGGCCGCGCACAGCGCGCAGGCGCAGTTCCACTGAGGGAAGCCGCCACCGGCGGCCGTGCCCAGCAGGACGACTTTCAACAGAACCCCACCCCTCCGTATCGGACCCTCACGGGGATCTTCCCTCCAGGACGGGCCGAACTACCCGGCGGATGGGGGCAGTTCCGGACGACCTTCGTCCGGGCGCCGGTCCTTCGGCCGCTGGGGAGGGATCGGGCTGGTGGCGAAGTCCCGCGGACCCGTCCACAGCGCGGGGACCGCGTCGCCACGACGGCACAACTCGTACGCGACCCTCTCGTAGTTGACCCGCCAGCCGTGGAAGTGCGGCCAGGCCTGCTTCGCGGTCAGCTCGGCGGGGAAGCCCGCCCCCTCCACCATCGCCACGGCCGCCTCGAACTCCAGGAAGGACAGCTGGATCGGCGTCTCGGGACTGGGGTCCTCGTCGAACTCGAAGCGCAGTGAGCGGGCGATGTCGCGCAGCGCGGTGAAGCCCGCGCGCAGCACCAGGCGTGCCTCGGGCGGGGCGCTGTTCGGGGTGAGCGCCAGCTGCATGGCCGCCGCGTCCATGACGGCGACCAGGCCGACGATCCAACTGCGGTAGGGCCGCGGCGAACGGAACGCCAGCAGGATCGGGTACGTGGAGTGGCTCTCGCCGATGTCCGAGGCGAGCCGCTCCCAGGCGCGGTACAGCTCGGGCAGCGCGGTCTCGGTGTCGACCAGCCACTGCCGGGCGAGGATCTCCGGACCCCAGGCGGGTTCGCCGGCGCGTGCCTGGAGGAGGGTCACCTCCAGTTCGCGGCGGTTGTAGGCGGCGTACAGGGTGGGCAGGTATGCGATCTGCAACGCGATCACCACCGGTCCGGTGGCCGCCGCCAGGAAGTCCACGGCGGACAGGTGCAGTCGGTCGCCGCTGGCGAAGCCGAGGGTGAAGAGGCTGGAACCGGCCTCCCTGACGGACTGGGTCCAGGACAGCGTGGACACGGCGTGCAGCACCAGTCCGAATCCGAGCAGTGCGCCGCCGAGCCAGCTCGCGAGCATGCCGATCAGCATGAGCGGGGCCAGCCAGGTCTGCGCGCGGTCGTGCTCGTGGTAGCTGCCGCCGGGAGCGGCGAGACGCAGCAGGAGACGCAGCGAGCGCCACCAGCGGATCACCAGCGTGGAGTAGAGCCCGCGGGGCACGACGAGGGTGCGCAGGATGCTGACGAGAACCAGCGCCAGGAGCAGTCCGCCGGCCACGCCGGAGATCCAATTCATGGGGTCATTGTCACGCCGGAGGGGTTCCGCTTCAGGCGGTGGTGCTCGCCTCGGGGACGTGTCCCCTCGACGTGGTGGCTCCGTAGCGCCCGCATCGACGGCGACGGACGGGACCGGAGGGACAGGCGGCGCGCCCTGGCCGGGCATCGCATTGCCAGATGGGCGGCGGTCGGCCGCCGAGGCGCCTCATCGGCTGCGGTTTCCGGACAGCGGCCTCGTATTGCGGAGCGACTTCAGTGCAACGGACACCTGGTTTGTGATCACGGCGGCCCTCGGGGCGCCGGGGGACCCTCGGGGCGCCGGGGGATGAGCGGCGTCGGCGCCGTTCATCCCCGTCACGCGTGAGAACGGGCGGCCGTCAGATCTGCGGCCGGGCCAACAGGGTGCGTACGCCCTCGGAACTGAGCGTCAGACCGTGCGGCGAGCTGGCGTCGATCGTGAGGGACAGGTCGCCGGAAGGCCACTGGGAGGCCAGCGCGCCGAGCGGCACCAGGCGGTACCGGGAGACGAACGGGAGCAGCTCGGCCATCTCCAGCTCCGATGTGAACACCGGCACCACCTGCTCGCCGCCCGGCTGGTCCAGGACGGGCAGCGCCACGGCCGTGGGGTCGGCGGCGGCCTCCTCATCGGCATCGTCGGGCACGGGGACCAGCACGTCGCTGCCGGCCAGCGTGTCGAGGGCGGCGATGTCCTCCGTGTTCTCGACGAGCGCGTTCAAGGCCTCCTGAGCCGGTGTCGCGCCCGTGGGCCGGTAGTGGTCGTTCAAGGGTGTGTCCATGGCAGATTCCCGGGTAGTGGCGGACGGGCCACCCGGGACACCATCGTTCCCGGGCGCAACGTCCGTCGCGTACCCGTCCTCAGCCGGGACATTCCTCGTGTTCGATTCAGGGCAGCAGCGGGATGCCGTCCGACGGCAGGCCGAGTCGGTCGCGGCCGCTGACCGCGTACAAGGAGGGCAGCTTCCAGTACCTGCTGATCGCGGCCGACCGCATCTGACGTGAGAGTGGTGGGTCCCGGCTCCTCGAAGTCCGGGCCCCACACGCCTACCGGGGATCGCACAGCGACCGGGGCGCAGGGTGAAAACGAACCAGTAGTGGTGACCGGCGCCCACGCGCGGAGCGAGTGCCGGCGCCTAGCTTGAGTGGATGCCGATGCAACCCTGGTTCACCGATGCCAAGCTGGGCATCTTCATCCACTACGGCATCTACGCCGTCGACGGTTGGGCCGAGTCCTGGTCCTTCTACACGGGCGAGGTCTCGCACGAGCAATACATGAAACAGCTCGACGGCTTCACTGCGTCGCACTACGACCCGCAGGCCTGGGCCGAGCTCTTCGCCCGTGTCGGCGCCCAGTACGCGGTGCTGACCACCAAGCACCACGACGGCGTCGCTCTGTGGGACACCGCCCACGGCGACCTGAACGTCGTCCGGCACACACCGGCCGGCCGTGACCTGGTCAGCGGATTCGCGGAGGCTCTGCGCGAGCGGGGACTGAAGGTCGGCCTCTACTACTCGCACTCCGACTGGAACCACCCCGACTACCCGAGCATCAGGCACGTCGAACCCGGCGACGAGCCTCCGAGCCCGTACTCCCACGCCGAGCCCGGCAAGGAGGACCCGGCGGCCTGGGAGCGCTACCTGGCCTACCGCGACGGCCAGGTCGGCGAACTCGTCGACCGCTTCCGCCCGGACCTGCTCTGGTTCGACGGCGAGTGGGAGCGCACCGAGGAGCAGTGGCGGATGCGCGAACTCGCCGAGCTGATCCGCACGGGCAATCCGGACACCGTCCTCAACGCCCGCATGCTCAGTTACGGCGACTACGCCACTCCCGAGCAGGGCGTCCCGCTCCGGGCCCCGGACGGCCCCTGGGAACTGTGCCTGACCGTGAACGACTCGTGGAGCTACCGGCCGAAGGACCGCGACTTCAAGTCGGTGCGCCAGCTCGTGCGCTACTTCACGGAGACGATCGGGATGGGCGGCAATCTGCTGCTCGGAGTCGGCCCCCGGGAGGACGGGACGATCCCCGAGGAGCAGGTCGAACGCGTCGAGGGACTCGGCGCGTGGATCGCGAAGCACGCCGACGCCGTGTACGGGACGGTCGCCGGGCTGCCCGCCGGACACCACTACGGCCCCAGCACCCTGTCCGCCGACCGGCGCACGCTCTACCTGATGTGCTTCGACGCACCGCGCGAGTCGATCTCGATCCGCGGACTGCGCAACGCGGTACGGCGGGTGTCCGTCCTCGGCACGGGCACCGAACTGGACCACCACATCACCGGCGGCCTGGACGCGGTTCCTGGCGTGACCTGGATCGACGCGCCGGCCCCGGAGGAACTCGACGCGTACGCCACCGTGCTCGCGGTCGAGCTGGACGGAGAGCTGGACCTCTATCGGGGCGCGGGCCGCGACTGACGCGGGAACGCGTCGAGGGCGTCCGTGTCGGGCGCGGTCGCGGGCCCGGCCGCGATGACGGCCATCGCGGCCGACTCGTCGGCGCGGCGCGGCGGCCGGGGTCAGCCCGCGGGCCGGCCATGAAGACCCCCGTGTGCGCGTCGCCCGCGCCGTTGAGGTCGATGGCCCGGCCGGTCAAACCGGGGATCGCGTCGAGCGCGCCGTCGTGGTGCAGCAGGCAGCCGTCGAGGCCCCTGCGCACCAGGGCCGAGCGGCGCTCAACATGGCCGTGTTCAGGTCGAGTTGACCGGTCAGCTCCTCGCCTTGGGCTTCCTCGACGGCGAGCGTCCGCACCCGCGTGTCGATGCCCTGGACGGCCAGGGCATGCGCCCAGCCGAGCCGGTCGTCCAGCGGACGGCCGTCGGGGCCCGTGCGCACCAGGGCCGAGCGGCGCTCAACATGGCCGTGTTCAGGTCGAGTTGACCGGTCAGCTCCTCGCCTTGGGCTTCCTCGACGGCGAGCGTCCGCACCCGCGTATCGATGCCCTGGACGGCCAGGGCGTGCGCCCAGCCGAGCCGGTCTTCCAGCGGGCGGCCGTCGAAAAGGACGTACGAGCCCTTGCCCGTGCGGGTGGCCATCAGCCCCGCCTCGTTCAGCTCGGCGAGCGCGGCCCACGCCGTGGTGCGGCTGACACCGAAGCGCTGGGCGAGGGCGTGCTCGCCCGGCAACTGCTCCCCCTCCGGAAGGTGTCCGCTGCGGATCCCCTTGGCGAGCACCTCAGCGATCTGCTGGTGCTTGAGCCGGACCACGGTCAGGACGGATCCCCCGCGAGCACCTCATCCACGGTTACGACGCGGATCAACGGTCGGTACAGGTCCATCACATGGAGGGCCTTGGCGTGCGAGTCGTCGTCGACGCCCGCGCAGGCGTCGGCCGTGACCAGCACCTCGACTCCGGCGTCGGCGGCGGCGAGCGCCGTGGACAGCACGCAGCAGTCCGTGCTGACTCCGGCCAGGACCAGACGTCCTTCGACGCCGACGCGATCGGCCAGTTCGGGGGTCCACTTGCCGAAGGTGGTGGCGTCCACCAAGTGCGTCGCGCGCGCCGCGAATTCGTCCGTCAGCTCCCACACGCGGGCCTTTGGCGGCTGCAGTGCGAAGGGCCACTGGCCGTAGTACGCGCGCCAGGCCCCGACGGGCTTTTCGGGGGCGAGGAAGCGGGTGAAGGTGACGCGGTCGCCGAACGCCGGCAGCAATCGTCGTACGCCTGCCGCGGCTTCGTCGAAACGCGGGGTCGCCCAGGGGCTGTCGGGTTCGGCGAACACGCGTTGCATGTCGATGACGCTGAGCAGGCCGCGCGGTGTGGCGGCACTTGTGCGCTCGGTGCGCGTCGGCTCAGTACGGTCGGGGGGCGTGTGCTCAGGACGGTCGGGGGGCGTGTGCTCAGCACTCATGCGTTCAGCACCTCCTCGCTCGCCGTCGGGCTCGCGTCCTGTCGCTCCTGGGCGCACACGCGGCCAAGGCCGAGGGCCAGTGTGCCGAGGAAGCCGAGGGCGAGCGCGACCAGGACGCCGAGGTTGGCGTATGCCCAGGCTCCCGTCTTGCCGCCGAGTCCGAACGGGTCGAGCAGATAGCCCTGCCACTCCAGCCAGCTCGCGGCCGAGTTGGTGACCAGGCCCCAGCCGAGCGCGGTGGCGGCAAGGGTGAGCAACAGCGGCTGGAGCGGGACGTCGCCGTACCGGCCGCCGGTACGGAACAGATCTCCCTCGTCGTAATCGCGGCGGCGCATCGCCAGGTCGGCCAGTATGACCCCGCACCAGGCGGCGACGGGGACGCCCAGCGTGGTGAGGAAGCCGATGAACTGGCCGAGGAAGTTATCGGTGAGGAAGACGATGTAGACCGAGCCCGCGATCATCACGACTCCGTCGGCGAACGCCGCGAGATAGCGCGGTACGCGCAGACCGGCGGACAGCAGCGCAAGGCCGGACGAGTAGATGTCCAGGACCGCGCCGCCGACCAGACCGAGCACGGCCACCACGGCGAAGGGGACCAGGAACCACGAGGGCAGGATGGTGGTCAGGGCGCCGATCGGGTCAAGGGCGATGGCCTTGCTGAGGTCGCCGGAGGAGCCCGCGAGAAGCAGCCCGAAGACCAGCAGGAGCAGCGGCGCCACCGAGGCGCCGAAGGCGGTCCAGCCGATCACGCCCCGGCTGGAGGAGGAGCGCGGCAGATAGCGCGAGTAGTCGGCGGCCGCGTTCACCCAACCCAGTCCGAAGCCGGTCATCATGAAGACCAGCGCGCCGATGAACTCCTGCGCGGAGCCCGCCGGTACGGCGCTCACGGTGTGCCAGTGGATGTGGTCGGCGACCAGCGCGATGTACACGATCGTGAGTACACCGGTGACGACGGTGATCACGGTCTGCAGCCGCATGATCAGGTCGAAGCCCATCACTCCGCCGACCACGATCAGCGCGCCGACCAGGATCAGGGCGACCACCTTGGTCTCGGTGCCGCCGCCCCAGCCGAGCCGCCCGAAGACCGTCGCGGTGGCCAGGGTCGCGAGCGCCGTGAGCACGGTCTCCCAGCCGACGGTCAGCATCCACGAGATCACCGAGGGCAGCCGATTGCCTCGTACGCCGTACGCCGCCCTGCTGAGCACCATCGTCGGGGCGGAGCCGCGCTTGCCCGCCACCGCGATGAAGCCGCACAGGAGGAAGGAGAAGACGATGCCGATCACCCCGGCGGCCAGCGCCTGCCCGAAGGAGATGCCGAAGCCGAGCGCGAAGGCGCCGTAACTGAGCCCCAGGATGGAGACATTGGCCCCGAACCAGGGCCAGAACAGCGTCCGCGGAGTGCCTTTGCGCTCGGCGTCCGCGATCACGTCGAGCCCATGCGTCTCCACCTGGAGCCGGCGGCCCGCGGGTCTGTTGTCGAGGGAGTCCGGTGAGTCCGCCATCGTCGACCTACCCGTCCAGACGTGTTCAGTGGAGCGTAGGTCGACCACTCCGGACCTTCAAGGTACGAGGGCGAACCTTCAAGGTGCGCCGACGAACAGGGAACCGGCTGGCAAAGGTCGGGGCACGCGGTGAGAAGCTGTGCCCGAACCGGCGTACTCAAGGTCGAGGGGCACCAGCCACCGAGCCCTTCCCTACCGGAGGTACCTCACCCGTGACCATCACCAAGGCGGCCCCGCCCCCGGTTGACCACCGCGACGCGAATGACCGGCAGGGCCGGCGCGGTTGGCAGATCAACTCCCCCCTCGTCCTGACCATGCTGCTGCTCCTGGTGGTCGCGGCACAGGGGCCGGTCCGCCGGGCGCTGGCCGCGCCGGTGATGCAGAGCTGGATGACCGTGTTCGTGGCGGTGGTGATCCAGGCGCTGCCCTTCCTCGTCCTCGGGGTGCTGCTGTCGGCGGTCATCGCGGTGTTCGTCCCGCCGTCGTTCTTCGCCCGCGCGCTGCCGAGCAGGCCCGCCCTGGCGGTGCCGGTGGCCGGGATGGCCGGGGCGGTCCTGCCCGGCTGCGAGTGCGCCTCCGTGCCGGTGGCCGGGGCACTGGTACGCCGGGGCGTCACGCCCGCCGCGGCGCTGGCGTTCCTGTTGTCCGCCCCGGCCATCAATCCGATCGTGCTGACCGCCACGGCCGTGGCGTTCCCGCGCGATCCGGAGATGGTTCTCGCCCGGTTCGTGGCGAGTCTGCTGGTGGCCTGCGCGATGGGCTGGCTGTGGCAACGCCTCGGCCGCACCGACTGGCTGCGCCCACCGGCCCGCCCGGCGCACGAGGGCCTCGGCAAGGGGGCGGCGTTCTGGGGGTCCGTACGGCACGACGTGATGCACGCCGGCGGCTTCCTCGTCGTGGGCGCGATGGCCGCGGCCACACTCAAGGCCGTCGTACCGGCAAGCTGGCTGCACGCCGCGGCCGGCAACCCCGTGGTGTCGGTGCTCGCCCTGGCGGTTCTCGCCGTGCTGTTGTCGATCTGCTCCGAGGCCGACGCGTTCGTGGTCGCGTCGCTGTCCCAGTTCTCGCTCACCGCCCGGCTGGCGTTCCTCGTCGTCGGACCGATGATCGACCTGAAGCTGTTCGCCATGCAGGTCGGCACGTTCGGCCGCGGGTTCGCGCTGCGGTTCGCTCCCGCCACCTTCGCCCTGGCGATTCTCATGTCGGTCCTGGTCGGGGCGGTGCTGCTGTGAACCGGCAGGCGCAGGCGGCCGTGCTCTTCCTGGTCGGCGCGGCGGTGCTGCACGCCGGTGCCACGGATCTCTACCTGCGGTACGTCAAGGCCGGGTTGCAGCCCCTGCTGCTCGGGGCGGGGGCTGTGCTGATCGTCGCGGCGTTCGCCACGGTCTGGTACGAGTTGCGCGGGGCGCGCACGACCAAGCAGAGCCAACCCGAGGTTGACCACAGAGACGACCAGGGCGGGCACAGCGAGGACGGGGACGGGGACGGTCACGCCCACCGCGAACCGCGTATCTCCTGGCTCCTCATCCTCCCCCTGCTCGCCCTGATCCTGGTCGCACCGCCCGCCCTGGGCTCCTACAGCGCCATGCGCACTGGTACGGCCCTGCAGGCGCCCTTCGGCTACCCCGCCCTCCCCGCCGGCGACCCCGTCCCGCTCAGCCTCGTCGACTACGCCGGCCGCGCGGCCTACGGACACGGTCGCTCCCTCGGCGACCGGCGGATCAGGATCACCGGCTTCGTCGCCCTCGACCGCGCCGGTACGCCCTATCTCGTCCGCATGGCCCTCAACTGCTGCGCCGCGGATGCCCAACCCGTCAAGGTCGGCCTGACCGGACGGATTCCGCCCGTTCTCCAACCGGACACCTGGCTCGAGGTCACCGGCACCTACACCGGCAAACGCACCAAGGATCCCGTCAACGGCGGCATCATCCCGTTCCTCGACGTCAGCGGGGCCAGGCCGGTCACGACTCCGCACGACCCGTACGACGAGAGCTGGAACAACTGAGGGGCTCGCGCGGAGAGACGAGGCGGGCGTAAGCCGGTCGTCACCGGGATGCTGCGTCCGCACTGCTACCAGCGCGTCCCCTACCCGACGTACGAGTGTCCGAGTGAGACCTGTCGCCGCCGGCACGAGGACATCCGGCCCGGTACGTACGGGATCCTCCGGCGCCGTTGTAAATGGACCCGGCTGGAGCCGTCACCGGAAGGTCTGTTGGACCGCACCCTCGCCTCCTCGGTCTCACCGGAGGCGGTGTTCAGCCCCTCGGTCCAGACCGAACGCGCGATGAAAACCCCGCTGCACAACTGCCGCCTCGCCGTGGCGATCAGCAAGACCGACCTGCTGGCCGAGCACGGTCTGGCCCCGGACCGCCTCCACGACAGCGTCCGCGCCCGCGACTGGCTGCGCGAGAAGCTGGGCCTGCACAATCTTGTCCAGGCCATGGAGCTGGAGTTCGGGGAGGTCAGATACTTCTGCACGGCCGCGGTGACCACGACCGATGACCATCAGGTTGACGACAGCATCGCCCCGCTCGTGGACTGGTGCCTGAACCCCTGAACCCCGTCCGGCACCGTCACGGACTGTGACGAATCTTGCGCACCGTGCACCGATCGTGACCGGTCGGTTTGGACTGGTTTTTCCCGGTCAGTCGTAGTCGTAGACGGCACAGTCGAAGCAGTGAGGACGTGATCCGCAGTGGCCAGGAACCAGAAGGCACGGGCCAAGACGGAGCAGGCCAAGGGCAGGGCCAAAGAGGCCGCCGGGCGTACTGTCGGCGACGAGCGTCTGACTGCCGAAGGCAAGGCGGAGCAGGTGAAGGGTGACACCCGCCAGGCCAAGGAAAAGATGAAGGAAATTTTCCGCCACTCACGATGACCCATGGTGCAGGGCCCGCCGTGCTCTGGCGGCGGGCCCGCTGCTGCCCAGGCGACGGTCCCGGGCCGCGCCGCTGATGAGCTCAGGCCGTGAGGGCCGGCCGGGATGCACTTGCCGGGGCCTGTGCACCCCGCACGGCGAGGCGCACCGGGTACGTGGTCTTCGCAGGATCGACCACCGGGTCCCCCAGCACGATTCGCCCCGCCGCATGCAGCGCGTCGCACTCGTCGGTGGACAGAGCCACATAACAACCTCCCCGCCCGGCACGGGAACTGAAGGGTTGCCAGTAGCCGTACCGGCGGCGGCCGTTGGCGTGCACGATGAGACAGACGGAAACGCGCTGCACGGTGATGAGACGCAGAACCTCGGAACCGCCGGGGCCGAGTGGAGCGGGTGTGCGTGGGAGGACTCGGAGCATCGTCAGCGGACTCCGTCCAGGGCTCGCGGCACGCGGCGGCGGTGGAGAGGGGGCGTCATGTGCGGGCGGGCCTTTCTACGGACGGGTTCGATCGCGTACCGCCGGGAGCGGTGACGTTCTCGCTGCAAGGTCATTGTTCCGGAGGCCACTGACAACGCGGTCGAGCCCTCCCGGAGCACTCCCCGGAGCCCACCGACAGAGGGCGGCGTCTGTGCGTGATCACACTGCTTGAACATGAAAGAACACGGGGTGGCGATGCGCGGGCACGGCGCCCGAGGGTGCCTGTTCGGCGCGGTGAGGACGCGAGGGTGGCAAGATGGAACCGAGCATGAGCGGCGCGGGCGCTTCAACGAATAAGCAGGTGGCACATGTCGCACGAGGACGGCGAGGTCTGGGAGCAATTCGCCGTCGCCCTCGCGGAAATGGCGCGGGATCTGCTCGCCCAGGACTCGGTCCAGGACACATTGGACCGCATCGTGGATCATGCGACGGTTCTGATCAACGGATGCGACGACGCCGGCATTCTCACCGTGCGACGAGGTGAGGTGCAGGCCCTCGCGGCGACGAGCGATGTGGTGCGCCGCGCGGACCGGATCCAGCAGGATCTGGCCGAAGGCCCGTGCTTCGACGCCGTGACGGACCGTCAGCAGGTCTATGCCATCGAGGACTTGGACCAGCCGAATGAGCGCTGGTCCCACTTCGCCCTCGAGCTGAGGAAACTGGGCATGGGGAGCATGATGGGAATTCTCCTCTTCACCGAGGACGACGAGCTCGGCGCGCTCAACCTGTACTCCCGGCGGCCGCGGACCTTCGACGAGGCCGCTCGCCGGGCCGGCTGGATCCTCGCCTCTCACGCGGCCGTGGCCTTCTCCGCGGCCCGTACCCATCAGCAGCTCGGCCACGCCCTGGAGACCCGTCACGAGATCGGCGAGGCCATGGGCATCCTCATGGAGCGGTACGGACTGACCGAGGACACGGCCTTCAAGCTGCTCAAGAAGGCGTCGCAGGACCACAACATCAAGCTGCGCGCGATCGCCCGCCAGATCTGCGAGACCGGCGAGAAGCCCGGCTGACACCGATCCCCTCCAGGCCCTTCACCAGCGTGAACCGGAGCGCGCCACTCGGTCCCGTACTCAGCGCAAGCAGGTCACGGGTGCGTCGCTCAGGAGGGAGACGCGGCGACCCGGATGCGCCGGCTGTCATGGTCGGAGAGGAACGACGCCAGTTCCCGCCCCTGCTCGGCGACGCTGGTGCGCTCGGCGCGGGAGAAGCGGCGCAGTGGGGTGACCGTCACGGTGCCGGACTCGACGGTCCAGGTCGCGGCGACCCGCCCGTCGACCAGGACGACGCGGGCCCCGGCGACCGACAGGCCGCGGTGGGCGTCGTCGATGATCCGGCTGCGGTCGTGGTAGCCGAGGATCGCGTTGTCGAAGGCGGGCAGGAACCGTACCGGGGTGGGGGTGTCGGGGTCGGGGCGCGGCGCGTCGGGTAGGTCGAGGAGTTCCCGGCCTCGCTCGTCACGGAAGCCGACCAGCTCCTCGCGTATCGCGGCGACCGCGGCCGGCAGTCCGGCGAGGCCGCACCAGGCGCGCAGGTCGGCCGAGGCGGCCGGGCCGAACGCGGCCAGATAGCGCCGTACCAACACTTCGCCGACCGGATCGGTGCCGTCCCGGGAGGGCGGGTCGATCTCGCGGCCCAGCCATGAGGAGAGCAGGACATTGCGCACTCCTGCCCTCGTGCGCCAGAGCCCGCGCGGCGGCAGTTGCGCCACCGGGACGAGGGCGGCGACAAGCATTTCACCCAGTGCCCGCGGCCCCGGCGTCGGCCAGCGCTCGGCGACCGCCCGCGCGAGCCCGGTCATCGAGCGGGGCTCGTCGTCGGCCATCACCGCCCGGCCCGCCGCGGCGAGCTCGTCGAGGTCCACCCCGTCGAGCTCGCGACGGTAGTTCCCGAGCACCCGTTGGCGCAGCATGGTGTCGTGGCGGGCCCGCCAGGCCAGCGCGTCGTCGGCGGTGACGAGGTGGACGGTGCGGCGCATGAGGTGGGTCCGCACCACGCGCCGCCCGGTCAGCAGGTCCGAGAGCGCCGCCGGGTCGAACGCGCGCAGCCGCGACCAGAGCCCGACGAAGGGTTCCTGCGGTTCCTGCGCCTGCAGACCGCCGAGGTGCGCGACGGCGTCGAGGACCGGGACGTCGGCGCGATCGAGCAGCAACTGCCGGGCGAGCGTCGCCCGGCCCAGCGCCCGGGTGCCGATAACGGTCATCGGTCCGGCCTGTCCGCCCGGCCGAACATCATGGTGCCCAGTCCGTAGGGGCTGACCTGGATTCCGGTCCGGCCCCGTGCGCGCATCATCACTGCTGAGTCCTTGGCTTCGAGCCGCGTGTCGGTCGTCCGGCGGCGGCCGGGCGGCGGATGACCACCGCCCGGGCTCTGGTGGTCAGGACGCTTCGTACTCGCCGACGACGTCCACGGCCCAGGTGACGCCGAACCGGTCCCGCAGCATTCCGTAGAGGGGCGCCCACTGCGCGGGACCCAGCGGCTGCAGGACTGTCGCGCCTTCGGAGAGCTTCTCCCAGTACGCGGTGATCTCCTCGGCCGTGTCGCCGCGGAGCGAGACGAAGAACGCGTTCTCGCCCTGGTTCCACGGCAGGTGCGCGGGCACGTCGCAGGCCATCACGCGGAACCCGTTGCCGGCGGACACCTGGCCCCACATCACCTGGTCCGCCTCGGACGGGTCCTGGACGTTCCCGGCGTCCTTGTACGTGACCACGGCCGCGTCCCCGTCGAACACGGACTGGTAGAACGCCAGTGCCGCGCGGGCGTCACCCCGGAAGTTCAGGTGGGTCACAGTGTTGACAGACATGATCGGCTTCCTGTCTTTCGAGTCATCGTTTCCTGCTCGGTCGCCACAGTCGCAGCAGAAGCGGACAGGTTGTGGCCGCTTCTTCGGGCAGTATGGGGATCATGCAGAAGACTTCAGCGCGGCTGCTGTCACTGCTCTCGCTGCTGCAGGCGCGCCGGGACTGGCCGGGGGCGCTGCTTGCCGAGCGGCTGGAGGTCAGCCCGCGCACCGTGCGCCGCGATGTGGACCGCCTGCGCGAACTCGGCTACCCCATCGCGGCGATCAAGGGCCCCGACGGCGGGTACCGGCTCGATGCCGGCACCGAACTTCCGCCGCTGCTGTTCGATGACGAGCAGGCCGTCGCCCTCGCCGTCGCACTCCAACTCGCCACCACCACCGGCGCCGGCATCGGGGAAGCCGCCGTGCGCGCGCTGACCACGGTCCGGCAGGTGATGCCCGCCCGGCTGCGCCGCCGCATCGACACCCTTCAGGTCACCGCCGTCGAGCGGCCCTCGACCGAGCCGGACCCGCAGGTCGACAGCAGCGTGCTCATGACGCTCGGCGCCGCCGTCCACGCCCGCGAGGTGCTGCGCTTCGACTACTCCCCCGCGTCCCCACCGGGAGCCGGTCAGGACAACGCCGAGACGCCGCCACGCCGGGTACAGCCTCACCACCTCGTCGCCTGGGGCGGGCGCTGGTACCTCGTCGCCTGGGACCTCGACCGCGAGGACTGGCGCACCTTCCGTGCCGATCGGATCACCCCGCGCACCCCTGCAGGGCCCCGCTTCACCCCGCGTGAACTGCCCGGAGGTGAGGTGGCCGCCTTCGTGGCCGGCAGGTTCCGGGGCTCCGACGGCTCTGACGACTGGCCCTGCCGCGGCGAGGTGATCCTCTGCCTGCCCGCCGCCGTCGTGTCCGCGTACACCCGGGACGGAGTTGTCGAGGAGCTCGGCCCGAACCGCTGCCGGCTCGTCCTGGGTTCCTGGTCGTGGCCCGGTCTGGCCGCCGCCATCGGCAGGTTCGACGCCGACTTCGAGGTCGTCGGCCCGGCCGAGCTCAAGAAGGCCTTCGCGCACCTGGCCCGCCGCTGCGCCAACGCCACGAACGACGCACCCGTCACGACGCCCCCGATCCCATGAGCCACGGGTACATCGACGCCTCGATGCGCGCCACCGCGTCCAGCTCCCGCCGATGGGCACGCCCAGGTGCGTGCAGACGAACTCCCGGTGCCGCTTGGCGATGGTGCAGGCGTCGGTCCCGGCCTTGACGTTCTCGAGCAGCTCGATCGCGGCACGCATCTGGTCGATCGCCACGGCCGGCACGATGCCCAGCTTGGTGAAGTACCTCAGCCCCCGGCCGGGACTTGCTCCGCACGACCAGCGCCGGGCACGGTCCGGAGAGGGGGAAACCGTTGCTGGTCCTCCCCCTCCGCCACGAAGGGTGATGTCCCGCCGGGCGCGAAGTGCCGCGACGGCGCCTGCGCGTCAGGCCGCTGCCGGGGACCGTCTCCTGCCGCGAGCCAGCGGGCCCAGCGCGAGCCGCGTGACGCGTTGCCAGTCGGCCGCGGGTCTGCTCGGGGGTGTACCCGGGCGGTTGCGCGGCACGCAGGACCCGCAGCGCCCCTGGGGCGATCCGGCACACCACAGGTGCCGGCAGGAGCACGTGCTCCCCGTCGATGCCGGCCGGGACGGTGTCCGTGTCCGCTTCGACGACCACCTCCTGAGCGGCAAGCCGCAGGAGGCCCGCGGAACGGGCGCCGCGCACCATCCGCGCCGCCTGCGCGGCGTTCTCGACCCGCACGCACAGCACGCCGAGCAGTCCGGAGTCCAGCCGCTCCCGGCGACCCGGGTGGGCCGAGTCGACGGCGCGTAGATAGGGGTTGTTGCTGACCAGTAGCGCCTGCAGCCCTTCGGCGCGCGCGGCGTCGGCCCGCATCCGCAGCCTGGGCGCTTCGGGGCCGGTGAGGAGTCCCGGCAGCGCCTGCAAAGTCGTCTGCATTTTCGCGTCGCGGTAGGCGGGGTCGCCGACCACGGCCGCGTACGTTCCGAAGGAGGCATTGTTGACGAACACCCGGTCGGCGGCGAACCCGAGGTCGACGCGGAGTTCGACGCCGTCGGCCAGGGCGTCCAGACCCGTTGCCGGATCGTCGCGGTCGAGGCCGAGGTCGAGGGCGAAGTGGTTGCGGGTGCCCGCGGGGATCACCAGGAAGGGCAGGTCGTGCCGCGCCGCCACCTCGGCCACCAGGGCCTGGGTGCCGTCCCCGCCCGCCACCGCCAGCAGGTCGGCTCCGTCGGCCACGGCCTGCCGGGCCAGTTCGGCCACGTCCTGCCCGCCGGCGCCGAGCAGCACGACACGGGCGCCCGCCGCCCGCGCCTTGTCGACCAGATCGAAGCGTCCCACTTTGCCGCCGCCGGAGTGCGGATTCATCAGGATCCAGGGATGGCGGGGTGCCTCGGCGGGTTCACGCTCGCGTGCGGAATGGATCTGTCCCGGCGCCACGGAGATCCGCGCAGCCGCCATGGCCAGCACCCACAGGGCCAGCGACACAAGGGCCGGCCCCAGCATGTCGTACGCGGCGTACACCGCCAGGACCGTGACCGGCGCGGTCAGGGACAGGACCACTCCCGCCACCCGCACCACACCGGTGTGGGCGAGAGTCCACCACACCCCGACGGCGGCGAGGGCCAGTCCGGCGATGCCGACCAGCGCCCAGAGCACGCTCCGCAGACCGGCCGCGACGAGCGCCACCAGGACGCTCGTCAGCAGGGCGAGCAGTGCCAGCCGCGCCCACCCGGCACGACCCTCACCGACGGCTGCCGCGGAGTGGCCTCCCGGCCCGCTCGCCTCCGTGCTGTGTCGTCCCACGTGGCGCCCTCAGCGCGGTTTCGGCTGCTGCCGTTCTCACTGGACGGGCCTGGCGGACCCGTCCTCCCGGGCCACGCACAGGGCCCAGATGACGAACCCCGAGAAAGCGATCATCACGATCGACCAGACCGGGGAGTATGGCAGGGAGAGGAAGTTGGCGATGATGATGAATCCGGCGATGACCACCCCGGCCACGCGCGCCCACATCGCCGTCTGGAAGAGTCCGAGACTGACGATCACGGCGACGGCGCCCAGAATGAGGTGGACCCAGCCCCAGCCGGTGAGATCGAACGCGAATACGTAGTTGCGTGTCGTGACGAAGACGTCGTCCTGAGCGATCGCCATGACGCCCCTGAGGAGGTCGAGTACGCCTGCGATCATGAGCATGACGGCTGCGAAAGCCGTCAGGCCTTCGGCCCAGTGCCGCTTGGCCGGGTGCGCGTGCGTGGTGTGAGTCGCGGTCATCGTGCTGCCTCGTTTCAGTCTGGTGCGGTGCTCTCAGCCACCGGAGGTGGAGGTGCCGGCGCGTTGCGACGGGCCGGATTCGCTCAGAACCAGTTCCTTCGCCCTGCGGAACTCCTCGTCCGTGATGTCTCCGCGAGCGCGGATCTCGGACAGCTTGGCGAGTTGGTCGGCGCTGCTGGGCCCGCCGGTGCCGGCCTTGGCGGTCTCCCGGACGTAGCTGTCGAAGGCCTCCTGCTGCGCGCGGGCCTGCGCCACCTCCCGCTGGCCCATGTTCTTGCCACGGGCGATCACGTAGACCAGGACACCCAGGAAGGGCACGACGATGACGAACAGCAGCCAGCCGGCCTTGGCCCAACCGTTCAGCTTGTCGTCCCGGAAGATGTCGACGATGACGCGGAAGAGCAGGATGAACCACATGATCCACAGGAAGAACCACAGCATGGACCAGAAGACGCTCAGCAGCGGATAGTCGTACGCGAGGTACATCTGCGCGCTCATGTCTCTCCTCCGTCCCGGGCTTCGGCCCGGCAGCCGTTCTGTGCGGTCTTCAGCGTGCCCACGGCAAGGACCGGGCGGCCTCACCCGAGGCGGGTGAGCGGTTTTCCCGACCATGGCTCACTGGTGGTGCTCGTCCCTCAGGTTGTCCCGCCGCTGCCTTGCGGCTCCGCGACCCCGGACCTGCGGAGTGCGGCCCGCCATGCGAACGCGACCACGACCTCGACCAGGCCGAGCAGGACGAGCCACAGACCGAGCAGCCGCGTCAGCGCCCGGGCCGACTCGGTGGGCAGGGCCAGTACCACGATCCCCGCGAGGATGGCGATCACCGCGGCGCCGATGACGAAGCCCCGGTGGGGCAGGTCCTTGGCGGCGATGGCTCCGTAGAGGGCGAGGATCCCGGACACCAGCCAGACGATCCCGACGATCAACGAGAGCGCGGCGATGGTCTGCAACGGGTTCCTCAGGCAGAGCACCCCGGCCAGGACGTACAGCACCGCGAGGAGCAGCCCGGGCAGCCGTTGGCCGAGTTCGTCCCGGCCGAAGGCCGCGACGAACCGGAATGCTCCGATGACGAGCAGATACAGGCCGATGAGGACCGCAAGGACGTGCAGGGTCTCGTCCGGCCAGACCAGTACCAGGATGCCGGGCACGAGCGTGGCGACCGCGGAACCCAGGATCCACGTCCACGAGCGCCCGAGTTCCCCCAGCACTTCCGCGGGGTCTCCGGCCTGCCCGGGGGCCGCCCCGCCGGGCATGTGTTCCGGTCCGGTACGCGGTGCCGGATCACGCGACACGGTCATGGCTCCTCCTCGCGCGATCGAGCGGATCGCTCCCGGACCGCCGACGGGGCGGTGTGTGGGGATCTCACTGAGCCAGCGTCCCGCCGACCGCCGGTCACCGGGTCACCCCGGGCGGGTGATCCGTACGCACCGCCGGGGCGATGAGGTGGTGCGGAAAGACCTGCCCCGGCGTACTGCGGTCCGGACGAAGAGACACGAGATGAACGATCCAGCGGCTACGCGGACAGGGCCCACCCGGTCGGGGCGCGCGACCTGTCGCAGACGACCGGGCCCGGGACTCCGGGCGACGGCCATGTCCCTCGCGCGAACCCCGTACTTCGCGCTGACCACGTTCAGCACCGCCGGGTTCGGCGACATCACCGCCCGTTCCCAGACGGGTCGGGTGGTGACGATGCTTCAGATGACCGGCGGACTGCTGCTCGTGGGCGTCGCCGCACGGGTGCTCTCGAACGCGATCCGGGCGGTGCTGCTGCGCCAGGGCCGGGAACCACCGCCGGAGTAGGGCTCCTCGGTACGAGGACGGCAGTCCAGGAGGTTTCCATGGCCACGCCGAACGCAATCAGGGCCTCCCTGTCACCGGCCGAGAGGGCGGCGCACGGCAGGAGCGCGCGCACGCGCGCCCCGCGTTCGAACCACAGCCGGTTCGACGCGGAGCGGGAACGGCCCGACCCCATTGAGGTGATTGAGCGTCAATCGGCCACGCGACTGCCCGAGTTGGTACCGATCCGCTACGGCCGCATGCTCGAGTCCCCGTTCCGCTTCTACCGAGGCGCGGCAGCGATCATAGCCTCGGACCTCGGGCCCCTCCCGAACACCGGACTGACCGCGCAGCTCTGCGGGGATGCCCACCTGCTCAACTTCCGGCTATTGGCCTCGCCCGAGCGTCATTTGGTCTTCGACATCAATGACTTCGACGAGACCCTGGCCGGGCCGTTCGAATGGGATGTCAAGCGTCTGGCGGCCAGCTTCGCGATCGCGGGCCGGGCCAACGGCTTCTCGCTCGAGGAACAGAACGGCGCGGTGCGGACCTGCGTGCAGGCCTACCGCGAGCGGATGCGGGAGTTCGCCGCCATGCGCACCCTGGACATCTGGTACGCGCAGGACGACGCCGACCGCATGCGGGAGCTGCTGGCCTCGTCGATGAGCAAGGAGGCCAGGCACCGTACCGCCGAGGCGACGGCGCGAGCCCGCACGCGCACCCACCTCCAGGCCTTCGAGAAGCTCACCCGGGTCACGGCCGAGGGCCGGCAGATCGCACCGGACCCACCGCTCATCACCCGCCTCCGGGATCTGCTGACCGACCCCTCCGAGGAGGAGAAGCAGCTCCGGACCATCCTGGACGGGTATGCGCGGACGCTGTCGTCCGAGCGCCGGCACCTGCTGCGCCACTACCGCCTGGTCGACATGGCCCGGAAGGTGGTCGGCGTCGGCAGCGTCGGAACACGCTGCTGGATCCTGCTCCTGCTCGGCAGGGACGACACCGACCCCCTGCTACTGCAGGCCAAGGAGGCACAGGAGTCGGTCCTCGCCCCTCACACGGACGGCGACCGCTACGACAACCAGGGCCGCCGTGTGGTGGCGGGACAGCGGCTGATCCAGACGACCAGTGACATCTTCCTCGGCTGGACCCACGTCGTGGGCTTCGACGGTCAGGGCCGGGACTTCTACGTTCGCCAGCTGCGGGACTGGAAGGGCATCGCGCGGCCGGACACCATGGAACCCGGCCTGCTCCGCCTGTTCGCGCAGCTGTGCGGGGCCTGTCTGGCGCGGGCCCACGCGCGCTCCGGCGACCCCGTCGCCATCGCCGCCTACCTGGGCGGGAGCGACCGCTTCGACCGTGCGCTCACCGGGTTCGCCCAGGCCTACGCCGACCGGAACGAGCGGGACTTCGAGGCGCTGGGCGCCGCCGTCCGCTCCGGCAGGATCCATGCGGAGAGCCCCTGAGGGAGCCCCCGCAGCGACGGGAGCGTCACTCCGGCAGCTGGCGCATCTCCAGGACCCGTAGTCCCAGCGACTGACAGCGGGCCAGCAGCCCGTACAGGTGCGCCTCGTCGACGACGGAACCGAACAGGATTGTCTGTCCGGACATCACCACGTGGTCCAGCTCCGGGAAGGCACTGGTCAGCGTCTCCGACATGTGTCCTTCGACGCGGATCTCGTAGCGCATGAGCTGCTCTCCCCCGGGTGTCCTGGGACCGGCGGGCTGCACCCCTTCCCTGCGATCCTCCGCCGCGGCGCACCGCCCGGCCTCACCCCCTAGAGGTGATACGTCGCCCGGCACGCTCTCCACCTGCGTCAATGCTGCAGGAAGAGCTTGAACGAGATGATCAGCAGACCAAGCAGCAAATTCACCGAGGCGGCGACCACCACCAGGCGCCATGAGGCCCCGGACCGTCGTGCCGCGGCCGCCGACCAGCCCACCTGGCCCGCCACCGCGACCATGAGCGCCAGCCAGAGAGCGCCCGGTACGTCGAGGCCCAGGAGAGGGCTGACGGCCACGGCGGCGGCCGGCGGGACGGCGGCCTTGACGATCGGCCACTCGTCGCGGCACACATGCAGCACGGTCCGGCGATCCAGGCTCTGCTGTGCCAAGCGTGCCCCGAACAGCTGAGCGTGCACATGCGCGATCCAGTACACCACGCCGGTGAGCAACAGCAGCAGCACCAGCTCCAGGCGCGCGAACGCACCCAGGGTGCCGGCGCCCACCACCACCGAGGCGGCGAGCATGGATCCGTAGACGCCACCGGTGTAGTCGGCATGGGTCCGCCTCTCGACGGTGCGCGCTCGCGCCGAGACATGCTCGGTCTCGGACATCGTGGCCTCCCTCGAAGTCAGCGGGGCGAGCCCAGCGCGTCGGCCGGGGTGCCGCCGGGTTGCCTCGGAGCGCCGGCCCGCGTCGGCAGATTCGGCGTGACCAGGAAACTGGCGAGCGTGATTGCCCCGGTGGCGAGGATCGCCGCCCTCAGGCCGTCGAGCTGCGCCGACGCGTACGAGTCCGCGAGGACGTCGGCCTCGGACCGCGGCAGCCCTGCTTGTTCGGCCGCCGAGCGCACCTGCTCGGTGGGGACGAAGGTGATCCCGGCTTCGAGGGCGATACCGGTCTGCCGGCGGGTTTCCTCCGACAGCCTCGGGTGGTCCTCCACGTGCGTGGTGAAGGCGTGGGCCAGGGCGCCGATGAGGATCGATCCGATGAGCGCGGTGCCCAGCGCGGAGCCGAGGTTCTGGGCGGTGAACTGCAGCCCGCCGACCTCGCTGCGTTCCTCCTCTCCCACGCTGGACTGGACGACGTTGCCCAACTGCGAGGCCAGCAGGCCCATGCCCACGCCGAGCAGGGCCATGGCTCCGGCGAACTGCGTGTCGTCGATGACCGGGTCGATGGTGGCCAGCAGCCACACGATGGCGGCGGCCAGGGTCGCGAGTGCCAGTCGGACCACTCGGCGCGGTCCGGCCACCCGCCCCAGCCGGGCGGCGACCATCGAGGCCGCGAGCATGGTGACGGACACCGGGAGCAGCCGCAGCCCCGTCTGGAAGGCGTCGAAGCCCTGAACCACCTGCAAGTACAGCGGGATGGTGAAGAACAGTCCCAGCAGGATGAGGTTCTGGCTCAGCAGCGACATCAGCCCGGATCGCAGCGCGGGCTTGTGCAGCAGGGGCAGATGCACCAGGGGCTCGGCGCCGCGAGCGTCCCGCCGTCTCTCCCAGTGCACGAAGACGGCCAGCATGGCCACCCCGGCGCCGACGACGAACAGCGTCGGCGCGAAGCCCAGGACGGTGAAGGGCGGGTTGCGGGGCTGCACCCATCCCCACGAGCTGCTCTGCAGCACACCGAGCACGCCCAGCGCCAGCCCGACCGCCGAGAGTGCGGCGCCGACCCCGTCCAGCCGGGGGCGCGGACCGGTCCGGGGCGCCTCCGTGATCACCCGGTGGAAGCACAGGACGGCCACGACGACCACGACTTCACCGGCGAACACCAGCCGCCAGGTGAGGTAGGTCGTCACCCAGCCGCCCAGCAGCGGGCCGACGGCGATCCCGGCCCCGGCGAGTCCGCCGATGACGCCGTAGGCGACGGCCCGGTCCCGACCGCGGTAGGACTCTGCCACGAGGGCCGCCATGGCGGGCAGCACCATCGCCGCACCAAGTCCTTCGATGACCGACCAGCCCAGCGTGAGGACCCACAGCGTGGGAGCCACCGCGGTCAGGGCCGAACCCGTGCCGTAGACGACGAGGCCGAGCAGGAAGAGACGACGCCGTCCGAAGATGTCCCCGAGCCTGCCGCCGATGATCATGAATGCCGCCATGACCAGCGCGTACAGCGTGATGACGGCCTGGATGGCGGTGACCTCGGTGTCGAAGTCCTCGACCAGTTGGCTGATGGACACGTTCATGACGGACGTGTCGAGGACCATCAGGAACTGGGCGGTGCCCAGGACGATCAGCGCCCGCCAGTGCGTCACGGTGTCCACCTCGCCGAGTAGGCCCGGGACACCGGCGGAGTCGGCCGGGCAGCGGCCGGCACCTACCGTGCCGGCAGCACCATCGCATCCGAAGAAGTCACCCGGCGCCTCACCCACCACGGGCGAGTTGGACGGGCGCGACCACTCGTCATGGACCCGGCCCTCCATAGCCCTCAGCGGCCCCTTCACGGTCGCGGTGGCAGGAGCCGCAGCTCGCGCGCGCGGCGCACCGCGTCGTGGCGCCGGTTCACCGCAAGCTTTCGGTAGACGCTCTTGAGGTGGGTCTTGACCGTGTTCACCGACACATACAGATCGGCGGCGATCTCCTCCGTCGACATCATCTGGGCCAGCCGTTCCAGCACATCGCGCTCGCGTCCGCTCAGCTCCTCCACCACGGGCGTCGGTGGCGGGCCCTCGGGCCGGGGCAGCCCACCGGGTGACGGCGTACCGGGTGTGAGCCAGCCCGTGGCCAGCTCTCGCAGGGACACCGTGCCCAGCAGAGGTCGGATCCACGGTCCGGCTTCCAGGAAGGGACGCCGCAGTCGCTCACGGCGTGCCTCGTGCAGGGCCTGCGCGACGAGCCTGCGCGAGGTGGCGGAGTCCCCCGCCCCGTCGGCGGCCTGAGCCCGTACCAGCGAGGCCCGGACGGTCACCGCGGGGCCGATGCGGCCCTCGGGCCGCACTCTGTCGAGCAGCTCCATCGCCTCGACGGGTCTGCCCGCGGCGAGCTGGGCCCGTGCTGCCCCCACGACACACGCGGGCTGGTCGTCGGGCACCGCCCGCAGCAGCTCGGCTGCCGTCTCCGGCCGGCCGTCTGCCAGGTGCGCGGCGGAGGCCACCAGAGCCGTTTGCCCCTGCGCCCAGGGGGAGACCACGTCGGCGGCCACGGCCGGTTCCGCCGCCTCGAGCGCGGCGTGCGTGTCGCCGCGGGCCAGCAGCAGACGCGCGGTCGCGATGGCCCGGCCCGCCACCATCACCGGGTCCCGCATCGCGTGGTGTGAGTCGGCCGCCGTGTCGAGGAGGGCCTGAGCCTGCCTCAGTTCGTTGCGGTCGACGGCCACGGCCGCCAGGACCAGCAGCTCGATGCCGGAGCCGGATGCCTGCGGCAGGCTGAACCGTTCCGTCTCCGTCATCGCCGCCTGGGCCTTGCGCTCCGCTCTGCCGAGCCAGCCGTTCAGGTAGTCGATCAGGGCCAGGTGGCCCAGGGACTCCTCGCGCGGAAGCGCGGTCGAAGCGCCCCCGGAGCAGGCGGCCGCCGTGGTCAGGGCGGCACGTGCGTCCTCGAAGCGCCCGGCCCACAGCCGCGTCGAGCCCAGGTGGGTCAGCAGGAGTGCGGCGAGTTCGGGATGTTCGTCCAGCAGGTGGGTGGGCACCTCCTCCTGGAGTCTCTCGGCCGCCTCCGCGGCACTCTCCGCCCTTCCGGGCGAACCCGTCAGGCGGGCCGCCAGGGCTTCCAGCAGGGCACAGCTCAGCCGGGCCGCTGCCAGGCCGGGTGAATCGTCGCCCGTCGACGTCCGCTCCTCGGCCAGGCTCTGTTCGGCGTGTCGCAGATGGGCCAGGCCCCGGTCGAGGTCGCACCGGGACAGCTCACGGGCCGCGCGGACGAGGTCCGTGGCGGTGCTCGTGGCCTCGGGCTCCATCCGTGAGAACAGCCCGGCCAGGTCGTCGCTGTGCAGGCCGGTGAAGAGCTGACCGATGGCGAGGTCGTCGACGAGGGCACCTGCGGTGAACTCCCAGTCGCCCGCCGCGGCACCGTGGCCGAGCGTCTCCGCGAGGGATCCGGAGCGCCGCAGCCATGTCGCGGCGCGCCGGTGCAGTTCGGGCTCCAGGCCGGGAGACCGCACCTGCAGATGGGCACGGAGGATCTCCCGGAACAGCGGGTGGAGGCGGTACCAGGCATGCCCGAGGTGCTCGACGAACGCGTTCTCGCGGTGCAGCCCGGCCAGGATGGCCCCGGCGTCGGTGCGCTCCGTCAGCGCGTTCGCGAGCTCCGGACAGAAGCGCTCGAGGACGCTGACCCGCAGCAGCAGGTCCTGTGTCTCGGGGGACTGCCGCTTGAGCACTTCCGCCAGCAGGAAGTCGGCGACCGTGGTGCGGTCGGCCTCGAACTCCTTCAGATACGTCTCCGGATCCGGCCTCTCCTGCGCGGCGAGGGCGCACAGCCGTAGTCCGGCGGCCCATCCCCGGGTGCGTTCCACGAGCGAGCGAGCGGCTTGCACCGGAAGGCGCAGCCCGTGCCGTTCCAGCAGCGTGGCCGCTTCCTCGGGAGTGAACGCCAGCTCCGCGTTCCTGATCTCCGTCATGTCGCCGGCCGCCCGGTAACGGTGCAGGGGCAGCAGGGGTTCCGTGCGGGTGACGAGGATCAGGCTCAGGCCCCGTCCCGCGTGGTGCAGGACGAACTCCAGCTGCTCCGCGATCTCCGGGTCGGTCACCCTGTCGTATTCGTCGAGCACCACGATCTGGGGCCCGTCCCGGGTGCTCAGGTCGGCGGCGAGCCGTGCCAGCAGGGTGTGGTCCACGCGGTTCGCGTCCGCGGGGAAGCCGACCTCGGCGGGCAGCGGCACACCGGAGGCGCGCAGAGCCTGGAGCAGGTATGCCCAGAAAATTCCGCACCCCTGGTCCGAGGCCTCGGTGGTGAGCCAGGCGACGGGCCGGTCCCGCCCCGCGGCCCAGTCGGCGACCAGCAGGGTCTTGCCCGCTCCCGCGGCTCCGTTGACCATGGTCAACGGGGTCAGCAGAGCCTGGTCGAGGTGCTTGACCAACCGCTCGCGCCGCAGGAACGTCGCGGGGCGCTTGGGTACGGCGAACCGCGTGCGAAGAAACGGGTCGCCCTGGGGATCGGCGCGCGGTGTGGCCGATTCCGGACCGTTGTCCTGCAGCCCAGTCATGGCGCTCACCACCACTGTTCGTCAGGTCATGGGCAGCGCTCCTGCACTCAGCATCCCAGCGTTCTTGCGTATACGCGCGCCACACAGGACCCAGTGGCCCCAGCCGAGGGCCGATTGGCGCCCGCCGTGCGCCTCCCGCGGGTCTGCGGGAGGGCCCCTGCTCAGCCGACGCGCCCTCCCGCCCCGGCGCTCTGCGGGTGCGATCGCGCCGACCCCGAAGCACGCTGGAAGCACGCCCGGGATATGGGGCAGTGGTGCGCAGGACGGAGCTCGGAGGTGGTCCCCTTGGCGCACAGCGATCCCGGCCGGCGAGCGGACGAGACGGCGACCTCGATGCTGGAGGCGCTCTTCACCCAGTCACCGATCGGGCTCCTCCTACTGGACACCGATCTGCGGGTGGTACGGGTCAACACCGCCACCCCCACCATGCCCTGCGCTGACTTCGACGCCCTGATCGGGCGCCCGGTCTCTGAGGTCTGCGACATCGTCGACGACGCCGACATGGAGACGTTGCTGCGCGAGGTGCTGGAGACCGGAGTCCCTCTGCTGCAGCACATCGTCCGGGCGCGTCTCATCGTGAACCCGTCGCAGGAGTGCCACTTCGAGATCAGCGCGCTGCGCCTGGAGAACCCGCGCAGATCGGTGCTCGGCATGGCGCTCACCGCGATCGACGTCACCGAACGGGAGCAGGCCCGCACCCGCACCCGGGTGCTCGACGCGGTGCGCCGCCACGTGGGACGCACCCTGGATCCGGCCGTCACCGGCGAGGAGCTCGTCGCGAGCGTGGTACCCGCGTTCGCCGATATCGCCATCGTGGAGGTGGTGGACGCCGTGATCCGAGGCGACGACCCGCCGCTGGCCCCGCTGCCCACGGGCACGCCCCTGATGCGCACCGCGTTCCGCAGCGACCGTGCGCGGCCGCCGCAGGCTCATCCGGTGGGGGATGTGCGCCGCCTGCCGGCTCCGACGCCCTTCACCCAGGCCCTGGCCGACCTGCGTCCGCGCGTGGTCGCGCTCCATCCGACCGACCCGTGGCTGGCCGTCGATCCCCCGCGCGCTGAGGCGATCCACTCGTCGGGAGCCCGTTCCCTCCTCGTGGTTCCGTTGGCGTTGCGCGACGCGGCCCTCGGCGTCGTCAGTCTGTATCGCACCGGAGACTCGCACCCCTTCGACGAGGACGACCGGGAGCTCGCGGTCGAGCTGGCCACGCACACGGCGTTGTGCATCGACAACGCGCGGCGCTACACGAGGGAGCACACGGTCGCCGCCACGGTCCAGCGTCGGCTGCTGCCCCGTCGCCCGGAAACCCACGCGTCGCTGGAGACCGCCTACCTGTCCGTCACCGGCGCCGATCCCGGCGCCTGGTACGACACCATCGCCCTGTCCAGCGCCCGCACCGCCCTCGTCGTCGGCAACGTGACGGGACACGGTCTGCACGCGGCCGCGACCATGGGGCAACTGCGCACCGTCGTACGCTCCCTGTCGGCCTTCGACCTCACCCCCGACGAACTCCTCGCCCGACTGCACGACATAGCGGGCCAGCTCGCCGCCGAACGCGCCCATCTCCCGCTCGGCGATCCGCTACGGCGCGAAACGCTCACGGCCGACTGCGTATACGCGGTGCACGACCCCCTGACCGGGACGTGCGCGATGGCCGCAGCCGGCCACCTGGCCCCCCTCGTCGTGCGCCCCGACCGCACGGTCACCGGCTGCGGTACACCGGCCGGGCCGCGGCTGGGCACGACGGAAGGCGCGCCCTTCGCAGCAGTCGACGTCGAGGTGCCGGACGGCAGCGTCCTGGTGTTCACCAGTGATCCGCTGCTCACCTCGTATCTCGCCGGAACCGCAAAACCGTTGTCGTTGGCGCCGGACTACCACGACCGTCCGCTCCAAGAGCTCTGCGACGCCTTCGTCTACGGACTCCCGGCAGATCTGGGCGCCGGCGATGCCGCGGTGATCGTCGCGCGCACCCGGTCCTTCCCCCCTGACCAGTTCGCCGCGTGGCCACTCGACGCCGATCCCGCGGCCGTGGCCGATGCCCGGCGTCGTACCGGCCGCCAGCTCGCCGCGTGGGGCGTGGACGACGAGACCGCCTTCAACACCGAGCTCATCGTCAGCGAGCTCGTCACCAACGCCGTGAGATACGGAAGCCCGCCGATCGAGCTCCGCCTGATCCATGACCGCACTCTGACCTGCGAGGTGCGGGACGCCGGCTCGGCCGCACCGCGCCTGCGCCACGCCGGCACGGTCGACGAGGGCGGACGCGGCCTGTTCATCACCGCGCAGCTGGCACAGGCTTGGGGCACCCGTTACACGCCTTCGGGCAAGACGATCTGGACCCAGCAGGCGCTGCCCGGCGTCGCCGAGCCCAACGGCGCGCTCTGACCCACGAGGACCGGAACGCTCAAATCCGGTGCGCTGATACGGGTCGGCCGACGCCGCGCACCCACCCTCTCGCCCATACGAGCGGGCGATATGCGGACATACCTCATGATAATGATCTCTTGCTGGCATAGTGCGGCCATGGAGATCACGACCGCCGGCAGCCGAGTGAGCCGTACGACCGGGAGCCCCGCCCGTCAAACGACCGGCCGCCGCGTGCGCCGACCGATCGCATCCCGCGACGCCCAGCGGTTCCTCCGGTGAAGGCGTCGTTCACGAGGTCCCTGAGGCGCCGTCCCCGCCGTGGCCTCCCCGCCCGACGCACGGCCCTCGCCCTCACCCTCACCATTGCCGTCGGGACCACCGGTGCCGCCGTCATCGTCGGCAGCCTCCCCCACGGGGGCCACCACTCCCCCGCGCCCGGCCCCTCCGTCGCCTCGCCCGGCGAGGCCCCGTCCCCCGGCGCCGCGGGCATCGGCGACCCGCTCCTGCCACTCGACGGCAACGGCGGCTACACGGTCCGCCACTACACCCTCGCCTTCGACTGGCGGGCACCCAGGACGCCGTTCGACGCGACTGCCACCATCAGCGCCACCGCCACGCAGGCACTGTCCCGCTTCGACCTCGACTTCGCGGGCAACACGCTGCACACGGTCACCGTCGACGACGTGCCGGCGACCGTCGTGCGCGACGGCGACGAGCTCGTCGTCACTCCCGCGAAGCCGATCCCCCACGGCGGCAGCTTCACCGTGCGGATCTCCTACACCGCCGACCCGACCCAGCAACGGCACCGCGGCGACGCGATCCAGGACTACGGCTGGGTGCCCACGTCCGACGGCACCGTGCTCTACGCACAGCCCAACGGCGCCAAGATGATCTTCCCGGCGAACGACCACCCGAGCCTGCGGGCGCCGGTCACCTTCCGCATCACCACCCCACCCGGCCTCACCGCAGTGGCCAACGGCCGGCTCGTCGAGCGCGTCCGGCGACCCGACGGACGGGTCCGGTGGACATACGACTCCGAGCAGCCGGTCGCGGCGCAGCTGGTCCAACTGGCGATCGGGAAGCTCGCGTTCGTCGACAGCACCGGCCCGCGCGGGCTGCCCGTCCGGGACGTGGTCCCGGACGGCCTGGTCACCGACACCCAGGAGTACCGCTCGCTCACCGCCGAGCACCTGGCCTGGCTGGAACGGCGGCTCGGCCCGTACCCCTTTCGCCGCTACGGGGTGCTGGTCGGGGACACCGACCTGTCCGTAGCGCTGGAGACACAGTCACTGTCCGTCGTGCCGAAGGCCGACCTGCTGGGCGATCGAGTCGACGCCGAGCGCAACCTCGTACACGAACTGACCCACCACTGGACCGGCGACAGCGTCGCCATCCGGCGCTGGTCCGACCTGTGGCTGAGCGAGGGGCACGCCCGCTTCTACGAACGTCTGTACTCCGACACACACGGCGGCGCCGCCATCGAGGAGGCGATGCGAGCGGCGTACGAGCAGCACGACCAGTGGCGCCACGACGCCGGAGCGCCCGCCGAACCCACCGAGCCGACCCTCTTCAAGCAGATGCGGTACGACGGCTCGGCGCTGGTGCTCTACGCCCTGAGGGAGAAAGTCGGCGAGGAGACCTTCGACCGCATCGAGCGGTCGTGGGTGACGAAGTACCGGGGCCGGGCCGCCGGCACCCGGGAGTTCGCCGCGCTCGCGTCCGAGGTCGCCGGCCAGGACCTGAAGCCGTTTCTGACCCCCTGGCTGTACGGGGCGCACACCCCACCCATGCCGGGGCACCCCGACTGGCAGGTGGACCCGGTCCAGGACTGAGCCGTCACACCGCAGGTGGCGGCGCGCGGCACACGGTAGGGGGCCGTTCGACACACGGTAGGGGGCCGTGCGCCGCGGTCCCGCCGGAGCGGACGCGCTGCCGCCGACCGGGTGGCCTGTGCCGTGCGGCTGGTCCACCTCGGTGACGCTTGGCGCGACGTGGCGTGACGGGCACGGAAGCGTACGAGGGGTGGCGTGAAGGGCAACTCCTTTGTCCTGGTTGCGACGAGCATGGTTGGAGACCCTTGCAATGAGAAAACCTGTCGTCCCCCGTACCCCCCGCGCGACCGTATGCGGGTGCCGCCGAATCGTGTGCGTGACCGCATCGGCGGCACTCCTGCTGCCCCTGCTGCTCGGCCCGCCGGCCTTCGTCGACGTGGCAGCCGACCAACGCCTGCAGAAAGCTTTCACTGCCGCCGCGGACGAGTACCACGTGCCGCAAAGCGTGCTCATGGGCGTGTCCTACCTGCAGTCGCGGTGGGACTCCCATTCCGGCGCCCCGAGCGTCGTCGGCGGCTACGGCCCGATGCACCTGGTGGACACCCGCCAGGCCCCGGCGACGCCGCCTCGCGGCAGCGCTCGGCCGGACGCGGTGGCGGCGGGTCCGTCGTCCTCGCTCGATGCGAATCCGTCGGACAGCGGCTTCGAGGAGCCGGCGGACCTGCGACGGGCCGCCCGCCTGATCGGGGCCCCGGTGAAGCGGCTGCGGACGGACGCCGCCGCCAACGTGCGCGGCGGCGCGGCGCTCCTGGCGGCGACGCAACGACGGCTCGGCAAGCCGCTCAGCGCCGACCCGGCGGACTGGTGGGAGGCGGTGGCGGAGTTCCCGGGTACGGACGACGCCGCGTCGGCCGCGACATACGCCAACGACGTCTTCACACTGATCCGGCAGGGCGCGCACCGCACCACCGACGCGGGGCAGCACCTCACCCTCCCCGCCAGCCCCGGCGTGCGCCCCCGCAGCTCCCCGACGGACGCGGCGCGGTCGAAGGACGTCGAGTGCCCGGCGGAGCTGCACTGCTCCTGGCTCAGCGCGCCGTACGTCGAGATCGACGACGGCAGTTATGGCAATCACGACCTGGCCGACCGGCCCAGGGACCAGAAGATCGAGTACATCGTCATCCACGACACCGAGGCGTCGCTCGCGTCCATGCTCCTGACCGTGCAGGATCCGAGGGAGGCGTCCTGGCACTACTCGATCCGCTCCAAGGACGGTCACATCACCCAGCACATCCGGACCAAGGACATGGCCTGGCACTCCGGGAACCAGTTCGTGAACGCGCGCTCGATCGGCATCGAGCACGAGGGATTCCTCAGGCAGCCGCACACCTGGTACTCGGAACAGATGTACCGGGCTTCGGCCCGACTGGTGCGTTACCTGGCGAAGAAGTACGACATCCCGCTCGACCGGCAGCACATCTTCGGCCACGACAACGTCCCGTCCCCGACCACCGACTCCATCCCCGACATGCACGACGACCCCGGCCCCTTCTGGGACTGGCGGCACTACTTCGACCTCCTCGGCGCGCCCCTGCGTGCCACGGCCGGATCGAACAACGACATGGTGACCGTGCTGCCGGACTTCGCCACCCACAAGCCGCCGTTCACGGGGTGCACCAAGAGTGGGGTGCTGTGTGCGCCGCACGGCTCCAGCGCCGTCCGCCTGTACACCGAGCCGGACGAGAAAGCCCCGCTGATCCAGGACCCGGGCCGGCGCCCGGACGGTGAAGACTCCACGGAGGACGTCAACGACCTGGGGTCGCGGGTCTCCGCCGGCCAGACCTTCGCGGTCGCCGATCGCAGCGGCGACTGGACGGCGATCTGGTACCAGGGCCACAAAGCGTGGTTCAAAAACCCGAAGAAGCACCCGACCGCCGTCGGTGCGAGCGGCCGGATGGTGACTCCGAAGGCCGGCTTGAGCGAGATCCCCGTGTTCGGGCGTGCCCTCCCGGAGGACGACGCCTACCCGGACGACGTACCGGAGCAGACCGAGTCGCCGCTCCCGTACAGCCTCCTCGCGGGGCAGCGGTACGTGACACAGGCCCGCCTCGCCGGTTCCTACATCGACAGGTCGACCTTCGGCGACACCCCCAACCCGGTGGTGAAGGGCCGGGAGCAGTACTACGAGATCCAGCTCGGCCACCGGCTCGCCTACGTCCGGGCGAGCGATGTGGACGTGGTGCGCTCATCGGCTACGGCAGGCGCGCCGCCAGCACGCGCGGCGCGCCCCTCCGCGCGGTGACGGGGCACGGTCCGGCGGTGCCGGCCGAGCCGAGTCGAGGGGCTCCGCAGCCACCACACGCTTCCTTCCGGTTCAGGCACACGCCACTCGTATGCAGTAGGGCGCGACCCGTGCGCAGCAAGTCGCCGTCCCGCGGGGCGGGATCGCGGATGAGGAGTGAATCGGGCGGTGAGCGCTCCCCGCTGCCTGTGCCTGGGGTCCGCCCCTGGCACCGTCGAGAGCCACTGCCGGGCCAACGCGATCGAGTTCGAGTGGCAGCCCGACGGTGGGCATTGGAGACTTAACACGGTTTTGGAACCCGAAAACAGATCCCGAACTCATGACTTCCGGATAGCTCGCTCCGGACATCGAAAAGCGCGAGTACAGGGCGCCGACCGTAGTGGCCGATGGCGCTCGAAAGTTCCTCAAGGAGCGCGCATGGAGGAGAAGTCCGTCGAAGTCCTGACACCCGGGCCCAATGAATCTGCGATCGACAAACGCAGGCACACCGGGTCGAGGACCGGCATCGAGAGAGACCTCGCAGAGGTGCTGGCCGACGTCATATCCGTCGAGCGGGTGTCGGTCGACAGCCACTTCTTCGACGACCTCGGCGCCAACTCGTTGGTGATGGCCCAATTCTGTGCACGGGTCAGGAAACGGGCAGACCTCCCATCGGCATCGATGAAGGACATCTACCGGCACCCGACAATCCGAAGCCTGGCGACGGGACTCACGGACGCCGCGCCCGCCCCTGACGAGTCGTCGGCCCCGGCACCGGCCGAGGTGGTGACACCGGCCAGCATGCCACGGTATGTCCTCTGCGGAACGGCGCAGTTCCTGCTTTTCCTGGGATATTCCTTCCTCGCCGGATTTGTTGCCGACCGAGGCTACACATGGGTCTCCGCCGCTTCGGATTTGATCGACATCTACCTGCGATCGATCGTCTTCGGCGGCGTCGGCTTCATCGGTCTCTGCACCTTCCCGATCGTGGCCAAATGGCTCCTCGTCGGCCGGTGGAAATCGGCTGAGTTCCCGGTCTGGGGGCTTACGTATCTGCGCTTCTGGACCGTCAAGGTGCTGATCCACGCCAACCCGATGATTTTCTTCGTCGGCAATCCCCTGTACGCGCTGTATCTGCGAGCCCTGGGCGCACGGATCGGCAAGGGGGTCACGATCCTCTCCCGCCATGTCCCGGTCTGCCCCGACCTGTTGACGATCGGCGCCGGCACGGTGATCCGCAAGGACTCGTTCTTCCACTGCTACCGGGCGCACGCCGGCCGTATCCAGACCGGCAGGGTCACCCTTGGCCGGGACGTGTTCATCGGCGAGAAGACCGTGCTCGACATCGACACCTCCATGGGCGACGGGGCGCAACTCGGCCACACGTCCACGCTGTACAGCGGCCAGGCGGTCCCGGACGGCGGGCGCTGGCACGGATCCCCGGCACAGCCCACGGAGCATGACTACCTGACGATCGACCCGGCCAAGTGCGGCACGCTGCGCCGGGCCGGATTCGGCCTCGTCACCGTGCTTCAACTGTTCCTCCTGTACGTGCCGCTGACTGTCGGGGGCGCGTACATGCTGTTCAACCTGGTTCCGGCGCTGCACAACCGGCTGGGCCCGGGCTCGGTGGGGTTCACATCGCCGGCTCTCTACGTCGACGCGCTGATCCTGTCCTTCGTGCTGTTCTTCGGCTTTGTATTCGTGGGCCTGGCTGTACTGTTCACCGTTCCGCGCCTGCTGAACGTCGTCGTCAAGCCGGACAAGGTCTATCCGCTGTACGGGCTTCATTACTCGACGCACCGGGCGATCGGGCGCATGACCAACATAAAGTTCTTCAAATGGCTGTTCGGTGACAGCTCCTACATCGTCCACTATTTGCGCGGCCTCGGATACGACTTGTCCCAGGTCGAGCAGACCGGGTCGAACTTCGGCACGGAAGTGCAGCACGAGACGCCGTATCTGGTTTCTGTCGGCAGCGGAACGATGGTCGCCGACGGGCTCTCCATCGTCAATGCCGAATTCTCGAGTACGTCCTTCCGGGTTTCCCGGACCTCGATCGGGCCACGCAACTTCATCGGGAACAACATCGCCTATCCCTCCGGGGCCAGGACGGGCGAAAACTGTCTCCTCGCAACAAAGGTGATGATTCCTCTCGACGGCGAGGTACGCGAGGGGGTGGGTCTGCTCGGCTCACCGTGCTTCGAGATTCCCCGGTCGGTTGAGCGCGACTCCCGGTTCGACCATCTCCGGAACGGCGAAGAGTTTCGCCGCAACCTCTCCGCAAAGAACCGCTACAACATCCGCTCGATGGCTCTCTTCCTGCTCGTGCGATGGCTTTACTTCTTCGTGATCACGGTGGTCGCCCTCGCGGACGTCGATGTCTACGATTCCTTCGGGCATGTACTGATCGGCGCCTTCCTCGTGTTCAGTCTTGTGTTCACCCCCGTGTACTTCGTACTCGTGGAGCGCGGCATCGCGGCATTCCGTGCGCTGCGACCGCAGTTGTGTTCCATCTACGACCCGTACTTCTGGTGGCACGAGCGCCTCTGGAAGGTGCCTGACGAATACCTCAACGTCTTCAACGGCACCCCTTTCAAAAACGTGATCTGGCGGATGCTGGGTGTTCGGCTCGGCAGCAGGGTGTTCGATGACGGCTGCTATTTGACGGAGCGAACGCTCACCACCATCGGAAGCGATTCCACGCTCAACGCGGGAAGCAAGATCCAGTGCCACTCGCAGGAGGACGGCACCTTCAAGTCCGACCACAGCACGATCGGCGTCGGCTGCACCCTTGGTGTCGGCGCCCACGTCCACTACGGCGTGACGATGGGCGACGGCTCAGTGCTCGCCTCCGACTCCTTCCTCATGAAAGGCGAGGAAGTCCCGGGGAACGCTCGATGGGGCGGAAACCCCGCCGCGGAGATGCGGGATGCCCCCCATCGGCCTGCCGCACTCGTCCAGGGAGACGCGGCGCAACCGTCTCGGCCAACACCCCCGACCGGTTGATGAACATGGCCGACCCGCAGATCAGCCGAGACAGCGGCGACGACTACAGCGCCGCCCTGAAGGGCGGCCCACAGCGCCGCGGCGACCGTGAGTGGTGGGGGAAGGATTCGATGGGAGTGCAAGTGGAAGCCGACCGGGAGTTCTGGCGCGGTGAGCTCGTCGCCGGTGGATTCACCGCCATACCGCGGTGGACGCCCCATCCGGTGACGGGCGTCGTCGACCACAAGGCGATGGTCCCTCAAGACGTCGTAGGGCCGTTGCGCCGGCTCGCGGAGGACCTGGCGGTGCCGCTCGACTCGGTGCTGCTGGCCGCGCACGCCAAGGTGCTGGCCGCGCTGTCCGGTGAGCGCGAGGTCGTGTCCGGCTACGTCCCCGCCGAGGGCGACCGGCCGTTGCCCTGCCGGCTGACGACCGAACCCGATTCGTGGCGGGCGCTCCTGCTCAACACCCGTCGAGTCGCGTCGGAACTCCTGTCGCACAAGGATTTTCCGGTCGAGGATCTCAGGCGCGAGCTGGGCCTCACCGATCCACCGTTCGAGGTCGTGTTCGATCCGAGCGGCGTCGAGGGCGACCTGCCCGAGGACAGCGTGCTGTGGGTGGGGTTCTCGCACCACGGCGGCCGGCTCGTGCTGCGACTGCGGTACCGGACAGACGTGCTCGACGCCGACTGCGCTGCCAGGATCGCCGGTTATCACGTCACCGCGCTCGCGCTGATCGCCGCCGATCCGGATGCCGCGCACGGGCGGCAGAGCCTGCTCTCCGCCGAGGAGCTCCACTTCCAGCTCGAAGGGCTCGCCGGACCACGCCGGGAGCTGCCCGATCGCCGGGTGCACGAACTCTTCGAGCAGCGGGTGAGGGAGCAGCCGGACGCCATCGCGGCCGTACACGGCGAGCGGCAGTGGACCTACCGCGAGCTCAACTCCCGCGCCAATCGGCTGGCACGCGCGCTGCTGGCGCGAGAGCTGCGCCGCGAGGGCGTGGTCGCGGTGGTGACCGAGCGCAACCTGGACTGGCTGGCCGCGGTCCTGGCGGTCTTCAAGGCCGGAGGCGTGTACCTGCCCATCGAGCCGCATTTCCCGGCCGGTCGCATCGCCACCACGCTCTCTCGTGCCGAGTGCGCCCTCGTGCTGACGGAACCCGGCAGCACCGCCACCCTCGACCACGCGCTCGACTCGCTGCCCGGGATCCGGACGGTGTTCATCGACGCGGCCTACCAGGAGGATCACGCCGATGGTGATCTGGGCACCGATGTCGCGCCGGACCAGCTCGCCTACATCTACTTCACCTCGGGCTCCACCGGAGAGCCCAAGGGCGCGATGTGCGAGCACGCGGGCATGCTCAACCATCTCTACGCCAAGATCGACGACTTGGAGATCGGCGAGGGACAGGTGGTCGCCCAGACCGCCCCCCAATGCTTCGACATCTCACTGTGGCAACTGGTGTCCGCGCTCCTGGTCGGCGGACGGACTCTGCTGGTGGAGCAGGAGGTGATCCTCGACGTCCAGCGGTTCGTCGACAAGGTCGTTGACGGCCGCGTCGCCGTCCTCCAGGTCGTCCCCTCCTATCTGGACGTCGTCGTGTCCTGTCTGCAGCAGCACCCCCGCGAGCTGCCGGACCTGCGGTGTGTGTCGGTCACCGGCGAGGCGCTGAAGAAGGAGCTCACGCAGCGCTGGTTCGCCGCCCAGCCCGGGATCAAGCTGGTCAACGCCTACGGGCTGACCGAGACCTCGGACGACACCAACCACGAGGTCATGGACCGCGTGCCCGCCGGAGACCGGGTACTGCTGGGTCCCGCGGTCAACAACGTGCGCGTCTACGTCGTCGACGAGCACCTGAACCCGGTGCCGCTCGGCGCCCCCGGTCTGATCGTCTTCTCCGGCGTCTGCGTCGGCCGCGGATACATCAACGACCCCGAGCGCACCCGGCAGGCCTACCTGGCCGATCCGCACCATCAGGGCGCCCGGCTCTACCGGGGCGGCGACTACGGGCGCTGGCAGCCCGAGGGCAAGTTGGAGTTCCTCGGCCGCCGGGACACCCAGGTAAAGATTCGTGGCTTCCGGATCGAGATCGGCGAGATCGAGAACACCCTGCTGCGGGTGCCCGGTGTGCGCGACGGCGCGGTGGTGGTCGCCGAACGGGCGGACCAGAGCAAGCACTTGGTGGCGTTCTACTCCGGCCCGCGGGCACTCGAGGCCGACGTCCTGACGGACCGGCTCGGTGAGTCGCTGCCCGAGTACATGGTCCCGTCGGCCTTCCACTGGCGGGAAAGTCTGCCGCTGACGGCCAACAGCAAGATCGACAGGAAGGCCTTGCGGGCGCTCGCCGGCGAACTCGACGTCGTCCAGGACGACTTCCGCGCGCCGCATACGCCGACCGAACAGCAGTTGGCGGCCGCATGGGCAAAGGTGCTCGGCATCCCGCAGAGCCAGATCGGACGGCGGGACCACTTCTTCGACCGCGGCGGCACGTCGCTGTCGGCAGTGAAGCTGGCGATCACCCTGGACCGTGCGGTGTCCCTCAAGGACGTCACCGGCCATCCAGTCCTCGCCGACCTGGCCGTGCTGGTCGACGGCAGGTCCAAGCCGCGCCCCGGTCCGGTCGACGGCGGGTCCGCGCGGCGCTCCGGGCTGCTTCAGCAACTGTCGGCATCGGACGGGACGCAGGCAGCTGCCCTGGTGTGCTTCCCCTACGCCGGCGGCAACGCGGTGAACTTCCAGCCGATGGCCGGGGCACTGCAGGGCGGCGGGCCTGCGGTCTACGCCGTCGAGCTGCCGGGTCATGACGTGGCCGCCGATCGCGAGCCGTTCGCGCCGATGACACAGGTGGTCGAGCAGGTCGTCGACGAGATCACCCGGCGTGGTCTGACCAGGGTCCTGCTGTGGGGCCACTCCTCGGGCACCGCGTTGGCCCTGGAGGCGGCCGGAAAGCTGCGGGAGAGCGGAGTGGATGTCCAACGGGTGTTTCTTGGCGCGCAGTTGCTCGGCAATGCTGCCGAACGGCGCGCGACCATCACGGAACTGACCGCGCGAAGCAATGCCGGGATCGCTGCGAAGCTGAGCGCGGACGGCGGGTACACCGAGCTCGGTGAGCTGGATGCGCGGCACGCCGAGCACGTCGGTGCCGCCTACCGGCACGACTGTGTGTCCGCGCACGGCTATTTCGCCGACGCCCTGGACAGTCCACCGGCGCTGAAGCTGTCCGCGCCGGTCACCGTGGTCGTCGCCGCCGACGACCCGAGCACGGCGGACCACCGGCGCCGGTACCGCGACTGGCAGCTCCTGGCCGAGCAGGTCGACCTGCACGAACTCGCCGATGGCGGCCACTACTTCCTGCGCACCCGTCCGACCGAGGCGGCACAGGCCGTGCTGCACGCCGCCCCATTGTTCGCTTCTTCCTGAGTGGCAACGGAAAGGAATCGAGATGTCGTCCCTGTCCACGGCGTCGCTGGTCGACGTGGAACTCATACCCGGCAAACCTCCGCTCCTGCGGGTCGAGGCCGCCGGTGGCGCGCCGAGTTGGGCGGCCGAGCATCGGGACGCGCTGCGCGCTGTCGTCGCCGAGCACGGATCGATCATGGTCCGCGGCCTCGGGCTGCGCGACGCGGCCGGAACCGGCGCCGTCTTCTCGAAGCTGGCCACCGGGCTGATGGCCGAGAAGGAGGCCTTCACGCCCCGCCAGACCTACTCCGACGGCGTGTACTCCTCGTCGAAATGGCCGCCGAACCAGCCGATGTGCATGCACCACGAACTGAGCTACACGCTCGAGTTCCCCGGCCTGATGATGTTCGCGTGTCTGGGCGCGCCCACCGTCGGCGGGGCGACCGCGGTGGCCGACGCGACGGCCGTACTCGACGCGCTGCCCGCCGAGTTGACCGGGCGGTTCGAGCGGGAGGGCTGGCTGCTCACCCGCAGCTACAACGACGAGATCGGGGCGTCCGTCGCCGAGGCGTTCGGCACCGAGGACCGTGACGCGGTCGAGAGCTACTGCCGCGCCAACGCGATCACGTTCGAGTGGCAGCCCGACGGCGGACTGCGCACCACACAGCGTCGCAGCGCCGTGGTGCGTCACCCGGGCACCGGCCGACGCTGCTGGTTCAACCAGATCGCGTTCCTCAACGAGTGGACGATGGCCCCCGAGGTGCGCGAGTACCTGGTGGACGTCTACGGCTCCGACGGGCTGCCGTTCAATACCCGCTTCGGCAACGGCGACCCCATCGGCGAGGACGTCGTGCAGCTGCTCAACAGCGTCTACGAGGCGAACACCGCACGCGAGCCGTGGCAGGCCGGCGACCTGATGCTCGTCGACAACGTCCGCACCGCGCACAGCAGGGAGCCCTTCGAGGGTCCGCGCGAAGTGCTCGTCGCCCTGGCCGACCCGGTGCGTCTGGCCGACTGCTCGCCGACCGTGGAGGTGACCGCGAGATGACCACCATCGATTCCGCCGCGACGAAGTCCGCGATGGCAGCGCCGCCGACCGTGCCGCCGTTCGCGGTGATCTCCGGTGCCCAGGTCCAGCGCGCACTGCAGGGGCGCGAGAAACAGATCGTGGAGTTGGTCGAGGCCACCTACCGGGTGCACGGCGCCGGTGATTCGGTCAACCCACCGTCGTACTTCCTGCGCTTCCCCGACCGCCCGTCCTCCCGGATCATCGCGTTGCCCGCCTCGATCGGCGGAGACGTACGGGTGGACGGCCTGAAGTGGATCTCCAGCTTCCCGGAGAACGTGAAGGCCGGGATCCCGAGGGCATCGGCCGTGCTGATCCTCAACGACCATGACACCGGCTACCCGTTCGCCTGTCTGGAAAGCTCGATCATCAGCGCCACCAGGACGGCCGCGTCGGCGGCAGCTGCGGCCGACTGGCTCAGCCGCGACCGGCCCCGCCCGACGCGCGTCGGGTTCTTCGGAGTGGGCTTGATCGCCCGCTACATCCACACCTTCCTGGCAGGCACCGGCTGGTCCTTCGACGACATCGGCGTCCACGACCTGTCCTCCGACAGCGCGGCAGGTTTCCGGTGCTACCTGGAGCAGTCGGGCGCCACCGCCCGGATCACCGTGCACGACAGCGCCGAGCAGCTGATCCGAAACAGCGACCTGGTGGTCTTCGCCACCGTCGCCGGTGAGCCGCATGTCAGCGACCTGTCCTGGTTCGCGCACAACCCGCTGGTGCTGCACGTGTCGCTGCGCGACCTCGCGCCGGAGATCCTGCTCGCCTCGACCAACATCGTCGATGACATCGAGCACTGCCTCAAGGCCAACACCTCGCCGCATCTGGCCGAGCAGCTCACGGGCAACCGGGACTTCCTGCACGGCACGTTGGACGACGTGCTGGCCGGGCGGGTGACGGTGCCGCCGGACCGGCCGGTGGTGTTCTCGCCCTTCGGCCTCGGGGTGCTCGACCTGGCGGTCGGCAAACACGTCTACGACGAAGTTGTCCGCTGCGGGGAGTTGCACGTCGTCGACGACTTCTTCCACGAACTGAGCCGGTACGGATGAGCCGGCCGAGAGTCCAAGAGGCTTGTCCAGGGCTGATCCCAGGAGAGTCACCGGTCAAGTCGCTGCCGGTCAGAGCAGACGAGACAGCGGCCACTGATGCAGGGCCTCCTCCGGCCCGGTTGGACACGGGCTCCCGCCCCCGAAGCGAGAAGCCCGCTCACGGTCGGACGGACGTTCCGAAAGCGCTCTGCTCCAGATAGAGGAGACCATCGTGCCCGTCATATCCGTTCCCCACGATTTCAACGAAGAGGCCCTCTATGTCGACCTTCGGTCGATCTTCGGGCAGGCACTCTTCCTGAAGTGTGAGGGCTTCAACTTCGCCGGCTCGATCAAGTTGAAGGCCGCGACCGAGATGGTGGAGACCGCGGAGCGGGATGGACTCCTGAAGCCGGATTCGATCCTGGTCGAGTCCTCGTCCGGAAACCTCGGTGTGGCTCTGAGCATGATCGCTGCGAGCAAGGGCTACCGGTTCCTGTGCGTGACGGACTCCCGCTGCAACCTGTCGACCAGGATGATGATGGAAGCCCTGGGCAGTCAGGTGCACATCATTGCGGGCCAGGAGGCCAACGGCGGCTTCCTCGGAGCGCGGATCGAGTACGTCCGCGCGCTGTGCGCCTCCGACGACCGGTACGTGTGGCTCAGCCAGTACACGAATCCGAGCAACTGGAAGGCGCACTTCCGCAAGACGGCGCCGGAGATCGCCCGCCAGTTCCCGAAGCTGGACGTGCTGTTCCTCGGGACCGGCACCGCCGGGACCCTGATGGGCTGTGCGCGCTACTTCCGGGAGTGGCACCGGCCCGTACGGATCATCGCACTGGACAGCGTCGGCTCGGTGGCCTTCGGCGGCACCCCGGGACGCCGGATGATCCCCGGCCTGGGGATGAGCATGCGCCCGCCACTGCTCGACGAGTCCTACGTGGATGAGGTGATCCGGGTCGAGGAGGCGGACACCATTCGTGCCTGCCATCGTCTGGCCAGGCGCGGATTCCTGTTCGGCGGCTCCACCGGCACGGTGGTCAGCGGCGCCATGGACTGGCTGGCCCGGCATGACGACCGCGAAGTCACCGCCGTGGCCGTCGCCCCGGATCTCGGCGAGCGCTATCTCGACACCATCTACCAGACCAACTGGCTGCACGATCTCTACGGCGAAGACGTGCTCAAATCGGACGAGGTGACCCCCGGTCTCTGGGCAGCCTCCCCCACGCCCCCCGCGCGGTGGGGCCGACGGCTGGACCCGAAGAACGGCGACCGCAGTCGCAAACAGCACCCTCAGTTCCAGGATCGTAGGACCTAGTGAGCCGGTCGAATGAGCAGAGGACGGCGCGTTGGCGGCAGCGCCGTTGCGACTCCCCGCAGCACGGCTCGTCCTGAGTGATCCACGACGCGTACGCGGGCGTGCGGTGGAGCTCGAACCAGCGACGCGCCAACAGGCACTGGGCACCACGGGTGCCGCCGGGAATCAGGTGGACCTCGGCGGTTTGATCCACCCCAGCGAACGCTCGACGGCTCGGTGCCAGTTGTCGTATTCCGACTCACGCCGCTCGGGGTCCATGTCCGGCAGCCATTGGCCGGCCCGGTGCCAGTTACGGCGCAGGACTTCCAGATCCGGCCAGTACCCGGCGGCGAGGCCCGCGGCGTAGGCGGCGCCGAGGGAGACAGTCTCGGAGACCATGGGCCGCACCACGGGCACGTCGAGCACGTCGGCCACGAACTGCATGAGCAGGTTGTCCGCTGTCATCCCGCCGTCCACCTTGAGCTGCTTCAGGGCGACCGAGAAGTCGGCGTTCATGGCGTCGACGACCTCTCGCGTCTGCCAGCCGGTGGCCTCCAGGACGGCTCGGGCCAGGTGTCCCTTGGTGATGTACGAGGTGAGGCCGACGATGACACCGCGTGCGTCGCTGCGCCAGTGGGGTGCGAAGAGACCCGAGAACGCGGGGACGATGTAGCAACCGCCGTTGTCCTCGACCGTCCGCGCGAGCGTCTCGATCTCCGGGGCGCTGCTGATCAGTCCCAGACGGTCACGGAACCACTGGACCAGCGAGCCGGTGACGGCTATCGAACCTTCCAGGGCGTAGACCGGGGGCTGGTCCCCGATCTTGTAGGCGACGGTCGTGAGGAGTCCGTGCCGGGACCGCACGACATCGGTACCGGTGTTGAGCAGCAGGAAGCTGCCCGTTCCGTAGGTGCACTTCGCCTCGCCCGGGGAGAAACAGGTCTGGCCGAACAGGGCGGCTTGCTGATCACCGAGGGCGGCCGCGATACGGACGCCCGGGAGGACCGAGCGGGCATCGCCGTAGCCCTCGGCCGAGGACCGGATCTCGGGCAGCATGGGGCGCGGAACCCCGAAGAACGCCAGAAGCTCCTCGTCCCACGTGAGCGTGCGGATGTTCATCAGCATGGTGCGACTGGCGTTGGTGGCGTCGGTGATGTGCAGGCCGCCGTCCGTACCTCCGGTGAGGTTCCAGATCAGCCAGCTCTCCATGGTGCCGAACAGCACCTCGCCGTCCTGGGCGCGCTGATCCAGCCCCTGGACATGGTCGAACAGCCAGCGGATCCGCGGCGCCGAGAAGTAGGTCGAGGGGGGCAGACTGCAACGTTCGAGGAAGAACTCGTCTCCGGGTTGCTGTCTCAGGTCCTCGACGAGCGGTCCGGTGCGGGTGTCCTGCCAGACGATCGCCCTGCCCACCGGCGTACCCGTCCGCCGGTCCCAGAGCACCGTCGTCTCCCGCTGGTTGGCGATACCGATGGCGGCGATCTCTCCCGCGCCGACACCGGCATCGGACAGGGCCTCGGGCACGATGCGCTGCAGATTGCGCCAGATCTCGACGGCGTCGTGCTCGACCCAGCCGGGCCGGGGGAAGTGCTGCTGATGCTCTCGTTGGGCGACCGACACCAGCCGCCCATGGTGGTCGAACAGAATGCATCGAGTGGAGTTGGTGCCCTGGTCGATGGACATCACATACCGTTCAACCATGATCGGATCTGCCTTCCGATGTGTCGAGGAGGCGGGGGTTTACCAGCGAGCTGCTCCCAGGTCTCTGGAGATCGCCCGTGCGGCCTCACGGAGCAGGGTGATCAGGCTCGGCCGGGGACGGCCCTGGCCGTCGCAGATCCTCTCCACCGGGCCGGACAGGCTGATGGCGCCCACCACGAGGCCGCCGTGCCCGCGGATCGGCGAGGCAACGCCGGCTTCGCCCATGCTCATTTCCTGGACCTCGGCGGCCCATCCGAGCTCCCGGATCTCGGCGAGCGCCCGGGTGAGTTGCTCCGGGACGACCAGGGTGTGCCGGGTGTAAGCCTCCAGCCCGGCTGCCAGGGCCGGCTCGAGGGGCGCGGTCCCGAAGGCCAGCAGAACCTTGCCGAGCGAGGAGGCGTGGAGTGGCAGGAACGAACCCACGTCCAGGGTCTGCAGCGTGTCGTCCGGCCGGAACACATGGTGGACGACGAGGACGTTGCCCTCCAAGGGGGTGCCCAGGCGGACCGCTTCCCCACTACGGGCGGCGAGTGCGTCGGCCCAGTTGATCGAGCGCGACCGCAGCTCATTGACGTCGAGGTAGCTGGTGCCGAGGTGCAGCAGGGCCGCCCCTAGCTGGTACTTTCCGGTCGCCGCGTCCTGCTCCACGAAATCCACGTGCTGGAGGGTGCGCAGAATGCCGTGGGCGGTGCCCTTCGCGAGCCCGAGCGAGGCCGCCACCTCGCCGAGCCCGAGCCGACGGGGCCCACCGGCGAGCAGACGCAGGATCGCCGCCGCCCGTTCGATCGACTGGACTGGGCCGGCCATGACACGAGCCTATTACCGCCGGGGTGGGTCCGCTTTACGTGCAGGTAGCCAACTTCACCACCGAATGACCGTAGTCGTTCGGTAATGCCGACCGCTATTCATTGACCGGCCTCGTTTCGCTCCCTAGCTTGCTCGGAGGCCCGGCAACGCGCTGAGCCCCGGCATCCGGCCGACAGCGGTCACCGGAGGAGAGCACATGGCGGTACAGCTCAATGCGATGCTTCGGGAGGCAGTCGAACACGTCTGCCCGCTGCCACACGTCACCGAGGCCGTCTCGGTGGTACGCCGACGGGTGAGGGTACTCCTCGCCGACTGGAACGTGTGCCCGGAGATCGTCGAGGACTCACTCCTGGTGGTGACGGAGCTGGTCACCAACGCGATCGTCCACGCCGTGCCCCCGGCGAAGCTTCGACTGTCGTGGGTCCGCGGCGACGGGGTCGGCACCCTGCGCATCGAAGTCACCGATGCGGGACCTGCGCTGCCGCTCGGGCATTCGCCCGCGGGAATCGACCCCGACGAGCACGGCCGCGGCGAGGAGATCGTCCACGCACTGGCGACTCGGCACGGCATACATGTCCACTGCGGCGGGTTCACCCGGTGGGCCGATATCGCCGCTGCATGAGAATGCACCGCTTGCGACTGTCGATATGCGGCAGATTCGGGCCTGCGTGCAAGCGACACCGTCGACTCAGGTGCTCGACCGGCTACGACACGCCCGATGAGGTATGTCCCCCGCGTCGCAGCCGTGCCGAAAGATGGTGCTGCATCGGCTGACCGACCGCCTCGAGGTCATGGCTGAACGTGAGCGTGTCGTCGGTCAGCGCGTAGCGGCGCCGTGTGGCGTCGACCTTCTTGGCCGTGGGGGCGAGGGCCACCTCGTGGCTGGACAGATCGACCGTGCCGTCGCTCGCACGGCCGACCATGATCTCCGCGATGCCGGTGGGCTGAGTGATCAGCGCCTCCACGCGGCCGTCGGGCTGAAGCCGCCACCAGCCGCTCTCACGGGCCGACGGACGCAGCGGTGCGTCATCAGCGTCGAGCAGCCAGGCCCGGGCCTCGTAGCGCAGGAAGGGGCGGCCGTCGTGGCTGAAGGTCACTTCCTGCGCGTACGTGAAGTCCCCGGTGAGCGTCGGGTACCCGCCCTGACCCCGGCCGTACCAGGAGCCCAAGAGGCCGAGCACGGGCTCGAGCAGTGCGTGCGGTGCGGGCGCCTCGTCCGGTCGGTGACCGTCGGGGTACGGGTACTCCGGTGCGGGGTCGAACACGGTGTGCGCTCCTGGGGTCGGTGCCGGTGCCGGGTGGCAGCCTAGGGCGTCGATCCTCTCGGCGACGGGCACGGGCGGCTGTCCTCCGGCCCGCCACTGTCCTGCGGACCAGGTGGTTCGGCAGCGCGATTCCCGTTTCCCCGCGAAACGATCACCCGTTAGGCTCCCCCGGCGCGCATCCGGTGCGAACGGGCCTGGGGACATGGCCGACGGTTTCGCCGAATCCGAGAAGGGCGCGAGTGCGGGGGGCCCAGGCCGCCGCGGCGGTCGTGCTGGTCGCAGGCGTACTGGGTGGAATGTGAAGCTTTCGGCCTCCTACGACCGTCTCCCGGCCGGCCAGACGGTCGACTACCTGGGCAGGGCCCCGGAGACGAAAACGGTCCTGGGGCACCCGGCGGTCCTCTACTCGGACCGGACCATCGCCCTCACCTTCAACGGCAGCAAGGGCGACACCGGCCCCGGCGGCATCGCCCGCGGCCTGCTGGTCGCCAGGAGCGCGAAGGACGGTGGCGGCTCCTTCGAGGTCGTCATCTGGCGCCAGGACGATGTGCCGCCCGATGACGCGGCACTGTTCCGCGTCGCCGAGCAGCTGCTGCTGACGATCCCGGGCTGGACCGCCGACTGACGACCCATCCGCGGTGTTCGACCAGGCCACAGCCAGCGATCACGCTTCAGGCCGCCGAGCGACGCTCCCGTGGGCACCTTGGTCCGATCGCGCACCGCGCTTCGAAGCGAGAAGAATCGGAACATGAGCTTCCGCAAAGGGCGGGCAATCTCCTGGCGCGGGCGCACCGTATATACGGATATGCAAGGGTTCCGGCTATCGGTGGGCCGCCTTCCGGACGAGGCGCTGCTGTCCGGACTGGCCACCGGTGACCCGGAGCTCGCCGTTACCTTCGTACGAAGGTTCCAGCACACGGTCTTCGGTGTGGCCATCGCCGTCATCGGGGATCCACAGCTCGCCGAGGACATCACCCAGCAGACGTTCGAGCGTGCATGGCGTCATGCGCAGATGTACGACTCGCGCCGCGGTTCGGTGACGACCTGGCTGACGACCATCGCCCACAATCTGGCCATCGACACCGTCCGCTCGCGGCGGCCGGAACCGGTGGCCCCCGAAGACCTCGACGCCATCCTGGGCGTCGTCAGCGAGACCCCCGAGCAGCACGCGCTGGCCGACGAGGCGTCCTCCCGGCTGCGGGCCGCCATGGCGGAGCTGCCACGTGAACAGGGCCGTGCCCTGGTGATGGCAGGTATCTACGGAATGACGGCCCAGCAGATCGCCGACCGGGAGAAGATCCCGTTGGGCACCGCCAAGACGCGGATCAGGACGGCGATGGGAAAGCTGCGGACCACGCTCGCGTCTCCGAAGCGAGGCAATGATGTCCAGTGACGTGACCTGCGAGAAGCTGCGGGAGCTCGGCGCCGAGCTGGCTCTCGGTGTGCTGCCCGGCCGCGAGCGGGCCGGCGCGGTCGCCCATCTGGACCACTGTGCGGACTGCCGGGAGTACATCGAGCAGCTGACCCTCGCGGGCGACGGGCTGATCGGGTTGCTGCCGGGCAGCGAGCCGCCGGTCGGCTTCGAGACCCGGGTGACGCAGGCGCTGACGCAGGCGGCGTCGGCGCGCGAGGGGCGCCCGCAGGCCCGCGGGTCCGGCATCCCCCGCATGGGCCTCGGCAGCCGGGTGCGCCTGCGCGCCGCCTCGGCCGCGGCCGCGCTCGTACTCGCCGTCGGGTTCGGCGGCTGGACGGTCGGCACCGTGATCGAGGAGGTCACGGCCGGCTCTTCCCAGTCCGCCGAGAACGAGGCGGGCCTGTTGGAGGGCGGACTGACCTCGGCCCAGGCCCCCGGCAGGCCGACCGGTGACGTCTATGCCCACCCCGGATCTCCGGGCTGGATCTACATGACTGTCAACCTTGCCGTAGCCGGCCATCCGTACAGTGGCAAGATCTCCTGCATGCTGGAGCGCAGCGACGGCACCATGGTTCGCGTCGGCACCTTCACCTTGCATGAGGGCTATGGCTTCTGGGGTGGTCCGGCCCCCGTCGACCCCTCGACGCTCTCCGGCGCACGGCTGACGTCGCCCGACGGCACCGTGCTTGCCACGGCCCACTTCGACAAGCCCGAGGTGGCATAACCCGGCAGGCCCCGATGCAGATGGCGCGGCGCGCGAGGGCGACGTACCGGACCTCAGGTGGGCGCAAGGCGGTGCAACCGGCCCGGAAACATCGCGCCGAGGGCTGCGGCCAGCTCGGGGACCGCCGGCCGGGCCGAGGGATCGTCCCGCAGGCAGCCGTCGATGGTCGCGGCGAGAGCCGGTGGCAGGCGCCGCCGCGAGGCGACCGGCGGGGCGCGTGCCTCCAGCTGCGGATACCAGTCGTCCGGGCCCCCTGCCGCGCTGTCGTCCTCCGCCGCCGCGGCCCTCGTGTCGTAGGGCTCATCCGCGATCTCGCCGCAGTCGAACGGGAGGTCACCGACGGCCACCTCGTACAACGTGATGCCGATGCCCCACACGTCGGCCGCGGCCGACAGCCGTCCGCCACGCGCCTGCTCCGGTGAGAGGTAGCAGAACGTGCCCACCCCGGGAGGAGCGATCCCGGGCGGCCGCGCCACGCTGAGGTCGAGCACCTTCGCATGGCCGCGGTCCACCACGACGTTGGACGGCTTGAGGTCCAGATGCAGCACGCCCTGACCATGCAGGTAGTGGATCGCGGAACACAGCTGCACACCGAGCAGTGCCACGTCGGCGGCGGCCGGCCGGCGCCGCAACCGATCGATGAGGTGGGACAGCGTCTCCCCGGTCAGCGTCTCCAGGACGACGAGCGGCTCGGGCGACTCGAAGGTCTCGTACGCGCGGACCAGGTGCGGATGGGCGAAGGTCCGCAGCCACCGGCCCTCCCGCAGCAGTCGAGCACGCAGTCGCGCATCGTCGCGGCGGTCCGGACGCAGCACCTTGATGACGCATCGACAGGCCCGTTCCTCGCTCCACGAGTCGTAGAGGTCCAGCCATCCCGTGCGCGCCAGGTGCCCCAGGATCTCGTAGCCTGGAACCGGACGGGTGCCCGGTGCCAGGGGCGGGGCCGAACCTGCCTGTAGTTCGGTCATGACAGCACCGTTCCCGATGACGAGGAGCCCGCCTGCGCGGGACCGGCCACGGAGTGCAGCCGGTGGAGCCGGGCATACGTCCCGCCCTGCACGAGCAGGTCGTCGTGGGGACCGGACTCGACGACCCGGCCGCGGTCGAGCACCACGATCCGGGTGGCGTCACGGACGGTGAGCAGGTTGTGCGAGATGACGAGGGTCGTCCGCCCGGCCATGAGGCGGCGCAGCGGGTCCATGATCCTGCGGCCCGACTGCACGTCGAGGCCGGTGGTCGGTTCGTCCAGGAGCAGTACGGGCGCGTCCCTGATCATCGCGCGCGCTATCGCCAGGCGCTGGCGCTGGCCGCCGGACAGCGTCCGACCGCGCTGGCCGACCATCGTGTCGTAACCCTCGGGGAGCAGCTGGATGAACTCGTGGGCGTCCGCGGCGCGCGCCGCCGCGACGATCTCCGCCTCCGTCGCCTCGGGTCGGCCGTAGGCGATGTTCTCGCGCACCGTGCCGTGGAATACGAGCGTCTCCTGCAGCACGACCGCGACGCTCTCCCGCACGTCCGACAGGAACATCTCCCGCAGATCGCGCCCGTCGAGACGGACCGCGCCCTGCTCGGGGTCGTAGAAACGGAGCTGCAGCTTCGCGACCGTGGACTTGCCGGCCCCGCTGGCCCCGACCAGCGCCAGGGTCTCGCCGGGGGCGACGTGGAACGACACACCGGACAGCGCCCAGCGCGCCGTACCGGGATAGCGGAAGGACACGCCGTCGAACTCGACGTCGCCCCGCGCTCGGCCGATCCGTCGGGCATCGGCGGCCTCGACGACCTGGGGGCGCTGGTCCAGCAGCTCGATGATCCGTTCCGCGGAGGCCGACGCGGCGTAGAAGCTGCTGCCGAGGCGGGAGAGGTCGCGGATCGGGCTGTAGAGCTTGCCGATCAGCGCCAGGAAAACCAGAAGTCCGCCCAGCGTGAGCTGGCCCTGCGCCAGTTTCCAGGTGCCGAGCCCCATGACGGCGAGGGCGCCGGACACCTCGATGATCTCGACGAGCGGTCGGTAGACGGCTCGGATCCGCGCCGACGCCATCGCGGCGCGGAACTTGCCGACGCTCTCCCGCTCGAAGCGGCGCTGCTCCCAGCTCTGCCGGTTGTACGCCTGGACCAGGGCCACGTTGCCCAACGACTCCTCGGCGACCGCGCTGAGCGAACCGCTGCGACGCCGGCGTTCCCGCGACGTCTGCTTGATCAGCCGGGTGAAGTGGCGGGCGGCGCGCCAGAACAGCGGCACGATGACGAGCGCGAGGAGCGTCAGGTCCCATTGGAGGTAGAGGAGAAGACCGAGGAAGACGCCCAGCCGGATCACCTGGTAGAGCGCGTCCGCGACACCCGAGAGCAGGAACGTCTCGACGGCGTCCACGTCACCCGTGACACGCGACAGCACGTCTCCGAGCCGCCGCCGTTCGAAGAATCCGAGGGACAGTCCCTGGACGTGCCGGAACACGTCGGAGCGCAAGGCCAGCAGGAAACGCTCGCTGACCCACGTGGAGGTCATGTCGTCGGCGAACCCCAGTAGGCCGGAGCCGACGATGAGCCCCAGGTAGGTCGGCGCGATCCAGAGGAAGGGTTTCAGATCTCGCGGGACGAGTACGTCGTCCACCACGACCTTGAAGAGCCACAGTTCGGCCGCGTCGACGAGGGGCCCGATCAGGCTGAACAGGACGAGAGGGACCAGCCAACGCCGGCGACCGCGCGTGTAGGGCCAGAAGCGCCGGAACACCTCGCGCGGGGGAACGGGTGGCGCGGCCGCCACCACGGCATCGGCATCCTCGCCCACCGACAGCAGACGCCGCAGAACGTGCCGCGGGATACGCACCATGGCAAGGGTCCGTCGTGGCTGGACGACGGAGCGGACCGGGTCCTCCGGGCCCCGGTCCGCTCAGTCCTCAGTGGCCGTGACCGCCGTGACCGCCGTGACCAGACTTGTGATCGTCGGAGGAGTCACGACGATGGCGGCGGTGCCGCCTCATCGAGTTGTCGTCGTGCCTCGAGGTCGAATCGTTCCGGTGGTCGCGGTGTTTGGCAGGAAAGAGATCGCTGAAGATCGCCATTGCATTCCTCCCGCTGAATTTTCCCTCGCAGGAGATACGCGTCAAAGACGGAATTGGATGGCGTCTCCCGGAAAAAAACGACGGACTACTTTCCAGGGATTCGGGTCTCGGGGGTGGCAGCGGCCGAAGCGGAGCCGCGTGTGGGCCGTCGGCCGTGCTGGGCACGGCCGACGGCCGGTTCTACGGCACCCGCCGGTCGGGGACGGGAGGGGCGTGCGGTCACACCTCGTTGAAGCGCGCGATGACGCTGCGGTCTTCGTCCATGGTGATCTGGTACTCCGCGCCGGTGTCGGTGTGCTCCACGCCGTCGACCTCCCAGCCCGCGAACGCGAAGCCGGGAGCGGGATGGGCGGTGAGTGTCACCTGCGTGAGGGGGTCGTAGGGGCCGAATTCGCTCACCGTGATGGTGCCGCCGCCCTCCGGGGCGATGGACATGTTGAGCTTGTGCCGGTTGGTCACCTTCGAGGCGCGGTATTCGGACACGATGGGTGTGGCGAGCTTCGCGATGGCGGCGTTGTTGTTCTTCGCGTCGCCGAGGGCCTGACCGCCGACCGTGTTGTCGATGTTGGAGTACTGGTTGATGACCTTGCAGGTGGGCCGGCAGGGCGTGTTGTAGGCCATGAGCGTGTGGTACTTCTTGTCGCCGGTGATCCAGCCGAAGTTGGTGTCGTTCGCGCCCGGCGCCGTTTCACCGTTGTTGGTCACCGTCTGACGGTCGTGCCGCATGCCCAGGTTGTGACCGATCTCGTGTCCGAGGTTGTCCCAGTCCTTCACGGACAGGACGCTCGTGACGGAGTAGGCCCTCTCACTGGTCCCCGAGGTCACGGGCACCGGCAAACTGGCCGAGCCGGAGCTGTTCTGGCTGGGGATGGAGGCGAGCAGAGCCACCAGGTCGGCGCCGTAGAGCTCCCGATTCATGCGGGCCGGGACGCCGAGGTTCGCGTCCAAAGGACTCTCGAGCTTGCTGAGGATGGTGCTGGCGTTCTCGTTGGGCACGCCCGACGGCAGCGTCTGGTAGGAGTGCACCACGTGCAGGCTGGCCGGCACATTGGTGGTGGCGAAGGCCTTGTTGATCTGGCTCACGCCGTAGCGGATCCGGGCCTCCACTTCAGGGACCCCACCGAGTTCGGTGACGGCGGCAGGGGCGTAGGGGACGACGATGTCGATGGGGACAGGGTTCGAGGCGTGCTTGACCTGGGTGTAGTCGAGCAGGCCGGTGAGGGAGAGGTCGCTGCCGTGGCCGGAGTGGCGTACACCGCCGTGCGGCATCTCCGACACCGTGGTCCCGTGGGCGTTGACCCACACGATCCCCGTGTGCAGGGCGCGGCCCGCGCGCATCGCCCGGTCGTGGTCACGTGTCCAGACACTTGCGGCGAGCCCTTGCGGCACCCCGTTGGCCATGCGGAAGGCGTCGGCCTCGTCGGCGCACGACTGGACGGTCACCACCGGCCCGAACACCTCGCTCTGCACGATCTCCGTCCTCCTGTCGCACCCCGGCGACGACGGTGGGCTGATGGAAGAATCCGGAGCGGGTCAGGGCGGCTCCCCCCCGTGACGACCTCGGCGTTCGCCGGCAGTCGGGCCAACAGACCTCGCACGGTGTGGAGTTGGGCGGAACTGTTGAGGGGACCGAAGTCGGCGTCCGCTTCCTGGGGGCCGCCGGGCGCCTGGAGCGCTGCCCGGCGGGCGAACGCCTCCAGAAAGGCGTCGTGAACACGGTGGTGGACCAGGATCCTCGTGGCGGCCGTGCAGTCCTGGCCCGCGTTGTAGAACGCAAGCGCCGACAACTGCTCCACGGTGTCGTCGAGATCGGCGTCGTCGTGCACCACCACGGGTGCGTTGCCGCCGAGTTCGAGGTGGAGCCGTTTGAGGCGTCCCGGGCCGCCCGGCACGCCACGTCGACGTCCTCGGCGCCGGACCCCGGGGCCCTGCCGCCGGTCTGCCCGGTGGCGGGATCGACCAGACGCAGTGTGGCTCCGGAGGCGGCGGGCAGGTCCTTGTGTTCTTCGGCGAGTTCGAGGTAGGCGGTGTGCGCGCGGCCCACCACTTCGCCGCCCAGCTGGACGGTGCGGCCGTCCGGCAGCCGGGCCTGCTCGACCCGGCCGCCAACACGGCCGTGGACGTGGAGCGCGACGCGGAGTCCATGCCGGCCGCCGTCACCCTCGCCCGCATTCTCCGCAGTCTGCTGCCGACGGACCCCCAACTGCACCAGGACTGGCGGCTGTGGCACGAGCTGTGGCTACGAGCGCTGCGCGACGAGACGACACGGCAGTTCGCGGTGGACCTGTACGCCCAACTCCACGAGTGGGTGGCCGACGCGGTGCGGCGGGGCATCGCGTCCGGTGAGTTCACCCCGACCGACATCGACGAACTCAGTACGCTCCTCCTCTCCCTGAGCGACGGCTACGGAATCCGGCTGATGCTCCGCGACCCCACCGTCACCCTGGAGACGGCTCTCACGGCCATCTGGCGCCACTGCTCCGCCGCACTCGGCCTGCCCGACACGGTCCCGGAGACCTGAACCCGCGGGCGGACGTCCGTCGAATCGCCCCGCATGACGCATCGCAGACACCACTCGTTGCCTCCGTCGTGGAAGCCCTTGGCTCTGGCTTCAGAACGGAGGCATGGGGGCCGCACGCACACTCCGCCCCTGAACTATGTTGTCCCACTACATGTGCGCCTGACCTGTGGCTTCCTACCGTGTGCCGACACGTACCGTCCCCACCGACCACGAGGAAGTGGCGCACATGGCCTCCGCAGCAACCGCTCCCCCAACGCCCGCCAGTCTCAAGCGCATTGTGGCCGCGAGCCTCATCGGCACCACCATCGAGTGGTACGACTTCTTCCTCTACGGCTCGGCCGCCGCCCTCGTGTTCAACAAGCTGTTCTTCCCGGAATCCGACCCGCTCGTCGGCACGTTGCTGTCGTTCCTGACGTACGCGGTGGGGTTCGCTGCCCGGCCTCTGGGTGCACTCGTCTTCGGGCACTACGGCGACCGGCTGGGCCGCAAGAAGCTGCTGGTGCTGAGCCTGCTGCTGATGGGCGCGGCGACGTTCGCGATCGGCCTGCTCCCCACGTACGCGACCGTCGGGGTGGCCGCCCCCGTGCTACTGACCACGCTGCGGCTGGTGCAGGGTTTCGCCCTGGGCGGCGAGTGGGGCGGCGCCGTCCTGCTGGTGTCCGAGCACGGCGACGCCAAGCGACGCGGGTTCTGGGCCTCCTGGCCGCAGACCGGGGCGCCCGCGGGGCAGCTCCTGGCGACCGGTGTGCTCTCGCTGCTGACGGCCACGGTGTCGGACGACGCGTTCGGCTCCTGGGGCTGGCGCATCCCGTTCCTGCTCTCGGGCGTCCTGGTGATCGTCGGTTTGTGGATACGTCTTTCTGTCGATGAATCGCCCGTGTTCAAGCAGGCGTTGGCGCAGGCCGAGGCCCGTGCGGCCACACGGGACGGGCAGGGCGCGGAGGCCGAGAAGCTGCCGCTGGTCTCCGTGCTGCGCCACCACTGGCGTGACGTACTCGTCGCGATGGGCGCCCGCATGGCGGAGAACATCAGCTACTACGTGATCACCGCCTTCATCCTCGTGTACGCCACCACGTCGGCCGGCGTCTCGAAGCAGACGGCGCTCAACGCGGTGCTCATCGCGTCCGCCGTGCACTTCGCCGTCATTCCGGCCTGGGGCGCGCTCTCGGACCGGATCGGCCGCCGGCCCGTCTATCTGCTGGGCGCCGCCGGAGTCGGCCTGTGGATGTTCCCGTTCTTCTCCCTCATCGACACCGGCGGCTTCGGAAATCTGGTGCTCGCCATCACCGTCGGTCTGGTCCTGCACGGCGCGATGTACGCGCCCCAAGCCGCCTTCTTCTCCGAGATGTTCGCGACCCGCATGCGTTATTCGGGCGCCTCCATCGGTGCCCAGTTCGCCTCGGTCGCGGCGGGCGCGCCCGCACCCCTGATCGCGACCGCCCTGCTCGCCGACTACGGCAGCTCCACACCGATCGCCCTGTACGTGATCGCGGCGGCCGTCCTGACCCTGATCGCGGTGGGAGTCGCCAAGGAGACACGCCACCGCGACCTGGCGGAGGTCGAGTCCCCGACCGACGAACGGCCGGCGGCAGCACCGACCGTGGACGCGCGCGCCGCCTGATCCCCTGGTCGCCCCTTCATGGCCCCCGTACGCGGATGACGCGTGCGGGGGTCAGTGCGGTGCGGCCGAGGACAATCGGTGCAGCCGCAGGGCGAGTTGGATCTCCAGCGCACGGGCCGGACTCTGCCAGTCGTCCCCGAGCAGCCGTCCGACCCGCTCCAGCCGCTGCGCCACCGTGTTCACATGCACATGCAGGTCGTCCTTGGTGCGCGCCGGGCTCATGCCGCACGCGAAGTACGCGTCCAGGGTGCGCAGCAGATCGGTGCCGCGCCGTTCGTCGTACGCCACGACGCGGCCGATGGTGCGCTCGACGAAGCCGGAGATGTCCCGGTCCCCGGCGAGCAGCAGTCCCAGGAAGCCGAAGTCCTCCGCGGCCGCACCGTCTCCGGCGCGGCCGAGCAGCCGCAGGGCGTCCAGGCAGCGCTGGCCCTCCGCGTACGCGGCGGCCACGGCGTCCGGGCGGGCGGCGAGCTGCTCGAGGGGCGCGGAGGCACCGACGGTGACCCCCTCGTGCACCGCGGTGCCGAGGTGCTTGGCCGTACGACGGGCCAGGTTCGTCGCGGTATCGCCGGGCGCGAGGGGGAGCAGCAGGACCGTGCCGCCGTCGCGGGCGGCGGCCAGCCCGTGCCGGGTGGCGGCGAGGTGGGAGGCGGCGGACCACAGGCGTCTGCGGGCGGCTGCCTCCTGGTCGGCGTCCGCGGCCGCGGCGTCGAGCCGGGCGGCCAGCACCACATGAGGTCCGTCGAGGTCGGCGTGCAGGCGGGCGGCCCGCTCACGCAGCAGGCGTGGATCGCGGTCGCGGGCCTCCAGCAGGTCGTCCAGCAGCTCGCCGCGGACGCGTTGTTCGGCCTCGGCGGCCGAGCGTCTGGCGAGCAGGAGCAGCGATGTGACCATCGCGGCCCGTTCCAGGGTGCGCTGGTCGACAGGGTCGAGGCACGGATGCCCGCGCACCACCAGCGCGCCGAGCAGTTCACCTCCGGCGGCCACCGCGGCGACCCAGTCGTCACCGTGTCGCACGGCGTGGCCCTCGGTGCGGGATGTCTCCACCGCGGCGGTCGGCGCGTCGCCCGATTCGGCGAACTCGACGGTGCCGGCGAGGACTTCGGAGACGGCGGCGGCCACATCGTGCACCCCGCCGCCGCGCAGCACGAGCTCGGCCAGCCGGTCGTGGACGTCCGAGGCACGCTCGATCACCCCGCTGCGATCCCGGATGATCTCATTGGCACGGCCCAGCCGGTCGAGGGCCGAGCGGGTCTCCGTGAGCCAGTTCGCCGTGTCGATGGCCGCCGCGGCCAGCGCCGCGAACGAGCCGAGGAGGGCGATCTGCTCCCGCTCGAAGACCCGCGCGCGACGGTCCGCCGCGAACAGCACCCCGATGACCTGGGGCCCGATCATCAGCGGCACCCCGAGAATCGCCACGAGCCCTTCGTCCCGTACGCCCGAGTCGATGGTCCGGGTGTGCTGGAAGCGCTCGTCCTTGAAGTAGTCGTCGGTGACATAGGGGCGGGCGGTCTGCGCGACGAGTCCGCCCAGCCCCTCCCCCATGCCGAGCCGCAACTGCTGGAAGCGCGCGGCGACCGAGCCCTCCGTGACCCGCATATAGGTGTCGCCCCTGGCCTCGTCGTTCAGACTCAGATACGCGACGTCCGTGCCGAGCAGTGACCGGGCCCGCTGCACGATCGCCTGCAGTACGGCGTCGAGGTCGCGCAGACCTGCCAGGTCGTGCGCGGTCTCGAACAGCGCGGACAGCTCGGCCTCACGACGGCGCCGTCCCTCTATCTCCGAGCGCACCCGCAGGGCGAGCAGCTTTGCCTGTTCGAGCGCTGCGATGCGCTCGGGCGGCCGGCCCTCAGCGCGGGCGAGCAGCACGGGCTGCTCGTACGCGTCGGCGGACGCGCCTCTGGCCAGGAGTTCCAGAAACGGCGCCTCGGCGCTGTCGGCGGAGCGCTCGGCGGATTGCACGTGATCGCGGGACATGCTCACAGGATTACGCATCGGCGGGCCGGCACCGGAGGACCTGTGGACAACTCATGCCCAGACTCCGGTTCGGCTCCGGATCAGTGCGCGGTCCAGCCCCCGTCCAGCACCAGGGACGTACCGGTGATGAAGGCCGCCTGCGGACCGCAGAGATAGGCCACCGCCTCCGCCACCTCCGCCGGCTCGATGAGCCGCTTGACCGCGCTGTCCTGCAGCAACACTTCGGCCAGGACGCGCTCCTCGGGGATCCCGTGCGCCTGCGCCTGGTCGGCGAGCTGCTTCTCGACCAGTGGAGTGCGCACATAGGCGGGGTTCACACAATTCGAGGTGACTCCATGGGGCGCGCCTTCGAGGGCGGCGGCTTTCGAGAGCCCCTCAAGGCCATGTTTCGCGGCCACATACGCCGATTTGAACGCCGAGGCTCGCAGCCCATGGACCGACGAGACATTGACGATACGGCCCCAGCCCTGCCCGTACATATGGGGCAGCGCTCCGCGGATGAGCCGGAACGGCGCCTCCAGCATCACGGTCAGCACGGTGTGGAAGACGTCCGGCGGGAACTCCTCGATAGGGCGCACCAACTGGAGCCCGGCATTGTTCACGAGGACGTCAGTGCCCGCGGCCACCTGCTCCGCCGCGTCGAGGTCGGTGAGGTCGAGGACGTGCGGCTCGACGGTACCCGCCAGGCCTTGGGCCTGTTCGGCCAGCGCGTCCAGGCCCGTGGCGTCCCGGTCGACCGCTCTCACCTTGGCGCCGGCGGCGGCGAGCCGCAGCGCGCAGGCGCGGCCGATGCCGCCTGCGGCGCCGGTGACAAGGGCGGTGCGGCCGCCGAGGTCTGGTGCGGGGGCGTTGGGGCCCGGGAGGGCGCTGGGCGCGGTCATGCCTCGACCCTAAGCAGGGCCCGCGCCCCAACCGATGTGGTCACCGCACACACTTCACCCTCTGGCCATGGGTGCGAACCATGTGGGTGCATCGGACAGCGCCTGTTTGATCCGGAAGAGTGCGTGCTCGCTCAGCTCCGGCAGAGCGTCCACGTCGAACCAACCGACCTGCAGCGACTCGTCGTCGTTGACGCGGGCTTCGCCGCCGACGGCCCGGCACCGGAACGTGGTGTCCATGAACTGGCAGACGTCACCGTTGTCGAACGTGACCTGTTCCCCGGCTTCGACAAGAACGACCCGCTCGGCTTCGCAGCGTACGGCGGTCTCCTCGTACACCTCGCGCACCGCACAGGCCGCGGGCTGCTCACCAGGATCCGGGATACCGGAGATCAGCGCCCACCGACCATTGTCCGAGCGCTGCCCCAGCAGCACTCTGCCCTCGTCGTCGAACACGACCGTGCTCACGCCGGGGAGCCAGAGAAGCTGATGGCCCGCGGAGGCCCGGATCGTGCGAATGAAGTCAGGAGTAGCCATGACTCGACCCTAACGGCCCTGCTCCGTTACCCCGGCGGTCCCAGAACCCCCGTCCTGCGCGCCTACCTGCCGGTGTTCCGACGTCCACGCACCGTCGTCGCCACCGCCCAGCCGAGCCCGCCCGCCGCGACCAGCAGCAGGGCCATCTCGGGGAGGATGCCGAGCTTGGTGGCAGGGGTCTCGGAGGAGCGCAGCGGCACCTTCTGGACCAGCGAGTCGGCCACGAACATCCCGGTCTTCTGGGTGATCTTCCCGTCCGGCATGATCACGGCGCTGACGCCGCTCGTCACCGGAACCGTGACGGTGCGGCTGTGTTCCACGGCGCGGACGCGGGACATCGCGAGCTGCTGGTAGGTCATCTCGCTGCGGTCGAAGGTCGCGTTGTTGCTCGGCACGGAGATCAGCTGCGCACCGTCGGTGATCTCGGAGCGCACCGCCCAGTCGAAGGCGGCCTCGTAGCAGGTGACCAGGCCGACCTTGGCGCCGTCCATCGTGAACACGCCCGGCTCGGTGCCCCGGCTGAAGTCCTGACGGACCATGCTGGTCCAGTTCTTGTTGATCGCCCCGAGCAGCGACCGCATCGGGAGGTACTCCCCGAAGGGCTGGACCTGCCGCTTGTCGTAGGTGTCGGTCGGCCCCTTCACCGGGTCCCACAGGATCTGCTCGTTGTAGAGCTTGCCGTCCCGCTCGACGACACCGCCCACCGAGATGGGGGCACCGATCGCCCTGGCCGCACTGTCGATCACAGCGCGCGCGTCGGCGTTGGTGAACGGGTCGATGTCGGAGGAGTTCTCCGGCCACAGCACGAAGTCCGGCTGGGCGACCTTGCCCGCCTTGACCTCGGCGGCCAGCCGCTCGGTCTCCCGCGCGTGGTAGTCGAGAACCGCGCGCCGCTGGGCGTTGAACTCGAGCCCCGCACGCGGCACGTTGCCCTGGATGACCGCGACGGTCGCTGTCCCGTTCTCTGCCTTGTCACTCACCAGCGTCCGCGCCGCGAGCGCCCCCGCCACCGGCACGACCACACTGAGCAGCGCCACCGCGGCGGCGCCTCGCCGGACGACACGCGTTCGGCGGCCTTCGACGACCAGGCGCACGATCTCGTACAACCCGAAGCCGCAGAGCGCGACCGCGAAGCCGAGCACCGGGGTGCCGCCCACGGCGGCGAGCGGAAGGAAGACTCCGTCGGCCTGTCCGAAGGCGATCTTTCCCCAGGGGAAGCCGCCGAACGGCGCACGCGCGCGTGCCGCCTCGCCCGCGATCCACACCGCGGCCGCCCACAGCGGCCACGCGGGCAGCCGGGAGACGAGCGTGATCCCCGCACCGACCAGCGCTATGTACACCGCCTCCACAGCGACGAGAGCCAGCCACGGCCCGAAGCCGACCTCGACACCGGTCCACACGAGCAGCGGCAGCAGGAACCCGAGGCCGAACAGATAGCCGAGCCCGAGACCCGCCTTCCAGGTGCGGCCGCGCAGGACCCATGCGAAGACCGCGAAGGCCGGCAGGGCCAGCCACGACACGGTCCGTGGCGGAAAGCTGACGTACAGCAGTACTCCGGAGAGCGCCGCGGCGGCGGCCGGAACGAGACGCCGCGCCAGTCCGGCAGCGCGCGAGGCGGGTGCGGCCTGGGGTTCGAGCTGGTCCGGCTCGTCTACGGTGGTTGCGGTGGCGGTCACTCGGGGAGTGTACGGCGCGTGACCTTGGAGCCGACAGCACGGTCTCGTCGGCCCGGGTGGGCGAATGGCTGCCGGCAGGTCGCTCCGCGTGCGGTTGCGGCAACGTTCCTGCGCAACATGTCCACAAACCGGCGCATCACCCGTTACGGTGTGCCCGAGCCTCTGACGTGCGGCCCGATGCGGCCACGACGACCGGGGCCCGTCATACACAGGGGGCGGCGGGGTGGGGTCCACGGGGATGACGTCCACGGCCGATTCGGCGGCCGCGGGCGAGAGACGCAACGCTTCGGACGCCGCGGGCGTGATCGTGCTCGCGGCCTGCGCCGTCTGGTCCTTGATCACGGCAGCCGCGCACGACGGCAGGCCCGAGGGCGTACTGCTGGCGGTACTCGCGGTGGCAGCCGGATACGCCTCGGGGCGGATATTCGGGGCGCTCCTGCCAGTCGCCGCGCCCTGCGCCGGCGCGCTTGCCGGACTCGGCCTCGCGATCGCCACTCCCGGCCCGCAGATCACCTTGCAGCTCGGTCACACGGGCGCCACGGCGGCCCTGCTGACACTCTCCACCGGCGCCGCGTGCTGTGCGGCCTGGGCGGCCCGCCCGCCCGCGCTGCGCCTCACGCTGCGGCTGCTGGCCGCCGGGGTCACAGTGACCGCGGCGGTGCTGGGGTCGACCACGGGGTTCGTCACCTGCGCCGGGGTCCTGCTGTGTTCGGTGGCCGCCTCCCGTATGCGCCACCGCGCACTGGGGCTCGCGGGACTGGCGCTCACCGCGGCGGCGGTGACCGGAACGGCCTGGGCGATCGCCGAGGACGCGCTGCCCGACGGCCTGACCGCCTCTTTGGAGGGACAGCTGACTCAGCACCGGGTCCTGCTCTGGCACGACGCGCTCCGTCTGGCCCGCCAGGATCCGGCGCTGGGCGTCGGTCCCGGACGCTACGGAGAGCTCAGCCCGACGGTCGCACAAACACTGATGCCCGACGGCAAGCCCCACTCCGCGCCCCTGCAGCAGGCAGCCGAGCAGGGCTTGATCGGCGTGGCACTGCTCGCGGCGGCGTTCTGCTGGGTCCTGTACGCGCTGTGGCGCACTCCGCGCCCCACGCCGATCGCGCTGACGGCGGGCGCGGCGCTGACCGCGCTGGCCGCCATCGCGTCGATCGGCAACGCGCTGAGCTTCACCACGGTGACCGCCGGGGCGGGACTGCTCGCGGGGCTCGCCACGGCACGGCCGCTGGCCGACGAGGACCCCGAGAACGTCATGGACACCATGGAGCGCCCCCGCGGCAACCACCTGGAGCCGTGAAGCGCGGTGCGCCAGGCGGGCCGACCCGGGTCAGATCACAGTGCCGGGAGTGGCCGGGCGCAGACGGTCACGGATGATCCGTACCGCCGCCTCCGCGTTGTCCACCGTGATCGTGAACGTATGGCCGTCGCCAAGTCGCAGCACCACGCCCTCGCCGCGCCGGACGATGACGGCGGTCCCCTTCTCGGGCCGCCAGCGGTAGCCCCAGCCGCCCCACTGGCGGGGAGTGACACGGGGCTCGAAGTCGGCACCCACGACGTTGGAGAGCGGAATGCGGCGGCGCGGCAGACCGATGTGGCCGCAGCGCACCTCGACGCAGTCCTTGTCGACCTTCACGGCGACGTGCACGAACGCGAGCGTGCCGAACAGGATCAGCAGTCCGGCCGCGATGCATCCGACCACGGACATGACGAGCGGAGCCGTGCCCGACGTCCATACGGAGTCGACGGCCAGCTCGATACCGAGCGCCAGACAGGCGGCACCGCCGAGTGCGGGCAGCCATTGGACGCGGTTGGTCGCACGCCCGGTCCAGATCTCCGGGTGCGTGCTTTCGCCGTGGGGGTGGTCCCTCATACCAATGAGACTACTCAGGTTCCGCACCGCGGGCACTGTGTCGCGGAGCGTTACTCCTCCGGGTGGGCGGCTGCCGTACGGAGGGCGTCCGCGTGCTGACCGGCGGTGACCGTCGGTCGGCGTGCCGCGCTGACCGCCGACAGGAGGCGGCCTTCCTCGTACTCCAGCGCGGTCGCCGGCAGCGCGGCCTCGCGGCCGCTGAGGAGCACCGTGACGGCGGAGGCGGCGGGAGCCTCGGGGTCCGGGAGCTCGCCGATCCTGCGCAGCGCCTGAGCGGCGACCGCACCCGCGGACCCATGCAGGACGAGCGGCGGAAGGCCGGGCTGCTGCACGGCCGCGCGGATACGCTCGGCGACCAGCTCGTAATGGGTACAGCCCAGGACGACGGCCCTCACATCCTCAGGGGTGCGCTCCGCGGCCGCGGCGATCGCTGCGTCGATGGCCGCCTGATCCGCGTGTTCCACGGCGTCGGCGAGCCCGGGGCAGGCCACCTCGGTGACGGTCACTCCGTCCGCGAACTCGCGGATGAGTCCTCGCTGATAGGGGCTGCCGGTGGTGGCCGGTGTGGCCCAGATCGCCACGGGTCCGCCGCCCGCCGCGGCCGGCTTGATCGCCGGAACAGTGCCGATCACGGGCACCTCCGGCTCCAGACGGGCGCGCAGCGCCGGCAGGGCGCGCACGGAGGCGGTGTTGCAGGCGACGATCAGCGCGTCCGGCCGATGCTGCGCGGCGGCCTCGGCGACGGCGAGGGCGCGTGCGGTGACGTCCTCCGGCGTGCGCGGGCCCCAGGGCATGCTGCCGGGGTCCGAGGAGAGCACGAGATCGGCGTCGGGCCGCAGTCGACGTACCGCGGCGGCAGCAGCGAGCAGTCCGATTCCGGAGTCCATGAGCGCGATCTTCACCCGGTCACCATAGACGATCCGCCCCAACGGCCGGCCGGGGTGGGGCAGACTGCGGCGGGTGAGCGCCGTTGTGTGGACCGCTGTGGGATCACTGGCCGCGTGGCTGTGGCTGCTGCTCGGCCAGGGCTTTTTCTGGCGTACCGATGTGCGGCTGCCACCGCGTCGGGATCCGGACGACTGGCCGTCCGTCTGTGTCGTCGTACCGGCGCGGGACGAGGCCGCTGTTCTGCCCGCGAGCCTGCCGTCGCTCCTCGCACAGGACTATCCGGGGCGGGCCGAGGTCTTCCTCGTCGACGACGGAAGCTCCGACGGCACCGCAGAACTCGCCCGTGAGCTCGCTCGCACCCACGGCGGCCTGCCGCTCACCGTCGACTCGCCCGGGGAGCCGCCCGCGGGCTGGACGGGCAAACTCTGGGCCGTACGCCACGGAATCGGCCTGGCACGCGCGCGTGGACCCGAATATCTGCTGCTGACGGACGCGGACATCGCCCATGACGCCGACAGCCTGCGGGAGTTGGTGGCGGCCGCGCGCACCGGTGACTTCGACCTCGTCTCGCAGATGGCCCGGTTGCGCGTGGAGAGCGTGTGGGAGCGGCTCGTCGTGCCGGCGTTCGTCTACTTCTTCGCACAGCTCTATCCCTTCCGGTGGATCGCGGTGAAGGGCTCGCGTACGGCGGCCGCGGCGGGCGGCTGCGTCCTGCTCCGTGCCGACGCCGCCGAGCGGGCGCGGATCCCGGACGCGATCCGGCACGCCGTGATCGACGACGTGGCGCTCGCCCGGGCGGTCAAACGCGGCGGCGGCCACATCTGGCTGGGGCTCGCCGAGGGCGTGGACAGCGTGCGGCCGTATCCACGGCTCCACGACCTGTGGCGGATGGTCTCGCGCAGCGCGTACGCCCAGCTGCGGCACAACCCGCTGCTGCTCGCCGGCACCGTCGCCGGCCTGGCCGTGGTGTACCTGGTTCCGCCCGTCACTCTCGTGGCGGGCCTTGCCGTGGGGAACGTCTGGGCAGCGATCGCCGGAGGGTTCGCGTGGCTGCTGATGACGGCCACGTATCTGCCGATGCTCCGCTACTACCGGCAGCCACTGTGGCCGGCCCCGCTGTTGCCGGTCACCGCGTTCTTGTACCTCCTCATGACAGTCGATTCGGCGGTGCAGCACTACAGGGGGCGCGGCGCGGCCTGGAAGGGCCGCACCTACGCGCGCCCCGACACCGCCCTCGACGAGAGCTGATCGATCACTTCCTGCCGGGGGTCCAGTTCATGCCCCACCCGTAGGCGTAGTCGACGGTGCGCTGCGGGCTCACGCCGCGCTCGGGGACCAGGTAGCGGGCCTCGCGCTGGACGACCAGGTCGCCGCCGTTGTTGGTGATGAGGGCGAGGGCGCAGACGGTCGAGGGCACCGTGCACTCGTCGAGAGAGAAGTCGACCGGCGCGCCGCCGAGCGGTTGGAGGGTGACCGTGGCGTGCAGGTCGGCGAAGGAACGCGCTCCTTCGTAGATGGTCACGAATATGAGGATGCGCCGGAAGCTCTGTTTGTGGTCGAGATTGATGGACAGGTTCTCGCCACTGGCCACGGCGCCGGTGCGGTCGTCCCCGTCCAGATGGATGTAAGGCGGCTGGTGCAGCGCCCCGAAGGCGTTGCCGAGTGCCTGGACGACGCCCTTGCGGCCGTCGGACAGCTCGTACAGGGCGCACAGGTCGAGGTCGAGGTCCGCGTGCATCGCGACGGCCCGGCCCCGCTTGCTGCCCCACCCGGAGAACTGCTTGCGCACCTGCCAGTTGAGGTTCACGCGCATCGTGCCGGAGGTGCCGCCCTGTTTGGTGAGCGAGACCGAGGGGGCCTCCTTGGTGAGCGTCACCTTGGAGAGGCGTACCGGAGCGGCAGGTACCGCGGGCGGGGCGGGTGGCGGAGCCATCGGGGGTGGCGGCATCGTGACCGGCGGCGCGACCGGGGGTGGCATGGTCACGGGCGGAGCCACGGGCGGCGGACTCTGCACACGGCTGCCGGGCGCTGGCGGTGCGGCGGCGGGCGGGGCCGCGTGCTGCGGCTCGTCCACCGTGATCCCGTAGTCCGTGGCCAGTCCTTCGAGTCCGCTGCTGTAGCCCTGCCCGACGGCGCGGAATTTCCAGGCACCCTGGCGCCGGTAGAACTCGCCGAGCACGAAGGCGGTCTCGACGGTCGCGTCGGCGCTGTCGTAACGCGCGACCTCCGTGCCCTTCTGCGCGTCGAGCACCCGGATGTACAGCCCGGGAACCCGCCCGAAGGTGCCGCCGTCCGCGGAGGCGGCCAGCACCACGGTCTCGATGGCGGGCTCCACGCGCGCGAGGTCGACGAGCAGCGCGTCAGTCACCTGACCGCCCACGTCCCGCTTGCCCTCGTGCCGCACGGCACCGGAGGAGTGCGCCGGCTGGTTGTAGAAGACGAAGTCGCCGTCCGAGCGGACCTTTCCGGACACCAGCAACAGTGCCGAGGCATCCGCGTCGGGCACCCCCGGTCCTGAACGCCAGCCCAATTCGACGCGCAGTGCGGTCGTCGGCACGGGAACATTCGATCCCTTAGGCATTGACATGTACGCCCCCATCACGTGTCTCCGCGCCTGGCCGCACCTCGGGCAGACCGCCGGCTCCGTTACCGCCAAACCTAATCCTTCGACCCACCGAACTCCCATGACCCGCACAGGAAGATCCGTGGTCAACCGCCGGTAACCCGCCAGGAACTCGGCCTTTACACGATCCGAGCGCCGCTTGGCGTCCTTTTTTGCCGAGTTCGCTCGCATTGGGGATCCCGCGTCACTGCCGACACGGAAAACAACCCTCTTATCGGTCTCCCCAACCAGCACATCGTGGGCTTAACTTATGTGCCATGACCTCCCCCCGCTCCACCTATGGCGGCGGTTACTACTCCGCGCCGTCCTTCTTTCCCGACACCCCGATCTACGACTCCCTTGTCGCGGAGCGGGGCACCCCCCAGATCGCTCCGATCCGGGTTCCCGCCGCGTACGACACGGGCAGCCATCTGCCCGCGCTCCCGTCGGCACTTCCCGCCCTGCCGGCCGGGCCCTCCCACCACCAGGCTCCCTCGTACGGCTACCCGCAGGCCCAGCAGCCCGCGCCGCTGCAGCAGGCCCCCGCGCCGTACATCCCCCAGCAGGCTGCGGGACCGCGCGGTTATCCGGGCGCCCAGCCGCAGCAGCAGCGTCCGATGGGGACCGGCTACGAGGCGATGCGCCCCGCGGCTCCCCGTCCCGCTCCGGCTCCCTACCAGGACCCGTACAACAACCAGCAGTACCGGGGCTACTGAGCAATTCGCGCCGGATTGTCGGTGCCTGCTGGCACCATGGCGGTCATGGGGAACGCGGAGCTGCACTCGATCCATGTCCATCCGGTCAAGGCGTTCCGGGGTCAGTCGCCCCGGGAGGCCGTCGTGGAGCCCTGGGGGCTGGCCGGAGACCGACGCTGGGTACTGATCGACGACGGGGGAAAGGTCGTCACGCAGCGCCAGCAGCCACGTCTGGCACTGGCCGCCGCCGAGCTGCTGCCCGGCGGCGGCGTCCGGCTGTCCGCACAGGGCCGTGAGCCGCTGAGCGTTCCCGTGCCCGAGCCGATCGGCACGACCACGCTCGACATCTTCGGGGACAAGGTGGAAGCCGTCCTCGCCGACGCCGTCGCGCACGACTGGTGCAGCGACTATCTGGGCGCCGAGGTACGCCTCGTCCACATGGACGATCCCGCCACACGCCGGCCCGTCGACCCGGACTTCGCGCGCCCGGGCGAGACCGTCAGCTTCGCCGACGGCTATCCGCTGCTCGTCACCACACTCGCCTCGCTGGGGGCCCTCAACTCCTTGATCGCGCAAGGCGACCACGCCCATGAGGGTCCGCTCCCGATGAACCGTTTCCGGCCGAACGCGGTCGTGTCCGGCACGGCCCCGTGGGCCGAGGACGACTGGTCCCGGATCGCCATCGGCGAGGTCACCTTCCGCGTCACCAAGATGTGCGGCCGCTGCGTCGTGACCACCACCGTCCAGACAACCGCCGAGCGCGGCAAGGAGCCCCTGCGCACCCTCGGGCGCCACCGCCGCTTCGGCGGCCAGTTGGTCTTCGGGCAGAATCTGGTGCCCGAGTCCCCCGGCACGGTGCGCGTCGGCGACCCGGTCACCGTCCTCGAATAGCCCGCGCAAATCGAGTCGCGGGAATGTGCGCGCGAGGAGGGAACCCGGGCCCCGGGCACGATCGTTGAGCCTTCGTGAGAAGTTCATGAGAGGTCCGGGGGAAGGGTGATTTCGCTCTCTCTTCCCCGGCCTCTCGCGTGGACGGCTCCGCTGCGGGTTATCACGGACGCGGGAGGGGGTGCGGGACGGTGCGAGCTATCAGCGGACTCTGGCGCTGGCGGCACAATCCGCTGCGCCGCACGACCGATCTGGTCGAGGCCTGGCTGGCCCTGGCGGCCGTGCTGCTCGTCCTCGTCGCCGCTCCCGTCATCGGCTCGCTCATCGGGACCGCGGCCCAGGACGCGTTGCAGCAGTCCGTGCGGGACCAGCGGCAGAGCCGCCACGAGGTGGCGGCCACGGTCGTCAAGAAGCTGTCCCGCGGCCCGCTGAATCCCGACCCGGAGACCTCCTCCGCACGGGACGCCCACAGCCGCGTCCTCGCCGACTGGACGGCACCGGACGGCACCGCGCGTCACGGCACGGTCATAGCCGACCTCAAGTCCCCGCACCACGGGGACCACTTCACGATCTGGACCGACCTGCACGGCCGAATAGTCGGCCGCCCGCTGGACAGCGCCACCGCGACGACGCACGCCGTGCTGGCCGGATTCGGCGCGGCCCTGATGTCCGCGGGGCTCGTCGAGGGCGGCAGGCGGCTGATCGTCTGGCGCATGGTCCGTCGGCGGTACGCCCGTTGGGACCAGGCCTGGGACAAGGCGGGTCCCGACTGGGGCAGGACCGGCACCGGCAGTTGACGGCCTTCCCGCTCCGGTCAACCCGGCGTCCCCGCGCACGCTACGGTGGACCGGCCGAACTGTTCGGCACCGCCGTGAGAGGCTGTCCTTGATCCCGACGGGCTTTCAGTACGGCCTCGCAGGACCCGCGTACGACGAGGTGGGGGCACAACAGCGCCATGGCACAGGGCACGGTCCAGGTGACGCACACCGGCACCTCGCGGTGGCGGCGCCGCACGGGAGAGTACGCATCGCTGGCCGCCGCCCTGGAGGCCGCGGCAGACGGCGATGTGCTCACCGTCGCTCCCGGCACCTACCGGGAGAACCTGGTGGTGCAGCGCGCGGTGACGCTGCGCGGCCCCGAGGGCTCCCCCGGCTCCGTGCGCATCGCGCCGGTGGACGGGGTGCCGCTGACCGTGCGCGCCTCGGCCGTGGTCCAGGACCTGCACGTGGAGGGCCAGGACTCGGCGGCGCCCGCGCTGCTCATCGAGGAAGGCACTGCGGAGCTCCTGGACGTGCGGATCGTCACGCGGTCCGCGGCCGGGATCGAGGTACGCGGCGACGCCCGACCCACCGTGCGCCGTTGCACCGTCGACAACCCGGCCGGCATCGGCATCGCCGTACTCGACGGCGGCGGTGGGGTGTTCGAGGAGTGCGAGGTCGTCGCGGCCGGTCAGTCCGGCGTCGCGGTGCGCGGGGGCGCCCATCCGCGCCTGGAGCGCTGCCGGGTGCACCACACCTCCGGCGCGGGGCTTTCGGCGACCGGTGAGGGCTCGTCCCTGGAGGCGGTCGGCTGCGAGGTGTACGAGGTCAAGGGCTCCGGGGTGCAGATCACCGGGCGGGCCACGGCTCATCTCACCGACTGCGATGTGCACCGTACGACCGCCGACGGCGTCACGCTCGACACCGACGCGGTGCTCACGCTCGCCGACTGCCGTATCCACGACATCCCGGAGAACGCGGTCGATCTGCGCTCGCGCTCGGTGCTCACGCTGACGCGCACGAGCGTGCGGCAGTTCGGACGCAATGGTCTGTCGGTCTGGGACCCGGGCACGCGCGTGGACGCCAACCAGTGCGAGATCTTCGACAGCACCGGCGACTACCCCGCGGTGTGGGTCAGCGACGGCGCGACCGCGGTACTCGACTCGTGCCGCGTGCACGACGTCCCGGACGCCCTGTTCGTCCTCGACCGCGGTTCACGCGTGGACGTCGTCGACAGCGATCTCTCCCAAGTGCGCAACACGGCAGTCTCGGTGAGCGACGGCGCGACCGCGCAGCTGGACGACTGCCGTATCCGGGACGCCGCGACCGGCGCCTGGTTCCGTGACCACGGCAGCGGCGGCACCCTGTCCGGCTGCACCGTGGACGGCACGCAGACCGGTGTGATCGTCACCAAGGGCGCCGATCCCACCATCGAGCGCTGCACGGTCACTTCCCCGGCCGAGGCGGGCTTCTACGTGTCGGCGGGGGGCCGCGGCAGCTTCCTCAACTGCCGGGTGAACGACAGCGGGGGCTACGGCTTCCACGTCATCGACGGCTGCCGCGCGGCGCTGAAGAAGTGCCGTACGGAGCGGTGTGCCCGCGGGGGTTACGAGTTCGCCGACGGCGGCGCGCACGGCTCGGGCGGCGGCCCGGTCGTGGAGGACTGTACGAGCGACGAGAGCGCCGGCCTGCGTTCCCCGGCGCACGAGACCGCCGTACAGACGTCGAGCCCGTCGCCCAGCCTGCTGGGTGCGATCCCCGGTCAGCGCACCACCGAGCAGGAGCCCCTCGTCGCCGCCACGGAGCCGGTGCCACTGGCGCGCACGTCGAAGGCCGTCCTCGGGGAACTCGACGCGCTGGTGGGCCTGGAGAGCGTCAAGCGCGAGGTGCGGGCCCTCACCGACATGATCGAGGTGGGCCGCCGCCGGCAGCAGGCGGGCCTCAAGGCGGCCTCCGTCCGGCGCCATCTGGTCTTCACGGGCTCCCCCGGCACCGGCAAGACGACGGTCGCCCGGCTGTACGGCGAGATCCTCGCCTCGCTCGGCGTCCTGGAGAAGGGCCATCTCGTCGAGGTGTCCCGGGTGGACCTGGTCGGCGAGCACATCGGCTCCACGGCGATCCGCACCCAGGAGGCCTTCGACCGGGCGCGCGGCGGTGTGCTGTTCATCGACGAGGCGTACGCGCTGTCGCCGGAGGACTCGGGACGCGATTTCGGGCGCGAGGCCATCGACACGCTGGTGAAGCTGATGGAGGACCACCGGGAGGCCGTGGTCGTCATCGTCGCGGGCTACACGGCCGAGATGGAGCGGTTCCTTTCGGTCAACCCCGGTGTGGCATCGCGCTTCTCACGGACCATCACCTTCAGCGACTACGTGCCCGAGGAGCTGCTGCGGATCGTGGAGCAGCAGGCCGAGGAGCACGAGTACCGGCTGGCACAGGGCGCGGCCGAGGCGCTGCTGAAGTACTTCACGGCGATCCCGAAGGGTCCCGCGTTCGGCAACGGCCGCACCGCGCGGCAGACCTTCGAGGCGATGGTCGAGCGGCACGCGGGGCGGGTCGCCCAGCTGGCCGAGCCGAGCACGGACGACCTCACGCTGCTCTATGCGGAGGACCTGCCGGAGCTGCCCTGAGTCGCGTCTCAGGGCAGCTGCCCTGAAGAGCACCACTGGACAGCGCCGGCCTGGAGCACGCCCGACGGTCAGCCGCTCTCGAGCACGCCGCCGTCGTCGTCCTGTGCGCGGGGGGCCGGGACGTCCGGCCTCAGTCGTGCCAGCAGCATTTCGCGTTCGTCCGCGAAGGCCGGGTCCGCCTGATACTCGGAGTGGCCGAGAATCGGCGCGGGCAGCGGCTCCCGCTCGGTCCGGCCGTAGGCGAGCGGATCCTTGAGGGGCTCGCGGTCCACCTGGGGGCCGCAGTCGCCGGGCAGCCGTACGGGTCCGCCGATGGGGTCGGTCAGGCGGTACAGATTGCGCCAGCAGTCGACCTCGCGGTGCAGCGAGGTGAGGGCGGCCGGGCCGAAGTGGGCAGGGAACCAGCGCCCGTACAGACGCTCCAGGGGTGAGCCGTACGTGAGCAGCGCGATCCGTTTGCGTACCGACGGCTTCAACTGCCAGGCCGCGGCGGCCGCAAGGACGCTGCCCTGGGAGTGCCCGGACAGCACGAGTCGTCCGCCGGTGGCGCGGATCCAGGTGGCCATGCGCCAGGTCAGGTCGGGCACAGCGCGCTCGGCGTAGCAGGGTGGCGCGAAGGGGTGGGCGGCGCGCGGCCAGAACGTGCCGACGTCCCAGAGGATGCCGATGGTGCGACGGGCGGCAGGGTCCTTGTAGGCGCGGCGGCCCCAGGTGACGAACAGTATGAAGCCGAAGCCGATCAGCCAGGACCCGAGCGCCTGCGCGGTCTCGGCGGCGCCCTGGACGACGGCGTACGCCCCCCGCGCGGCCTCGCCAGGGGGCTCCTCGGTCGTCAGGGCGCCCGCCAGGGCTCCGGCGCCCAGGAGGAGTGTGACGGACGAGATGACGCCGACCATGCGGGGTGCCCGGTCAGTGAGGGCGGCCATCGCGCGCGTGCTCGCGATGCGGCGTGTGCGGGCGGTGTCCTTGGGCTCTCCCTTGTAATCGAGCTCCACGGTGTCCATCTCCCGGTTGCGCAGCTGCCAGGAGCGCCGGGCCAGCCAGCCGACGAGGACGGCGAGCACGACGAGCAGCGGGGGGATCACGGAGGCCTGCCAGGTCAGCAGGACGGGCGGGCCCGGGAGCGAGCCCCGGGTGCCGCCCAGCCAGTCTGCGACGCGCTGGGACACCCCGCCGGACATCACGCCGCCCAGCGCACAGGCGAGCATCGCGACGGCGGGACCGGCGAGGCCGCGCATCGCGGTGCGCGTGTCGGGACGGGTGCGGTACAGGATGCGGGCCACCACGCCGAGCACGATGACAAGCAGGCCCTGGACGAGGGCGATGCCGCCGAACGTCATGTCGCCGGGCAGCCGCCCCGTCGAGCGCCAGTCCGGGCGCGACCACCCGGCGTACACCAGGGTCAGGGCGAGCAGGGCGATGGAGCCCACGGGCAGCCAGCGCACGAGGGTCTGGTCCAGTTCCTGGTCCAACCGGTTCTCGCTGCGGTCACTGCGGCACACCACCCACAGCACAACGGCTGTGCCCACGACAAGGGTTGCGTCCAGGAGCCGTCCCAGCGTGTCGAGTACGGCGGGGCCGCCGGAGACACGGTCGTAGTGGGCCGCGGAGGTACCGACCGCCGCGGCGACTGTCAGAAAGCCCGCGGCCGTGTGCGCCGCGCGCAGCCGGGCCACCAGCCGGCGCCCGTACCAGAACCCGGGCCGACCGAGCCCGGTGCGGCCGGTCTCCTCGTCGGGCTCGGCTCTGCGGGACATCGGCTGCTGCGACTCGTACGCGCTCCAGGTGCGGTGGGACAGGTACCACAGGAGCCCGGTCAGCGCGGCGGGCACCAGGCAGGCCAGGGCGAGGCGCCGGCCCGGCTGACTCCACCAGCCGCCGGACACGTCCCGTGAGAGGAACCCCAGCCAGGAGTGCTCCTGGGCGCACGCGCGCGTGCCCGCGCACTGCCAGGCGGTCAGGTCGAGGGCGACCTCGCAGGCGGCGGCGACCAGCAGCACGGTGAGGGTGAGCCCGGCGAGGCGGACGAGCAGGCCGTACAGGCGGACCGTCCGTTTCCGGCCGCGGGTGGGTGGGCGCATCCAGTGCGCGAGGTTGACCACCATGAAGGGCAGCAGGAGCAGCCACAGGGCGCGGGCGCTGTTGCCGGAGGTGAGGTTGCACCACACGTAGGCCTCGCGCACCGGTTTGCCCCGGTAGTCGTCGGGACGCTGCTCCGCGTCGGCGTCGTCGGCGCGCCGGAAGACGGCCGCCGTCGCGTCGCCGGTGATCCGGACCGTCCGTGGATCGTTGAGCATCTCCTCCGGTGTGGCCCCGCCGACCCCGTGGACCAGGAGTTCAAGGGCGGTCTCGGCCCCTTCGGGCCGCTGTGCGGGGTTGTCGAGCTCCCCCGTCGAGGCATGTTCCCGTGCACGTTCCACTGTTCTGCACTTCCCCCGTGCCGTGTGTGGCGTGTGTCATGTGCAGGCACAATGATCTCCACTCCGAGGGGTGTGCGCACCCGTAGTCACGGAATCTCCCCGATACGTGTGACAGTGACGGTCGCGGGAGGGGCCCGGTGTCTGTGCGGCGCGGTGGCGCGACTGTCGGTGACCCGTGCGAGGATGGGGCGTCCTCAGGACCTCGGACAAGGAGAATGTCCACGTGGGAGTGGGTTCGGACGGAGTATCGGGCAGCCAGTGGCGAAGGGACCGGAGCGGACGTGAGTGAGAATCAGAACCTCCTCGCGGAGCAGCGCCGCGCACTGATCCTGGACGAGGTGCGCCGCCGCGGTGGCGTGCGCGTGAATGAACTGACCCGGAAGCTCGGCGTCTCCGACATGACGGTCCGCCGCGACCTCGACGCCCTCGCCCGTCAGGGCGCCGTGGAGAAGGTGCACGGCGGCGCGGTGCCGGTGGTCGAGGCGAGTACGCACGAGCCGGGCTTCGAGGCCAAGTCGGGTCTGGAGCTGACCGCCAAGGAGGACATCGCGCGCGCCGCCGCCGAGTTGGTCGCTCCGGGCTCGGCGATCGCGCTCTCGGGCGGTACGACGACGTACGCGTTGGCCCATCAGCTCCTGGACGTCCCGGACCTGACCGTGGTCACCAACTCGGTGCGCGTGGCGGACGTGTTCCACTCCGCGCAGCGCACCTCGGGCCAGCGGCAGGGTGCCGCCACGGTCGTCCTGACCGGTGGGGTGCGTACGCCGTCCGACTCCCTCGTCGGGCCCGTCGCCGATCAGGCCATCGCGGCGCTCCATTTCGATGTGCTCTTCCTCGGCGTGCACGGGATATCGGTGGAGGCGGGCCTGTCGACGCCGAACCTGGCGGAGGCCGAGACCAACCGGCGGCTCGTGCAGTCCGCGCGCCGTGTCGTCGTGGTCGCCGACCACACCAAGTGGGGCACGGTGGGCCTGAGTTCGTTCGCCGCGCTCGAACAGGTCGACACCCTGGTCACCGACGCCGGACTGCCGGCCGAGGCCCGCGTGGAGATCTCGGAACACCTGAGGCGCCTGGTGGTGGCAGGCGAGCCCGGAGACGGTACAGACATCTGACGGTCCGCCAGCTATGGTGACGCTGCTCCGCGCCGCCGGTGACGCCGATCGCGCCGCCCGTGGTGCGGGCACGCCCTGGTCATCGCCCGCTGCCACCCGGGACGCCGTTCCCGCAAGGGGGTTTCGTTCATGGCACGCCGTCTGCGTCCGGTGGGAACCGACTTCGTCGGGAACGCTCCGCTGCGTCTGGTCTTCGCACGGGTGGTGACCGCCCCTCCCGGTGCGGTCTTCCGCTCACTCGCCGAGGACGTGTCCGGCTGGAGCGAGTGGTTCTCGGCCGTGACGCTCGCCCGGCCGACCCAGGACGGCGCCGGGCGCGAGGTCCGGCTCAGGGGCGGCACGCGATTCGAGGAGACGGTCCTGGTGGCCAGGGCTTCCGAGGTGTACGCGTACCGGGTGGACGTCACGAACGCGCCCGGAGCCCGGGCCCTGGTCGAGGAGTGGCGGCTCACGCCCGACGGGACGGGCACTCGGGTGCAGTGGACCTTCGCCGCCGACGGGTCCGCCCTCTTCCGGGCGGCCCTCAAACTCGGTCGTGCGGGTCTGGGCCGCGCCTTCCGCGACGCGGTGACGGCACTGGACCGACGACTGGCGTCTACGCCGGCCTGAAGCCGTGCCGGGACTTCGACCCTGGGCCTTAGGCTTCGGCCTTTGGGCTTCGGCCTTTGGGCTTCGGCCTTTGGGCTTCGGCCTTTGGGCTTCGGCCTTTGGGCTTTGGGCTGGAGCCCTTGGGCTCTAGTCCGGCCACACCCCGGTCTCCAGCAGCGAGGTGATCGCCGCCGTGTACGGCGCGATGTCCAGGCCCTGTTCGGCCAGCCACGTGTCCGAGTAGTACTTGTCGAGATAGCGGTCCCCGGGGTCGCAGAGCAGCGTCACCACGCTTCCCGTACGCCCCTGGGCCACCATCTCGGCGACGATCTTCAGCGCGCTCCACAGGCTGGTGCCGGTCGAGCCGCCCGCCTTGCGGCCGATGGCCTGTTCCAGGGCACGTACCGCGGCGACGCTCGCCGCGTCCGGCACCTTCATCATCCGGTCGATGGCGCCGGGTACGAAGCTCGGCTCCATGCGCGGCCGGCCGATGCCCTCGATGCGCGAGCCGCAGTCACAGGTGACGTCCGGATCGCCGGTGGTCCAGCCCTCGAAGAAACAGGAATTGTCCGGGTCGGCGACGCAGATGCGGGTGTCGTACTGCATGTAGTGGACGTAGCGCGCGAGGGTCGCCGAGGTGCCGCCGGTGCCGGCCGTGGCGACGATCCACGCGGGTTCCGGGAAACGCTCCAACTCCAGCTGGCGGAAGATGGATTCGGCGATGTTGTTGTTTCCGCGCCAGTCCGTGGCCCGTTCCGCGTAGGTGAACTGGTCCATGTAGTGGCCGCCGGTCTCGACCGCGAGGACGGCGGACTCCTCGTACATCTTGCGCGAGTCGTCCACGAAGTGGCACTGCCCGCCGTGGAACTCGATCAGGCGGCACTTCTCGGCGCTCGTCGTGCGCGGCATGACCGCGATGAAGGGCACGCCGATGAGCTTGGCGAAGTAGGCCTCGGAGACGGCCGTCGAGCCGCTGGACGCCTCGATGACGGGGCAGCCCGGCCGGATCCAGCCATTGCAGAGCCCGTACAGGAAGAGGGAGCGGGCGAGGCGGTGCTTGAGGCTGCCGGTGGGGTGGGTCGACTCGTCCTTCAGGTACAGGTCGATGCCCCACTTCTCGGGCAGCGGGAAGCGCAGCAGATGCGTGTCGGCCGAGCGGTTGGCGTCGGCCTGGACCTTGCGGACGGCTTCTTTGAGCCAGGCCCGGTACTCCGCGTCGCTGTGGTCGACATCGAGGGTTTCGCCGGTCCGGGTCTGTTGGGGAGTGCTCACGGCGGGGCTCCTTACGCATCACGCCGACGCCGGTTCACTTGGTCGGACGCCTCGATCATAAACACCTTCCGCACGCTTCTCACCTGCATAAACACACCTTTGAGCGGCCCAAAGGCAGCCCTGGGGAACGGCTCGTCGAGGCGCCGGGGGCGCATCCGGGCGTGTGCTCCCACCGGGACCGCCACCTCGTCATGCGCACTGGTGCTCCTCGCCGCCTGCAGGCAGACTGCACCGCACGGGACGTGTCCCGTGTGCCGACCACATCGCGATCACGCGGGCGGGCGGTCGGAGCGGGTGCACACTGGACCAGGGCCCGACGCGGGATCACGACGGAGCACAGCCGAAGCGCACAAGGGGGCGGGGCATCATGGCGGAGCCGGAGTTCACGGCCACGGGCGTGCGGATCGGAAAGAGGCTGCGCTCGCTCACCCGGGCCGGCCAGGTCCGGATCAGCGACGGCAGGCTGCAATTGCTCACCAGTTACGGCAGCGAGATCGACAGCGCACCGGTGCAGGCGGTGCGCGCGTCGAAGCCCTGGTTCGCCCACGACGACCGGGCGTTGGCGGACGTCAACGGCACGCGCTACTCCCTCACCCTCGGCGAACACGATCCCGCGCCCGGGAAACCGGGTCCGCCCTCGGCGCGCCGGTTCATCGAGGCGGTACGCAAGGCGGCGGGGCGCGGCGCCTGAGGCGGTAGGCGAGGTAGCTGGGCGCAACGTCTGAAGCCATAGGCCAGGCAGCGAGCGGGACACAACAGCTGACGCCCAGACGCCAGGCAGCGGGGCACGGTCGGCCGGAGCCATACGCCACGCCAGGGGGCGAAACGGCGAAAGCGCGGCCGCAGCAGCGAAAGCGCCGCGAGTTGCAGGACCGCACCCCCTGCGTCACGCTGGTCTCACGTCACTCTGGGTTTACCGGCGATAACGCTGCGAACCAGCCCGCCGGCCACGACAGCAGGCGGCCGTTCCACTCAGCCACTCTGCTGGATCCGATCTCCGCCTTCTTCCGGACCTCAATTCGGGGAGTCGCAGCCGTGATCAGCCAGCCAAGCAGGCATTGCACGGTGGAGCTCCAAGCCCTGCCGTCGCGGATCGGCCAGGTCCGCAGAATCGTCTCTGCGCAGTTGCGCTACTGGCATCTGGACCCCTTGATAGACCGGGCCGCGCTCGGCGTGACCGAGCTGCTGACCAACGTCCACCGGCACGCCCAGCCGGACAAGATGTGCACCGTGGAGATCGAGCTGCTGCTCGACCGGCTCACGGTCTCGGTGCACGACCACGACCCCCGCCTTCCCGAGGTGCGGGAAGTGGACCCCACCTCCACCGGCGGACGCGGCCTCGCGATGATCGCCGCGGTGAGCGAGAGCTGGGGCGTGCGTCCCGACGGCGAGTCGGGCAAGGTCGTGTGGTTCACGCTTCCGGCATCGACGCCCGTGGTGACGGCGCCCGCCCTCCCGCCGTACGACACGGCCCGCGAGACCACGCGCAGGCAACCCCCCGACGGGCGCGACGGCCTCAGGCCGGAACACGCTCCCGCCCGGTCCGCCGTTGCCGGCTGACCGGGCGGTGACCACCGCCTCGCACGCCACTCAAGGGCGAACGGCGTACGTCCCTTTGCGGCTCACTCGGTGGCGATGGCGCGCAGCACATCCAGGCGTGCCGCCCGCCGGGCCGGGCGCAGTCCCGCGAGGGCCCCGGCCGCGAGGCCCACCAGCGCCACCACGACGAGCTGCGCGGGCGGCACCGCGAAGGCGAAGGCGCTGTCCGAGGCGCCGTCGGAGGCCTTGACGAGCACCCAGCCGAGGAAGCCGCCCAGGGCGAGCCCGCCCGCCGTGCCGAAGGCGGCCACCAGCACCGACTCCCAGCGGACCATGGCGCGCAGCTGCGCCCGGGTCTGTCCGACGGCCCGCAGCAGACCGAGTTCACGAGTGCGCTCGTGGATCGCGAGCGTGAGCGTGTTGGCGATACCCAGCAGGGCGATGAGCACGGCGAGGGCGAGCAGCGCGTAGACCAGGGTCAGCATCATGTCGATACCGCCGGCCGAGGACTGCGCGTATTCGTCGCGGGTCTGCACTTCCGGGTTGCCGTACTGTTCCGCGATCTTCTGCACCGCGGCCTTGCCGTCGGCGGTGCTCACACCGTCCTTGAAGGAGACGGCGACGAGCGTGTCGGAGTCCTGGGTACGGTGCGGGGCCCAGGCGGCTCGGGTGATGACGTAGTCGCCGGCGAGTTCCGACTGGCCGTAGACCGCGCGGACGGTGAAGTTCTGCTTCTTGCCGTCGGTGAAGGCGAGTTGGGCCGTGTCGCCGGTCTTGAGGTGCTGCTTGTCGGCCTCCGTCTTGGTGATGGCGATGCCGTCGGCGCCCAGATTGTCGAGCGAGCCCTGTACGTCGCCGAGGTCGAAGACCTTGCCGAGGGTCACCGGGTCGGTAACGGTCAACGCCCGTCCCTTGCCGTCGACTTCGGCGACACCGCGGCCCAGGCCGACGGCGTTCTCGACAGTCGGCTGCCGCGCGATCGCGGGGGCCAGCTTCGGGCTGAGCCCGCTGCCGCCCGCGCCGAACGACGGGGTGCTGACGGCGACGTCGCCCGCGAAGGACCGGGAGACCGTCTGGTCCATGGTGGCCTTAAGCGAGGCGCCGAAGACCGTGAACAGCGAGACGACGGCCACGCCGATCATCAGGGCGCTCGCGGTGGCGGCGGTCCGCTTAGGGCTGCGCAGCGCGTTGCGCCGGGCGAGCCCGCCCGTGACACCGCGCAGCTTGTCGAGAGGGCCGCCGAGGACGCGTACGGCTGTCGAGGACGCGACGGGGCCGAGGACCACGAAGGCGGCGAGGGCGAGCACGGCGCCGAGCCCGGCGAGCCACAAGGACGGATTCGCCAGTACGCCGGTCAGGGTGATGCCGACCGCCAGTGCGGCCAGGCCGCCGCCGACGATCGCACGCCCGCGCGAGGCCCCGGACTGGTCGACGGCCGTCTCGCGGAGCGCGGCCAGCGGGGCGGTGCGTCCGGCGCGCACGGCGGGCACCAGCGCGGAGCCGAGGCAGACCACGACGCCGACCACCAGCGGCAGCAGCATGGACAGGCCGCTGATCACCAAGTTGCCCTCGGGGAACGGGAATCCGATGGCCGGGAAGAGCGCCTGCAGTCCTGCCGCGATGCCGATGCCGCCCGCGAGACCCGCGGCCGAAGCGGTCGCGGCGACGACGCTCGCCTCGACGAGCGTCGAGACGGTGACCTGACGGCGGGAGGCGCCGAGGGCGCGCAACAGAGCGTTCTCGCGGGTGCGCTGGGCGACGACGATCGCGAAGGTGTTGTGGATGGAGAAGGTGGCGACGAGCAGCGCAATGCCCGAGAAGACGAGCAGGAAGGTCGTGAAGATGGTCAGGAACTGGCTGGAGATCATGTCGGTGTTCTCCTGTGCCGACTCCTGGCCGGTGATGGCCTCGACTCCCTTGGGCAGGACGGGAGTCAGGTCGGAGACAAGCTGCTGCTGGCCGACACCGGGGCCGGCCCGCACCCGGATGCTCGCGGCCTCGCCGGGCTTCGCGGTGAGGTACTTCTCGGCGTCGGCCTGCGTCATTCCGGTGAACGTCACCTGTGCCATGCCGTCCTCGCCACCGAAGGTCGCGAGGCCCACGATGGTCACCTTGACGGGATCGGGTGTGCGCAGGGTCGTCGTGTCGCCGATCTTCAGGTCGCCCTTCTTGGCGGCGCCCCTGTTCACGACGACCTCGCCGGACTTCGACGGGACGCGGCCTTCGGCGAGTCGGTACGCGTTGAGCCGGGGATCCTCGATCCAGTTGCCCGCGAGGGTGGGCGGGCCCTGGCCGCCGATGGGCTTGCCGTTGGAGCCGACGAGCTGGCCCGCGCCCTGGATGTCGGGCGCGGCGGCCGCGACGCCGGGGGTCTGCTCGATCGTCTTCAACAGGTCGGTGGAGACGGGCCGGCGCACGCCCTGGCTCTCGCCGGGCGTGGTGATGGTGTCGGCGCTGCGGACGACGACGTCGGTGCCCTTCGTCGCATTGCCGAACATCGTGTCGAAGCTGGCTCGCAGCGTGTCGCCCATGACCAGCGTTCCGGCCAGGAAGGCGACGCCGAGGAGCACCGCCAGGAACGTACCGGCGAAGCGTCGTTTGTGGGCGCGCAGGGAGGAGACGCTGATGCGAACCGAGGCGTTCATTTCGGCGCCCCCTTGCCGTCGAAGGCCTTCATCCGGTCCAGGACCTTCTCGGCCGTCGGGGATTCCATCCGGTCCACGAGGCGTCCGTCGGCGAGGAAGACGACCTCGTCGGCGTGCGCGGCAGCCACCGGGTCGTGGGTGACCATGACGACCGTACGGTCCATCTGGCGCACCGCCCGGCCGAGGAGGTTCAGGACCTCCTCGCCGGAGCGGGAGTCGAGATTGCCGGTGGGTTCGTCGGCGAAGACGACATCGGGCTGTCCGGCGAACGCCCGCGCCACGGCGACGCGTTGCTGCTGTCCGCCGGAGAGCTCGCTGGGGCGGTGGTGGAGCCGGTCGCGCAGGCCCACGACGTCGACGAGCGCGTCGATCCAGTCGTGTGAGCCCTTGGATCCGGCGAGGTCCATCGGCAGCGTGATGTTCTCCGCGACGGTCAGCGTCGGGACCAGGTTGAACGCCTGGAAGACAAAGCCGATGCGGTCGCGGCGCAGCAGCGTCAGTCGGCGGTCGTCGAGCGTGCCCAGTTCGGTGTCGCCGATGTACGCGGCTCCGGAGGTGAGCGTGTCCAGGCCGGCCGCGCAGTGCATCAGGGTGGACTTGCCGGAGCCCGAGGGCCCCATGATCGCGGTGAAGCGACCGGCCGGAAAGCCGACGCTCACCCCGTCCAGGGCCCTCACGGCGGTGTCTCCGCTGCCGTACACCTTGACGGCGTCGGTGACACCCGCGGCATGACGCGTCGTGGTCGCGGTGGTCATGCCGTTCCCCCCTTGCCCGTACGCCCGAACTGCTCGTCCAGGACGGAGAGCCGGCGCCAGTACTCGTCCTCGTCGATCTCTCCGGAGGCGAAGCGGCGGCCGAGCACGGCGATCGGCGAGTCACCCGTCGGGCGGGGGCCGCCGTCGGGGCCGAAGCCGCCCATCGCGCGCCACGGACCGCGGCGGCCGATCCGGCCGGTGCGGCGCAGGACCGTCACGACGCCGATCACGACGGCGGCCCAGATCAGCGGGAAGAACAGGATCCACGGGCCGGGGCCGCCGTCCCAGTTCGCCAGGGTCTGCATGGTGAGTCATCTCCTCGGTGGAATCTGTTGCGATGCTTCGAGATTGGCTCCGGGAGGGGGTCTCAGTCGTCGTACGGCCAGCGGCCGTTCCCGTACCTCCGTGGGAGTACGCCGGGCGTCCCGGGCTGCTCCCTGAGGACCTCGACTTCTGTACCTACTGGTATGTACAGTGCCTGCATGAGCACTCCGGACCGACTGATCGAGTCCACCCGCGAGCTGTTGTGGGAGCGCGGTTACGTGGGCACCAGCCCCAAGGCGATCCAGCAGCACGCCGGCGCGGGGCAGGGCAGCATGTACCACCACTTCAAGGGCAAGCCCGATCTGGCCCTCGCCGCGATCCGCCGCACCGCCGAGGAACTGCGCGCTACTGCCGAGGGCGTACTGAGCGCGCCCGGATCGCCGTACGAGCGCATCGAGGCGTATCTGCGCCGTGAGCGTGACGTGCTGCGCGGCTGCCCCGTCGGGCGGCTGACGATGGACCCGGAGGTCATCGCGAGCGACGAACTGCGCGCGCCCGTCGACGAGACGCTCGACTGGCTGCGCGAGCGCCTCGCCGGAATCGTCGAAGAGGGCAAGCAGCGGGGCGAGTTCGCGCCCGCGCTCGACGCGGAGGAGATCGCCGCGACCATCCTCGCAACCGTCCAGGGCGGCTATGTGCTGGCCCGCGCGTCCGGGTCACCGGCCGCCTTCGACACAGGAGTTCGCGGACTGCTCGCGCTGCTCACATCGACACGTGTTCCGCCTGCGGAAGCGTGACGAAGCCCGAGGAAGGACATCCATATGCACGCCATGCAGTACGAGCTCACCTTCCCCGCCGACTACGACATGAACATCGTCCGCGCGCGTGTCTCCCGGATCGGGCACCTGCTCGACGACTGGGACGGGCTCGGATTCAAGACATACCTGATGCGTGAGCGCGGGGTGGACGGTTCGCCGGTCAACCAGTACGCGCCGTTCTACCTGTGGAACACGGCGGAGGGCATGAACTCCTTCCTGTGGGGCGGCGCGTTCCAGGGGCTCGTCAACGACTTCGGGCGACCCGTGGTGCAGCACTGGACCGGTCTCGCGTACGAGGAGGGCGGCGCCGCCGGCTCGCCCGCCAAGGTCGCGGTGCGGCTGCGGCAGCCCGTTCCCGAAGGAGTGGAGCTGTCCGAGGTGATGGAGGAGGCCGGGCGCGAGGCCCGGCGGCTGGCCGCGCTGGACGGCGCGGTCTGCACGGCCGCCGCCGTCGATCCGCGGCACTGGGAGCTGGTGCACTTCTCCCTCTGGGACCACGACTCCCCCAAGGCTTCGGGTGAGGTCTTCCGGGTCCTGCACATGTCGGCGCCCGAACGCGACCGGCTGCCGCGAGGCAGGCAGTGGTGAACACGGTTCGTACGGTCCTCCGGGACGTCCTGCCCGAGGAGCTGGGTGTGTGCGACGCGCACGACCACCTGTTCTTCGCCAGCCCCCAACTCCCCGGCCAGGGACTGCGCGACGCGTCCGCCGCGCGGGCCGAACTGGCCGCGTTCCGCGCGCAGGGCGGCACCAGTGTGGTGCAGTGGACGCCGTACGGCCTGGGCAGGCGCGCCGCGGACCTGCCGCCGCTCGCCCGCGACACCGGCGTCCACGTGATCGCCGCGACCGGACTCCACCAAGCGGCGCATTACACCCCGGAGTTGCTCACCGAGCTGCGCGGAAGGCTGGCCGAGGTGTTCGTGTCCGAGCTGACGGCGGGGATCGGCACGTCCGGGGTGCGAGCCGGACTGATCAAGGTCGCGGGCGGCTTCCATGCCCTGGACGCGCACGCCCGCTGGACGATGACCGCCGCCGCCGAGGCCCACCACGCCACCGGAGCGCCGATCGCCGTCCACCTGGAGCTGGGTACGGGCGCCCTCGACGTGCTCGACCTGCTGTGCGGCGAGTTGGGCGTGCCACCGCACCGGGTGGTCCTGGGCCACCTCAACCGCTCACCCGACTTCACGATGCAGCGCGAGGCCGCCGAGACGGGCGCCCATCTCGCCTTCGACGGTCCCTCGCGCGCCCACCACGCCACCGACTGGCGCATGCCCGACGCCGTACGCGCGCTCGCCGACGCCGGTTTCGGCCACCGGCTGCTCCTCGGCGGCGACACGACGACCGCCGCGGCCCGCTCGGTCAACGGCGGCCCCGGGATGCCGTATCTGCTCCGCCGGGTGCGCCCGCGGCTCGAAGTCGCCCTGGGCAAGGAGCTGGTGGACCGCATCCTCATCGAGAATCCCGGGCGCGCCTTCGCCGTCGCATGGCGTTAGGCCACCGAGATCTCCATCGGGCGGGCGCCGAGCCGCCGTTCGGCCAGAATCACACTGCGCAGCTCGGTGCCGTCGGCGACCTCGTCGTAGATCTCGGCGATCAGGTCCCGCGCGGGGTGTGCCCCGGACCGACCTGCGACGACCGCTCGTCGCGGCGCTGTGGAGTCTGACAGGTCCGTGACTTCTCAGACCTCGGCCAGCGCCGCCGGCGGGTCGTCGAGCACCGGCTGCCACGCCAACTCGGCCGCCCCCACAAGGCTGTTGTGATCCAGCGTGCAGGCGAGGATCGGTACGCCGCCGCTCTGCCCCCACAGGCTGCGGTCGGCGACGACGGCGCGCAGCCGATCCGGGTCGGCGTCGAGCAGGGTGCGGTGCAGCCCGCCCAGGATGATCCGGTCCGGGTTGAGGATGTTGACGAGGCCGGCGAGTCCGAGGCCCAGACGGTCGATCAGCGCCTCGGTGGCCATGCGGACGCCCGGGTCGGCGTACTGACCGCGGATCAGGTCGTTGGCCTGCTGGAGCAGCGACACCTCGGGGCCGGGGTCGCGGCCCGCCGCGGTGAGGAAGGCCAGCGGATCGGCCTCGACGTCGAGACAGCCGCGGCTGCCGCAGTAGCAGGGACGACCTTCGGGGTTGACGGTGAGGTGGCCGACTTCGAGGGCGAGCCCCGAACTGCCGGTGTGCAGCCGCCCGTCGAGCACGAGCGCGCCACCGACGCCCCGGTGCCCCGTGGCCACGCACAGCAGGTCACGGGAGCCGCGGCCCGCGCCGTGGCGGTGCTCGGCGAGAGCGGCGAGGTTCACGTCGTTGGCCGCGAACGCGGGCCCCTGGATGCCGGCCGCGCGCACCCGCTCGGCGAAGATCTGGCGTACGGGGGCGCCCGCGGGCCAGGCCAGGTGCAGCGGGTTGAGCGCGAGCCCCTCGGGTTCGGCGACGGCGGACGGCACGGCAAGTCCGGCGCCCACGCAGCGCCGCCCGGTCTCGCGGAGCAGCTCGGCGCCGGCCTCGACGACCGAGCCGAGCACCTTCGCCGGATCGGCGTCGACGGTCTCGCAGCCGGGCGCGGTCGCGACGATCCGGCCGCCGAGGCCGACCAACGCGGCGCGGAAACCGTCGGCGTGCACCTGCGCGGCGAGCGCGACGGGCCCCTCCTCGGCGACCTCAAGGCGGTGCGAGGGCCGCCCCTGCGAACCCGCTGCCGCCCCGGGCCGCGCGTCGACGCGGATCAGCCCCAGCGCCTCCAGCTCCGCGGCCACGGCGCCCGCCGTCGCCCGGGTGACTCCCAGCTCGGCGGTGAGCACGGCACGCGTCGGCGCACGCCCGGTGTGCACGAGCTCCAGCGCGGGTCCGAGCGCCCCGCGCCCCCGGTCCAGCCGCGTCCGCGTGTTCCCTTCCCCCGTCGCCCGGGGGCCCGCCTTGCCGTTCATGAGGGCGAGTCTCCCATGATCCGCTCGTCCGGTGGGCCGGCGCCCGATTCGCCGCACAGGCTCTGGAAGCCGCTGACCCGCAGAGTGACATTGAGCCGGCCGGTGAGCCCCAACTCCGGCGGTGCCGTTCCCGCGTACACCCGCGGCACCCCGTGATAGGCGAGCCGCGACGCCCCGCCGAACACGAAGAGATCGCCGCTGCGCAGCTCGACATCCGTGTACGGCCGCGCGCGGGTCTGCGTGTTCCCGAACCGGAAGACGCAGGTGTCGCCGAGGCTCAGGGACACCACCGGCGCGTCCGACTTCTCGTCGCTGTCGCGGTGCATGCCCATGCGGGCGTCGGCGTCGTAGAAGTTGATCAGCGCGATGTCGTACGCCGCTGTCGCAGCTGGGGCTCCGAGGGCGTCCGTGACCGCGCGTCGGCCGAGATCGTCCAGCCACGGGAAGCGTTTCACGGGGGCGCCGTCGCCGTCGGCGACCGTGCGGGCGTACCGGTACGGGTACCAGTGCCAGCCCAGGCAGACCTGCCGGGCCGTCATCGTGCCGCCGCCGGGGGTGCGCACCGTGCGCAGGCCGGCCGGTGGACGGGCCCAGGCGCGGCAGGCCTCCAGGAGCTCCCGCTGGCGGTCGGCGTCCAGCCAGTCCGGGACATGCACCGCGTCGGGCGCGACCTCCGTCCGGCTCCGGGGGAACAGTTCCGCGTCCGTCGACATGGTTCCATCCTCGCGCACCCGCCCCGACCGAGGCTGAGCTGCGGCTCGGTCGGGCGGCACCGGAGAATGCGGGCGGCGTGGGGGCGTGCTCGAGCCTCCCCGGGGTCGCTTAGCCTTGAGCCACGATGAACGACCGTATGAGCACACCCTGGGGCGAGTACGCGCTCGCCCGCTTCCCCGAAGACCCGCGCGAGCAGCTGCGTGCCTGGGACGCCGCCGACACGTATCTGCTGCGGCACCTCGCGGAGAGCGGGACCCCCCTGACCGGATCGGTCGTGATCGTCGGCGACCGCTGGGGCGCGCTCGCCACGGCGCTGTCGGCACACCGGCCGACGCAGATCACCGACTCCTTCCTCGCGCACGAGGCCACTCGGGCGAACCTGGCGCGAGCCGGTGCCGAGGAGACGGCGGTACGCCTCCTCACCACGCAGGACACCCCTCCCGACCGTATCGACGTGCTGCTCGTCCGGGTGCCCAAGAGCCTCGCCCTGCTGGAGGACCAGCTGCACCGGGTGGCGCCCGGTGTGCACGAGGGGACGGTCGTCGTCGGCACCGGAATGGTCAAGGAGATCCACACCTCTACGCTCAAGCTCTTCGAGCGCATCCTCGGGCCGACCCGCACCTCACTGGCCGAGAAGAAGGCCCGGCTCATCTTCTGCACCCCCTACCCGGGCATCGCGCGGGACACCAACCCGTGGCCGTACAGCTACCAGCTCCCCGACGGCATCGGTCCGGTCTCCGGCCGCACCGTCGTCAATCACGCGGGCGTCTTCTGCGCCGACCGTCTCGACATCGGCACCCGTTTCTTCCTCCAGCACCTTCCGCGCAGCCGCGGCGCCGAGCGGGTCGTGGATCTGGGCTGCGGAAACGGGGTCGTCGGTACGGCGATCGCGCTGGCCAACCCCGAGGCCGAGGTGTTGTTCGTCGACGAGTCGTACCAGGCCGTGGCCTCGGCGGAGGCGACCTACCGGGCGAACGCCGAGGGGAGCGCGGAGTTCCGTGTCGATGACGGGCTGTCGGGCGTCCCCGCCGCAAGCGTCGACCTCGTCCTCAACAATCCGCCGTTCCACTCGCACCAGGCGACGACGGACACGACGGCCTGGCGGATGTTCTCGGGGGCACGGCGCGCGCTGCGGCCGGGTGGCGAGCTGTGGGTGATCGGCAATCGTCACCTCGGCTATCACCTGAAGCTGCGCCGCCTCTTCGGCAACAGTGAACTCGTCGCCGGCGACGCGAAGTTCGTGATTCTCAGGGCGGTCAAGAAGTAGCGCCGCGCAGTACGCGCGGTGCGGCTCCGAGTTCGCGGCGGCACGCCTTGTTGAAGGCCTGCAGGTCGGGGATGCCGACTGCGGCGGCCACCGCCGGGATGGAGAGCGTCGAGGCGCGCAGCAGGTGGTGGGCGCGCTCGAGTCTGCGGCGGCGGATGTAGGCCACGACCGTGGTGCCCGTCTCGGTGCGGAAGAGCCGGGTGAGGTGGTTGTGGGAGACCCCGGCGGCGCGGGCGATGTCGGGGATGGCGAGCGGGGCGGCGAGGTGGGCCTCGATGTGGGCGATCGCCGTGCCGACCGCTGGGTGGGGGCCCGGGCTCGTCACGGCGGGCGGGGTGAGATGGGCGAGGCGCCACAGCGCGGTCCAGATCTCCGCCCGAGTGCGCTCGGGCGCGCCGGGAGCCGCCGCGATCGCATGGAGCAACAGATCGGAGAGGGTGGGGAGTTCGGGTCCCGCGTCCTGCATGACGGGGACGGTGCGGGGCGGGCCGACCGGGGCGATGCGCAGATGGGCATAGAGGTGTTCGGAACGGCCCTGGTAGCGATAGCGGACCGTGGTGCCGGGCGGTACGAGGCTCACCCGGCCGGGGCGGATGAGGTGCGCCGTACCGTCGACGGTCAGCTCGGCGTCGTACTGGTAGAGGTGCAGCTGCCACAGCTCCGGCAGCCGGAAGACGTCCGTGGAGCTCGCGACGCCGTGCACGCCGACGCCGATGTTGACGACGGCGGGTGGCTCGCCCAGGTGCAGCTCGGTCTCCCGCATGGTGAAAAACTACCAGCAGTGGTGAGCGGGGCCAACGTGTCGACCTGCGGGTCCGCCCTACGTTGGGGCGCATGACCAACACGTTGGAGCACACGACCGGCAGCCCACTGCTGAGTTCGGCGCGGATGGCGCACTTCGTGGCCCACGGCTCGCTGCGGCTGGACGCCGTGGTGCCGCCGGAGATGAACGCCGAGGGGATGGAGGTGCTGAGCCGGGGCATGCCCGATGTGCCGTACGGGAGCCCTGTGCGGGACGCCTACCCGGAGGGTTCCTTCGCCCGTCGGCTCCTCGAACTCCCGATGGTGGCAGGGGCATTGAGTAGTCTCGTCGGACCCGACCCCACCGTCGACCATCACGCCGTGCACCTTCGCGAGCCCCGCGAGGGACGGGCGCAGCCGCTGCACGGCGACGCGATCATCGATGTGCGCACCGACGCCTTCGACGTCCAGTTGATGTACTACCCGCAGGACGTCACCCTTGACATGGGCGGCACCTTGAGCGTGCCGGGCAGTCATCTGCGGCGCACCAACGAGTCGGACACCGGGCGCTACCAGAACCTGCGCGGGCAGAGCCGGATGGTCTGCCCGGCCGGCACCGTGGTGTTTCTGCACCATGGGCTGTGGCACGGCGGCCGGCGCAACGACAGCGACACGGTCCGCTATATGTTCAAGATCCGCTTCAATCCGACGGTGCGGCAGCGGCGGCTGTGGGACACCTCGGACCTCGGGGACCCTCGGATCGCCGAGGAACTGTCCACCACCTTCCCCTGGTACGAGCCCGCCACCGGCCGGCTAGAGATCTACAACCGCGTCCTGATGTGGCGCGCGCTCACCGGGGACGACACCTTCGACCTGGACCACTGGGTGACCCGGGTCTCCAACCGCCCTCAGGGGGACTCGGTATGAGCATCCGTCAGCAAGTCCTGGTTCTCTACCTCGGCAACTCCGCCCTGGACTCGGACGTGGTGGGCTGGTCGGTCTACGACGGCACCGGCCGTACGTCCCCCACGACCGGGGACAGTGACAAACCCCCGTACAAGTCCGGCGTGCATGCCCTGGAGGACGGCTGGCGGCTGTTCCAGGCGGCGCAGCTCATCCCGCCGTATCCAGGGCGCGAGTACGACGTGTCGTTCCTCAAGCACGAGTTCTTCTTCGAGAGGCTGGTCGAGACCGAGACCGAGACCGAGACAGGGACCGAGACCGAGACAGGGGCCCGGGCCGGGGCCGGGGACGGGGCCGGGGACGGGGCCGGGGCCGCCTGAGGTCAGCCCCGCAGTACGCCGATGAGCCGTGCCACCGCCCGTGCCATCGCCTCCCGCCCCACGCTGAGGTACTTCCGGGAGTCCACCGCCTCGGGGTGGGCGGCGAGAAATTCCCGGATGGCGCCGGTCATCGCGATGTTCAGCGCGGTGCCGACGTTGACCTTTGCGATGCCGCCCGCGACGGCCGCCGCCAGCTCGTCGTCGGGCACTCCGGAGGAGCCGTGCAGGACGAGCGGCACGCCCAGCGTCGCCGTCAATCGCTTGAGGAGGTCGTGATCGAGGGTGGCGGTGCGCGTGGTCATCGCGTGCGAGCTGCCGATCGCGACGGCCAGGGCGTCCACACCGGAGTCGGCCACGAAGGCGCGGGCCTCGGCGGGGTCGGTGCGGGCGCCGGGGGCGTGCGCGTCGAGCGGTGGCTCGGCCGACCTCCCTTGCCCGCCCGGCCCTTCCTTGCCACCGACTTCTCCCAACTCGGCTTCGATCCACAGGCCTTGGGCGTGCGCCCAGTCGGCGGCGGCGCGGGTGGCGGCGAGATTCTCCTGGTACGGCAGCCGTGCCGCGTCGTACATGACGGAACTGAAGCCGGCGCCGGGCGCCTGCCTCAGCAGATCGTCGCTCTGGACGTGGTCGAGGTGCAACGCGACGGGCACCGAGGCGCGTTCGGCCGCAGCGGTCGCGGCGCGGGCCAGCGGAAGCAGCCGTCCATAGCGGAACTTCACCGCGTTCTCGCTGACCTGGAGAACGACGGGAGCGTCGACGGACTCGGCTCCGGCGATGACGGCCTCGACGTGTTCGAGGGTGATGATGTTGAACGCGGCGACGGCGGTCCGCGCCTCGGCGGCCGCGACGACAAGGTCACCGGTTGCTGCGAGGGGCACAACTCCTCCTTCTCGGCGGGTGGTCGAGCCGGTTCAGTGGGCCGTCGGGCTGAGGATCACCGAGCGGGTGAGGTGGCGCGGCTGGTCGGGGTCCAGCCCGCGTGCCGCGGCGACGGCGACCGCCAGCCGCTGGGCGCGGACGAGTTCGGCGAGCGGATCAAGAGCACCCGCCACCCACAACCCGCCGGTCTCCCGCACCTGTTCCGCCAGCCCTTCGGGCGCCTCGCCAAGCATCCAGGTGGCGGTGCCCCGGGTAGTGATGCTGATGGGGCCGTGCCGGTACTCCATCGCCGGGTAGGCCTCGGTCCAGGCGAGCGAGGCCTCACGCATCTTGAGCCCGGCCTCGTTGGCGAGCCCGACGGTCCAGCCGCGGCCGAGAAAGGTGAACTGTGTGCAGTCGACCAGCCCCTCGGGCAGCGGAGTCTCCAGCGCGGTGCGTGCGTCGGCCACGACGGCGTCGGTGTGCAGATCGAGATGGGCCCGGAGCAGCGTGAGCGCGGTGGTCGCGAACCGCGTCTGCACCACGGACCGCTCGTCGGCGAAGTCGAGCACGACGATGTCGTCCGCGGACCCCATTACGGGGGTCTCGGGGTCGGCGGTGATGGCGGTCGTACGCGTACGTCCCCGAAGGTGCCCGAGGAGTTCGAGTACCTCGGTGGTGGTGCCGGAGCGGGTCAGGGCGACGACGCGGTCGTACGAGCGGCCGTGCGGGAACTCCGACGCGGCGAAGGCGTCCGTCTCGCCCTGTCCGGCCTGCTCGCGCAGCGCGGCCACGGACTGCGCCATGAAGAACGAGGTGCCGCACCCCACGATCGCGACGCGCTCCCCCGCCGCGGGCAGCGCGGCTCCGTGCGCGGCGGCCTGCTCGGCGGCGCGGCTCCAGCACTCGGGCTGACTCTTCAGCTCGTTCTCGACATGGGTCATGCCGTACCCCTCCCACTGATGCTTGTTCCTGCAAGATATAGCGAACTTTCGAACACAATCAAGCATTCCGCTGGGAGCGCGGTGCGCTAAGGTCGCGGAAGATCGAGGAATGGAGTGTGCGGATGTCGCGCGACGCCCGCTGGAAGGTGCTGCTGGAACTGCTGGTGGAACGGGGCCGGTTGGATGTCGAGGAGGCCGCGGCCCAGCTCGAGGTGTCGGCCGCGACGATCCGGCGCGACTTCGACCAGCTCGCCGAGCAGCAGATGCTCGTGCGCACCCGGGGTGGCGCGGTCGTCCACGGCGTCTCGTACGAACTACCCCTGCGTTACAAGACCGCCCGCCACGCCTCCGAGAAACATCGCATCGCGAAGGCGGTGGCCGACCTGATCGCCCCGGGCGAGGCGGTGGGCCTGACCGGCGGCACCACGACCACCGAGGTGGCCCGCGCCCTGGCCGTACGCCCCGATCTGGCATCCGGCTCACCCGCGCTGACCGTCGTCACGAACGCGCTGAACATTGCCAACGAGCTCGCCGTGCGCCCCCAGTTCAAGATCGTGGTGACGGGTGGGGTCGCACGCCCGCAGTCGTACGAGCTCATCGGTCCGCTCGCGGACGGCGTGCTGGGCCAGATCACCATCGACGTCGCCGTGCTCGGCGTGGTCGCCTTCGACGCCACGCATGGCGCGGCCGCCCACGACGAGGCCGAGGCCGCGATCAACCGTCTCCTGTGCGAGCGCGCCGAGCGCGTGATCGTCGCCGCCGACTCCAGCAAGCTGGGACAGCGCGCCTTCGCCCGGATCTGCGCGGCGGAGTCGGTGGACACGCTGGTCACGGACGCGGCGGTGGGGCCGGAGACGGTGCGGCGGTTCGAGGAGGCGGGGGTGAGTGTTGTCGCCGTGTGACGGCTGACAACTCGGTTCACACCCGCGCCGCCGGGTACCGCGATCACGGTGTAGGGCGACAACTCGGTTCACCGCCGGGTTGCCTGCGGCCTGCGCCTCCTCAGGCGCCATCGGCCTACCCCCCTGACCGCGCCAAGCGGACGCCTGTGGGCCCGCGACGCCGCTCGGACACCATCTCCCGCCGCGGGAATCATGAGAAAATGTGCAAAATCGGCTACGAGGTGGCGGCACCATGACGGACGCGGGCATCGACTACGCGGCGGTGTTCCGGACCCTGCCCGGCATGGTGGCGCTGCTGACGCCCCAGCTCGTGTACGCGGACGCCAACGAGGAATTCCTGCGCATGTCCGGGCGTACACGGGAGCAGCTGATCGGCCGCTACCTGTTCGAGGTCTTCCCGGACAACCCGAACGACCCCACCGCGACGGGCATGCGCAACTTGGAGGCCTCGCTGCGCCGAGTGGCGGCCACCGGCGAACGCGACGCAATGGCCCTGCAGCGGTACGACGTCGAATCCGTCGAGCAGCCCGGGCAGTGGGAGCAACGCTTCTGGAGCCCCATCAACGCGCCCGTGCACGGCCCGGACGGGAAAGTGGTGCTGCTGGTGCACCGCGTCGAGGAGGTCACCGAACTGATCCGGGCCCGCGGCGGCCCCAGCGGAAGCCGGGCCCGTGTGCTGGAGGCAGACCTGTACACGCGCGCCCGCGAACTGCAGGAGGTCAACGAACGTCTGCGCCAGTCTCACGCCCGCGAGCGCGAGGTGGCGCTGGCCCTGCAGGAGGCGATGCTGCCGGCACCTCGTCAGCTGGGACACCGCCGGATTGCCGTACGCTACCGACCCGCGGTCGGCTCACTGAACGTGTGTGGGGACTGGTACGACCTGGTCGACCTGGTGGGCGGCAACCGCATCGGCGTGGCCGTGGGCGACGTGGTCGGACACGGTCTGGAGGCAGCCGGCGTCATGGGCCAGCTGCGCAGCGCGCTCACCGCCGCCTCCCGAGTCGCCGAAGGCCCCGCTCAGGCCCTGGACGTCCTGGGACGCTATGCCCATGTGGTCGACGGCGCCGAATCGGCCACCGCGGTCACCACCTTCATCGACTTCGACCACCGCACCATCACCTACAGCAGCGCCGGCCACCCCCCGCCCGCGCTGGTCCACGCCGACGGTCGCGTGGAGTACCTCGACCAGGCCACCGACCCGCCGCTCGACGCCCACCCCGACCCGATCCCGAGGCCACAGGCCGCCACCGCGTTCACCGACGGCGCCACCATCGTGCTGTACACCGACGGCCTGATCGAACGGCGCGGCGAGGACATCGACACCGGACTCGACCGCCTCGCCACTTCCCTGGTCCGCCACAAGGACGCCGACCCCGAGAGCCTCGCGGACGCCGTCCTCCACGAGCTGCTCCCGCCCGGGGGCGTCACCGACGACACCGCGCTGATCATCGTGCGGTTGTGACGCATACGCGGCGTGGACCTGGCCGACGTCGAACGGATGCATACCGAGCCGCTACTCCGCGTGGGCGATCGACCGAAACATTCAGTAAGCGGGTAGTGACGTCAAGCCATCTTGCCTGTTGAGTGGTGCCGACCTTCCCCTCGACTACGGCCATCAGCCGCCCCAGCCACTGCTTTGGCCCGGCGCCTTCCCGCCCGCCGCAACGGCATCGCGTGTCCGTCCCGACAGAACAGGAGCCCGGCATGCTCGTCACCCACATTGCCCTGGTGTCCGAGACCGACCAGATCACCCCGTCCCAGCTCACCCGGGTCGCCGCCGCACTGCAGAAACAGGCCACCCGAGACTTCGACCCGATCTGGAAGATCCCCGCCACCATTGACGCCTTCGACAGACTCAAGGACGTTCCGGTCGGCTACTGGCCCATGATCGTCCGCGATGACATTCAGCAGTCCGGAGCAGCCGGCGTCCACCTCGACAACAACGGCCAGCCGTTCTCACTGATCGAGTACAGCGACAGCTGGTCGCTGACCGCCAGCCACGAAATGCTGGAAATGCTTGGCGACCCCGGCGGCAGTCGTCTGGTCGCGGGGCAGTCCCCCAAAGCGGACCAGGGCGTGGTGGAGTTCCTGGTGGAAGTCGCGGACCCGTCGGAGGCGCCGGAAAACGGCTACACCATCAACGGCCTGCTGGTGTCGGACTTCTTCACCCCGCACTTCTACGACCCGGTCGCCGCCCCCGGTGTGCGCTACAGCTTCACCGGCAATCTGGACGGCCCCCGGAAGATCCTGCCCGGCGGCTACATCAGCTGGCACGACCCGGTCACCGACCACTGGTGGCAGCAGATCTGGTTCGACACCGACCAGCCCCGTTTCCGCAACCTGGGCCGTCTGACGGCCCGCGCGGGCAGCCTGCGCTCGGCCATCGACTCCCGCACAGGCACGATCAAGCGCGTCGCCACCAGCGGCCCGCAGTCCGATCGCTTCGCCGCCGCCCGCACCCTGAACGCCGCGGCGAAGGAGTCCACCACGTCCCGCGCCGACGCGTGGCGCATCCAGATCGACGAATTGCAGGCCGGCCCCGTCATCGAAGGCGCCTGGGAAGGCGGCGAGCACGACAATGAGTAGGACGAGCACACTCGGACCGCCCGGGAAGGAGGTGCGCTGTGGCAGACGAGAAGAAGGGCAGCGAGGACCGCGCCGACCACCTGCATGCGGTGATCGATCGCCTCACGGCCGGACCAGCGTCAGAATCGGCCGCCGTTGCCCCCAAGGGGCCCGGTGGCATGAGCCTGCGTGAGGCCATCCATCGCCGGATGCACGAACTCGATGCCTCCGAAGGCGACTCCCCGCCCACGGAGCAGACGGTGAAGCCGGACGCCCACACGTCCTGAGCCCATTGCCCCCATCGGCGCATCCCGTCTCGAGGCTGTGTCGGCGACACGCCGGCCATGGACGCGGCGGTGGGGCTGGAAACTGTCTGGTGCCCCGGCACCGATGGGTGGCCGGGCACGACACGAATGTCGTGCCCGGCCACCCGCGCCTTCGCCTGCGATCGCCTCTTCCGCTGTCGGCTGCGCTGGAGTTCTTCGGCGTGGTGCCGCCGCCTTGGAGAGAGCTACTGAGCTCTCCTCAAGCAGCCTGATCGCCCGACGCGTCGATCACCGCACGCCCGCCCAAGAGTGAGCCTTTTCCAACCTCCCACGTCACAAACAGCGTTCCCTGCCTCGCCGGCTACGGCGTGGCAGCCTCCCTCAGGCGTAGGTGTCAGGGCTCGGCTGCGAGCGCGTCCTGGCGCGGCTTGAGCCTGACGTCGGCCCGAGAGAGGGCGTTAGTGCGCTCGCGCACGCCCTTGCGCCGCGCATTGTCCCGTTGCGGGATCGTCAATCGGTCCGGGTGCGGAGGCTCAGCGCCAGGGTGGGGATCATCACCGTCGCAGGGACGAGGTGTAGCCCGAGGAGGGCGGTGGTGGTGGCGGTGTTTGCCCCGGAGAGGAGGGGCGGGACCAACGAGATCGCGGTCAGCGACACTGCCGTCCACACGAATCGCTCGGCGGGGCGAGCGCTCCAACGAAGAAGAGCGACGGCAATGACGATGCCCACGACCGAGAAGAAGCCGGTCACCACGGCGAACCCGGACAACGGGATCGTCTCGCCACCATCGGGGACCTCGAAGTCGACGCCAACGGCCTGGGCAAGCGCCGCGGCGAGGGTGGTGGCCACCATCGCTGCGAGCGTGGCAATGAAGCCGGTGCCGGCGAGCCCGCGGAGTCGGTGAGTGTGGCTGGTCTGGCCCGATGCCGGGCCTGCGACGACCCCGGTGTCATTCATGCTGTTCATGTCGTTCCTCCATCATTCGGTAACTTGCGTACGGGGTGTTGACTGACATGTGACGGTCCTGGTCCTGGGGGTGACGATGCGCACCCTCGCCGTGCGACGGCCGGGGTTCCGCAGGGCGCGGACGCCGGTGCCGCGGAGCCAGAACCCGGCGTCGCGTCCGAGGACCGGCCCGGGCTCGCCGTCGTGCAGCTCCAGCTGCACCCGCCCGTGGGTGACGACGCCGAACGCGTCGCACCACTGCGCCGCGACCACCGCGACACGCGCGCCACCGCGCAGCGCGAGCGTCCACACCGGGACTACTCCGTGCCGTCGGCCGGCAGGCGCTCCGGCAGCCCGAGCCGCGGGAACTGGTCGTCGTGGAAGATGACGATCTCGGTGATCGCCCCGCCGGTGATGCGCAGGACGTCAATCGTCAGCGGCAGGTACGCGTCCTCCTGCTCCCGCCAGAGGTAGAAGGCGAGGGCGGGCTGCCGGTTCACCGATGTGAGGACGCAGCGCAGGCGCCCCAGGTCCTCGAACCCGTCCTCGACCCAGTTGTTCACCACCGTGTCGCGGCCGACGTACAGGCCCGGGGTGGGCGGCATCGAGCAGCGGACGTCGTCCCGCAGCATGGCAGCGAGACCGTCGACGTCCTTGGCGACGCTCGCGTCGGTGAAGCGGCGCACCAGCTCGCGCGTCCCGGCGTCCTGTTCGCCGCCGGTCCAGTCCTGCCGCTCGGCGGGCAGGTGGTCCCGCATGCCCGCGCGGGCCCGCTGCAGCGCGCTGTTCACGGAGTTGACGGAGTCCCCGAGGAGCTCCGCGACGTCCTTCGCCGGCCAGCCGAGCACGTCCCGCAGGATCAGCACGGCCCGCGGGCGCGGTGCGAGGTGCTGGACTGCGACCAGGTACGCCAGCTCGATCGTCTCCCGCGCGACGGCGACGGTCTCCGGCTCGTCCGCGTCGCCCGCGGGCAGCTCGTCGAGCAGCCGGTCCGGGTAAGGCTGCAGCCACAGCACCTCGCCGCCGGTCGCAGGCTCCGGACGGCACTTGGCGAGCAGATCCAGGCAGGCGTTGGTGGCGATCCCGTACAGCCAGGCCCGGAACGTCGACCGCCCCTCGAAGGTCTCCCGCCGCCGCCAGGCACGGAGGAACGTTTCCTGCACGGTGTCCTCGGCGTCCTCGAACGACCCGAGCATCCGGTAACAGTGCACGTGCAGCTCCCGCCGGTGCCGCTCCGCCAGCCCCGAGAACGCCGGCTCGTCGACCTCGCCCAGCCCGCTCTCGCCCAGACCGCTCACGCCCAGCTCCTCAAGCCGCGTGTCCGCACTCATCACGTCATCCTTCCGCCTCGTCGTGTCCCGTCGTAGGTGTGACGGGTGCGGGCGCGAAAACTCATCACTAGGGTCGGTCGGCATGGCTGAGCGTTTCTCATCCTTGGTAGGTCGGGTTTTCGACGTGTGGAGAACGAGGATGGCCTGCACCATTGCGGTCGTCCGCGAGGGGTGCAGCGCAGCTTGGTCAAGATTTTCCGGCCGCATCCGCGATTAGCTGCACGTTTATCCCGTGCCGTCGGTGTTTTCCGGAGTAGTACGGCTTCTGATCGTGCACGCGGTCGATCGGGATCAGCGTGCTGTCGAGGATGACGTAGGCCAACAGCTGGATCCTGGTCATCGCCTGGTGCAGGTCGTTGGCGGTCGCGGCGAGCAAGGTGATCGCCCCGCGGATATAGCGCCAGGCGGTGGCAACCCCGACCTGGAATCCGGCTGCCAGAGGGTGTCGCCGTTGCGCAGGTGGGCCAGGGCGAGCAGGGCCTGCCGGCCGGGGTCGAGTCGGCGCCAGCGGGATCGTCGCTGGTGGCGGTGGGTGCGGATCAGGTCGGCGAGGTGGTTCAGCGATCGGGTGGACAGGGGGATCGGGGATTTATGAATTAGTACTCCAGCCGTAAATCGTGATCTTCATGTCTGATTCGCGGCTTGTCGTCGGTAATGGCTGGCTTGGGCTCGGGCCTGGTGGCGGCGTCGCCAGGCGGACCAGGCGAGCCGGTGGGCTACCTCGCGCACGGGCCGGACGACCAAGGTGATGAACAGTCGCTGGATCTCGTTGCAGGTGAGCGGGATAAGTCCGTCAGGTGCGGGGCGCCGGGCGTGTTCGTCGACGCGGACAACGGCGAGGAAGGCGTGAGCGAGCATGGCCAGGGTGACCCAGCGGGACCAGGAGGTGTAGCGGCGGACTTGGTGCTCGTCGAGTCCGGCCAGGCCCTTTCCGGACTGGAAGGTCTCCTCCACCCGCCACCTTGATCCAGCGACGCGGACCAGGGTGTTCAGGGGCGCCGGGTCGAGTGAGAAGCAGCGGTAGTAGGCGAGTTCACCGGTGGTGCGGTCGCGGCGGATCAGCAGCTGGCGGCTGCCGGGGCGGGGTTCGGCCAGATCGATGACCGCCCAGTCGTAGAAGCGGTGCCCCTTGGCACCGGCCCCGGCCGACAGCTTCTGCCAGGCCCGCTTGGGCACCTTCGCGGCCAGGGCATCCGCGCGGAACTTCCCCGCGCCGGTGGTGGCTTCATGTCAGCAGGCGACGGCGAGCACGTAGCCGACCTGGCGCTCTTCCAGCGCGGAGCACAACTTTGGGTTGCCGCCGTAGACCTCGTCTGCCGCGACCCAGCCGGCGCGGTGCCCGGCATCGAGAAATCGGCCGATCATGCGGGCGGCCAGCTCCGGCTTGGTCGCGAAGACGGTGTCCTCGTCCACGCCCGCGGCTCGGCAGCGATCTGGGTCGCGCGTCCAGGAGTGCGGTATGCACAGCTCCCGGTCCACCGCCGCGTGCCCGCGCAGTCCCGCGTAGACGAGGTAGACAGCGACTTGCGCGTTTCCGATCCTCCCGGCGGTGCCGGTGTACTGGCGCTGGACGCCGACGGTGTGCGTGCCCTTCTTCACGTCCCCGGTCTCGTCGACCACCAGCACTGCACCCTCGTCGTGTAGATGCCCCAGGACGAACTCGCGCACGTCATCGCGCACGGCGTCGGCATCCCATCGGGCCCGGCCGAGCAGGTTCTGCATGCCGTTCGGGGTGGCCTCTCCGGCCCACTCGGCGATGCTCCAACAGTTTTTGCGTGGCAGGTCCGACAGCAGCCCCAGCATCAGATCCCGTACCCGACGCCGGGGTTCAACCCGGACGAACCGGCCGGCTATCCGGCTCATCAGGCCCTCGAACGCTTCCTGCCAGCGAGCAGGGTCCCCGCTGTGACCTGCGGCCATCGCAAGATCGTTAGTCTTCACACACCGATGATCAGCGGTGGCCGCAGCCTTCCCGCAGCCGACCCACGAGCAAGATCAAGGTCTATGGCTGGAGGTCGCGCTGGTACCAAGTGCCTGACTTGCCGCCGAGATCGGCCGGGGTGGCAGGGCCAACCGAGACGAACCCGGCCTTGGCCAAGACTTTCTGGGACGCGGCGTTGTCGTGGGAGGTGGCCGCCCGCAGTGTGCGCAGACCGTGCATCGCTGTCGCCATCCGGCACAGCTCCCGGACGGTCGCGGTCGCCACGCCGCGGCCGGCGACCCGCTCCGCGACCCGGTAGCCGAGTCTGGCAGTGCCGTCCTCCAAGTCGTACAGGTTGAACCTGCCGAGTACCGAGCCGTCCTCGGCGACGAGCACGTAGAAGGCGCAGATGCCGGCCTCCTGCTCGGCCAGCGAGGCGTTGTACCGGTCGGTGAACTGGTCGAAGAAGTCGTCGCCGCGGTCGGAGATCGAGGCAGCGAAGTAGGTGCGGTTCGCCAGCTCGAAGGCCAGGACCGCCGGGGCGTGGCCGGCATGCAGCCGCTTCAGCTCGGGCATTGCCCGACTCTACCCAGATCGTGCGCTGAGGCCACCTGAGTTTCCGCCAGTGACAGACAGCCCCAAGACCAGGGCACATAACGATCTACGGCTGGAGTATTTGGCCTCCGGCCTTAATTCATAAACTGCGCACCTCCGGCACGAAAAGCGGTATGAATGTGGAGTGTTGAGGTTTGAATTGAGGGGATGTCAGGTATTTTTGTGGGTGCGGGATTTGGGCGGGTTTTGAGAGTTTCCAGGGAATCGGAGATTCCCTGGAAACGCAGATACGGGCTGGAGGCCGAACGTCCCCGGCATCAGCCGCACGGCGGTAGAGGAGATCGGCGTGACGCAGCCGCAGCCGAGACCGGGCGGCCTGGCCGAGCGAAGTGAGATCTTCAGGGCCGTGTAGATGGTCTGCGGCAGCAGTCCAGAAGCCCTCTGGGGGGACCTTTTGCCGTCGCGCTCTAGCCCTATCTTGAGCAAGGCAGTCGGCTAGCCGATACACGGGCAGGGCGAGTGCAGGGCCCCCAGGCAGAGGGAGTTCGCGGGTCAGGGGGCCGGGGATCCCATGGCTTGGCTGACCGGTATAGGTGAGGGCGCGGGCGAACCAGGTGGCGCGCCAGTGGTCGTCCTGGGTACGCCAGTGATCAGGGTTGAGGTAAGCGGCCGCAGCGGTATGCAAGAACTCCTCCGGGAGGAGCTCGCTGACGCCGAGGCGGCGGACGTCGGCGGCCGCGTCCAACACAGCAAGGGCCTCAACGGGGGCTCGGGCATAGAGTTTGAGCAGTTCCTGGGCGCCGGCCAGGTACTGGGTGATGCGTGTCCCGCCTTTGTCCAGGGCCTCGGCCAGGCGCGCATCGTGCTCGGCCAGGCGGCGCAGGTCGACCAGCGCCGCTTCGTCGAACTCTTCCGCGACCGGGATGACCGTGCCCGAGCGCAGCAGTGCTCGGGCGCGCTGGTGCGAATCGCCGCCCTCGGAAGGGGAGCTGAGGGTTGTCAGCGGGTCGCGCCACAGGGTTCCCACAATGAGAGCGGGCCCGCGGCCAGCGGCGTGGAGTAAATCAGTCAGGGCAGCGGCGGCCTGCTCACCCAGCTCAGAGGCTTGCGGGGTGTTCAGGTAGCGTTGCAGTTCGTTGAGCCACAGTACGCGGTGCGCGCCATGGACCGCTGCCGCTTCAGGCCGTCCAGGAGAGAGGCTCGATCGACAGGCCGCCACACCCGCCACCCCGCAGGCAACTGACGGATGGCCTCCCACAGCGCCCGGGTCTTGCCGGTCGAGGAATCCGCAACCAGCACCACCAGTCGGCTGCGTTGCTGTGCCTGATCCGGCTCCGCGGACAGCCTGTGGTCGTGTTCACGCTCCACGTATGCCGGAAGCGGGCCGGCTTGGCTGTCGTCCACCGGGTGACTGACGTCGATGGCGGGGTGTACCTCCAGGTGGCCGACCGGATCTGCATCAGCGACCGATGCTCCCAAACGACCAGCACCACGCTGCGGCGTCGGATCGTTGGCAGACTCCGCGCTGGGCTGAGCCTGCTCCCACAGGATCTTCCAGCGCAGCTGTGCAGCCGCACGCGCGTCCCTGCCTGGTCGAGTTGTCTCAGCCGGGGCACCTGCCCACTCCCGCAACACCCCAACCAGGGCCCATAACCGATCGAAGTCCCTCGGCGGAGTCTTTCCGTTGATCCAATCGCTCACCGTGGTCCTGGAAGTGAGGGCTCTGCGTGGCGGCAGGACGCGGGCACAGGCGATCAAGAGCGCCAACAAGAATGCTCCGCAGGTCACGCCACTGACTTGGCAAGTTCCCCAGCCAGCGCCGCTTGTCCCAGCGATTGGATGCCGTCCCGCATGGACCTCTCCCCCTTGGTCGAGCGTCCGGTGTCCGTCCGGCGCGTCCGGCCATCCATCCCCCAGCACTCCCTCGACCCGCGGGTTCACGGATTCCATCCGGCCAGTCCGGTACACGCAGAAAGCGACGCTCATTCTGATCTGTCCCGTCTCCGGCGCCGCACCGCCCGGGTGCAGCGCCGCGGAGGAGGACAACTCATGGACCCGCTCACCATTGCGATCGTGGCCAGCCTGGTCGCAGTGACAATTCTGACCGTCACTGCCCTGTTGGTCGCGCGTTTCGCCATAAACGGCACCGATTCCCAGCACCGCGCGGCCGTCCTGCACGCTGTGGCAGAAGTCATCCGCGCCATCCGCGGCAAGCGTTGACCCGGCGGCAACGACCGGAAAAGGCCGGACGAGAGCCGCCATCAGGGGTCCGGTGGGCACCTTGCGGAGCCTGCGTTACCCGCACGTTTGGGCGGCAGCTGCCTGCCAGGCCGGCAACTGGCTGGCCTACGGACGGACCACGATCCGGTCAACACCGACCTGCCGCGGATAGACCTTGGCGATCTCCGTGAACGGGCTGGTTTCTGCGTATGTGTTGACCGCTGCGCGCCCCAGGTACTCGCGCTCGGAGGTGCTGAACTCGCTCCAGGGTCGGTTGATCTCACCCCTGGGCTGATTCCTCCCGGACCAGTCCGCCCACGGACGAAGCCGTTGTTCCTCATCCCGGCCAGCCAGCGCAGCACAGGTGTCGTTGACCCCCCAAGCCACGGATCGGTAGCTGGAGGGGTTGCCCAGACTGAGGACAAGGAAGGCATAGCTGGACGAGGTCATTCCGTCATACGCCTTGACTTGCGCTTCCCGGTTCTCAGGAACATCGGTGAACCGGGTCTGCTGCAGAACAATGGGTCCGGTCACGCTCCTGTTCTGGAAGGCAGGTTGAAAGCGTTCGCTACACGAAGTGACGGCGAACGCCACGCTCACCTGATCCGCGTTGCTGACGACATCAACCCAGTAGTCGGCCTTCGGCCGGAAGGTGCTGTACGAGAATTCGGAGCCCCGCGCCGTTTCCCGGTAGAGCGGAGGGCCAAGCACTACTCGGAAATGCTCAAGTGTCTGACCTGCCCGCAGGTTGCCCAACTTCGCGTACTCGGCTGGTCTCCAGTCCTCCCGTGACTTGTTCCATTCAATGATCGTCACCACGGCAGTCGCCAACGTGCTGACTGCCGTAACGAGCGCGGCAACGAAGAGCACGACCTTCAGTAGCAGGCTCCGCCCAACCAGGCGATCGAATCGTGCGGCATGGCCGCCTACATCCCGGGATGGCATCGCCACCCAGCGTACGAAGATCGGACTCTGGCCTTGGAATCGGGTAGGGCGCGGCTCACGGATTCACCGGAAAGCAGGCAACGAAAGTTCCTCTTCCAGGTCCTGACCGAACGTGAGGAGAAGAACAGCGTCGCCGTCGCCTCCAACGAGCCCTTCTCCAAAGCGCACAAGTTCCTGCGAACCTGTGTCAGGTGGCGCCGAAATTTCACGGGTTCGAGGATGAGCTCTCGCTGCTGCTGGCGATTTGGTCCAGGGCGAGGATCACCTGCTGCTGAGACCAGCAGTCGGACTGGCGGGTCGCCACTTCGGCCCCACACTGCTCGCACACGAGGTTGGGACCGTCAAGCCCGTCGAGTCGACAGCATCCGGCGAGGCGCCCCGGGTCGGTATGCAGCGTCGTGCCGTGGACATCGTCGGGATGAAGTACGAACCCGCTTATCTCGGTGCTGACGGCGAACGTTCCGCGGGGCATTCGGGGTGGGAGGAAGCGGTCTCCGGGCTTGTCCTGGGTGACCAGTGGCGGCAGCGGTACTTCTCGGAGTTCGCCGGTCAGCGTCCGATGACATTGCGGGCAGGAGAAGAGGGTCACCACGGCATTGTGCTGGTCAGCGGACGTCTCACCCAGTCGGTTTTGTTGCTGCTGATGGCAGACGGCCGGCATCGACGCGGTCTGCGAGATAGATCATGGTGGCTTCGGGGTCCATGCCGAAGGCGACCGCGACGAGCTTGGGGTCCATGGTGTTGACCAGGTCGAGGAGCCGAGTGCATCGGATCACGCGGGGGGGGAGCCGCAGTCGTCGAGGACGTGGCTGACTTAGGCGGTGGATGCCGGTCCCTGGCCGGACCTGGTCTGGCGGGTGACCAGGACATGCGGATTGTCCGTCCGCTGTGTTTCTCGGCGGGCCAGACAGCGTTCTTCGTCCCTTCCGGCCGCCTCGGCGCCGGACCACACCGCAAGATCCCCACTCGGCAACGACACAAGCCGCCAGTCTCCCGGCCCTGTCACCTGCCAGGCTTCCAACGACGGGTCGGCCCGGCAATGGAGATGCAGCCCGTTGTCGAAGACCATCCGCAGCGAGCCTGCCTTGAAGGCCACTGCCGACACGACCTTGGCACCGAACAAGGCCAGCGCCGCGGCCACATCCTGCTGCCCCGGATCCAGCATCTCCTGCGGACCGTCCCCTGCAGCAGGCCCCTGCGACAGCCGGCACGGACCTTCCAGAACAACCCAGGTATCCGACCCCAGCAGAAGCGACAGCTGATAGTCGACGCTGATCCTGGTGACATCCAGGCCCCGAAGACCCAAGATCCAACGGTCTTCATGCTCGGCAAAGGCAGATCCATTCACCACCGCACGATGCACTGCAACACACCTGCCACGCCAGTCAGATCCGCCCGGGAAGCCTCACAACCACCGCCAAGTGGGGCCAAAACTCACCGGTGATCAACGCCTTCCCAACGCCCAAGTCGTCGACGACCATCGTGCGCGTTCGAAGGTCTGTGTCGCTGGTGCGGGTGGCGCCTCTGACGTCTCGGTACCGGTGCTGGCCGACGTGTTGCACGCTCGTGCGTACCGGGCTGGGGCAGCTGGCGGGGGTGCTCGTGAGCACGGCTGAGCACTCCCGCCAGCGCTGGTTTCGCTCGCTCGCCGCAGCTCGGAGTCAAGCCGCGTACTGGTGGGCCGAGTAGGTCAGGTAGCCCGCGTCACCGCCCTGGTAGTACGTGGCCTCGTCGACGGGGGCGATCGGAAGCCCGCCCCGCAGCCGCTCGACCAGGTCGGGGTTGGCGAGGAAGGCGCGGCCGAAGCTGATGAGATCGGCGCCCAGGCCGAGCCAGTGGTCGGCGTCGTCCCGGCTGGTCTGCTTCGGTCCCATCGGAAGCACGGGGTTCATGACGAGGGTGCCCGGCCACGCCCGGCGCAGGGCGACGAGCACCTCTTCGTCGGCGGTGGCTTCGAGGTGCACGTATGCCAGCCCGAGGGGGGCCAATTCGGTCAACAGCGCGGTGTAGAGCTCGCGGACGTCGGTGTCCTCGACTCCCCAGAAGGTTCCGCCCGGTGAGAGCCGGATGCCGGTCCTGGCTCCGCCGACGGCCTCGACGGTGGCGGCGGCCGCTTCGACGGCGAACCTGATCCGGTTGGCGATCGGGCCTCCGTAGCGGTCCGTGCGCACGTTGGCGTTGGACGAGAGGAACTGCGAGATCAGGTAGCCGTTGGCGCCGTGCAGTTCCACGCCGTCGAAGCCCGCGTCGATGGCGCGGCGGGCGGCCCGGGCGTAGGACTGCGCGTGCTCGGGCACTTCGGCGGTGTCCAGCGCGCGCGGCGTCGGAGCGGGCTGGAGCCCGGTCGGGGTGAACACGTCGCCGACGGCAGGGACGGCCGAGGGCGCGACCGGCTGCAGGCCGGTGGTGTCGGAATGTGACACCCGGCCGCCATGCATGAGCTGGGCGAAGATCCGTCCGCCGTTGGCGTGGACGGCGTCGGTCACGGGGCGCCATGCCTCGACCTGCTCGTCGGTGTGCAGTCCCGGTGTACCCGGGTTGGACTGCCCGATGGCGCTCGGCTGCACCCCCTCGCTCACGATCAACCCGGCCGTGGCGCGCTGGGCGTAGTAGGTCGCCATCGACGGCGTCGCCAGGCCGCCGACGGCGGCCCGGACCCGGGTCATCGGGGCCATGACCATCCGGTTGGGCAGCGTGAGGCCGCCGAGCCGGTAGCTGGTGAAAAGGGTCGTCATGTCAGGACTCCTTCGCGGTCCGCCGTGCCCGCGCCTCGGGCACGACGGCTACGCTAAAACCTCACACTGACGTCAGAGGCAAGTGTCTGTGACGCAGAACGCAGCCGGGAGGGCTTTGTGCGGATCGGAGAGCTGGCGTCACGGGCCGGGGTCAGTGTCCGGTCCGTGCGCTACTACGAGGAGCAGGGGCTGCTCACCAGCACCCGCAGTCCTAGCGGGCAGCGGCACTACACGGACAGCGAGGTCGAGCGGGTCGCGTTCATCCAGCGGTTGTACGCTGCGGGCCTGTCCAGCCGCACCATCGCCGAGCTACTGCCCTGCGTCGACGCGCCCAGCGAGGAGAACTCCGACTCTGCGCTGGAGCGGATGGCGCTGGAGCGCGAGCGGCTCTCCACGCACATAGCCGACCTCGTGCGGACCAGGGACACACTCGACGGGCTGATGGCCACGGCCCGGGCGCACCGCGAACAGCTGGGGACGGCTGCGGCCGGCTGACTGGCAGGATCACGCCGCCGCGAAGCAAGGCCCATCAAGTGACAGCAACCGAGAGAACCCTCCCCGGACGAGGCCTGTTTCGCGGCGGTCAGCTCCGTCCAGGGTCGGCCAGTGCTGCTCGTGGTACACGCGTCGTTCCTCAGCCAGCTGCGTGAGGAAGCTTACGAGCAGCTGCTACAGCTCCGTGCACTGCTGCACTTCCTTGGGCTCCTCACCGTGGTGTGGGACCCACCGGGCTGGTCGCTATGGCTGCGAGAGCGCGTCATCGCGCTGCGCGGAGGAGGATGTCCCGCATCGACCCCATGCCGTACTTGTCGTCCCGGCTGGAGAGTTCCGCGACCTCTCGCAGGATCGGCCGGACGTCGATCCCCGCCTCCCTGGTAGTAACCCCTGGGATGGCGCTCCCGGATCGCCACCTCGCCGGGGGCGGGAAAGTAGGTGTGGCGCAATCCGATGCGTTTGATGACGCGCCGGTCGATCTCTTCGGCGAGGGGCGGCCCGTGACCTTCTGAACGATCAGGCCGACCACCACGTAGTTCGTGTTGCTGTAGGCCCATTTCGTGCCGGGGCGAAGTCGGCTTCCAGGACTGGCTCGACCGCACGAGGGAACGGCAGGAACGCTGGACGGACCATGTGACTCGGCGGGCGGGAAACGCCGGCCGCCGACCTCGATCAGGGGGCGGATCGCAGCCCTCCCCGGCGGGGTCGACGGCTTCGGCAGCGGCCCGGCGGCCGGGCGCCTCAGACCCGGTCGGTCACGAACCAGTCGAGTGCCGAGGTCAGTTCCGCCGGCTTCTCCACCGGCAGTTCGTGGCCGGCGTCCACGATCCGCACCACGGCGTCCGGGTAGGCCTTCGCCATGCGCAGCATCTGCGAGACGGGCAGCTGGATGTCGTGGTAGCCGTGCACCAGCAGGGTGGGCGTACTGATCTCGCCGACCCGGTCGAGGACGTCGAAGGCCCGCATGGCGCCGTAGAGCGTCATGACCACCTCCCGCGGAGTGTCCGCGGAGGCACGCACGTACTCCCGGATCTCCTCGCGCGGGTAGCCGGGGGCGAAGGCCCGCTGGATGTTGGCGGCGACGAACAGCTTGAACGGCACCAGCGTGGAGACCCCCATCAGCAGGCCCCGCCCCCGGCTGTAGGTCATACGGCTGATCGAGTTCACCAGCGCCATGCGCTCCACCCGCTCGGGATGGGAGAGGGCGATGGTCTGCGAGATCATCCCGCCCATCGAGTGGCCGACCAGGACGAACCGCTCGACCTTCAGGTGGTCGAGGAGGGCGAGAACGTCCCTCGCCAGCTCCTCGATCGTGCGCACCCCCGCCCCACTGCTCTCGCCGTGTCCGCGCAGGTCGAGGCGTATCACCCGGCGCTTCGGGGAGAAGTGCGCCAGCTGGTGGTCCCAGCGGTGCCGGTTGGCCGTCCAGCCGTGGATGAACACCAAGGGCACACCGTCGCCGTCGCGGGGGCCCTCGTCGTCGTACGTCAGTGCTGCGCCGTCGACTTCGAGCTGCGGCATGGGGCGCCTCCTGCGGTGCGGTCCGGTTACTGACGGGTACGGTAGCCGCCCGCCCGGGCTGCCGTCACTGTCGTTTGCCGAGGAAATCGAGGATGTGCCCGAATACGTCGAGGGCCGCACCCCGGCCGAGGAACGTGTCGAGGTGGCCGTACCCGGGAATCTCGGTGTACTCGACGTCCAACTGGGGCTGCCGGTGGGCGAGTACCTCGTGGCAGAGCTTCTGGGAGTCCAGCCACAGGCCGTTCTCGCTGCCCGCGAGCAGCAGGACGGGGGTGTCGATGCGGGCGGCCGCGTCCAGGGCGTTGGGCGGCAGTGCCCGGTAGCGGTGGTCGGTGTCGTGCCAGCGGACCACGCTGCGGGCCAGTTCGATGCGACGCAGATGCGGCAGGATCCACAGCGGCGCGGGGCCCAGCAGCTCCGCGAGCCGGTTGTGGGTGGTCCCGGACAGGTGCTCGTGCACGAACAGGGAGGCGCCCGTGCCCCACGCCGAGTTGTGCAGGATCTGGCAGGTCGGATCGGGGCAGTCCGCCTTCCGGGAGGCCAGCGCGAACAGCGGCGTGTACTTGGACCAGAGGCCCACCTTGCGGAAGTCGACCGGGATGTGGTCGATCCGGGTCTTCAGCAGCTCCCCGGCCACCGACATCCGCAGCGACGTGCGGCCGGCGAGCTTCGGCGTGAGGAACACTCCCTGGGACACCACGCCCGCGAGGCCCGGCACCAGCCCCGCCGTCATGCTCAGCGAGAGAGCGAGGGAGCCGATGCAGTGGGCGACGACGAACAGTGGCCGGTCTCCGATGCGCCCGCGGATGTGGGCGACGGCCTCGGGGATGTCGTACAGGGCGACGTCGTCGTAGGTGTACTGCTGGCCGGTTTCGTTGTACGGCAGCCGGCAGCTGCCCCGCCAGTCGAGCAGCCACGGCTCGTATCCGTCGTCGAGCAGGACGTCGACCAGGTTGCGGGTCTCCGGCAGCAGGAACATGTCGGCGGACGCGGTGTGTCCGTGCAGGAGCAGCACGGCGGGCCGGTCCGTCTCGCCGCTGTCGACTCGGGTGAGGCCGAGCCGGACGCCGTCGCTCGCCCGGAAGGGGATCTCCTCGACGGCCGCCGGGTCGAGGCGGTGGTGGAGCGGGCGCAGGGCAGTGGTGGTCCTGACCCTGCGGAGCGCCGGCCTGGTCCGGGAAGCGGTGGTCGTCCTGAAGATCATCGGTTGTGCTCCGTGAGGGTCGGGGTGCGGCGCAGGTCGAGGAGGTCCGCGGCGGCCCGGGTGAAGGGGCCGAGCAGGCCGCGGCCCATCTCCAGACCGAACCAGGCGAGCCAGGTGAGCTTGGCGGCCCGCTTCTCCTGGCCGGTCAGGCGCGGGTCGACCCTGATGCCGTCGATCTGGTCGCGTACGTAGCTGTCGGCGGGCACGACGACCTCGCCCGCCAGGGTTGCCGGTTCACCCTCGCGGCCAATCTCCACGGTCAGGGCGCGGGTCTGCCGCCACACGTCCCGGCGGGCCCGGGCGTACTTGCGGCCCTCCAGCCACCAGAACCCGCCGTCGGCATCGCGCAACCGCAGCCGGTAGTACAGGAGTTGATGCCGCAGGCCGTGCTGCTGCGGGATGCCCTCCTCGGGGCGGATCCAGACGTCGCCGCGCTCCACGACCAGGGGTTCGGGGTGCACCGCCGCGCACATCAGCTCGCCGCTGACGTCCACCCGGCGGTCCTTCACCAACTGGTACATGCTCGCGATGGAGAGGGTGAGCGCCATCGAGCAGGGGGTGTCGGCGGGGGCGCCGACCGGGCCGACGCCTCCCTCGGTCGTCTCCGAGAACCACAGGTAGGGCTGGTCGTCCTTGTGCGGCAGCCGGGCCAGACCGTCCTGGGCGAGCCGCTCGAACGTCTTCAGCTGGGCCTGGGCGTCATAGCGGGCGGCCGGCCGGAGCCCGAGCGCCTGGACGAGCGCGGCCGTGCGGTCGGCGTCGGCCGCCGGGCCCTTGAGGGTCGCCTCGCACAGCTTGAGGGCGGTGGGGCTCTGCAACACCCGGGCAAGGAAGGCGAGTTCGGGCACGGGCTCGGCCTCCAGACGGGCCAGGGTGTCCGTGCGCCACTCGTCCCAGTCCTGTACGCGTACGTGCATGCCGCCGAACGCCATGTCCCGTACGACGTCGTCGAGGGTGTTGGGCACACCGGTCAGGTTGTAGTCGTAGCCCCAGGCGTCGGGTTCGCAGATGACGCCGACCGCCACCCGGCTCACCCAGTCCACCGGGGCCGCGTTCAGGTAGCGGAAGGCGGGCACGGTGCGGAAGCGGCCGAAGGCCGAGATGAGGCCGCTGCTCAGGTCCTGCGGGTTGTAGGCGCCTGTCTTGGTGTGACCGCCGATGCCGCCCGGGCGCATCGCCGTGACGATCAGACCGTGGTCGCGGGCCCGGCGGAGTGCGACTTCGGCGGCCCACTTCGACTGGTCGTACCCGGCTATGAGGCGATCGACGTGGGCGAGCGGGTCGTCCTCTCCCATAGAGCCGATGCCGACCTCGTTGAAGACCGCGATGGAGGAGATGTGGTGCAGCGGCTTGGGCCGGCCCGTCGCGGCGAGTTCGGCGAGGGTCAGCGAGCCGATGACGTTGCTCTGGCGCAGCGACTGGTAGCCGCGCAGGAAGTCCACGGCCGCCGCCACTCCGACGACGCTGTCCAGCTCGTGGGCGAGCGTGTTCCACAGGTCGTCGGACAGGCCCAGGCGCGGGCGCCGGATGTCGCCGGGAAGCACGGTCACCCGGCGGCGGATCTCCGAAGACCACGGCAGCTGGTAGCTCTTCAACGCCTCGCCGAGCCGGGCGACGGCCGCCTTCTCGTCGGCCGCGCGGACCAGGCAGTAGACATGGGCATCGCTGTGCCGCAGCAGATCGAGGAGCATATGGCTGCCGAGGAAGCCGGTGGCGCCGGTCAGCAGGATCCGGCGGGGCGGCAGCGGCTCGGGCGAGGCGGTCCAGGGCAGACGGTCCGCGAGGGCGAGGTCGGCCAGGACCTGGTCGAGGTCCTCGCGGCGGGCTGTGCCGTACGGAGTGTCGCCGCTGCCGGGCCGGACGGTGGTCGCCACCGCGGGTGGGATCCGGGGGGACGGGATCGGGAGGGTGCTCGGGGCCGACAGGGGGAGGGTGCCCGGGGCCGGCGAGGTGCCGGTCGCGGTGGCCGCGCGGACGGACGGGGGCCCGACCGTCGGGATTTCCGACACGATGTACGGCGCCGGGGTTCCCGACTCGGCCATGGCCCGGGTCGCCGCGGGCGCGGGGGCTGCCGATGTACTCGTGTCCGACGGGGCGGCCGTGCCCCCACTGGTCGACAGCCAACGCTGGGCGAGGCTGCGCGGTCGGGCATCGGCGAACACGTCGTCCAGGCCGATCTCCATGCCCAGCGCACGTTCCAGTTCCGCGACCAGTTCCACGGCGCCGACGGAGGAGCCCCCGGCGTCGAAGAAGTCGGTGCCGGGCGACAAGTGCCCGTCGGGCAGAAAGGGGCCCGCCGCGGCGGCGATGGCCGCGGCGAGGCCGTCCACGTCCCGGGGCACGGCGGCACCGTCAACCGGATCCGGCGCGCCGCCGGTCGGCCGGGGTGGGGTGAAGTCCGCACGGGTACCGGTCGGTTGGGAGGGTGAGGGGCCGGCGGAGTGCGTACCGGTCACGGCCCGCCCGAGCACGGCGGAGTCCGCCGCGCTGCCCGCCGGCTCGGACACGGCAGCGTCCCCGCCGTCGCCGGCCGACACGGGAGAGACAGCGTCCGTGAAGTCCCCGACCGCCTCCAGCGAGACAGCATCCGTAACGACACCGACCGCCTCCAGCGAGGCATCGTCCGTGACGACGCCGGCCGACTCCCGCGAGGCGGAGTCCGCCCCGCGGCCCGTCGGCCCGGGCGAGGCCGCCGACCTGACCCTTGCCAGCAGGGCGTCCACGCCGAGTCCGCCGCCGCCCCGCTCGATCGACTCGCCGGTCGCCCGCTGTCCGTCGGCGTACGCCGACGCGTCCTCGTTCACATCACGCATGAGAGCCCTTCACGTTGTGCCTCGTCCTCTCGCTCACTGCTGCCGCCGACCGAACCCGGCCGGTCACTGGCGCTGCCAGGAACGGAATGCCCGGAGGTGTTCCGGTGTGACCACGCTCTCCAGGCGCTCGTCGTCCTGGTCCCCGCCGCCGAGCGCGGCGAGCAGCCGACGAGCCGGTACGTTGCGCGGGGTGCGCTCCGCCGTCAGCCGGACCTTGGCGCAGCCCAGCTCGTCCGCGCGGTCGGCCAGCCACTGCAACAGGCGTTCCTCGACGCCTCGACCGAGCGCCCGGCAGCTCATCAGCCAGGCCAGTACGTCGAGTTGGTCGCCGTCCGGGCGGACGGCGAGCAGGCCGATCTGGCCGTAGTCGCCGAAGCGGTCCCGTGCCGCGGCCGTCCACACCTCACCGCGCTCCCGCCACCGGGCGACGTCGCCGCCGTCGGCCGACCTGGCGCGGAGGGTGAACTGGTTCGTACGGCGGACGAGTTGATCCGCCCGCTGGACATCGGCCTCGGACAGGGCCCGGATGTCGACGTTCAGTTCCAACTGGGCGAGGAACTCCTCGAAACCGGCCTGTTCGCGCACGGCGTCCCGTTCCCGCTCCTGGGCGTAGAACCCCGCCCGCAGCGCGTCCTCGGCCGTCGCCGCCGCCGGGACCAGCGGCCACAACCGGCCCAGGAACTCCTCCAGTTCGGCCGTCGGCGGGCAGGTCACCGACAGCACCTGCGGCAACGCCGACCGCACTCCCCCGATCTCGACCGGGTTGTCGTCCAGGAACAGGAAGCTGTCAAGACCGAGGTTGAGCGTGCGCGCCGCCTCGGCCAGGCGGCCCGATTTGGGGCCCCAGGTGGCGGAGAGCACGCTGAAGTGCTCCGCCTTCAGCAGGCTTTCGGGGCGATCCAGAACGGCCCGGACGGTGTCCTCGTCGTTGTTGCTGACCAGCGCCAGCAGCGCGCCCGCGGCACGCCACTGCAGCAGCCTCCGCGCCAGCAGGGCGCGCGGACCGGTCAGGTCCACCGCCTCCGGTCCGATCTCCCCGGCGACCCCGCCCCACAGGGTCTCGTCGCCGTCCACCGCGATCACCTTCGGCGCGGGCCGCCGAACCGCTCGTACGACCTCGGCCAGCCGCAGCGCCACCGCCGCCTGGAAGCGCGGGGTGAAGGGGAGGTGCGCCAGCCGCTCGGTGCGCTCGTCGAAGGGTTCCTCGACGACGTGGCGGCGGGTCCAGTCGTGGGGGCGGAGCACCGCGATGCCGGGCGACTCGGCCAGTTCGGCGGCGATCTCCCGCTCCCAGCGCGCGAGCCGCTCCTCCTCCCGTACGGACGGCAGGAAACCGACGATCAGCGGCTTGCGGGTCCGTTCGGACAGGGCCCGCAGCGCCGCCGGGTACTCGGTGCGCAGCTCGGCGAGCAGCGCGTCGTCCACTGGGCCGAACCGTTCCAGGTCCACCGCCCGCAACAGCACCACGCCCACCGCCGTGGTGGGGTCGGCGAAGACGCCGGCGGGGTCGCGCAGGGCGGCGAGTACCTGGTGGTAAGGGGCTTCCGCGACCGTCAGACCGCCGTCCTGCGCCCCCTCGTCGGCCGCCGCCTCGCAGAGCGGCGGCAAGTTGCCGAGGGCGAAGGTGGCGGCCAGGGCCAGCGAGCCGCGCGGGGAGGCAGCGGGCTCATCGACGGCTGAGGCTTCGGCCGCGACCGGGGCGGTCTCGACCGTCGTAGGGACCGCCACCGTCGGATCCTCGACCGTCGTACGGACCGCCGCAGTCGGATCCTCGACCGCCTCCGCGAGCAGCCGCAGGAACTCCTCCCCCAGTTCGGTGGAGGTCGCCGCGTCCAGGATGTCGAGGTTGTGGTCGAGGCGGATCCGGCCCGCGTCCGGGGTCATGGTGATCATCAGGTCGAGGTCGGTGTAGCCCGTCCCGGCCGGCAGCACCTCAAGGTGGGTGAGACGGCCCGCCGAGGAGCGTACGTAGTTGAAGTACACCTCCACCAGCGGCGCGTTGGCGCGGTACAGCCCCTGCTCGGCCAGCGTCGACAGCACGTCCGAGAACATGGCGCCCTTGGCGAGGACCCGGTCGAGTCGACCGTCGGTGCGGCGCAGCACCTCCTCGATCCGCTCGCCGGGCCGGGCCTCGGCCGGGAACGGCACCGGAACTCCGAAGAAGCCCACCGCGTCGTACGCGTCGGCGTGGATGCGCGTGTCCACGGGTACGGCGAGCACGAACCGCTCCCGCTCCCGCTTCCGCGCCAGGAGCACGGTCAGGGTGCCGAGGCAGAAGGCGGCGGGCGTGATGGCGAGCCCGCTCGCGGCCGCCGAGACCCGCTCCATGAGCCCGTCGGGAATCGCCACGGTCACACTGCCGGAGCGGTAGGAACGCGCCGCCGGGCGCGGCCGGGCGAGTGTCAGGTCGAGACGCGCGCTGCCGTGGAAGGCCTCGCGCCACTCGGCCGCGCCGGCACCGGCGCCCGCGCCCGCACCGGGGGTATCGCCGGTCCGCTGGGCCTCGATCAGCAGATGGATGTCGCGGTTGGTGACGGCGCCGCCGAGCGAGGTACCGGACAGCTCGGCGTCGATCTCCCCCGCCACCAGCAGCAGCGACTGCAGATCGCTCACCGCGTGGTGCGCGCCGAACACCAGGATCTGGCCCCGCGCACCGCCGTCGAGCAGCTCGAACCGCCACAGCGGCGGGTTCGCCAGGTCGAACGGCGGCTCCAGCAGCTGACGCAGCCCCTCGGCAGCGTCGAGTTCGCCCTCGGCGGTCGTCCAGGTCAGGACCGGCTGCGCCGGCTCCCGCTCCACCCGCAACTGCCGCCCGCCTTCGGCACCGTTGACGATCGCCGTGCGCAGGGCCGCGTGCCGTCCGGCGAGCCGGGTGAGGATGTCGGTGAGCGACTCTCGGGTGGTCGGTGTGACGAGCCGTACCGCCAGGCCGACGCCGTGCGCCGCGTCCGGCATGCCGGGCTGGGCGCTGCGCAGCAGCCGTACGACATCGCGGGTGGCGGGCCGCAGTTCGCTCTCGGGCACCTCGACGGCGACCTGGGGCTGCTCCTCCCCCTGCGTTTGGGTGTTCCGCTCGGGGAGCGCCTCGCCCAGGGTGCGTGCGAGGCCGCGGATGTCGGACGCCGAGAACACGGCGGCGGCGGGCAGCTCCACGCCCAGCTCGCGGGCGAAGGCGTTGCGCAGTCGCACGAGCATCAGGGAGTCCAGGCCCAGTTCCTTCAGGGCCGAGGTCGCGAAGACGTCCACGACACCTCCGGAGACCTCGCCGACCCTGGCCCGTACGTACGCTTCGAGCCACTCAGCGCGGTCCTGCTCTGTCGTCGCGGCGAACACCTTCTTGACGAGGCCGTCGGAGTCCGCCGTACCCACCGGGACGGCGACGAGGTCGCCCAGGATCGGACGGGTGCGCGCCGCGTCCGGGTCGAGCGCCAGCATCTCCCAGTCCAGGGCGATGGGCGCGAGCTGGCGGCGGGAGGTGGTCAGCACCCGATCGAACAGTTCGCCGCCGTCCTGCGGGGAGAACGCGACCAGTCCCGACCGGCTGGTCTCGGCGGCCCGGGTGCCGGACTCGGCGACCATGCCAACGCCCTCCCAGGCGCCCCAGTCCAGGCTCAGCGCCCGCCGGTCGGCCCGGGCGAGGTGGTGTGCCCAGGCGTCGAGGAAGGCGTTCGCCGCCGAGTACGGGCTCTGCCCGGCCGAGCCGAGGAGGCCTGCCGCCGAGGCGAAGAGGACCAGGTTCCCGGCTTCCGGAATCAGCTCCGTGAGCAGCGCGGTGCCCAGCACCTTGGGGGCGAGGACGCGCAGGACGCGTTCGTCCGTCAGGTTCGCCACGGTGGCGTCGTCGAGGACGCCGGCAGCGTGGACGACTGCGGCGATGGGCCCGGCTGCACGTCGTACAGCGTCCAGTGCGGCCGTCAGACCGTCCCGGTCGGCGACGTCGGCGCGGGCCACGTGCACGGTCACACCGCGCTCTTGGAGACCCTTGATCCACCCGGCGGTGTCCGCGTCGGGCGTACCCCTGCTCATCAGGGCCAGTCGGCGGGCGCCGCGACGCACCAGCCGTTCGGCGACGACGCGTCCGAGGCCGCCCAGACCGCCGGTGATCAGGTGGACGCCGTCCGGGGTGATCTCGGCGTGCCCGCCGTCGTCCGGGCGGGTCCGGACCAGTCGCGGCACCAGGCGGCCCGACTCCCGCAGCGCGACCAGCCGTTCCTCGTCGGCGTGCCGCAGCTGGGTCCACAGCTCGTCGACGCCGTCGGTGACCGGCAGGTCGATCAGTGTGGTCGACAGCTCCGGGTACTCCTGGGCCACCGCGAGACCGAAGCCCCAGGCGAGGGCCTGCTGAGGGTGCGTCACCTGCGCACTGTCACCGGCGGCCTGGCTGCCCCGTGCGACCACGAACAGGCGGGGAGCCCGGCCCTGCGGGCGGTCGGCGAGCGTCCGCACCAGGTGCAGGGTGCTCAGGCAGCACAGCCGTGCCGCCTCCTCGGCCGTCCGGGCATCCCCGATCGCCGGGGCGTCGAGCGCGGACAGCTGGACCACTCGCTCGGGCAGCCCGTCCGTGAACGCCTCGTCGAAGAGCCGGGCCAGGTGCCGCGGATCGGTCGGGTCGAGGACGTACCGGCCCGGGGCCTCCAGGCCGAACTCCTCGCCCCTGCGAGCGATCACATGCGGCACCGACGAGCCCAGACGCTCGGTGAGTTCGACGGCCACCCCCGTCTCGTCCGCCAGGATCAGCCAACTGCCCTCCGCAGGCCGCTCGTGCGCCTCCGGGCGGGGCTGCCAGCCGGTCTCGAAGAGCGCGCCGTCCAGCGGGGAGAGCGCGGCCAGTTCGAACTCCTCCGCCTCCAGGACCAGTTGTTCGTTCTCGTCCCAGAGCCACAGGTCCAAAGTCGCCGTGTCGCCCTCCACGGACCGCAGTGCGCAGGTCACCCACGCGGGGGTGGTGCGCAGTCCGGTGAACCGGAGCCGGCCGACCCCGGCGGGCACGAACGCGCGGCCCTCGGGCGCGTTGCCCGGCAGGGCCGCCACGTGGAACGCGGCGTCGAGGACCGCGGGGTGCAGCAGGTGGCCGGCGGCCGGTTTGTCGGCCAGCCGGCCGAGCGCCGCGGAGTTCGCGCGGTGGCCCGCCTCGAGGCCGCGGAAGGCGGGTCCGTAGTCGATGCCGAGGGTGGCGAGTCGGCCGTAGACGCCCGCCAGGTCGACCTCTTCCGTGCACTGCTCGCGCAGCGCTGCGAACCGCGCATCGGCCACGGGTTCCACAGCATCGACGGCGACCCGTCCGACGGCGTGCCGCTCCCACCGCGTACCGCGCTCCCCCGCGGCCGCCGAAGCGATCGTGAAGTCCCTGAAACCGTCCTCGGCGGGCCGCAGGACGAGTTGCAGCCGTACAGGTCGGTCCGCGTCAAGCCGCAGCGGCTGGATGAACCTGACGTCGGCCAGTCGCACTTCGCCGCCGTCGTGGAGCGTGGACGCGCCCTCCAGGGCCATGCCGAGGAAGGCGGCGCCGGGCAGCCAGACCTCGCCGGTGACCCGGTGGTCCGTGAGATAGCCGAAACGGCTGTCGCGCAGGTCGATGTCGCTCTGGAAGATGTGCCGTTCGGGCTCGTCGCTCGCCTCGATGTGCATGCCGAGGAGCGGCGACGCGCCCGACGCGGTGGCCGGGGCGGGCGCGAGCCAGTGGCGTTCACGAGCGAAGGCGTACGTGGGAAGGTCGACCCGGCGGCCCTCCGGGAACACCACCGGCCAGTCGGGTGTGTGCCCGGCCTCGTACAACTCCCCCAGCCTGCGCAGCAGAACGTCGCGCCCGTCCTGCTGCCGGCGCAGCGAGCCGACGCCCACCGCGTCGATCCCGGCCTCGGCGGCGACCGCCTCGATCGACGGAATGAGCGAGGGATGCGGGCTCAGCTCCACGAAGTAGCGGTATCCGTCGTCCAGCATCCGTCGGATCGCGTCCGCGAAACGGACGGGTTGCCCGAGGTTGGCGAACCAGTACTCGGCATCCAGCCGGTCGCCGGGCACGGGTTCGGCCAGCACCGCCGAGTACAGCGGGGTCGGCGTCCGCGTACCCCGGACGCCGGAGAAGCGGTCGAGGAGCTCCTCGCGGAGCGGGTCCATCAACGGGGTGTGCGAAGCGAACGCCGTCGAGAGCCGCCGGATGGGGATCGCCCGCTCCTCCAGGTGCTGCCGCAGCTCGGCCAGCGCGTCGGCCTCGCCGGAAACGGCCGTGGAATTCGCGCTGTTGACCGCGGCGACGAACAGCCGGTCCGGGTACGGGGCGAGCAGCTTCTCGACCTCCGTGCGCGGCAGCTCCACGGCCAGCATTCCGCCCTGCCCGACCAACGGTACGACCGCCTGGGCGCGCCCGGTCACCACCGTCACGGCCTCGTCCAGGGTGAGGGCGCCCACGCTGTACGCGGCGGCGATCTCGCCCAGACTGTGCCCCACCACGGCGTCCGGGGCGATGCCGAGCGCACGCCAGGCGGCGGCCAGCGCCGCGTTGACCGCGAACAGCACCGGTTGCAGGTACTCGGTCCGGTCGAGCGGGGAGAACTCCTCCGGCGCCCGCAGCACGTTGAGCACCGACCAGCCGACGTGCCGCCGAACCGCCTCGTCGACGCGGGCCAGCTCCTCCCGGAAGGGCTCGGAGCCGGCCATCAACTCCAGGCCCATGCCCGGCCATTGACCGCCGTGCCCGGCGAAGACGAAGGCCACCTTGCCCGACCCTTCCTCGCGCTGCGGCGCCAGCGGTTTCCGTCCGGTCGCCAACGCGTCCAGCACGGCGCGCAGTTCATTCGGGTCACCCGCCACGATCGCGGCGCGCCGCTCGAAGTGGCTGCGGTGCCGCGCGAGGGAGTGGGCGATGTCCGGCAGGGCGGCGGGGTCGTCGCTCAGGTGCTCGGCCAGCCGGGCGGCCTGCCCCCGGACCGCGGTCCCACTCCGCCCGGACAGGACGAAGAGCCGCTTCCCGGGCGGGAGTTCGCCCTCGGGCTCCGCCTCGACCGGCGGCGCCTCCTCCACGATCAGATGCGCGTTGGTTCCGCTGATCCCGAAGGCGCTCACGCCGGCCCGCCGTGTGCGCTCCTGCGACGACGGCCAGGCGACCGGCTCCTGCAGCAGCTGGAGCCCGCTGCCGTCCCAGTCGACGTGGCGACTGGGCGTGTCGGCGTGCAGGGTGCGCGGCAGGGTCTCCCGGCGCAGTGACTGCACCACCTTCATCAGCCCGAGCACGCCCGAAGCGGCCTGCGCGTGCCCGATGTTGGACTTCAGCGATCCCAGATACAACGGGCGGCCGGGCGGACGCGAGTCACCGAAGACCTGCGACAGGGCGTTCGCCTCGATCGGGTCGCCCAGCGTCGTGCCCGTCCCGTGCGCCTCGACGTAGTCGATGTCGGCCGGCCCGAGCCCGGACAGCTCCAGCGCCCGCCGGATCACCTGCTCCTGAGCCGGACCGTTCGGCGCGGACAGCCCCTGGCTGCGGCCGTCCTGGTTGACGGCCGTGCCGCGCAGCACGGCCAGCACCTCGTCACCGTCACGCCGCGCGTCGCTCAGCCGCTTCAGTACGACCATGCCCGCGCCCTCGGCCCAGATGGCACCGTCGGCGCCGTCCGAGAAAGAGCGGCAGCGGCCGGTCGGGGACAACCCCCGCAGACGGCTGAACTCCACGAAGGTCCCCGGCGTGACCATCAGCGTCACGCCACCGGCGAGCGCCAGGTCGCACTCGCCGGACCGCAGCGCCTGCGCCGCCAGGTGCAGCGCCACCAGCGACGACGAGCACGCCGTGTCCACCGTCAACGCCGGGCCGCCCAGCCCCAGCACGTACGCCAGCCGGCCGGAGGCCACGCTCAGCGCCGACCCCGTACCGACGTATCCGTCCAGCTGGTCGAGCCGGGAGCCCGACAGGTAGTCGCTGCCGAACATGCCGACGTAGACACCGGTGGTGCTCCCCGCCAGCTCGGCGGGGACGATCCCGGCGCGCTCCAGCACCTCCCACGCCGTCTCCAGCAGCAAGCGCTGCTGCGGGTCCATGGCTGCCGCTTCCTTCGGAGTGATCCCGAAGAAGCCCGCGTCGAAGGACTCGAGGTCTTCCAGGAAGCCGCCTTCCCGGGCGTACGACTTGCCCAGGGCCTCCGGGTCGGGGTCGTACAGCGACTCCACGTCCCAGCGTCCCGCCGGGAACGGACCGACCGCGTCTCGGCCCTGGGCCACCAGGTGCCACAGGCCGTCAGGATCGCTCACGCCTCCGGGCAGGCGGCATGCCATGGCCACCAGGGCCACCGGCTCGTCGGACGCGGACACCGCCGTACGGGTCGGCTGCGTGTCGGGGGCGGTCCGGCTGGTCGTACGGCCGCCCGTCGCGAGAGCGGTGGCCAGCAGGTATTCGGCGAGCCTGGTCGGGGTGGGGTGGTCGAACAGCAGGGTGGCGGGGAGCTTGGCGCCGATGCGGGTGCCGATGCGGTTGCGGAGTTCGACCGCTGTCACCGAGTCCATGCCGAGTTCGCGCAGCGGCTGGTCGGGGCGGACCGTCTCCGCCGAGCGCAGGCCGAGGGCGCGGGAGGCCTCCTCCCGGACGAGGGCCAGGACGCGTTCGGCGCGTTCGGCCTCCGGCAGCCGGGCCAGGCGGTCGGCCAGTCCGTCGCCGCCGTCCCGGCCGGTGCGGGGCGCGGGCAGCAGCGAGCGCCACAGGGCCGCGGAAGTACCGCCGGTGGTGGCCGGGTTGTCGCGCAGGCGGGGCAGGTCCAGAGCCCAGGCGACCAGGTGCGGTGCGCCGCGACGCAGGGAGAGTTCGACGAGGTCGCGGCCCTGGTCGGGGGTGAGCGCGCGGTGGCCGAGGCGGGCCATCCGCGCCAGGTCGGCGCGTTCGGCGGCGAGGCCCTCGCCCGCCCAGGCACCGAAGGAGACCGAGACGCCGGGCAGGCCCAAGGACCTTCGGTGGTGGGCCAGTTGGTCGAGGAAAGCGTTGGCCGCGGCGTAGTTGCTCTGGCCCGCGTTGCCGACGACGCCGGCGGCCGAGGAGATCAGCAGGAAGAGGTCGAGCGGCGTGTCGGCGGTGAGCCGGTGCAGGTGGGCGGCGCCGTCGACCTTGGGGCGCAACACCTGCGCGAGGCGTTCGGGCGTCAGCTCGGCGACCACCCCGTCGGCCAGGATGCCGGCGCAGTGCACCACACCGCGCAGCGGCAACTCGTCGCCGATCCGGCCGAGTACGCCGGCCATGGCCGCCGCGTCCGCGATGTCGCACGCCACCACCTCGACCTCGGCGCCGAGCGCGGTCAGTTCCGCGGTGACCTCGGCGGTACGTGGGTCGCCCGGCCCCTGGCGGGACGTCAGCAGCAGCCGTGGGACGCCGTGTTCGACGAGGAGCCGGGCGATGTGCCGGCCCACCGCACCCAGACCTCCGGTGATCAGCACCGTACCGTCGGTGGGCACCGGGGTGGGGCGGCCGGCCAGGTCGAGGACGACGGGGCCGCCGGACGCGATCCCCCGGCGTATCGCCTCGCGGGCAGCCGTGACGGGAAGGGTTCGGGTGTGCGCAGGACGCGGCTGCCCGGCGTCGGCGGCCGCGCGCAGGGCCGCACCGAGCTGTTCACGGTCCGCCGTGTCAGTGAGGACGAGGGGCAGGGCGGCCGCGGCGGTGAACGGAACGTCGTCCGGGAGCACCGCGACCAGCCTCGCGTCGGCGAGCGCCTCGGAGCCGGGCGTGCTCTCGGCGAGGGCGACGACCCGCAGACCGGGGGCGAATCCCTCGGCATCGGCGCCGACCTCGGTGAGCACACCGGCGCACAGCGTCTCGCCACCGGGGACCGAGGCCGAGTTGGGGCGCACCGCGAGCGCGTGCACCTGGATCCGCACCTGGCCGGGGGCCACGGCGGCCTGGGCCGCCACCGCACGCAGTGTCGGCTCCGCCGGGAGGCCGGCCAGCTCGTAGTGGTCCCCGGCCGGGATCCGCAGCGCGTCCGCGGCACGGGCGCGCACCAGTCGCGGGACGAGCAACGCGCCTGCCCGGCAGGCGAGTTCGGGCTCGTCGGTGTATGCGACGGCGGCCGGCAGAGCGCCTGCGGGCTCGGTGCCGTCGAGGTCGAGCAGGGTCAGCCCGAGGTCCGGGTGTTCGGTGCGGGCGCCGCGAGCCAGGCCCCACAGCACCGACTGGGCCAGACCGGGCACCGTGTCCCGGTCGCCGGCCGCGACCGCGCCGCGGGTCACCCAAACGGTCCGGGCCGGCGCCCCGCCCTCCGGGAGCGCGATCAGGGCTTGCAGCTCGGCCAGTGCCGTGGCCGCCAACTCCTGTGCTGCGGCGGCTGGTTCGGCGTCCAGTGCCGGGCACGGCCAGAACCGTACAAGGACGTCGGTGCCCGTCTCGCACACCTGGATCCCCGCCGCCTCAAGGCCTCGCAGGGCTGCAACGACCTCGGGGTCCGAGCGGTCGCCGTCGACGGCCCACTCGGTGCCCGGCGCCCCGGCGGGCGTCTCGGGCGCGGCCGTCCACGCCACCTCGTACAGGTGCCTGCCGTTCTCCGAGACGCCGTTCAGGTCGCCAGGATCCGCGGCCCGCAGGCGTACGCCTTCCAGTCGGCCCGCCGGGAGACCGTCCGCGTCCCACAGCGTCACGTCCAGGGTGAGATCCGTTCCGGTGCCGCCCGACCGCCGTACGAGCGCGGTGAGTTCGGTCGCGCCGCCGGGCGGCAGGACGCAGCGGCCCAGCGCGACCGGCAGCAGCACCCGGCCGTCGGACGCGTCGAACGCCGCGGTCACGTGCAGCGCGGCGTCCAGCAGCGCCGGGTGGACCGGGTACGGGTCGGCCGCCTCGCGGGCCACGGCCGGCAGCGAGAGCCGGGCCAGCAGTTCGCCGTCGCCCGTCGCGACAGCCGACCGTACGCCCTGGAAGGCCGGGCCGTAGCCGAGGCCGAGCCCGGTGAGCCGCTCGTACGTCTCCTCGCTCCAGGCCGGTTCGGCGGCCTCCGGCCACCGCGGCGGCTGCCCGGCCGTCACCGGGGCGGACTCGGCCGCCGACGCGGTGGCGTGCAGGGTCCAGCCCGCGGCCTCCCCTCCCCGCGGACGGCTGTGCACGGTGATCTCCGGTACTGGACCGGCGGTGACCACCTCGACGGACACCTCGGCCGTGCCGGACTCGGGCAGGGTCAGCGGCGCGAGGAGCAGCAGGTCGGTGACGTCACCCGGATCGTCCGGGCGGGCCGCGGTCAGCGCGGCGCGGCACAACTCCATCAGAGTGGTGCCCGACACCACGGTCCGTCCGAAGACGGTGTGGTCGGGCAGCCAGTCGGCGGTGGCCGGGGACCACTCGTTGCGGAAGGTCCAGCGGGTCTCGTCCGCGGACTGCAGCTGGATGCCGAGCAGCGGGTGCGCGGAACGGTCGAAGAGGCCGGAGGCGCCGACGGCGGACTCGGGCTCGATCCAGTAGCGCTGCGGGTCCCAGGCGTACGTCGGCAGGTCCGCCGGTTCGGCGTCGGCGACCAGGCGGCGCCAGTCGATCTTGCGTCCGTGGACGTGCAGTTCGGCGGCGGCGCGGTCCAGGCAGGCGGGCCCGTCCTCGTCGCGGCGGAGCGATCCGACGGCTGCCAGGTCGTCGTGGCCGGCCTCTTCGGCGACGGTGCGGAGTGCGGTGAGCAGGGACGGGTGGGGGCTGAGTTCGACGAAGTGGCGGTATCCGTCGGCCGTCATACGCTCCACGGTGGGCCCGAAGCGGACGGGTGCGCGGAGGTTGGTGTACCAGTAGTCGGCTTCCAGCTCCTCGGTGACCTGCTCGCCGGTGACGGTCGAATACCAGGCGACGGAGGCCGGGCAGGTGACGACGCCGTCCAGTTCGTCGAGGATCGTCGTGCGGACCGGCTCGACCTGGGCGCTGTGGGAGGCGTAGTCGACGTCGAGGCGGCGGGCGAACACCTGCTGCCGGTCGAGGTCGGCGAGCAGGGCCTCCAACGGCTCCACGTCACCGGCGATCACCGTCGACCGGCCGCTGTTCACGGCGGCGACCGAGACCCGGCCGTCGTATGCGGCGAGGCGCGCCTCGACCTCGGTGTGCGGCAGGGCGACGACCGCCATGGTGCCGGAGCCGGACAGCTCGGTCAGGGCCTGGCTGCGCAGGGCGACCACGGCGGCCGCGTCGTTGAGGCTGAGCGCCCCGGCGACACAGGCCGCGGCGACCTCGCCCTGGCTGTGCCCGATCACGGCGTCCGGGCGTACGCCCCGGGCCCGCCACACCGCGGCCAGGGACACCATCACGGCGAAGAGGACCGGCTGGACGACGTCCACGCGGTCCAGGGACGGGACGCCCGTGTCGCCGCGCAGAACGGCCGCCACCGACCAGGTGGTGAACGGGCGCAGGGCGGCGTCGCAGCGGTCCAGTTCGTCCGCGAACACCGGGGAGCTGTCGAGCAGATCCCGGGCCATGCCGGTCCACTGGGAGCCCTGACCGGGAAAGACGAAGGCCAACTTGCCTGCGGGGAAGGCCTGTTGGGGACCTGCGGTCAGGTCGGCGTCGGGCTGTCCCTCGATGAGACCCTGCAGCGCGGTGAGCAATTCGTCGCGGCCGGCCGCTTGGACGACGGCTCGCTGCTCGAAGTGCGTACGGTGATGGGCCAGCGTCGCTGCCACGCCTGACAACGGCAACTGCGGCCGTGCCGCGAGCGCTTCGGCGAGGCGGCCAGCCTGTCCCCGGAGGGCGGGGAGGGTGCGGGCGGAGAGCGGGAAGAGGGTCTTCGCGGGCAGCCCGGCGGTGGGCTCTTCGGTCCGCGGCTGCTCGGTCTGCGACCGTTCGACCTGCGACTGTTCGAGCTGCGGCTGTTCGGTCTCGGGCCGTTCGGAGTGCTTCGGCTCGCCGGTCCGCTCTTCGGCTCGCCGCGGTTCGGCGGGCAGCTGTTCGGGGTGCTCCGCCTCGGCCATCTGCTGTTCCAGTTGCCCCGGCTCGGCCGCCCGCGCTTCGGCCCGCCTCGGCCCGGCCTTCGGCCACCCAGCGGTCAACTGCTGGGCGGGCCGCCGCTCGGCGACCGACCGTGCCAGGTCCTCCGGCGCCTCCTCCAGCACCACGTGCGCGTTCGTGCCGCTGATCCCGAACGCGCTCACCCCGGCCCGCCGCACCCGGTGGTCGTCCCGCGGCCACGCCCGGGCGCTGCGGTGCACGCGAAGGCCGCTGTCCGCCCAGTCGACGTGCTCGGTCGGAGTCTCGGCGTGCAGCGAGGCCGGGAGCAGTTCGTGGCCGAATGCCAGCACCGTCTTGATGACGCCGCCGATGCCCGCCGCGGCCTGTGTGTGACCGATGTTGGACTTCAGGGAACCGACGCCGAGCGGCCGGTCGGCGGGGCGTCCCGGTCCGAAGACGGCTGCCAGCGCCCGCCCCTCGATGGGGTCGCCGAGCCGCGTGCCCGTGCCGTGCGCCTCGACGTAGTCCAGGTCGTCCGGCCGGAGCCCCGCGGCGTCGAGGGCGGCACGCAACACCCGCTCCTGAGCGGGGCCGTTGGGGGCACTGAGGCCCTGGCTGCGCCCGTCCTGGTTGATCGCGGACCCCTTGACGACCGCGAGGACCCGGTCGCCGTCCCGGCGCGCGTCCGCGAGCCGTTTGAGCAGCACCAGACCGCACCCCTCGGCCCACACCACACCGTCCGCGTCGGCCGAGAACGGGCTGCACCGCCCGGACGGTGACAGCCCGCGCAGCCGGCTGAACTCGACGTGCCCGCGCGGCGTCACGAGCAGCGTCGCGCCGCCCGCCAGCGCGAGGTCGCACTCGCCGCTCGCCAGCGCCCGCGCCGCCAGGTGCAGGGCGACGAGGGAGGAGGAGCAGGCGGTGTCGACGGTCACCGCCGGGCCCTGGAGGCCGAGGGTGTAGGCGATGCGCCCGGAGGCCACGCTGGACGCCGAGCCCGTGCCGACGTGCCCGTCGAGCTGCCCCAGTCCGGCCGAGGCCAGGTACCCGCTGTCGTACAGGCCGATGTAGACGCCCGTGGAGCTGCCGTTCAGCGCTTGAGGGACGATCCCGGCGCGCTCGAACGTCTCCCAGCTGGTCTGCAGCAGGAGCCGCTGCTGGGGGTCCATGGCCGCGGCCTCGCGCGGCGAGATCCCGAAGAAGGGCGCGTCGAAGCGTTCGATGTCGGAGAGGAACCCGCCGCGCAGGGTGTACGCCTTGCCGGTGGCCTCCGGGTCGGGGTCGTAGAGCCCTTGGGTGTCCCAACGGCCCGCGGGCACCTCGGCGATGGCGTCCTCGCCCGTGGCCAGCAGCCGCCACAGTGCCTCGGGGTCGTCGGCGCCGCCGGGGAAGCGGCAGGCCAGGGAGATGATCGCGATGTCGTCGTCGGCCCGCACGGGCGTGTCGGCCGGCGCCGGGTCCGCCGCCACCGCACCGGCGGTCCGCTCACCGAAGACCGCCTCGCTGATCGCTGCGATCGTGGGGTGGTCGAAGACGAGAGAAGGCTCCAGCGGCCGTCCGATCCGCTCGGAGAGATTTGCCGCCAGTGTCACCAACTGCCTTGATCCCAGGCCGAATTCGGCGATCGGCCGCTCCGGGTCGACGGCCATCGGGTCGAGCCCGGCCGCTTCGGCGACGGCCGACGCCAGCCAGTCCCGCGCTCCCTCGGAAGTCGTGACCGACATCTCGGGGAACTGCTTCGGGGTCTCGTTCGCGGGCATCTCGTTCGCAGGCATCTAGACAGGTGTCCTCGTGAACTCGGGCTCAGGCGGATTCCGTACGGCCGATGCGGCGGGTACGCCGGGTAGGTGTACGGCCGTTGGGGCCGACGTACGGCGGATTCGGGCGACGTAGGGCGCATTTCGGGCAACGCACGACCGAGGAAGCGGCGTACGGCCGGTACGACCGTCGCGCTGCCGTCGGCGCGGACGCGCGCCGAACGGCAGCGGGTGACGTCATCTCGTGGCGGGCGCGCCGACCACCGAGAGGGTGCCGTCGAGGTACGCCGCCCGGGAGGCGCGGCGCTGGATCTTCCCGCTGGACGTCTTGGGGATGGTGCCCGGGTGGACCAGCACCACGTCGCGCAGCGCCAGGCCGTGCGCCTCGCCGATCGCGCTGCGGATCAGGTCGGTGATCTTCTCGCTCTCGCCCGCCGCCTCCGGGGCTGTCTCGGCGACGACGACGGGCTGCTCGCCGGTGACTCCGCCGTCCACAGAGAACGCCGCGGTACAGCCGGGCCGCAGCGCCCAGTGGGACAACTCGGCGGACAGCTCCAGGTCCTGCGGGTAGTGGTTGCGTCCGTCGATGACCATCAGGTCCTTCAGACGGCCAGTGACGAACAGTTCGCCGTCACGCAGGAATCCGAGGTCGCCGGACCGCAGGAAGCGGCCCTCGCGGTCCTTGAGGGTGGCCCGGAAGGTCTCGCGGGTGGCGAGGGCGTTGCGCCAGTAGCCCTTGGCGACGCTCGCGCCGCCGACCCAGATCTCGCCGACCTCGCCCTCGGGCAGTTCCTCCTGCCGCTCGGGGTCGGCGATCACCACGGTCGTGCCGGGGCCCGGGCGCCCGGAACTGACCGCCGCCGCGTCCGCCGCACCGGCGTGCGGTCCGGTCTCGGCGGCCTCGATCAGGGTGGGCGGGGCCTGCACCGAGCTGCCGGTGACCATCAGGGTGGCCTCGGCGAGGCCGTAGCAGGGGTAGAGGGCCTCGCGGCGGAAGCCGGCCTCACCGAAGGTCTCCGTGAACCGCCGCAAGGTGGCGGCCCGCACCGGTTCGGCGCCGTTGAAGGCGACCTTCCACCGGCTCAGGTCGAGCCCGTCGAGGAGGTCGGGCGTGGCGTGCTTCAGGCACAGCTCGTACGCGAAGTTGGGGCCGCCGCTGGTGTGCGGGCGGTAGCGGCTGAGGGCGGTCAGCCAGCGCTGGGGCTGCTGCAGGAAGTGCAGGGGTGAGAAGAGCGTGGCGGTCACGCCGAGGTAGACCGTGTTCAGGACGGGGCCTATGAGACCCATGTCGTGGTACACGGGCAGCCAGCTGACGAACAGTTCGTGGTCGTACTCCGCGATCGTTTCCGGGGTGTGGCCCATCCGCTCGGTGATGACCCGCTCATTGTCCAGCAGGTTCCCGTGGGTCACCATCACACCGCGCGGGGCCGAGGTGGACCCGGAGGTGTACTGGAGGAAGGCGACCGAATCGGCGGTGAGGTCGGGTTCGTGCCAGGAGTCGGCCGCCTCGTCGGGGATGTCCTCGGTGGCGACGCAGGTGATGCCGTCCAGTTCGGGCAAATGTTCCGCCATGGCGCTCAGGGCGGCGATCACCTCACGGCCGCCCAGGATCACCGTGGCGTCCGCGTCGGCTATCAGGCGCTTCATACGGATCAGCGCGCGATGGTTCTGCGAGCGCCCCTGCGGGGGCACGCCCGGCACGGCGACGACTCCGGCCGAAAGGCAGCCCAGGTAGCCGCAGATGAACTCGAGGCCGGGCGGGTACAGCAGCATGGCGCGAGAACCGGCTAGGCCGCGCTCCTGCAGCCAGGCGGCGACGGCTCGGGACCGGCTTGCCAGACGCCCGTACGAGATGTCCTGGATCTCTCCGTCACAGTCACCCGTGACGAGATAGCGGTAGGCGGTCCGGTCGGGCTGTTGCGAGGCATGCGCGGTCAGCAAATCGACCAGGGAACGAGCCATATGACGAGTCTCACCTGTTCGGTCAATGGGCGAGGGAAACTGGAGTTCGAAGGCCGGGTAACGCCTGCGCGCTGAAGCCGTGGACGCCTGGCCCCCTTGCCAGGCCGTCCATCCCGGCCAACCCGTCCGAGGAGCAGCAGCGATGCGTACGCCGGCTCCTCGTGACCCCCGTTCAGCTTGCTACCAACGAGTAGCACGATAGCAAGTTCTTTCCGCTACTCAGAGGTAACCCTGGGTATTCAAAGAGGAATTGGGAAATCTGACGCCCCGTTATGGAGCCACGACCCGGGTCCGCCGATGCCCTGCCCCCCATGCGGCCTGCGGAAGTGCCCCGGGCACCTGCCGGAATGGCCGTCACTTCGTCGCATGGCCGCCCATGCCGTAGTGGCACAACTCACTGATGCGGTGGCGGTGCCCACTTCTCTCCGCTGCCGCCGGGCAGGATCGGCGGATGAGGGCGTGCGCCGCCGGAGGTGAATTCAGCGAGCGTAAGGAATTGCCGGCCCCGTGGCCCCCTCCTCGCTCCAGGCCCCCTCCTCACTCCTGGCCCGATCAAGCCGTGCCGCTCACACGCATCAGGTTCAATCCGGTCAGAAATAACGCAACCTTTCGGCCAACTCACTTGTCTCAGCCGATACCAGTCACATAGCTGTCTTGGGGGACACAGTGAGACGAATCAGAAAAACATGGATGACGCTGGTGCTCATGGGCGCTGCGCTGGGGATGGCGGCGGTACCGGCCGACGCCGCCTCGCTCACCACCGCGCAGGCCACGGCGTGCCCCACCGGTTGGGGCAGCCTCGACAAGACGAGCGCCTCCACCACGACGGCGCCACTGACGGACATCAGGACCGGCCGACACGCCTGCTACGACCGGATGGTCTTCGACATCCCCGGCGGCGGCAGCGACGGCCTCGGCTACTCGGTCAGGTATGTCGGCCATCTCTACCAGGACGGGTCGGGTCGCCTCATACCTGTCGGCGGCGGAGCCGTCCTCGAGGTGCGCGTGGCCGCGCCCGGCTACGACCCCGAGACCGGCACACCCACCTACCCCGGGCGGGCGGGTCGCCCCCTGCCGGGCGTGGACCTCACCGGGTACCGCACCTTCAGGGACACTCGGTTCGCGGGCAGCTTCGAGGGCGAGACGCAGATCGGGCTCGGGGTCCGAGCCCGACTGCCCTTCCGGGTACTGCAGTTGAACGACCGTGTCGTGGTGGACGTCGCCCACAACTGGACCGGCGCGCGCTGACGGCCGCGGTTCGCCGGGCGCTACCGCCTCGGGCAAGGAGGCGGTAGCGCCCGGCAGCGGGCTGCCCGTCGGCCGGAAGGCTCCTTCCGGCATTCACGGTCCGGGTGTCCACCCTGGAGCTGGACACCCGGACGCCGACATGCCCGGCGGCGGCCGGAACCCTGTCACGCCGCGGCGCGCCGCTTCGCCCGCCCCTTGTGCAGGAAGCGCGACAACCGGGTCCGGGGCCAGGTGTTGATCACGTCGTCCTTGGTCAGCCAGCCACGCTGCGCCGTCCCCACGCCGTACCGCATGGCGGCCAGGTCGAGGACGGAGTGGGCGTCGCTGTCGATGGCGAACTTCACCCCGTGCCGCCTGGCCCGCAGGATGTCCTCGTCGCGCAGGTCGAGCCGGTGCGGATGGGCGTTGATCTCCAGGGCCGTGCCGGTGCGCGCGCAGGCGGCGAAGACCGCGTCGAGGTCGACGTCGATGGCCGGCCGCTTGCCGAGGATGCGGGTGGTCGGGTGGCCGATGATGTTGACGTACGGGTTCTCGCAGGCACGTACGATGCGGCGGGTCAGCTCCGCGCGCCCCTGGTTGAAGTGCGAGTGCACCGAGGCCACGCACAGGTCGAAGCCGGCCAGGAACTCCCCCGGCCAGTCCACCTGGCCGTCCGGGTCGATGTTCAGCTCCACGCCGTGCAGCAGCCGCATGCCGCCGCTCCTGCCGTGTGTGCCGTACGTGCCGTCGAGCTCCTGTACGCGTTCGCGCTGGGCCAGCATCCGTTCGTCGGTCATCCGCTGCATGTACAGGTTCGGTCCGTGATCGGTGATCGCGTAGTACGCGTAGCCGCGCTCGGCGGCCGCGGCGATCATCTCCTCGAGCGGGGCGAGGCCGTCGGTGAGGTCGGTGTGCGTGTGCAGGTCGCCCCGGAGGTCCGCCTCCGTCACCAGGTCGGGCAACTCGCCCCGCAGCCCGGCCTCGATCTCTCCGCGGTCCTCACGCAGCGGTGGCGGGATCCACGGCAGGCCGAGCCGCGCGTACACCGCCTCCTCAGTCTCGGAAACGATCTTCTCCCCGCTCTCGACGTCGAACAGTCCGTACTCGGAGAGCTTGAGCCCCTGGTGGACGGCCAGTTCCCGGGTGCGGATGTTGTGCGCCTTCGAGCCGGTGAAGTACTGCAGGGCCGCTCCCCAGGAGTCCGGCGGTACGACACGCAGATCGACGGCCAGGCCCTTGCTGGTACGGATGGACGTCTTGGTCTCGCCCCGCGCGATGACCTCCGTGGCGTACGGCAGCTCGGTGAACGCCCGCATGATCGGTGCCGATTCGCTCGCCGCGGCGAGGATGTCGATGTCGCCGATCGTCTCGCGGACGCGGCGCAGCGATCCGGCGTACGTGCACCGCCGGCAACCGGTCACCCTGGACAGTTCGGAGACGATGTCCTCGGCCAGGTCCATGGCGACGTCGAGCAGGGCCCGGTCTCCGGAGGCCTGCAGGAGCGCGACGCCGTGGAGGATGTTCTCCTCCGTCCTGGGTCCGAAGCCCTTCAGATCGCGCAGCTTCTCTTCGTGGATGGCATCGACCAGTTCATCGATCGAGGAGATGCCCAGTTCCTCGTACAGCGTCAGCGCCTTCTTCGGGCCGAGCGTGGGGATGGCCGTGAGGCGCCGGACACCTGCGGGGATTTTCGCCCGCAGTTCCTCGACCGCGGCCACTTTGCCGCTGCGGAAGTACTCGACGACCTTCTCCGCGATCGACTTACCGACGCCGGGGATCTGCTGGAGGCCCTTGACGTCGAGTGTGGACACATCGGCGTGGTGGCCGCCGATCGCCCGGGCAGCCTTCTCGTAGACACGTGCCTTGAACGCGTCTCCTCCGGTGATCGAGATCAGGTCCGCGTATTCGTGGAGCAGCGCGGCGACCTCGTCGTTGGGCCGAGCCACACCTCCAGGGTAGGCACGGATCACCCGAGGTGGTCCTCGCACCACTCCCTGGCCGCGTCGGCGGCCTCCTCCAGTGCGCCGGGCTCCTCGAACAGGTGGGTGGCACCGGGCACCACGCGCAGCGAGTGCGGGACCCGCAACCGCTGGGCCGCCTCCTGGTTCAGCCGTAGTACCTCCCGGTCCCGGCCACCGACGATGAGCAGGACGGGGGCCGCTACGCGGGGCAGGGCATCGCCCGCCAGGTCCGGCCGGCCGCCTCGCGACACCACGGTCAGAACCCGGTCCGGCCGCTCCGCCGCGGCCACCAGAGCCGCTGCCGCTCCGGTGCTGGCGCCGAACAGGATCACGGGCAGTCCCCCGGTGTCGGACTGCCCCGCCAGCCAGTCGATCACTCCGGCCACGCGGCTTCCGAGGAGCGGGATGTCGAAGCGGTGCTCCCGCGTCCAGGCGTCCTCGCGGTCCTCGCGTTCGGTGAGCAGGTCCATCAGCACGGTGCCGAGTCCGGCAATGCGCAGGTGTTCGGCGACCATCCGGTTGCGGGGGCTGTGCCGGGAGCTGCCGCTGCCGTGCGCGAACAGCACCACCGCCCGGGCCGAGTCCGGCACCATGACATCGCCCGCGAGCGACTCGCCGCCGACGGGCACCACGACCGACTGGGAAATCATGACCGTCGTCTTCTTCCTCGCGTCGTACGGTCCTGGGGCCGCTGTTCGGAGTTCCTTCCCACCGCGTACCCCATACGCTGGATATCGATCGCTCATGAGCGGAGCGGACACTGAGCCGCCCGTCGTCGTATGGCTCGGCGCCTCACGGGTACCCGTGTCCGCACGAGGCACCACGGCTCAGGGCCGCCGGAGGTGGTGGGCATGGTCGGTGACACGGACGACGACATCCGGCTGCGGCGCCAGGGCGGCAGCGGCCACCGGGCGCTGCCGCACACGGCCGATATGCGGATCGAAGCGTGGGGAGCGAGCCGGGAGCGCTGCCTGGTGGAGGCGGTGCTGGGGATGGTGGAGTGCTTCGCCGACGTGACGACGGCGCGGCCCACAGCCGTGCAGCACGTCCGGCTGGCGAAGGTCAGTGACGACGACCTGCTCACCGCGCTGCTCGACGAGGTCATCTTCCGCCTCGAGGTGCCCGGCATGGTGGCTGTCGACGTGGAGGCGGACACAGTCGACGGCTGTCTCGATGTACGACTGGCGTTGGCCGACCTGGCAGATGTGGAGATCATCGGTGCCGTGCCCAAGGGCGTCTCCTGGCACGAACTGCGCATCGGACCCGACCCGTACGGCTGGTCCTGCGCGGTGACCGTCGACGTGTGAGGCGTCCGTCGGGCGACGGGTGAGCATGCGGTCCGGCGACGTATGAGGCATGGGAGTCAGGCGTTCGGGCGGACGCGTGCGACCGGAGCGGGAGGGTGTGCCCGCGCGGTGCGGGCGGGCGTGCCCGCGGGAGTGGAGGCCCGCGCCGAGGCCTCAGCCCTTCACCACGCCCAGCGGGACCAGCCGGGCGACCGTTCGGCACAGCCCGGCGCCCTCGCTCGCCGCCACCACCGCGCCGACGTCCTTGTACGCCTCCGGGGTCTCCTCCGACAGACCGCGCAACGACCGCGGGCGCACTGCGATGCCCTGGGCCTCCAAACGCGCCCGCAGCTCCTTCCCGCTGGTCGCACGCGCGGCCTGGTGCCGGCTCATGACCCTGCCCGCGCCGTGGCAGGTGGAGAAGAACGCGTCACCGCCGGGAACGCCGACCAGCACGTACGAGGCCGTGCCCATGGTTCCGGGGATCAGCACCGGCTGGCCCACCTCGCGCAGGTCCTCCGGGAGGTCGGCATGCCCGGGCGGGAACGCGCGGGTGGCGCCCTTGCGGTGAACGCACAGCAGGCGCGGCGCTCCGGCCACCGGATGGGTCTCGATCTTGGCGAGGTTGTGGGACACGTCGTACACCAGCGAGAGTCGGGCGCCCGCGGCGCGGCGGAAGACCCGGCGGGCCGCGTCCGACAGCAACTGGCGGTTGGCGCGACCATAGTTGGCCGCGGCGGCCATCGCGCCCAGGTAGGCCTGCCCCTCCGGCGATTCGACCGGGGTGCAGGCCAGCTGCCGGTCGGGGACGGTGATGCCATAGCGGGACATGGCGCGGTCCATCGCCCGAACGTGATCGGTGCAGATCTGGTGGCCGAGGCCGCGCGATCCGCAGTGGATCATCACGCACACCTGGCCGACGGCGAGCCCGAACGCGGCGGCGGCCCGCTCGTCGTACACCTCGTCGACCCGCTGCACCTCGAGAAAGTGATTGGCGGAGCCCAGGCTGCCGACCTGCCCCAGCCCCCGCTCCCTCGCCCGCTCGCTCACCTGGCCCACATCGGCGTCGGCGACCGCTCCGCCGTCCTCGCACCGCCTGAGGTCGCGTTCCTCGCCGTACCCCTCCGCCACGGCGTACCGGGAGCCGCCCTGGAGGATCCGCTCCAACTGTCCGGGACCGATCGACCGCCACACCCCGCCGGGTCCCGCGCCACGCGGGATCGACCGGTCCAGACCGTCCATGACCGCGTGCAGCGCCGGCGCGAGCGCCCGCCGGTCCAGGTCGGCGACCAGCAGCCGTACCCCGCAGGAGATGTCGAAGCCGACTCCGCCGGGCGAGACGACACCGCCGTCGTCCACGTCGGTCGCGGCCACCCCGCCGATCGGGAAGCCGTAGCCCCAGTGGATGTCCGGCATGGCGTAGGACGCGGCGACGATGCCCGGCAGCGTGGCCACATGGACGACCTGCTCCAACGATTTCTCGGCGTCCCTGAGCAGCGCCCGGGACGCGAACACCACCCCAGGCACCCGCATCTGACCCCGCGGGTCGATGCGGAAGCGGTGGGGACGTTCCTCGACCAGTTCCACGGCAGCCTCCCGTGCCCGGCATCCCCATGTCCGGGGTACCCCACCAGACACTTCCCTATCGCCCCGGCGCCCGGATCCTCGATGCGACGGGCGCAGCGTCGGCCGGTACGCGAGATCTCGGTGCGGGGACGGCTCCTAGAGTGGAGGCATGACCGGCGGCGCGGTGACGCTGTTCGTCTGCGGTGATGTGATGCTCGGACGCGGTGTCGATCAGATCCTGGCGCGGCCCGGTGATCCCGCCCTGCGGGAGGACTACGTCCGGGACGCCGGGTCGTACGTGCGCATGGCGGAGTCCCTCAACGGCCCGATTCCGGTCCCGGTCGATCCGTCCTGGCCGTGGGGTGACGCGCTGCGGTTGCTGGAGGCGGCCGCCCCGGATGTCCGGATGGTGAATCTGGAGACGGCCGTGACGCGCGGTGACGCGTTCGCGCCGGGCAAGGCCGTCCACTACCGCATGCACCCGGCCAACCTGCCCGCTCTCACGGTGATCCGGCCCGACATCTGCGTCCTGGCCAACAACCACGTCCTGGACTTCGGCCGCGCGGGCCTGGAGGAGACGCTGGACTCGCTGGCCCGCGCGGGCCTGCGAACAGCGGGCGCGGGGCGGAACGCCGACGAGGCGTGGGCGCCCGTGGCCGTCCCCGTCCCTACCGGCGGCCGCGTGCTGGTCGTCGCCCTAGGGATGCCGTCCAGCGGCATCCCGCCCGGCTGGGCGGCGAGCGCCGATCTGTCCGGCGTCGCCTACGTTCCCGACCTGTCGGCCGGCTCGGCCGCAGCGGTGGTCCGGCGTGTGCGGCAGGTGAAGCTGGCGGGCGACATCGCGGTCGTGTCCGTGCACTGGGGGTCCAACTGGGGCTATCGCGTTCCCCGGGAGCAGATCCGCTTCGCACACGCCCTGGTGGACGGCGGCGTCGACCTCGTCCACGGGCACTCCTCGCACCACCCCCGCCCCCTGGAGGTTTACCGCGATCGGCTGATCCTCCATGGCTGCGGCGACTTCGTCGACGACTACGAGGGCATCTCCGGCTACGAGGAGTTCCGCGACGACCTCCGGATCGCCTACCTCGTCACGGTGGCGGCGGACACGGGCCGCCTGACCGGCCTGCGCATGGTGCCTCTGCGGGCCCGGCGCATGCGGCTGGAGCCAGCGCCGGAGGAGGACCGCGCCTGGCTGCGCGCCACCCTCGACCGCATCAGCGACGGTGTGCGCATCACCTTGGAGCCCGACGGCACGCTCTCGGCGGCGCCCTGTACCACGGCACACGCGCCGGGAAGCGGCCCGTGAAGCGTGGCTGTGGCGCGCGCTTCTCGGTGTCCCGGCGTTGCCGCCGCCCGGGCCGTTTCGCCCGCTCACCGCCCACCGTGCAGCGCCTCGAGCACATCGTCATCCGTCAACTGCGCGAAGTCCTCGTACCACTCGCCGACAGCCATGAACGAGCTCGGCCGGAACAGGCAGACCACGTCGTCGGCCTCTTCCCGCATCGAGTCGGCCCCTCGCGGCGAGCAGACGGGAACGGCCAGGATCACGCGCTCGGGCGCCTGGCGGCGTACGGCACGCAACGCGGCGCGTGCCGTCGAACCGGTCGCCAGTCCGTCGTCGACGAGGATCACGGTCCGGCCGCGCAGCTGTGGGGCGGGCCGGCCCTGTCGGTAGCGCTCCTCGCGGCGGCGCAGTTCCTCGCGCTCGCGTTCGACCACCTCCGCGAGGGATTCCTCACTCAGCCCCAGCCGGTCCAGGGCCCGCTTGTCGAAGAGGGGAGGATCGTCGCCCGCGATCGCTCCGATGCCGTACTCCTCCTGGAACGGGGCCCCGATCTTGCGTACGACGAGCACGTCCAGCGGGGCTTCCAGCGCCCGCGCGACCTCCCGGGCGACCGCGACCCCGCCACGGGGCAGGGCGAGGACCACTGGATCGGGAAGGGTGCCCTTCTCCTGCAGGACGCGCAGATGCTCCCCCAGCTCCCGCCCTGCCTGCCCGCGGTCACGGAACTGCATTGCCTCCGCTCCCTCGCATCACGGGGATGCCGGTCGGCACCGTTCTCCTCGTCCGTCGCGAGTACCCCACGAAGCACCGTTCACACCGTCCGCCGAGGTGCCGCCCGTGGCGGTGCCGAGGCGGTCTGCGCCGCTTCCGCACAACGGCTGGTCCTCACCTGATGGCCCGATGGTGCACGTGCCCGGCCTGGGCCGGTCGTCATGCGGACGAGAGCGCCGGGGATCAGGGACCCATCCGACAGGTCGGCGGCCACAGGGAGATGTCGCGTTCCATACCTGGGGCCGCCGTCGGCACCACCGCCGCCGTTAACGGCGCGCGGGCATGTGGCGGGCATGCGCTGCTGCTTCTCCGCTCCCCTCGCCGCCCTGTCGTCCCTACCCGCTCCTTGCGAGATCCTCCGCTCCGGTGCCCTGCTCGCTCCCGCTCTGTTGCGGGCCGCTGCCGAAGCCCTGCACGACCCGGTACGCCGAACCCGCGCCGTCACCCCGACACCCTCGCTGCCGTCCATCTGGAACTGGTCACCCTCGCCGAGGACCACGCCGTCATCACCTGGTACACCGGAGTGCCCGGCACCGGGGACGGCCTGGGCCACATGCTCCCCGCGACCACGGAGGGTGAGGTCGTCTACGGCACTCATCCCGCCCGGCTCAACCGCAGCGCGGCGGAGGACCGGCCCACCGCGCATCACCACGTGGAGCTCACGGACCTGGAGCCGGGGCAGACCTACTACTACCGTGCCCTTTCGCGGGGCGTGCCCGCGACGCCCACGCCGTTGCACCTGGTCCGCGGCAACGCCGTCGGCACCAGCCTCCACGGTCTGGGCTCGAGTGGAGGTCCGTACTCCTTCACCACACCGCCGCCCCCTCCGGGGCGGCACGTGCTGTCGATCGCGCTCTGCAATGACCTGCACCTCGGGGAGACCACCGCCGGCCTGATGGCGGGCGTGCCCCTGATGCGCGGGGTGTCGCAGGAGCCGGGGCGCGCGCCGTATCCGGAGGTCATGAGCCTGGCCCTGGTCGAGGAGGCCCGCCGGCGCGGCGCCGATGTGCTGCTGGCCGCGGGCGACATCTCGGCCGGTGGTTCGCCGCGGGACTTGGCCGAGGCCAAGCGAATCCTGGACGGTTTCGGCGCCCATGGCCGGGACTACTTCGTCGTCCGCGGGAACCACGACCGGCCCGCGCACAACAACCGCGGTTCCCGCGTGGTCAGTTGCGCAGATGCCTTCCGCGAAGAGTTCCTCGGCGGCGACGGTCCCGCGTACTTCGCCCGCGACCTCGGCGGGCTGCGCATCATCGGGCTGGACACCTACAAGAAGGATGGCAACGGCGCCGACTCCGGTGGACTGGGCGCCGAGCAACTCTCCTGGTTCCGGGCCCGGTTGAAGGAACACAAGGACCAGCCCACGCTGGTGTTCGGCCACCATCCGCTGACCGTGCGGGACTCCGTGTTCCCCGTGACCGGCGGACAGCGCCTCGACCGACGCGAGGCGCGCTCCATCCTCGACGCCTATGCCGGGGCCCCCGGCGTCTTCCTTCACCACGCGGGCCACACCCACCGCAACAAGCGCACGGTCCTGGCGCAGGCCCCGCACGTCACGATGCAGGAGGTCGGCGCCGCCAAGGAGTATCCCGGCGGCTTCTGCCTGCTCCGGATCCACTCCGGTGGATTCGCCCTCAACCACTTCAAGTCCAGCGGTGTCCCGGCCCGCGAATGGGGCGAGCGCACCCGCCGGGTGGCGGCGGGGCTGTGGCCGCACCACGCCCTCGGCCGCTCGGTCGGCGACCGCAACAGCGTGAGCGCGCACGATCTGTCCGGCATCGTCCGCCCGGCCGAGAAGGGCCTCACGTGTTCGTCGGCCGTTGGGCCCTGACCGGGTGTGGGACGCCATCCAGGCGGCGCCGCACACCCGGTCGGGGCGCGTCATACCGACGAGTCGTACGGGAGCGCGAGGGGCGGCCCGCCGACGGGCGCGCGGCCGGTCCGCCCTTCGCTCTCACCCACTCGGCCGACGATCTCTCAGCCGAAGACCTTCACGGCCTGGTAGTACGTCCACGCCGTGCTGTCGCAGGCGGACTTGGTCCCGCCGCTGTAGTTGGCGCAGACGCGCTTGAGGTCCTCGTAGAAGGCGCTGTCGAGGCGGGACTTGTTGGCGTTGAAAGAGCCCGCGGCCTTGTAGTTGCGGTAGCCGAAGTCGTGGCGGGCACAGGACATGGCGAAGGGGAAACCGAACGGGTTGTCCGGCGAGGAGGAGCAGTAGTCGGTGGACCAGTCGAACGCGTACGTGGACCAGGCAGCCTGGTTCGCGCGGGCGGCGGCCCAGAGGTTGTAGCTCGACGCGCTGGTCTGGGTCCAGCTCGAGAGGACCTGGGGTTTGTCGGCGGGAGCGGCGTCGGCGGCCGTGGCGGTGGCGGCGACGGTGATGAGCGCCAGGGTTGAGGCGGAAAGAGCGGTGGCGAGTCTGCGGTGCATCCCACACCTCCATGAGGCTGCGATCCGTCCGTCGGACCGCAGGTTCATGACAAGATGATCGGCACCTCGACAACCCCTTCACACCGCTTGTGTCCTAATGGCCCATTAACTCTTGGATATGCCAGGACATCTGAGACGTCGTCATTGCCGTCGGCAGCCCGGCGGACAGGTCGGCGGACAGGTCGGCGCCGACCGTGGGTCGGCGCCGTTCACGGGTATAGCTGTGGTGCCAAAAGCAGCAAGCCGACGCCGTGGACAGAGGCCGCTCGGCACCAAGGACAGGAGCAATCAATGGTGGACATGAGACTCGAGGTCGTGGTGGTACCGGTCACCGACGTCGACCGGGCCAAGGACTTCTACTCCGAACTTGGATGGCGGCTCGACGCCGACTTCGCCACGGGTGAGGACTTCAGGGTCGTGCAGTTCACCCCGCCCGACTCGCCCGCCTCGGTCATCTTCGGCACCGGACTCACCTCGGCCGCACCAGGATCTGTCGAGGGCCTGCACCTCGTCGTCTCCGACATCGAGGCGGCCCGGGCCGAGCTCGCCGACCGCGGCGTCGAGGTGAGCGAGGTGTTCCACGACGCGGGCGGAGTGTTCCACCGCGCGGGGACCGAGGGACGGGTGTCCGGCCCGGACCCGGAACGCCGCAGCTACGCCTCGTTCGCCTCGTTCAGCGACCCGGACGGCAACGGCTGGGTGTTCCAAGAGATCACGACGCGACTGCCGGGCCGCTGAGCCTCGTAAGGACCGGGCGCCTCCCCGTCGCCGACGCCGTGGGCACCATGGAAAGCCCTGGCGGATCAGGGTAGTTGGCAGGACTCACCCATAAGGCGAATGGGTGTCTGCCCGCGCACCACGCGGGGCAGACGCCCATCCCCGCGCTGGGACACCGGAAGTCGGCCCGGATCAGGACCCGCTCATCCGCGCGCTGGGACACCGGAAGTCCGCCCGGATCGGGACCCGACCGCACGGCGCCGCACGGCATCCGGCCCGCGGACGCCGTTCCAGCTGCGCCACGACGGATCGGGCGGCCCCGCGCGGTCACTGACGGTGACCTCACCAACGAGGCCACCGACACTCACCGCCGAGCGACAAAGCTCCGCGGCCCATAGGCTGGCCTCAGGTCGCAGCGCCGCACGATCCGCCGACGCTCCCATCACCGCACGCCGCTGTCCCCCGCGGCGCGTGCTTTCACCACATTCCGCATACCGCCGCCTCGGCGGACGGGCGATTGGGGAGGATCTCATGATCGCAGCCGTGGACCCGGACCGCTCGGAGTGGGACGTCATCGTGCTCGGCGGCGCTGCCGCGGGTGAGAACGCCGCCCAGTACGCGAGCCAGTTCTCCGGCCTGTCCTCGGTGCTCGTGGAGAACAGTCTGCTGGGCGGTGAGTGCTCGTACTGGGCATGCATGCCCAGCAAGGCGTTGCTCCGGCCGGTGGAGGTGGTGGATGCGGCCGCCCACCTGTCAGGAGTGTCGACACGGCTGAACCCCGCCGAGGTACTCGCCCGGCGCGACCGCGTGATCAACGGACTGGACGACACCTCCCAGGTGACATGGGCTCTGAACAACGCGATCGACGTGGTGCGCGGCTATGGGCGACTGGCCGGTGAACGGACGGTCGCGGTGAGCCGGCCAGACGGTTCGACCAGGACGCTGACGGCCAGGCATGCCGTGGTCATCGACACCGGTTCCTCGCCGGCCGTACCGGATGTCCCGGGATTGCGTGACGCGCTGGCGTGGACCTCACGTGATGTGACCACGATGCGTGAAGTGCCACGTCGGGTGGTCGTCCTGGGCGGCGGCGTAGTCGCCTGCGAGGCCGCAACCTGGCTGCGTGGGCTGGGAGCCGCCGAGGCGACGATCGTCCATCGTGGCGAGTGGCTGCTGGCCCGGTACGAACCGTTCGCGGGGGAGCTCGTCGGTGCGGAGCTGAGGGACGGTGGTGTGCGGCTGCAGACCGGACGCACCATGTCCCGCGTGCAGCGGTCCGACGCCCGTGACACGGGCCAGGGTCAAGTACACGGCGGTGAGGTGCGTGTGACCCTCGACGACGGCACGGTCATCGCGGCCGACGAGGTCGTCGTGGCCACCGGGCGTACCCCGAACACCGACGACATCGGCCTGGAAACCGTCGGCCTGTCACCCGGTGGGTACCTCGGCGTCGATGACCACCAGTGTGTGCGGGGCGCGGCAGGCACCTGGCTGTACGCCATCGGCGACGTGTGCGGCCGCGCGCTCCTTACCCACATGGGCAAATACCAGGCACGGATCGCCGGAGAGGTCATCGCGGCACGAGCCGACGGCTCGGCCGACCTGCCGTCCGCCGCGGCGGGACACATCGGACTGCCCCAAGTCGTCTTCACCACCCCCGAGGTCGGCAGCGCCGGCGCGACCGAGCAGCAGGCGCGGGAGGCGGGGATCGATGTCGAGGTCGTCGAGTACGACCTCGGCGCGCTCGCCGGAACGTACGTCATGCGCGCCGACTACCGCGGCCGGGCCAAACTCGTGATCGACCGTGCCGGCGATGTGCTGGTGGGGGCGACGTTCGTCGGGGCCGGCATCGCCGAACTCGTGCACTCGGCGACCACGGCGATCGTGGGACGGGTCCCCCTGGCCACCCTGTGGCATGTCGTGCCCAGCTATCCCACGGCCAGCGAGATCTGGCTCCGCCTCCTGGAGACGCTGCGCTCGCAGCGCCATGCGGCACCCGGCGGGTGAAACGCCGGTCAGGCTCCCTTCCCGTACCGCCGGCACTCGGCATCAGCATCGGGCGCCGGTCTCGCGGGAGGTGCCATGCGTGGGACGAGTGCCTGCCCAAGTGACGGAAACGGCAGTTGAGGGAACGGTCGGATCACTACTATTCGATCAGTTTCGACTCCTGCCCTGTTTTCGGGCGGACAACTCTTCTCTATGAGGACATATGTTCATACGTTCTGCTGCCGTTGTCCTGTCGGGCGCGCTGGCCCTGTCCGCCCTCGCCGTGACGACCGCCGACGCCGACGCCGGCCAAGGGGACACCCAGGTCATCCAGGTCCTCGTCAACAACGGCAACTCGGTCGTGGTCGGCGCCACCGAGAAGAAGACGGTCACACTCAGCATCACCGCCAGTGACGACTCGGGGATCAAAGAAGCCTACGGATGGCTCTACCACGGCCCGTTCGACAACCCCGACGGATTCGCGGGACCCGGTTCCGACACTCCGCTGACCTGCACCCCTGTCCCCGGCAGCGTCACCGCGTCCACCTGCACCGCCAGCATCACCATCGACCCCAATGCGACCCTCATCAACTCCAACGCCGGTACCTGGCACGTCTGGACGTCCGTCGACGCCAACGACTTCGACTTCGTCCAGAAGGACAGCGCGGGCACCTTCCGGATGAAGCGTGCCGCCAAGCTCACCGCCAACGCCTCCCCCGAGCCGGTGGCCGCGGGCGAGGTCATCACCGTCAAGGGCGCCCTGAGCCGCGCCAACTGGAACAACGGCACCTACGGCGGATACGCCGGCCAGTCCGTGAAGTTGCAGTTCCGCAAGGCGGGCACCACCACTTACACCACCGTGAAGACGGTGACCAGCGGTGCCGACGGCGCGGTCACGGCCACCGCGACCGCCTCCGTGGACGGCTACTGGCGCTGGAGCTTCGCCGGGACCAGCACGACCGGATCCGCCAACGCCACTGGCGACTACGTCGACGTGACCGCGGGCTGACCCGGCAGGCACCGCACCGGTCAGGCGGCGGATGACCTCCTGACCGGCCCGGAGCTACCAAGAACCCGTTGCCGTACCCATCGCGCACCGCGAGGTGGATGCCGAGGGGCGTGTCAGCGCACCGGGAGCGCCTGGGTTCGCTCGATGCGTACGGCGTCCAGGGCCTGCGCGTCGAGCCCGAGCAGCCGCAGGATGGTCGGAGCGATCTGCGTGGTACGCACCGCTCCGCCGACGCGCACGCCGTGCGGGGTGGCGGCGCCGACGACGACGAGCGGGACGTCGAGGTCGTCGGCGTGGGCACCACCGTGCTCGGCGATCTTGCCCTTGCCGCCGGTGTAGACGACGCCGTACTGGGTGATGCCGACCAGGTCGGGCACTCGGGAGTCGCCCGGCCGGGCGTGGAAGTACCGAGCGGCGCCCGCACCGGCGTACAGGGTCTTCAGGCCGCTCGCCGTGAAGGCCTTCGTGCTGCCGTCGATGCCGTTGCCATTGCCTGATTGCGCGAGCAGGTACGCCTTGGCGAAGTCGGTGGCGGTCTCGGAGCGGTCGCTGAGCCAGACGAGCATGGCATCGTCGTCCACGGCGTGCGCGACCAGGTCACCGGAGCCCGGGTGGGCCCCCTTCCAGGCGGCGTTGAGGCCGTCGAGCAGGGTGCCGTCGTCGATACGGGTCAACGCCTTCGGGTCGGTGGGCGACTGGCCGTGCTTGGCGGACAGGATGACCGTGGTGCTGCCGTCCAGGTTCCGCTTGTGCAGTTCGGCGAGGAACGCGCCGACCTGCCGGTCGACGAAGGCGAGGTTCTGCGCCAGCAGCGGGCCGGGCACCCCCTTCGCCAGGTAACCGCCCGTCAGCCCGTCGGAGACGGGCAGTTTCTGGGCGGTCGAGACGGACTGGAAGTTCATGCCGAAGACGGCGGGGGTTCCGACCTGGTGAGTGCGGCCGTGGTCGTAGCCATCGATCTGGTTGAGGACAGCCTGCACCTTGTAGCCGTCGTACTGCTCGGTCGCCGCGTTGTCCTTCGTCCAGTCGTCGCCCGCCGGGTAGCCGACGGCCGCGCTGTTGATCTCGGGCGCGAAAAGGTCCTGGATGCCGTCGCCCGAAGGGCCGTTGAGGATGTCGTACGCGGCATGCTTGTCGGACCACGCGGTCCGCAGCCCGGCCTTGCGGACCACGTTGAAGACTGTGTTCACCTTCAGGTACGCGTGCGGGTAGACCGGCGTGCAGGTCTTCGGGTCGACGGGCAGCTTCGACGGGTCGATGAGGCTTGCGGGGTTGCCGGTCATCTTCAGGATGCTGCCGGGCAGGCCGCTCAGCCCCTGGCCCGCGTCGAGGGAGTCACTGTTCTCGTCGAGGTCCTCGGTGAGGTCGACCTCCGCGCCCGGCTTGGCACCGGCGCAGGTCGTCGTGCCGGCCGGGAGGAGGGCGGAGTTGTACGTGTCGTCGTAGTAGACGCCCGTGGTGCTCGGGTTGCCGCCCGTGAGCTGGCCGACCATGCCGGGGAACGAGTCGGAGGGGATCGTGGTTCTCGCGTGGGTGTACTCGACACCGCCGGCGGTGAGCCGGGCGAGCGCCGAGTGGGGGTGGCGGGCGATGTACCAGGCCAGGTCGGACTGGTGCATGCCGTCGATGGACAGCAGCAGGACGTGCCGGGCCACCGGGTGTGCCTGCGCGGGTACGTGCGCCGAAGCGGGCGCGGCGGCCGTCGCAGTGAGTGCGCCGACCGCGCCGAGCGCGATGGCAGCGGTCGTGACGGTACGAGCGGGGCGGAGATGACGTCGGGTCATGGAGTTCTCCTCAGGCTGTGCGGGGCTCCGGGCGGGGCAGGTAGAGCCTGCGAACCGTGCACCGACATCCGAGAGGGCGAACGTGTACGGAAGCGGACTTCCGTACCGTGTCCTGCCCAAGAAACGCATCGGCGCGCGCAAAGAGCCGGCGGGCCGCCTGCGCCAGGTCGTCGCGGCGCGCACTCCACCGTGACGACCGGAGCCCGCCCCGTCGACGGGGCGGGCTCCGGTCGCCGGCGTCAGCCGGCCTGCCTCCTGGGCACCGAGAGGAGCTACGTCAGAAACGTCGCCTGGTACGGAGCAGGAACAGCAGGCCCATGATCATGAGAACCGTTCCGGCCGCGGCCGGCCAGAGGGTCGTGCCGGTCTCGGCCAGCCCGCCCGTGACCGCCTGAGGCTCCGTCTGCGACCCGGCTGACGGAGCGTCCCCGCCGGCGGCCGGCGTCTGAGTGCCGACGGCCGCCCCGCTGCTGTCTTCGTCGTCCGAGCCGGTCTGCGGCTGAACGGCCGCATCGGTCCCGGCGGCTGAGGACGTCGCGTAGGTCTTGGGTGTGGCAGAGACCTTGGGAGTGGCAGAGACCTTGGGAGTCGAACCCTCGTCGCCGCCGACCCCGCCGCCGCCGGCCGAAGGTGCCGTGCCCGGCGACGTGGTGGGGGGTTGCGCCGACTGCTCGCCACCGGAGTTACCGGGGTCGGCACTGGCGCCGGCGCCGGACGAGGCGTCAGGAGATGGTGACGGCGTGTCCTGCGGCTGCTCACCGGCACCGGCGCCGCAGTCACGACCGGAGTTGATGCAGTCGACCACCTGGTTCATCAGGTTCCCGGTCATCACGCTGATGAAGTCGTCGTGGTCGGTGATCGGCTTGTGCAGCTGCTCCGGGAAGCCGTCCACCGCGTAGGCGTTCTTCACCTGGCCGTTCTCGATGACCGGCTGCGGCACGCTGTACACCAGACGCATCGTCAGCTGCGGGATCGCCTTGAAACCGCCCGCGCAGTTGCCGTTGGCGTCGGCGAACGCTACGTGCGTGCGGTGGTTGGCGCTGTCGATGTTCTGGCCGTCCCAGCAGCTCTGGAAGGCGAAGGTCCGCACCACATCGCTGCCCTGCGGGCAGATCGGGTACTTGTCCGTCAGCTGCACCTTGTTCTCGAAGCCGGTGCAGCTCCAATGCGCGTTGGCGTTGCCCGGGCCGTTGGTGAAGGCCTTCGCGTCACCGGTGATGATGCGCAGGAACTGCGGCATCGCGACGACCTTGCCGGTCGGGCTGCCGACGTACTCGATCTGCGCCTGCTTCGCCACAAGGATCTTGCCGACGTTCCCTTCTTTGCCACCGCCGTCGGCGTTCTGGTCGAAGTCCTGCGTACCGTCCTGGACACGAACCACCGGCCAGTAGTAGGACGACAGGTCGTTCTTGTCCTGGCAGCTGGTTCCGCCCTGAAGGAAAGTGTCGTTGCTGGAGAACGCGTTGACCTTCTGGTTGCCGACGTAGTCGTGCAGGTGGTGCGCGCCGTTGGCCACGCCGGGAGCAACGATCACGTTGTCGGTGTTGTGGTTCCCGTTCTCGTTCACACCGCACAGCGTGGTGAACGTACCGGTCGAGGCGTCGCCGGTCGTGCCCGGCTTGGCCGGGACGTTCGGCGCGACCTTCGTGATGTCGACGAAATCCGAGGCGACGGGACCACCGGTGACCTGACTGCCGTTGTTCTGCTGGCCGTCGTTCTGCTGGCCGTCGTTCTGCTGCCCGTTGTCGCTCTGACCACCGGAGGCGTTCTGCGCCGGGTCGGCCGGCATCGCCGTACAGGTCGCAAGGCCGTCGATCGCGTCCGGTGCGGTGCCGCCCACCTGCTGGTAATCGGCCTCGATCCGGCCGATGACCTCGGTTCGCTTGTCCTTGAGCGGCCCGAGGATGGCGTTCTGGACGTAGTTCGCGTCATTCGCCTGCGCCTGCCGCGTCACGGCCAGCCGGGTGTACGCCTCGGTGATCTGCTTGTCGAGCGTCGCCAGCTCCCCGTCCACCTGCGACTTCGCCGCGCTGGGCACTTTGGTCAGTTTCTGGCCGACGTCCGGGCAGTCGATCGTGACCGTTCCCGACGCCGGAAGCTGACCGCTCCCGCTCTGGTTCGGCTGCTGGACCGAATCGCTGCCCGAGCCGCTCTCGGTCGCGGAAGCGTAGACGTTCACCGCCACCAGCCCTCCGCCGCCCAACATCAGCGCGACCGCTGCAAAGGTCGCGCGCCGTGCGCCCGTAGGGCGTCTGCGCTTGCTGCGTCTCAAGGAAGTACTCCTGCGCCTCGTGGCCGACTGGCATGAAAATCCCCTCGCCCCATACGGAAACCGGCCCGGCAGTGTTCAAACGCCTCACGAATTCACAGCAACCTGGTAGGAATCAACGGCGCTACGACTACCTGGGATCCGCCGGGTGCAGGCCGACGGCCTCAGTTCGCAGGTCGGCTCACCGACGCTGTCGGTCGAAGCGGAACGGTGCAAGGGCCTCCGGGCGGCGGCCGGTGCGGACGTATTCGGTGAGTTTGCGGCCGGTGACCGGCCCCAGAGTGACGCCGAGCATGCCGTGCCCGGTGGCCGCGAAGGCGTTGCCGTATCCCGGTACGCGGTCGATGACCGGGAGCCCGTCGGGCAGGAAGGGTCGTCCTCCGACCCAGGGATCGCGGATCAGGCCGACGAGGTCGTCCGGGTCGTCGAACCAGTGGCCCAGGTAGTGCCGACTGGCGAGCGCGACGGCAACGACGCGGCGCCAGTCGAGGCGGTTGTTGTTGCCGCTCAGCTCCATCGTGCCGCCGATCCGTGTGGTGTTGCCGATCGGTGAGGCGACGGCCCGGCGTTCGCCGAAGTACAGAGTGTGCCGGGGCGCCGGGTCCAGGGCCACCGAGAAGCTGTAGCCCTTGCCGGCCTGGAGCGGCAGCGGCTGACCCAGCGAGCTCAGCAGGCGTGCGGAGCGCATGCCCGCCGCGATGACGGCGGCCGCACAGGGAATCTCGCCCTGTGCGGTGCGCAGCGCGGTGACGCGACCCTCGGTGGCACGGAACCCGATGACCTCCATATCCTCGTGGATCTTCACCCCGGATGCGGCCAGTGCCTCACCGAGCCCGCGGGCGAACGCCTCGGGGTCGACCACGCCCTCTCCCTCGACCAGGTACGCCGCGCGCACCCGCGGGGACAGCGCGTCGTCCAGCAGGCGGGCCTCGTCGCCCGTGATGACCTCGTCTGGCATCGGGTAGCGGCCGTCCGCCATCTCCCGTTGGAGCACGAGGTGGTGACGGGCCGCGGCCGGTGACAGGAAGGCGTGCACCATGCTGGGACGGGTCAGGGTCGTTTCGACCCCGGCCGCGCGCAGGCCGTCGAAGAGCTCGAAGGTGGTGCGGTTCAGCTCGGCGATCGCCGCGTAGCCGCGTCGGAAGGCGGCCGGTGTGCTGCTGCGCCAGAACCGCCACAGCCAGCGTACGAACGCGGGATCGGGCAGGGGTCGTAGGTACAGGGGCGAATCCGGGCGGCCCAGGGAGCCGAGCGCGTAGCGCACCACGCCCGGTGCCGGGACCGGTGTCGAATGGCTGAGGCAGATCCAGCCGGCGTTGCCCCGGGACGCCCCGGAGCCCAGGCCGCGCCGCTCGACAACCTCGACCGGAAGGCCCGCCTCGGCGAGGTAGTACGCGGTGCACAGTCCCACGACGCCTCGGCGCCCGGCTGACGGGCGGTTCCTCCGTCCACGTCATCACCGATCTGCGGGTCCACCAACTCCTGGCGGCGGTGGGGCAGCCCGCACGCAGCCGCCTGCTCGAGCTCACCACGGCCGACCTGCGCGCCCAGGCGGACTGGCCGGCGCTCCGCGACACGATCACCGCCTGGTGCGAGAACGGCTTCAACCTCGTCCGGGCCGCCGCAGCCCTGCACATCCACCGCAACACGGTCATCTACCGAATGAACAAGATCGGGCAGATCACCGGCCGCCCGCTGCGTGAGCACCGAACCACCATGGCTCTGTACCTCGCCTGCCTGGCGGACCAACTGGCCGGTGGTGCCGATGAGGAATCTTGACAGCAGTTCCGACGGCAGCTCCCCTTGCGGGGGCGATCGGCGCCAATCCTGATGTGGTTCGCGATCTGCGAGGCCCGGTCAGGCGACCGGCCCGACGGCCAACACCCTGCCCTCGCCCTTCCGGTCAACTTCGCTGCGGAGGCAACTCGCGCGCCCCTACTGTGGATGGGGCGCTGAAGCACACGTGACCGGAGCCGTCGTGCGGCGTCGGCGACTGACGCGGACGCGGCCATACAGTGGGACATGCGCACGGTGGTTCTATTGCGCGGCACAAGGGTTTCGGCATCGTCTCCCACGCACGGGACCGTGTTGTGACCACGACACGGCGGCCGAACCGCTGCCGGGCCTGCCGCCCGACGTGGTCCGCACGCTCCTGGCCACCCTGCTCGACCCCATCGACGCCGCAGGGGTGCGGCAGGGGCCGGACGCACCCGGGCAACCACCGGCCCTGCTGCGCGACACGGTGCGCAGCAGGCTCCGGGACGAGTCCGCCGCGGGCGGACTGCGCGCGGCGGAGGGACCCGATCCGCAGGACGTACTCGACGCCCTCGACGACCACTGGGCCGAAACCCGCCGGCTGCGGCTGACCGGCGAGCCCGGCCTGCTGACCGCGACGGCGACCGCCCTGGCTGAGGCCGTCCTCGACGCCGGCGAGGAATCCGCCTGGGCCGGACTGCGGGGTGACGACGGCTCGGCCCGGACGAGGCTCGGCTCGCTGGTACGGCGGCGCCTTCGGGGCCTCGACCAGGTGGCCGGGGCGGCGATGCAGGCGGTCGCCGAGCGAGTGCAGCACTCGTTGCGGACCCGCTTCGGCCCGGGCGCCACCCGGTTCCTCGTGACGTGCTGGTGTACCAGCGGCATCGCCCGGCCATTCACGCCCGGGTGCGGGAGCGGATCGACGCCGTGGACCCGTCCCTTGGCCGGTCCGCGGACCGGCCGGTGCGGCTGGTGGCGCACAGCCTCGGCGGTGTCATCGCGGTCGACATGGCCACGGCACGGGAGCCCCTGTGGACCTCGTCGTTGGTGACGTTCGGCTCCCAGGCCGCCTACGTCCACCTCCGCGATCCGCGTGGCGGCAAACTTCTGCCGTACGACCCCCAAGGCCTGGTGGGGCTCCCCCCGTCGCTGGGGCGTTGGACCAATCTCTGGCAGCCCCTCGACGTCCTCGCCTTCGCCGCGTCCTGTGTCTTCCGGCTGCACGGCGAGGCCGTCCCGTGGGACGTGCCGTTGCCGCACACGGCCAGTGCGGGCCTGTGGACGCACTCGGCGTACTGGGCCCTGCCCGAGGTGGCGGCGGCCATCCGTACCGCGATGGCGGACCCGTGCCCGGAGCACGCCTGACAGCGAGGATCAGCACCAGGCAGAGCCGGACGTGTGCCTCGTCCGTGTCGTACGCGCTGAGCTTCGTCGCTCGACGCTTCCGTATTCCGCAGGCAGCGGATTTGCGCTGGTCACCCGGCCGCGGCGCTGAGCGCCGGCCCGGTGATGGACATGTCGCCGCTGAGCTGGGTGACCTGTGAAACGGTCACGTTCTCGAAGGTGACTGTGCGGGTGGGAACAGGGGGGTGGGAGAGCCACGGGGGCAGCGCGTCGGGCGTGACGGTGACGCTGCGGTCCGCCGGGAGCGCAGCCCCGCCCAGTCCGACGAGCGTGCCGGACAGCTTCTGGGTGTACAGAGTCACCACGTCCTTGCCCTTGACCGTAGATGTGGTGGCGGGCTTGGCCCGCAGACGCATCGCCGCGCGGCCGCGGCCCGCCGTCAGGTCGAGGTCGCCGAAGTCCATCGACCGTGCGGTGAACTTCAGCACCCGCTTGGACCCGGCCGCAGTCCGGACGGTGACCACGCCGCGGAAGGTACTGCCGTGGAGCACGAGTCTGTCGGCGCGCAGCACCCAGGGGACGTTCGCCGGGCGGGCCGGCAGCTGGTCGACCGGCGTGCCGACACCTGCCGGCGCCTTGGAGGTGCGGATGCCGCCAGGGGCGAGCAACGCCCTCGAGGCCGCTGGTGTGGCGAGCTGTAGGACCAAGGACAGGGCGGCCACTGCCAGCGCGCAGGCGAGGGGCCGCAGCAGCTGGCCGGCCAAGCGGCTCTGCACCGCACTGCTCAGATGGCAGGGCTCGGACTCCGGCCCGCTTGCCGCACAACCGGTCAGGTCGTCACTTGCCACCGTGGTCCTCACCAGCGGGGAGGGTCGTTGATGCACGGTTCACCGCGGGCTGCGACTCGGCGGCGACCGTCGGAGGAACCCAGGCACAGGCGAGGGATCCGCCGATCAGGCCGGAAATCAACCCGATGAAGAGACCCCCGAAATTGGCGACGGGAAACGAGATGAGGGCAAGCAGAATGGCCGTGATCCCTGCGAACACGCGCACCTGCTGGTGGAACCACAGAGAGATGCCCAGGACCACGAGTAGAACCCCGATGATCAACGAACCCGCGCCGGCGGAGGTCGACAGTGCCAGTGGGATGGCGCCGAAGTTCAAGTGCGCGTACGGAAAGTAGATGATGGGCAGGCCCGCCGCGAAGGTGAACAGTCCTGCCCAGAAGGGACGTTCGTCCCGCCAGGTCCTGAATCCCCGTCGGGCGCCGGTGTCAGCGACGCGCAAGTTCCGGCGTCTGCCGAAGAGTTCGAAGAACACGTGGGCTTTCCATGATGTGCGGCGGGCGGGAGGGTGCGGCGAGCGGGCGCGGAAGGGTGCGTGCTCCGCGCTGATAGGTCAGAAGCACTCGTGGCGGCCTTGTTTGAGCCGCACATCGAGGTCCGGAACGTTGAACGTGGCGGCCGAGACTGCGACCGTAGTGAAGCGCACGTCGCTCAGGGAGGCCGAATCCGCCTGCTGAGCAAAGCCGTTGGGATCGAAGAACCGGGAGTTCCTGTCCTCCCGGCTGATCGGGCCCTTGCTGACCGCTCCCGCCGCCACACCGATGTCGAGGTCGTCGAAATTCGCCTGTCTGCTCGACAAGGATGTCGCGTCGAGGAACAAGTTCTTCGCCTCGACCCGGTTCCGTTCGCCGCCGGTGACCCTCAGCGTGTACGGGCCAAGGACCGGGATCGGGACCACCACGGACTGGCACAGCTCGCTGATCTCCGCACGGCCGGCCCCGGTGACCACGACCGGCACGAGGGTGCCCTTCCTGGTCACGTCCACCATGCCGTAGATGCTCAGACCACGGACGTCCAGAGTGCCCAGGGCCACCTGGAACTTCTGGCCGGAGATGAAGAACGACGCGGCCAGTGCTCCTTGCGCCATGCCGATACCGAGGGCCGCGGCGGCCATGACACTCGGGACGAGAACGGCGGCAAAGCGCTTCCAGGAGGTCCTGCCGGCGCGGTGCAGCATCCCGTCTCCTCCGATCATGAGGTGGGCCCGCCGATGCCAGGCAGGGGTAGGCGACGCCCCTCTCTCTAGTGGCGGATCCTAGGCTTCCCGGTGCGGCAGCCGACGGCACGTCAGGTCGGCCAGATGGGTGATGCGGTTTCCGCTGCGGCATTCGGATGAGACGCGGTGCAGTGACGCGGTCGATGTCTGCGATCTTCCGACAATCACCGAGTGGACGCACGTCGGGTTTCTGCGGCGGATGCCGTGCCGCTTCGACCCCGCAGCGCGGAGGCGCAATCCCTCGCCCAGGCCGCCGTCCATCTGGCAGCCGTCCGGATCTTGTCCCGCGGCTCGCTCAGGGGCGTTCGAAGAATTGGAGCACGCCTCCGACCGAGAAGCACAACGCCCCTGTAAGGGTGCCCCAGTTGGCGATGGCGGCATTCACAACGCTTCCGGTGGCGGGACGTGTGAAGGCAGCCAGCGCCGAACCCAGGAAGAACAAGGACCCGAACTGATTGATCGCGACGATCCACCAGCCGAGGTCGCGGGCACGGACGCCTGGCCGGCCATGGCAGACCTCGACCAGCGCAAGGTGCCCCGAAATCAGAAACAGGATGCACCCGACCATGTCGGGGGCCCAGATGAGTCTGTTCACCTGGTGGAGCGAGAGTCCCTGAAGGAAAGAATTCAGCAGATTGATGCCGAACACCAGCGTTCCCGCGAACAGCAAAAAGGTACTGAGCCAGTCGATCCGGGTGGGCTCGTAGCTCCACCATCTCCAGCGCCGTGCCGCCCGCGAGCCGGCTTCGCTGTCCCGGCGAGGAGCATTGATCGCCTGAAGCAGCGACGCGTAGCCGCCGGTGTTGAAGAAAAGGCCGCCGGCGAAATAGATCCAGGCGCTCGTCGCGTCGCCCGGGCCGAACTGAGCGGCTCCGGCCCCGAGGGCGAAAAGGGCCCCGCCAACGGTGAACGCACTCGCAGCAACGTCATTCAGCCTGCGCAGGCGGCCAACCGATACGCTGTCGGCTCGCCGGGAACGGAACTCCGGCTCGCCCGCGGCGCGTACGGTGACCAGGCCACGCTTGCGCGCCGGACGGGACTCCCAGACCGCAGTGCCGCCATCCACGAGGCGCCAGGTCAGCCGGGTTGTGAATGGCCCCTCCCCTTCGGAGTGCTCCTCGTTCCGGCTCATGTATCGACCCCAGATCTGCCGTGCGAAAAAAATCCCTTTTGTTAACTATGTCAGGGGTGCCGCAGGCTCGAATCCTGCCGGCTGAAGCCGTTGCTGTTGCCTTCGAGCAGGCGGCCAACGCCGATGTGCAGGAAGAAGCAATGGGAGCGCTCCCGTGTAGCCACTTCGCCAAGCACACGTCAAGGCATGGGCCAAGCCCGGTGCACGTCGTCGTGTACCAGGCCGGCGATGTGGGCGATGAGCGTGTCCAGGATTTCGGTCCAGGCGGACTCGTCACCGAGCACGAGGTAGTTGAGGGTCAGGCCGTCGGTCATGGCAGCCAGATAGCGGGCCAGCACCGAGACGGGCACGCGGAGTTGGAGGTTCATGTTCCGGGTCAACTGGTCGATCAGAGCGGCGTAAGCGTCGCTGTACAGCTCGTACTGCCGTCGGGCCAGATGCTCGAATCCCGGCTGGCGCAAGGCGTATTGCGTCAGTTCGTAGGTGAGCATGTGCTCGTCGGGGTGGGCGCGGACGTGGTCCCAGTACGCCTGGAAGCCGGCCCGGACCGTCTCCTCGAGCGTGGCCCTGGTTCGCAGTGCGTCCTTCACCACGGTCACGGAGTGGTCGGTGAGGGTCGTGATGACGGACTCGACCAGGGCCTGCTTGGAATCGAAGCAGTAGTGGAAGACGCTCAGGGACACACTCGCCTCGGCGGCGATGGACCGGGTCGTCGTCTTGGCGACGCCGTCCCGGGCCATCGCCCTGATCGCCGCTTCCGTCAGCTGCCGGCGCCGTTCGGCCAGCGGCATCCGTGCCATCTGCGTGTCCTTCGTACTCGTGCCGCAGCTCAGCTGCTGTGGACGCCCACTTCGTAGAGCGAGTATCCCCAGTCGGTGCCACGTTCCAGGCCGTGGATACGGACGTAGCGGGCCGGTGTGCCGGTGAACTGGGCCGTGTCCAGGCCGCCGTCGCCGGACGTCGTGGACCAGGCGGTCTGCCAGTTCAATCCGTCGGATGAAAGTTCGATGCGGTACGACTTCCCGTACGCACGCTCCCAGTCGAGCGTGACGCGCCCGACCAGGTGCGTGGAGCCGAGGTCGATTCGCAGCCACTGGTCGTCGCTCCAGTCGCTGGCCCAGCGGGTGTCCCGTGTGCCGTCCACGGCCCGGCTGGGTGCGTAGCTCGTGAACGGGTTCCACTCCGCCGAACTGGCGGTGACCGCCGCGCCCTTGGCGATGTTGACTCCGGCCTGGTGCTTCTCGGCCGCGCCCCACGTGTCGAGGTAGGACTCGGCGCCCCGGAAGAGGTCGTTCACCACGTCCTGTCCGCCGACGAGCCGGATGTCCTCGATCCAGTCCGGCACGAGGCCGTAGTGGGCGGCTCCGTCGGTGTTCAGGTCCCAGGTGCGCTCGCCGGTGGTCTGCCTGTCGATGACAGAGCCGCCGTCGACGCTGCGGAAGGGGTACGTGACCTTGTTGGGGGCGTCCGCGCCCCGGGGCCCCGGCCAGCCGCCGACACCGTTCATGTCCGTGCCGTAGCCGTAGCCGACGTCGTACTTGTCCCGCAGCGCCTTCGTGCGGTTAGCCTCGGCCACGAATCCCTCCGAGCCGTGCATGTACTGGGCGACGAAGCCGCCGAGGCCGTAGACCCGCTCGGTCCAGTTCAGATCCATCCAGCTGTGCGAGGAAATCACGCCGGGATACGACTCGGCCTCGAAGATGTCGAGCGCGCGGCCGACGGCCTTGACGCTCATATGGTCGATCTCCAGCATCATCTTGCGTTTCATCATGCCGCGCACGGCGTACTCACCGAGGTCGGTGAGACCGCGGGTGTTGCACTGGGCGTCGCTGTCGTACGAGGGGACCTTCACGCCCGCCGGGAGTTTCTCCGCGGCCTCGGACGCCGTGGCTCCGTTGATGGGGTTGTCGTGCTGCGGGCCCGTGCACTTCTCCGTCTTCCAGAAAGTGCCGGTCGACAGGAACTGCCCGACGTTGATGGCCGTTCCGAGCGCACCCTCGTCGAAGCGGACCCCGCACAGGGCGTTGTCGAACTTGTGGCACAGAAACATGCTGCGCACGCCCAGCGCGTACAGCTCGTCCAGCCCTGCGTCGATGTCGGCCTTGCTGCACTGGGCAATGTCCAGGACCTGCTTGCAGCCGAACGGCTCGGAGGTCTCGACGCCCAGGATGACCGCCAGTTTGCCCTGCTTGATGACCTCGCGGGCCTGCGCGCTGTCAGTGACGATCCGGAACCATCCCTTGCCCGTACCGCCGTACATCTTGTCGACGTACGCCTGCAGGTCGTACGTCAGCTTCGCCTGGAGTCGGATCGACGTCATCTCGTCGCAGCTGCGGTCCTTGAAGAAGTACACCGAGCAGATCACACCGTTGGTGACGAGGTCGTTGACGAGCACCCGCTGGCCGCCGCGCCAGGCCCGTTCCACCCAGGCGTAGTAGTTCTGCTGATGGGTCAGCGAGTCGTGCGCGGGCCAGTCCTTGAACGTGGGCCAGCCGACCGGGTCGTGTCGGCCGTCACCGCCCTTGGTGATGAAGTCGAAGACCGCGAGCGAACCGTCGGGGTAGTGCTCGGGACAGTCCTTGAGCGCGTCGGCGATCCCGGCCTCGGAGAACGTCTTGCCGCAGATGAGTCGCCCGCCGAAGGCCTCGTTGGCAAAGAGGTGGTCGTGGGCGTCGACGAAGCCGCGCACCTCTCCTTCGGCGTTGGTGCCCGTGAACGGCTCGCCGGTGACGTCGATCTGGGAGTCCGGGGTGGGGCGTGCGGTCGGAGTCCACCAGTCGTTGCCGGCCGCCGAACTCGGCGTGGGGCCGAGGGCCATGGCCAGCACGAGGATGAGCAGCGACACAAGAGTGACGTCCTTGCGCCTGCGGTACGAGCTTCGATCCACGGTCACTACACATCCCTCGGTCGGCGGGGATGACGCGGTCAACGAGCAGGCCGGCGGGGTCCGAAGACAGCCCCTCCCGGATTGTCATGACCGGTGCAAGTTATGCGACGAGAATCACGGCTGACACATTCCGAGTCAAGAGTCCCGGACGATTGACCTGATGACCCCGTGACGCCGTCCCCCTCGGCCGGAGCACTTGCCTGGGTCGGGAAACCTGGACTCCTTGGCCGTCACAACAGCCCTCCCTTCGCATCAGCGGATCGCCGTCGACGACGGTCAGGTCGACGAGCCGGCCTTCCTCGACAGTGCCAAGGCCGCGGTCGACGCCGAAGACGCGGGCGGGCTGGACAGTCACCGTGCGCAGGGCCTGCGCCGGGCACAGGCCGTCCGGTGCAGGGCACGCAGGCTCAGGCGCAGGGCGAGGCCGACCGGGACGAGCGGCCGGTCCGCGCCGAGGGCTGACCCGTCGGCGCGCCTCGGTGATGGGAGCCGGACGTGACGCGGCTGTGACCCGGAACTATGGCCTCCACCACAGTCGAGTTCCGCGGAGCCTGATGAGCTGACCGGATGCGCAGAGCCACCCCCCTCTTACTTGTTCTCGCCTCAGCACTCGCCCTCACGGCGTGCGGGCACCAGGCCGACGTTCCCACATCCCACGCGCGGCCCACCTCGTCGGACGACCCGAGGTTCCTGCCGTTGGCCGCGTACGACATGTCCGACGACGACGGCACCACGGTCGGCAAGGCCCGGTGGACACTCGCCAAAGAGTGCATGGCACGCCTCGGGTTCGCCAGCCTGAAAACCCTCGACACCGACCCCGTACCCGCCTGGCCCCAACGCCCCGCCGGCACGGGCGTGCTGATGGCCGTCCTGTATGCCTCGGACGACTTCCGCTACGGCATCCAGGACCCCGAGCAGGCCACGCGGTACGGGTATCACGCGGTGCAGGCCGACTATCAGCGCCGCTACCCGGAGAAGAAGTGGACCCTCCCCCAGTACCTCGCGCTCACCGGCGAGTTCGTCGGGGACGATCCGAAGACCGTCCATGGCCACCGCATTCCGAAGCGCGGCTGTCTCGGTGAAGCGGACCGCGCGATCTACGGGATGAATCGCCAGGACCGGAAGGATCCGGTCCTGGATCTGGAGGCCAAGAGCCTCCAGCAGGGCATGCGGGACCCCGCCTGGAAAGAGGCGGACAAGGCGTGGTCGGCCTGTATGCGGAAAGCGGGTTACGACTACGCCACCCCCAAGGACGCCGAGATCGGTAGCGACCGCCGGCGTCAAGAACTCGAGGAAAGGCTGAGCGGGCCGCAGCACGACCCCGACGAACCGTCCGCCCTCGAGAAGAAGACCGCGACCGCCGACGCCCGCTGCAAGCGGCAGACCGGCTACGTCCGCACGGTGCACGCCGTCGACATACGCATCCAGAACCAGCTCATCGCCAAGAACGGAACGAAGCTCGAGGAACAGCTCCGCTGGAACAACGACGCGGCCCGTAAAGCCCACGATGTCCTCGATGACCGGTCATGAAGACCGGCCTGCTGCCACCCGCGCTCGTCGCGTCCTGGACTTGTCCCTGTGCGGAGCGGAGCACGACGGCTCGTCGGGCGGTGCGGCGGTGTCGACCCGGACGCCACTCGGCGACCCACTGACCTTGAGAGGGCTCGCGGCTCCTGATCCGCTCTTTCAGCCGTCGCCGGCATTGCTGTGGCGTGTGTGAGACGACGCCGGCGCCGGGGCGAACGGCGCGGTCCGCGCTCGCGGACTGACGGCACCGTCGCAGATGTGGCCGCGGCGCAGCCGTCCCAGGACGGGCGGTCAACGATGTCTGGCGGCTGCCCCTGAGCGACGGCACCCATCGCGACGCTCCTGGACGGCGTCAGGCCCGCCCGCAAAGAATGATCTTTCTTGGTGGATCATGGTCGCGCAGCTTGTTGTCGCCGGAGAGCCGGGGGCAGGGCGACGCTCAGTGACAGCAGCACGCCGCAGACCACGGTCACGGGGGGGCTTGCGAAGGGACGGGCTTGCGCTCCTCGGAGGCCGACCGGACGCGCCACGCTCCGCCAGATGGTCGCAACTCCTCCTACTCAAAGCTGAGTTCATGGGTACGCTGCATCCATGCGGGAAGAGCCGGGCGGTTTCACGACCCGTGCCGAGAGCAGTTACGAGTTCGAGTCTCTGGTCATCGAGTCGAAACTCGCGGCGGCGCTCGCCGACGGGCCCTGCGAGCCCCTTGAGGAGAGCCTGAGTCTCGACGCCGCCGCCGTCCGTGCACAGGCCGCCCGCCTGGCACCGGGCGAGGCCCGGGCACTGCTGCGCCGGGAAGCGGACCGGGGCGCGCGCTGGCTGCGTGCGGCCGAGTTCGGGGCCGCGGGCAACGACGCCATCGACCGGCACACTTATGAAGAGAGCCTGCGCGAGCATCTGACGCACCTGGCCACCGCGGCCGCCGTGTACGGCATGGTGACCGATGTGCCGCCCGACCGACTCGCCGCCGAGGCCGCTCAGGTGATGGCGCTCGACCCCGAAGCCCACGTGAGAGGGCTTGCCGCACATGTGCTCTCGTACTGCTACAGCCTCCTTGACCGGCCGGAGCTGGCATTCTCCGTCGTCGTACGGGCCCCCGCTCCGGCAGGGGCGGCCGAGCACCTGCTACGCGTGCTCGACCTTGCCCGGCGGGCCGTCCCCCTGGGCCATCGCGAACACGTGGCCGCCGTCCTGGCCCTCCAAGGCTGGCCGGGCGACCCCACGGGCCTGCACAAGGAACTTCTGCACCGCCTGGTGAACGAAACGATGCCGGACGAGGCAGAGCTGGTGGCACGGGGCTACCGGCGCCAAGCGGCCTTCAAGACAGGGGACTTCGCCGCACTCAGAGAACTCGCGCTCTCCGACGTGATGTGGCTGGAGACCGACGCGACCCTGTGGATGGCGCTCTCGGCCATCCTGAAGATGAACGGCGCCACCGCACAGGCCGAGCTGGCTCACGAGACCGCCGAGTATCTGAGACTGCACGGGGGTGCGCGATGAACACCGGGCCACAGGAGCCTCAGACGGTCTTTGACGAATTCTTCGCCACCGGCAAGGGTAAAGAGGAGTTCGCGATGGTGCACCTGGGGGAGGGGACACTTACCCTGCCCTTCATGGTGGAGCCGGCGCTCCTGGTCCCGACGGACTTCATACGGGACTCGGGGGTGGGCTCGACCATGACCTTCGAGCTCATCTTCGCCGCCGCCTGGGAGGCGGTGGATCCCCTCGGCCGGCACAGCGAGACTCCGGCGTTCGGGGCGCAGGTGCTCGCCGCGCTCGGCGGCAATCCCCAGCGCGCCGACGCCGACCCCAGGCGCTATCTGCGGCTCACCCTGTCGGCCCTCGACGCCTTCCGCGGCAAGGGGCTGCGCCGCCACGAAGGGCGCGCCTACCTGGAGTTGGGCAGGGCCCTTGAGCGCTGCCGCAGAAGTCCGGACGCCCTGGCGGCGTACGAACGCGGCCGCACGCTGCTCGAGGAGGAGGGCGACGGGCACGGACTGCGCGCCGCCCACGCCCGGCTCGCTCTCGTCATGGGCTCGATCGGGCTGTTCGAGCAGTCGCTCCTGCACGCCGAGGCCGGGCAGCGGATCGGCCACAGCCTCACCGGTACCCAGTCGACCGCGCAACCGGCTCTGGGGCACGTCTTCATCACCCAGACCCTGCACTATCGGCGCGTGCGGGCCCTGATGAAGATCGGGTTCCTCGACGAGGCCGAGTCCGCGCTCGCCGACTGGCGCCAAGAGGCGGGCAGCGGCGATCAGTTCGACCTCCTCGTCACCACCGGCGAGCTCCGGCTCCTGCAGGACCGGAACACGGAGGCGGTCGAGGAGTTCGTCCGCGCAGTCGACGCCCGCTTCGCCGACCTCGACACGGCCACCCTGCCCGGGCGTATCCACTATCTGGAAAACAGCGTCGAACTCTTCGGGAAGGCCACCGGCGCCGCCCTGTACATCGGCCGCTCCGACCTCGCCGTCGGCATGCTCGCCGCGATGGCCACCCGCCGACCACAGCGTCCCGAAGGACCCGCGCCCCAAGCGCTGCGCCCTGTGGACGAGGAGATCCACGCACTCGCGCGCATGGCCACGCGGGCCGCGGTGGCGGGCGACGGCGGGATGCTGACCGTGCACGACGATCGCGCGCGCATCCTCCTGGAGGCGCGGGACGCGCTCTTGCACGGCACGCACAGCGGCACGGCGCGGACGCCTCTGACCGTGGCGGACCTGACGCGCGCCATCCCCCAGGCCGTGGGGCCTCGCGAACTCGCCCTGGCATACGCGCAGTCGTCGGAGAACGAGATCATCGTCCTCGCGATCGCCGACGGTACCGTGGTGTCACGGAAGGCCGACCTGCCCGCCGACCAGATGGAGGAGTTGGTCGCGCTCGCGCTCGAGGAATGCGTACGCCGCAGCGAACCCAAGACCGTGCACCGGCTCGGCCAGGCCCTCCTGGCACCCGTGGCCGACCTCCTGACTGTCGCGTCCTGCGTCTTCGTCACGGCCCAGGGCCCGCTCGCCGACTTTCCGTTCCACGCCGCCCCTTTCCGCGGGAAGCCCCTGGTGGCCAGCGCCCAAGTGCGGTCGCTGCCGTCGCTCGGACTGCTCGGGTCGGCCGGAGAACGGCTTTCGCCATTCGCGAAACGGCGGCGCCGAACAGCGGCGGCCGAAGAGGGCGACGCGCTTCGTGCCCTCGTAGCCACGGTCAAGCGGCCGGGGTACGAACTCCTGCCCGAACTCCTGACGCTGAATACCGAAGCCGACGCCGTACGCGGGGCGTTTCCCACGGCCGTCGCACTCCACGACGACAAGGCCACCGTCACGGCGGTGCGCAAGGCGATCGAATCCTGCGACGTGCTGCATCTCGCCGGACACGCGGCCTTCGATCCCACGCACCCGAACATGGCCCGCATCCTGCTCGCCGACCGGCCGCTCTTCGCCTTCGAAGTCGCCACTGCCGATGCCGCCCCCCGACTGGTGAACCTCAGCGGTTGCCGGGCCGGCGCAGAACGCCGCCATCTCGGGGGCGAGGGCGAGGGCCTGGCCGCGTCGTTCCTCGCGGCCGGAGCGGAGACTGTCGTCGCGCCGCCGTGGCCCGTACGCGACGACGCCGCACTCGCCTTCAACTCCGTCCTCTACGGCGAACTCGCCCGGCCTGGCACGGAGGTGGGCACGGCGGTGCGCAGCGCCCAGCTGGCGCTCCTCGCGGACCCGAAATTCGCCCACCCGGGCCTCTGGGGCGCCTTTACCATCCTGGGCGGACTGTGATGAACCCCGAAGAGGAGAGCACGGCGATGAGCGAGGCAGAACACCGCCCGGAGCCCCCTGACACAGCGCCGGACACACCGCCGGAGGACACCGCGCCGGACCGCGACGCCTGGGCACCGTCAGGACTGCCCGGGCAGTCCCTCACCACGCTGCTCTTCCGCTGCGCCGAACACGGCGAGGAGCAGGCCGTCGACTACTACGACCCGGGGTCCCCGCCCCGCTGCAGCCACGGCGACCTGATGGTCCGGACGGCCAGGTGAACACCCTCCTCGAAGTCGGACTTGGCGGCGCCGAACGGGTCCTCGGCTCCCGCTTCCTGCTCGCCGTCCTGCTTCCCGTGCTCATCGCCGCGGGCGCCTCGGGCGGTGTCGCACTCGCCGCCACCGGCAGCACACCGGGCGACGCGCTCAGGGCCTGGCAGCTTTACAGCGCGTCCGGACAACTACTCGCGGCCCTGTGGATCCTGCTCGGCCTGGTGGGCGCGGCGTATCTTCTGGCCCTCTTCCACGTTCCGTTCCTGCGGCTCATGGAGGGCTACTGGCCGGAGACGGCGCTGCCGCGCAGCCTGCGCGAGCGCCGTACCGAGCGGCACCGGCGGACGGCAGAGGCGCACTGGCAGCGGGTGGCGGAGCTGCACGCGGCAGCAGCCCACCTCAGAGCCTCCGCCCTGGCCACCCATCTCCTGACGTCCTTTCCGCCCCGGTCGCGCCTGGCCGACAGCTGTCTGCCCACGGCTCTCGGCAACCGCCTGCGCGCCGTCGAGTTCTATCCGCTGGAACGGTACGGAATCGACGCGGTGGTCATCTGGCCCCGGCTCTTGCCGCTGCTCCCGGCCGAGGCCGCCGCCCGGGTCGCCGCCGCGCGCACCGCCCTCGACTCCACGGTCACCCTGCTCGGCCTGGCCATGGCCTTCGGCACGGTCTGGCCCGTCGCCCTCCTTGTCGTGGGCGGCCACGGACCGCTGGTCGTCCTCACCCTCCTGGCCTGGCCGCTGGCCTGGGGCGCGTACCGCGCGTCCCTCCAGGCGGCGACCGCCTACGGCCAGGAGGTCGCCGTCGTCTTCGATCTCCACCGCCACCAACTGCCGCGTCATCTGGAGCTCGAGGTCGCGCGGGAGCCCGCCGCAGAGCGTCGGATGTGGGACGACCTCGCCCAGTTCTATCTGCGCAATCTGCCGCTCCCGAGCGGGTCCGAGGTCACCAGAGGCAACTGACGCGAGGCCCGGGGGGCGGGTCAGAGACTCGAAGCCGACCATTTTCACGAAGGGCACCTCCAGGTCCACCCGGAACGGATGTCGAATGACCCCTGGTCAACACGCGGCCGGACGCTGGCTCGGCAAGGTAGGCACGAAGAGGCAGTTACCGAGCTCCGGGCCCTTCTCGACGTGCAGACACGACGCCGTCGCGTCATCTCAGGATGCAGCCATCGACAAGATCGACACGGAGACTGTCACCGCACATTTGCGTTGATGGTCAGTGCATTCCGTGGTAGCCGAGGCACCGATCAACTAGTCGACGACAGCCTCATACAGAACGCGCCCCACCGACTGCCGACCGCGCACACTGCACCTTCGGCCCCCACCAACGGCCTTGCCTCGGTCCGGCACTCCCCCTAGCCTGACTTTGTGCCGCTAATAAACAAATCCCGAACGCACAACGTCGTGCCGGGCAACCGCAGCGACCTCACCCGACTCCGCATCGCCCTCACCGTCTTCTTCGCCCTCGACGGCTTCCTCTTCGCCGGCTGGGTCGTCCGCATCCCCGCCATCAAGGAACAGACCGGCGCCTCCGCCAGCGCCCTCGGCCTCGCCCTCCTCGGCGTCTCAGCCGGCGCGGTGATCACCATGACCCTCACCGGCCGGCTTTGCCGCCGCTACGGCAGCCACCAGATGACCGTGATCTGCGGCATCCTGCTCTCGCTCAGTGTCGCCCTGCCCCCGCTCACGCACTCCGTACTGGCCCTCGGCGCCGTACTGCTGATCTTCGGCAGCGCATACGGCGGGATCAATGTCGCCTTCAACAGCGCCGCCGTCGATCTGGTGGCCGCACTGCGGCGGCCGATCATGCCCAGCTTCCACGGCGCCTTCAGCCTGGGCGGCATGATCGGCGCGGGGCTCGGCGGGCTGGTCGCGGGGTCCCTGTCCCCGACCCGCCATCTGCTCGGCCTCAGCCTGATCGGCCTGCTGGTGACCGCCGCCGCGGGACGCTCCCTGCTGCGGCACGAGCCCCCGGCCCCGCCGGATCGCATGCCGCAGGAGGAGCCTGTCCCGCGTCGACTGGACGCCCGCACCCGTGGACTGGTCACCGTCTTCGGCCTGATCGCCCTCTGCACGGCGTACGGCGAAGGAGCCCTGGCCGACTGGGGCGCGCTGCATCTGGAGCAGGATCTGAACGCCCACCCGGGCATCGCGGCCGCCGGCTACTCGTGCTTCGCCCTCGCCATGACCGTCGGCCGGCTCAGCGGAACGACTCTCCTGGAACGCCTCGGGCGGACCCGGACCGTGGTGGCGGGCGGCACCACGGCCGCGGTCGGCATGCTGCTCGGCGCCCTCGCCCCCTCGGTGTGGGCGGCTCTGCTCGGCTTCGCGATCACGGGCCTCGGGCTCGCCAACATCTTCCCGGTCGCCGTCGAACGCGCCGGCGCACTGGCCGGCCCCAGCGGCGTCGCGACCGCGTCCACCCTCGGCTACGGCGGCATGCTCCTCGGACCGCCCGCCATCGGGTTCATGGCGGACTGGTTCTCCCTGCCCGCCGCCCTCACCAGCGTCGCGGCGCTGGCGGCGGTCGCCGCCGTCATCGGATACGGGACACGGCGGGCAACGGCGAGCTGACAGCACGCGCCGTTACGCCGCCGAGTTCCCGCTCGCCGGACACGTGGCCCACCGCTCAGGACGCACCCTCGCGCGCGATGCGCGCGGCCCTGGCGAGGTCCATGTCAGTGGTCTCCGGTGCCAGCAGCTGTGACACCAGGCCGCCGAGGGCCAACACGCCCGCGCCGACGAGGAGGACGAACTCCGCGCCGAAGCGGTCCAGGCCCATCGGCAGCAGGAAGGTGCCGATGGCGGCGCCCACCCTGCTCATCGCCCTCGCGAAGCCGACGCCTGTGGTGCGCAGCGAGGTGGGGAACACCTCCAGCGGGTAGACGGCGGTCCGCGCGCTGGAGGCGGCGTTGAGGAAGATGAAGAACAGGAAGCCGCCGACGATGACCGGCGTGGAGGACGGCCACACCGCCACCAGGCCCAGGCAGCCCGCCGTGATCCAGAACGGCGGGATCAGCAGCCTGCGCCGCCCGATGCGGTCCACGACCAGGCAGCCCGTCGTCACGCCCGCCACAGCCGTGAAGGAGTAGACGAGCAGCGCCGCGACCGCGTTGTCACCCATGTGGAGCGCCTCGAAGACCGGGCCACGCGCTCACGGCCCACACCGGCACCCCGCACGGCGTCGCCCTCGCCGCCGTACTCGAAGAGGTCCTGGAGTTCAGCGCCCCGGCCGCCCAGGACGCGTACGAGCAGACCGCCCGCGCCCTGCGGCTCGCCCCGCCCGCCGACGGCGACTGGCCGCGGGCCGCGATCGAGGCCGTACGCGAGATCTCCGGCACGATCGGCATCAAGCGGCCGTTGCGCGAGCTGGGCGTCCGCCCCGACATGTTGCGCCCGATCACGACCGGCACGCTCGCGGACGCGGTCACCCGCAACGCGCCTCTGCAGCCCACCGAGGAGCAGGTCCTCGGGATTCTCCGGGCGGCGTACTAGCTCTCCCGGCTTCCAGCGTGCGGATGCGCGCGCCCGGGCCGGAACCAGGACGCGCTCATCGCACACCTTGCCCTGGACCGCACTTCATCCGGCACACTCTCCGCATGGAGATCGCGGAGTTCGTGGAAACCCTGGACAGGGAGGGCCAGTTGCTGACCGCGGCGGCCGAGGAGGCGGGGGTCGACGCCAAGGCGGCGACCTGCCCGGGCTGGCAGGTGCGGGATCTGGTGCGGCACACGGGGATGGTGCACCGGTGGGCCACCGCGTACGTCGCCGAGGGGTACACCTCGTACCACCCCGACGGCGGCCTGCCGGATCTCGACGGTGATGAGCTCCTGGGCTGGTTCCGGGAGGGCCACCGGCGGCTCGTCGACACCCTCGCCGGCGCCTCGCCCGACGTGGAGTGCTGGAGTTTTCTGCCCGCGCCCTCCCCGCTCGCGTTCTGGGCGCGGCGGCAGGCCCATGAGACGACCGTGCACAGGGTCGACGCAGAGTCGGCGCTCGGCGGGGAGCCGACCGCTGTGGCGACGGATTTCGCGGTGGACGGGATCGAGGAACTGCTGCGCGGGTTCCACGCCCGCTCGAGGAGCAGGGTACGCACGGATGAGCCGCACGTCCTGCGGGTGCGGGCCACGGATACGGACGCGGTGTGGACCGTACGGCTGTCGGCGCAGCCGCCGGTCAGCGGCCGGGACGAGCGAGGCGACGCGGACTGCGAGCTGGCCGGACCGGCCGCGCGGATCTACCTGGCGCTCTGGAACCGAACGCCGTTCCCCGGCGTGACCGGTGACGCCTCGCTCGCCACGCTGTGGCGGGAGAAGTCGGGGATCACCTGGAGCTGAGCGGGCCGGGTCCCCTCACTCGGAGGCGGTGGCCGGGCTCACTCGGAGGCGGTGGCCGGGCCGCCCGCCAGCATCCGCGTCAGCACCGCGCGCTGCACCGGCAGCACCTCGCCGTGCAGCTCGCGCCCCTTCGGCGTGAGGCACACCCGCACGCCCCGGCGGTCCTCCGCGCACATGCCGCGCGTCACCAGACCGTCCTTCTCCAGTCGGCCGATCAGCCGCGACAGGGCGCTCTGGCTCAGATGGACCCGCTCGGAGATCTCCTGGACGCGGTACGAAGCTCCGCCGTCCGACGCGGTGCCCTCAGCCAGTACGTCGAGAACCTCGAAGTCGCTGGCGCCGAGGCCGTGTCGATGCAGTTCGCGGTCGAGCTCGCAGAGGGTGCGCGCATGCACCGCGAGGATGTCGCGCCACTGGTTCACGAGCCCTTGCTCGGCCTTCTTCGCCGCCATGGGCGCACCGTAGCAAAGAATCGGCTTTGTTGCATCGGAATTAAATGCATTTGCATTGAATGCATGCGCATGTAGTCTCTGGGTCATGACCTCTCCGCTCACCCACCCCGCGTCCCAGGGACGCTGGACCCCCCGGCTGTGGGGCACCCTGCTGGTGCTCTGCGCCGCGATGTTCCTGGACGCGCTGGACGTGTCGATGGTCGGCGTCGCCCTGCCGTCCATCGGCTCCGAACTCGATCTCTCCACCTCGACGCTCCAATGGATCGTCAGCGGCTACATCCTGGGATACGGCGGACTCCTCCTCCTCGGCGGACGCACCGCCGACCTGCTGGGCCGCCGCCAGGTCTTCCTGGTGGCCCTGGGCGTCTTCGCGCTCGCCTCGCTGCTCGGCGGACTCGTCGACTCCGGTCCGCTGCTGATCGCCAGCCGCTTCATCAAGGGCCTGAGCGCGGCGTTCACCGCCCCCGCGGGCCTGTCGATCATCACCACGACCTTCGCCGAGGGCCCGCTGCGCAACCGCGCGCTGTCGATCTACACCACCTGCGCGGCCACCGGCTTCTCCATGGGCCTCGTCCTGTCCGGCCTGCTCACCGAGGCGAGCTGGCGGCTGACCATGCTGCTGCCCGCACCCATCGCGGTCATCGCGCTGCTCGCGGGTCTGAAGCTCATCCCGCGCAGCGAGCGCGAGAAGGACCACCGCGGTTACGACATCCCCGGCGCCATCATCGGTACCGCCTCGATGCTGCTGCTCGTCTTCACCGTCGTCCAGGCACCCGAGGTCGGCTGGGGCTCGGCCCGCACTCTGCTCTCCTTCCTCGCCGTCGCCGTACTGCTCACGGTCTTCGTGACCGTCGAGCGGCGCAGCCCGAGCCCGCTGATCCGCCTCGGAGTGCTCCGCTCCGGCAGCCAGATCCGCGCCCAGCTCGGCGCGATGGCGTTCTTCGGCTCGTACGTCGGATTCCAGTTCCTGGTGACCCTGTACATGCAGTCGCTGCTGGGCTGGTCGGCCCTGCACACCGCGCTCGCCTTCCTGCCGGCCGGGGCGCTGGTGGCGCTGTCCTCCACGAAGGTGGGGGCCGTGGTCGACCGGTTCGGGACCCCGCGGCTCATCGCGGTGGGCTTCGCCCTGATGGTCGTCGGGTACGCCCTCTTCCTGCGCGTCGACCTCGACCCCGTGTACGCGGCGGTCATCCTGCCGACGATGCTGCTGATCGGCGCGGCCTGCGCGCTGGTCTTCCCCTCGCTCAACATCCAGGCCACCAACGGCGTGGACGACCACGAGCAGGGCATGGTGTCGGGTCTGCTCAACACCTCGGTCCAGGTGGGCGGCGCGATCTTCCTGGCCGTGGTGACGGCGGTCGTGACCGCGAACTCCTCCGAGGGCTCCTCGCCACAGGCCGTCCTCGACAGCTACCGGCCCGGCCTGATCGTGGTGACCGGCATCGCCCTCGCGGGTCTGCTGATCACCCTGCCGGGCCTGCGGACACGGCGTCCGCAGCAGTCCATCGTCGTCGCCAAGTCCCTCCAGGAGGAGGCGGAAGCGGAACGCGTCGCGGTCCGCGACTAGGGGGAACGCCTCCAGAGTGCGCCCGGCGGGGGACCTTGCCCCGCCGGGCGCACGCCTGTTTGACTCGACGGATGGAGAACGACGGGGACCTGGAACGGATGAGCGGCACCAGGAAACGGCGCACCCAGGCCCAGCGGGACGCGGTCACCGTCGAGATCGGATACGCCCTGTTCAGCGCGGCGTTCGTGGCGGCGATCGGGTTCGGGGTGGTGACCGGACCGGCGCTGTTCCTCGATCTGTCGGGCGCCGCGGTGCGGACGCTGGTCGCCGCCGGGGCCACCCTCGCCGCCGTGCTCTTCGTCCTACGGGTAGCCACCGTGCTGATTCGCTTCGGACGTGCGGGCGCGGCTCAGCCCAGCCAGCCCGGCCGCACCAACCCCGACTCATAGGCGAGAACGACCAGTTGAGCCCGGTCGCGGGCGCCCAGCTTGACCATCGTGCGGCTTACATGGGTCTTCGCCGTGAGCGGGCTGACGACCAGGCGGCGGGCGATCTCGTCGTTCGAGAGGCCGATACCCACCAGGGCCATCACCTCCCGTTCCCGCTCGGTGAGTTCGGCGAGGGAGGCGGCGGCCGCGGGCTCCTTGGAGCGGGCCGCGAACTCGGCGATCAGCCGGCGCGTCACCCCGGGGGAGAGCAGGGCGTCGCCCTCCACCACCGCCCGGACCGCGCGCAGGAGTTCCTCCGGCTCGGTGTCCTTGACCAGGAACCCGGAAGCTCCGGAGCGGATCGCCTCGAAGACGTACTCGTCCAGCTCGAAGGTGGTGAGCATGACCACCTTGACGTCCTTCAGATCGGCGTCGTCGGTGACGCGGCGGGTCGCGGCGAGGCCGTCGAGCAGGGGCATCCGGATGTCCATCAGCACGACGTCGGGACGCAGTTCGCGCACCTTGCGCAACGCCTCCTCGCCGTCGGCCGCCTCGCCGGCCACCTCGATGTCCGGCTGCGCGTCGAGCAGCGCCTTGAAGCCTGCCCTGACCAATGACTGGTCGTCTGCGAGCAGTACGCGGATCACCGGTCCTCCTTGACCCTCAACGGCAGTACGGCCAGCACACGGAAGCCTCCGTCGTCGCGCGGGCCCGCCTCGATCGTGCCACCCAGGGCCGCGGCCCGCTCCCGCATTCCGGCGAGCCCGTTGCCACTGCCGCCCGCGTCCGCGCCGGTCGCGGGGCCGTCGTCGTCGATGCGCAGCCGCAGCGCGCCCTCCGCGGATGCGAGCCGCACGCGCGCGTGCCGCGATCCCGAGTGCCGGACGACATTGGTGAGCGCCTCCTGGACGATACGGAAAGCCGCCAGATCGGTGCCGGGCGGAAGCGTCGGGACCTCACCCTCGATGTCGACCGTCAGGCCAGCACCCGCCGCCTGTTCGACGAGTTCGGGGAGCCGGTCGAGTCCGGGCGCGGGCGCGCGCGGCGCCTCCCCCGGCGCACGCAGTGTGTCGAGCACCTGGCGGACCTCGCCGAGCGCCTCCTTGCTGGCCGCCTTGATGGTGGTGAGCGCCGTGCGCGCCTGCTCGGGGTCCGAGTCGAGCAGCGCGAGGCCGACGCCCGCCTGCACGTTGATGACCGAGATGCTGTGCGCCAGCACGTCGTGCAGCTCGCGGGCGATCCGCAGCCGCTCCTCGTCGGCGCGCCGCTTGGCGGACTGCGCACGCTCGGCACGCTCGCGGGCCCACTGTTCACGGCGTACACGGACCAGTTCCGACAGCGCCACGATCGCCACGATCCAGGTGGCGATGATGCCCTCCTGCCCCCAGGAGGCGGGCTGGTCCCCCGCGGGCGGCAGCCACCGGTAGAGCCAGTGCCCCACCAGCACATGCCCGACCCAGAACATCCCGACCGCAGTCCAGGCGGCTCTGCGGTGCCCGGCGACGACCGCACTGAAGCAGCCCATGGCGACCAGGAGGAAGACGGGCCCGTACGGATATCCGGCGCCCAGATAGACCATGGCGACGGCGGCCGTGCCGAAGGCCACGAGCACCGGCTGCCGCTGCCGCCACAGCAGCAGGCCGGACCCCACCAGCAGCAGTGCCCGCGCGAAGAAGTCCAGGTGAGCGCGGTCGCCCCCCTGCGAGTGGGCCGCGAAATTGGAGCCGATGAGCACGAAGGCGGTCAGCAGCAGCGTGGAGCGCCACGGCCAGTGGGCACCGCGCTCCTCGTCGTCCCAGCGGCTCCACCCGGGCGGCCCGTGCCGCCACCACGGGGGTGGACCGCCCCACGCCGGGGACCGGGGAGTGCGCTGCTCTTCCATGACCGCCACGCTAGACGGGACAGGGCGTCCGAGGCGTCCGCCGGGCGAGGTGATCAGGCGTACTCCCCGCGGAGTACCGCCGGGCTTGCTGGCGCACGCCGGCGGGCGGCGAGGCCCGTCCCGGCGTTCAGGCGCCGTTCGCCCTGCCGGAACCCGACCCCCTGCCGTTGGCGCCGTTGGTCGCGGTCATGCCGGTCGGCCGGGGGTAGACCAGTCCCACACCGTGGGCGAGTTGATCCGCCGCGTGCCGGAAGAACGTTTCGCGGTCCTCCACGACCCGGTTGAACTGCCCGAACAGCTCGAAGCCGATCAGCCCGTAGAGCTGCGCCCACGCGGCCACGAGCGCCGTGACCACCTCGGGCGGAAGTCCGGGGGCGAGCTCGGCGGTCATCCGCTGCGCCTCGGCCTTCAGGTCGGTGGGCAACGGCGGACGGGCCACCCCCTGCCCCTGATGCGCGTCGCGGACGATGCCGATCATGAGCACGCCCACACGGGAAGCGGCCGGGATGGTCGTCTCCGGCGCGGTGTACCCGGGCACGGGCGAACCGTAGATCAGCGCGTACTCGTGCGGATGCTCCAGCGCCCACCGGCGCGCCGCCACGCACACCGCGATCCAGCGCTCCCGGGTACCGGCGTCGGCGACTTCGGCGTGCGCCGACTCCGCGGCCTCGCCGAGGGAGTCGTACGCGTCGATGATGAGCGCGGTCAACAGGTCGTCACGGCTGGGGAAGTAGCGGTACAGCGCGGAGGAGACCATGCCGAGCTCACGGGCCACGGCCCGCAGCGAGAGCTTGGCGGCACCCTCCGCCGCGAGCTGTCTGCGCGCCTCGTCCTTGATGGCCGCGGTGACCTCGATCCTGGCTCGGGCCCGTGCCCCTCGTGCGGTACTCATGCGGGGCAGTGTGCCACGTTTCCAGAGCAGTGCACACAAACGAGAGCACCGAACTAATTCGAGAGCACTGCTCTTGATTTGGATCACCGATCTCGTGCAGACTGCTCTCAAGCGAGAGCAGTGCTCACAAAACGGAGCGGCGCTCTCTCAATCGATGGGGGTCACCATGTCCACTCACGTCCAGAAGCCAGGTTGGTTCACCGTGAACGTCTTCAACCGAGCGGTCGCCTGGATGACCCGCCGCGGCATCAGCGTCTGGGGCTCCCGGGTCCTGGCCGTGCGCGGCCGCAAGAGTGGCGAGTGGCGCACGACCCCGGTCAATCTGCTCACCGTGGACGGGCAGCAGTACCTGGTCGCCCCCCGTGGCCATGTCCAGTGGACGCACAACATGCGGGCCGCGGGAGGGGGCGAGCTGCGACTCGGCAAGAACGTGGACGCGTTCACCGCGACCGAGATCGCCGACGACGACAAGGCCCCGCTGCTGCGTGCCTACCTCAAGCGCTGGAAGGCCGAGGTCGGTGTCTTCTTCAACGGCGTCGGCCCCGACTCGTCGAACGAGGAGCTGCGACGCATCGCCCCCGACCACCCGGTGTTCCGGATCACGGTCAAGCCGTGACCCCGGCGGACGGGCCCGTCCGCCCTATCGGTCGAGCGCGGTCAGGGCGCGCCCGGCCATCGGATGGGTGCGGACGAGCTCGCCGAGCGAGGTCGAACCGCGCGTGATCCCCGTGAAGGCCTTCCAGGCGGGCCTGAAGCTGGTGATCGCCGCGTGGAACATGCCCGGCCGGCGCTCGAAGACGGTCAGCAGACGCTTGCCGACACTCATCTCGACGCCGAGTCCAGCCTTGATCGCGAAGGCGTAGTTCAGCGCCTGGCGCCGGGTGTCCACCGCGTCGTGCGCCTCGGCGATCCGTACCGCCCACTCCCCCGCGAGCCGTCCGGAGCGCAGTGCGAAGGAGATGCCCTCACGGGTCCAGGGTTCGAGCAGTCCCGCCGCGTCGCCGCACACCAGCACCCGGCCGCGCGACAGCGGCGAATCGTCGGCGCGGCAGCGCGTCAAATGGCCGGAGGAGATGGCCGGTTCGAAGCCGGCGAGCCCGAGGCGGGCGATGAAGTCCTCCAAGTACCGCTTGGTGGCGGCGCCTTCGCCGCGCGCGGAGATCACGCCGACGGTGAGCGTGTCCCCCTTCGGGAACACCCACCCGTAGCTGCCCGGCATGGGCCCCCAGTCGATGAGAACTCGTCCCTGCCAGTCCTCGGCGACCGTCTCCGGCACCGGGATCTCCACCTCCAGGCCGAGATCGACCTGGTCGAGCTTCACGCCGACGTGCGCCCCTATCCGGCTGGCGCTGCCGTCGGCGCCGACGACCGCCCGCGCCAGCACGGTCTCGCCACCCTGCAACACCACCGCGACGGTGCGCCGGTCCGGTACGGCCGACCCGTGCTGTTCGACGCGCGAGACCGTTACTCCCGTGCGCAGCTCGGCGCCCGCCTTCTGGGCCTGCTCGACGAGCTGCTGGTCGAACTCGGGCCGGTTGATCAGACCGAACAGCATCTGCTTGGAGCGGCGGGTGCGCACGAAGCGGCCGTCCAGCGAGAACGTGACCGCGTGCACCCGGTCCTGGAGCGGCAGCTCGAAGCCGGGCGGCAGCGCGTCGCGCGAGGGACCGATGATGCCGCCGCCGCACGTCTTGTAACGGGGCAGCTCCGCCTTCTCCAGCAGCAGGACGCTACGTCCCGCGACCGCTGCCGCATAGGCGGCCGAGGCCCCGGCGGGCCCCGCGCCGACCACGACGACGTCCCACACCCGCTGCCCGTCGTCCGCCGAAGAGTTCTCGCTGCTCACGATGGTCTACTGCTCCCAGTCCAGCCGTCTGCCGCACGTGTCCCCCGCATCCTACGGCGGGCATCGCCGCAGGCCACTGTGGGAGGATCGGCAGCGTATGCGCTCTGCACACCAGTACGCGCGTACGCGCCACACGATCACCTGTACACAGAAGTACAACGTCGCACCCACAAGGAGCGTGCCCATGTCGTCGAATCCGGTCGCCGAGACCGTCGCCTCGCTCATGCCCCGGGCGAAGGCGGAGCTCACCGAGCTGGTGGCCTTCAAGTCGGTGGCGGACTTCGACCAATATCCCAAGAGCGAGAGCGAGGGCGCCGCGAACTGGGTCGCCGACGCGCTGCGTGCCGAGGACTTCCAGGACGTGGCACTGCTCGACACCCCGGACGGTACGCAGTCGGTGTACGGCTTCCTGCCCGGGCCCGAGGGCGCGAAGACGGTCCTGCTGTACGCGCACTACGACGTGCAGCCGCCGCTGGACGAGGCGGCCTGGGCGACGCCGCCGTTCGAGCTGACCGAGCGCGACGGCCGCTGGTACGGACGCGGCAGCGCCGACTGCAAGGGCGGCCTCATCATGCATCTGCTCGCCCTGCGTGCGCTGAAGGCGAACGGCGGCGTCCCGGTGCACGTCAAGGTGATCGCCGAGGGGTCGGAGGAGCAGGGCACGGGCGGCCTGGAGCGATACACCGAGGAACACCCGGAGCTGCTGACCGCCGACACCATCGTCATCGGAGACGCCGGCAACTTCCGGTGCGGCCTGCCGACGGTCACCGCGACCCTGCGCGGCATGACCCTCGTACGCGTCCAGGTGGACACCCTGGAAGGCAACCTGCACTCGGGGCAGTTCGGCGGTGCGGCCCCCGACGCGCTGGCCGCGCTGATCCGCGTACTGGACTCGCTGCGGGCCGAGGACGGTTCGACGACGGTCGACGGGCTGATCGGCGACGCTCGGTGGGACGGCCTGCAGTACGAGGAGGAGGCGTTCCGCGAGGACGCCAAGGTGCTCGACGGCGTGGAGCTGATCGGCTCCGGCACGGTCGCCGACCGTGTCTGGGCACGTCCGGCCGTCACCGTCCTCGGCATCGACTGCCCGCCGGTCGTCGGCGCGACCCCGTCCGTGCAGGCGGGCGCCCGCGCGCTGATCAGCCTGCGCGTGCCGCCGGGCATGGACGCGGCGGAGGCGACCAAGCTGCTCCAGGCCCACGTGGAGGCGCACACGCCGTGGGGCGCGCGCGTCAGCACCGAGCAGATCGGCCAGGGACAGGCGTTCCGCGCCGACACCTCCAGCCCCGCATACGCGTCGATGGCCGAGGCGATGGCTGTCGCCTACCCGGGCCAGGAGATGCAGTACGCGGGCATGGGCGGCTCCATCCCGCTGTGCAACACGCTCGCCTCGCTGTACCCGCAGACGGAGATCCTGCTCATCGGCCTGAGCGAGCCGGAGGCGCAGATCCACGCGGTGAACGAGAGCGTCTCGCCGGACGAGCTGGAGCGCCTGTCGGTCGCGGAGGCGCTGTTCCTGCGGAACTACGCGGGAAGCTGAGGCGTTCTCGAGGGACGTGAAGCCCCTCGACATGTCGCGCGCTGTGCGCCTCGCCGCGCACAGCGACGTCTCCACGTCACTGGCCCTGTGCAGCGACCACGAACTGGGCGAACTGGTCGCTGCGGGCCGGCCCCTCGGCTCCGGCATCGGGGGCAGATCCGTGCTGATGGACGTCGCGGACACTCCGGTCTTCGTCAAGCGCGTCCCGCTCACGGATGCGGAGAAACTGCGGGAGAACGCACGCTCCACGGCCAATCTGTTCAACCTGCCGCCCTTCTGCCAGTACGGCATCGGCGGCCCGGGTTTCGGGGCCTGGCGCGAGCTCGCCGTGCACACCATGACGACGAACTGGGTACTGGCCGGGCAGTTCGGGGGCTTCCCGCTGATGTATCACTGGCGGGTGCTTCCCGACACCGTGCAGCCCCTGCCCGAGGAACTGGCCGACGTCGAGCGGGCGGTCGCCTACTGGGGCGGTTCCCGGCAGGTGCGCCACCGGATCGAGGCCCTGCGTACCGCCTCGGCGAGCGTCGCGCTGTTCCTGGAGTACATTCCGAACAACCTCCACGACTGGCTGGGCGCCCGGTTCGAGAGCGAGGGGGTCTGCTCCCAGGTGGAACGGGGTCTGGAGGCCGGCGTCTCCTTCATGAACGCACGCGGGCTGCTGCACTTCGACGCGCACTTCGAGAACATCCTCACCGACGGGCAGCGGCTCTACTTCGCCGACTACGGCCTCGCCCTCTCCTCCCGTTTCCAACTGTCCCGAGAGGAGGCCGACTTCTTCGAACTGCACCGGTCGTACGACCGCTCCTATACGCGGACGCACCTGGTGAACTGGCTGGTCACCGCCTCCTACGGATCGGGGCGGGAGGAGCGTGAGGCGCTGGTGCGCGCGTATGCCGAGGGCGCGCGGCCCGACGGCATCCCGTCGGAGGTCGCCTCGATCCTCACTCGTCACGCTCCCCTCGCCGCCGTGATGGCGGACTTCAACCGCAGGCTGCAGCGCGAGAGCCGGCAGACCCCGTACCCGTGGGAGGAGCTGACACGGCTCGGTCAGAGCAGCTCGACACTCTCCGCGTAGTGGCAGGCCCCGGGGTTCCCGCCGCCCCGGTCGATCAGTTCCGGCACCTCCTCGACACAGTAGACGCGCTCGCTCTCCGTCAGCTCGCCCGCGAACTTGGGGCACCGGGTGCGGAATCGACAGCCGCTCGGCGGGCGAATGGGGCTGGGCACGTCGCCCTGCACGGTGACGCGTCGCCGGGCCCGCTCCTTGCGCGGGTCGGGCAGCGGGATGGCCGAGACGAGGGCCTGTGTGTACGGGTGGGCGGGGCGCGCGAAGAGCGTGCGGGCCGGGGCGATCTCGACCAGGCGGCCCAGGTACATGACCGCCACGCGTCCGGCGACATGCCGCATCACGGAGAGGTCGTGGGCCACGAACAGAAAGGACAGACCGAGTTCGCTCTGCAGGTCCATCAGCAGGTTGAGGACTCCGGCCTGGATGGACACGTCCAGCGCGGACACCGGTTCGTCCAGGACGATGACCTTGGGGCGCAGGGCCAACGCCCGGGCGATGCCGATGCGTTGGCGCTGCCCACCGGAGAACTCGTGCGCGAAGCGGTTGCCGTGCTCGGGGTTGAGGCCCACCAGGCGAAGCAGCTCGCGCACCTCGTCGCCCGCCCCGGGGCCGTACCGGCCGTGCCCCTCGGAAGTCCACAAGCCGAGCAAAGTCGCGACGTCAGCCGACCGGGACCCCGGCCTCCAGGTAGAGCGCCGCTCCGCGCTCGCGCGCCCGCAAGGCCCAGCGCAGCCGTTCGTAGCGCACGGGCGGCAGCAGGTCGGCCGCCTCCTGTTCGGTGGCGAAGCGCCAGTCGCGCAGTTCGGGTCCCGGCAGCAGCAGACGGCTCGCCGCCGCCGCGTCGAGCCGGCCGCCGTCGAACAGGAGACGCAGGCCGCCGAAGCCGGGGGGCGCCGGCGACTCCCAGTCGACGACGAGGAGGCGGGGCACCTCGTCGAGCGTGATGCCGGTCTCCTCGACGACCTCGCGCATGCCCGCGCGCGCGGGGGCCTCACCGGGTTCGACGACGCCTCCGGGGAATTCCCAGCCGGCCTTGTACGTCGGGTCGACGAGCAGCACACGGTCCTGCTCGTCGAAGAGGAGCACACCCGCGGCGACGGTCTCCGCGGTGGGTTCGGGGGTCTGCACGATGTCGCACACGGGTACGTCCCCGGTGCGCACGGCATCGGCGATGCGCAGGGCGGTGTCGTACGGGGTGAGCGCGGTGGTGTCCACGGGGTGGGCGTCGGCGGTGAGCCAGGAGGCGAGCGCGGCGCGATACGGCTCGATGTGTTCGTGGGACCACTGGCGCACGCGCATCTCACCGTCGGGCAGTTCCGGGGGCACCTCGCGCCCGGCTATTCGCTCGCGCAGGATCGTTTCCGCCGGGGCGAGGAGCACATGCCGTACGGGGATCCGGCGCGCGGCGAGGCCGCCGAAGATCTCGTCGCGGTACTCCTGGCGGAGCAGGGTCATCGGGACCACGAGGACGCCGCCGAGTTCGGCGAGCATGGCGGCCGCGGTGTCGACCACGAGGCGTCGCCAGATCGGCAGGTCCTGGAAGTCGCCGACCTCGGCGAGGCGCTTGGCCGGCAGCAGGTGCGTGAGTGTGCCGCCGATGACCTCGGGGTCGAAGAGCGTGCTGTTCGGGATCAGCTCGATCAGTTCCCGTGCGGTGGTGGTCTTCCCCGCACCGAACGCACCGTTGATCCAGACGATCACGATTCCCCCTCTTCTGTTGGCCCCCTGTGGCTTGCCCGCTCCACCCTGCCACGGAAACCAGGCCCTGATGAGGGCGCCGACAGCGCGGCGCCGGTGCCCCGTCCCGGGGCACCGGCGCCGTGGTCCGAACCCCGTCAGCCGTTCTGTCCCAGTGCCTTGTCGTCCACGGCCAGACTGTCGCTGCCGATCGTGTGATCGACGGTGCTCAGCGTGTCGTTGACGTTCAGATCGCCGAGGACGTCGCTGTCGACGGCGTGGGAAGGGGTGATCGCCGCGACGACGAACCCGGTGGCGAGGGAGGCGATGGCGAGCATGCTGCGCTTCTTCATGCCCGGTTCAACTACGGAGCCGCCGACGAGTCACGGGTGGGTCACGCAACTTCATCTCACCCTCATCGGACGCATCCACGGCACTACCGTCATCCCACTCGAAACATCCCAGGGGGGACGAGATGACCAATCCGTACACCACACCACCCGCCCCAACCACCCGCACCGCTCCGGGATGGGCGCGCAAGCGCTACGTCCTGCCCGCGCTCGCCGTGACCCTCTTCATCGGTGTCGGCATAGGCACGAGTGGCGGGAACAAGAGCGAGAACGCCGCGGCGAAGCCCGGCCCGACCGTCACCGCCACAGTCACCGCGAAGGCCACGGCCACCCGGACGGCTACGGAGACGGTCACGGCGACGCCCTCCGCCACCGTGACCGTCCGCACGACGAAGACCGTACGGGCCACCGTCACCGCGCAGCCCGCCGCGGACAGTGGCGGCACCGACGACAACAGCGGCGGGGGCGCCGTGTACTACGAGAACTGCGACGCCGCCCGCGCGGCGGGGGCCGCGCCCGTACACGTGGGAGACCCCGGCTACGGCCGGCACCTCGACCGGGACGGGGACGGCGTCGGTTGCGAGTGAGGGCGAATCAGCCGGCTCAGTCGAGGACGAACGGGTCCCTGGACAGCAACTGCCTCTGGTCGGAGAAAAGCCCCCGCTACTTCGGGTCGCGGTTGAACAGCGACTTGGACCAGAAGTAGCCGAGCACGGCCAGCCCCAGGCACCAGACGACGGCCAGCGGATCCCGGTGTACGGGCAGCGACTCCCAGCGGATCCCGGTGTAGGGGACGAACAGGATCCCGCACAGAACGCTGCGGTCGTCCAAGCCCTTCCGGCCGGGGTGCCGAGGGCGGCGGTGTCGCACGGGCGGGAGCGGCTCGATCATCGCCCAGCACTCGTCGTCAACGAGCCATGGCTGAGTATCCGGCTTCCTCACATCCGGGCAACGGATCCACCCGCTCCAAGGGTGCGGTTCGACGCCTGTCGGCGAGATCGGTGTCAGGTGTTGCTTGCAGTATCACTTGTGGTCGCCGTGGTGCGGGTGTAGCGGGCCCGCATGGCGTGGCCGGCAGCGGGGCCGGCGGCGAACACGTAGGCGTGGCTGTCGTCGAGGCGGCGGCCGGTCTTGGCGTCGACAACCACGGGTTCGACTTCTTCGCCGCTGCTGGTGTCGATCAGAATCATGCTGCGCTGCTCGGGGGCGAGGCGGGAGTTGCCCCATGCCGCAAGCGTGACGATCACCGGGCGCAGGGAGCGGCCCAGGTCGGTCAGGACGTACTCGTAGCGCACGGGGTTGGTCTGGTACGGGCGGCGCTCCAGCAGGCCGTCGGCGACGAGGGTTTTCAGGCGTGCGGTAAGCATGCTGGTGGAGATGCCGAGGTTCTCCTGGAACTGGTCGAAGCGGCTGTAGCCGTCGAAGGCATCGTGGAGGATGAGCAGCGTCCACCACTCGCCGACGTGCTGCACGGTCGTAGACAGCGGGCATTCGAGATCTTCCGCCCTGATTCGGCTTGCCAAGGTTGACCATCCTCAGAGAGTTACTGCTAAAGTCGAAGTTAGTGGCTTCTATTTTAGCAGCAACTGTGGGAGGCGGTGCTCCTCCTGCCTGCACCCGGGAACGGAACTCGTCATGACCACCCCCATCAGCGAATCCCTCGAGGCCCGCCGCGCCCTGGTCACCGGTGGCACCAAAGGGGTCGGCGCAGCCATCGCCCGGCGCCTCGCCCAGGCCGGCGCCACCGTACTTGTGACCGCACGCAGCCGACCCGACGGCATCGCCCCCTCGGACATCATCACCGCCGATCTCGCCACTCCCGAGGGCGCTGCCACCGTGGTCGACGAAACCACTCGCCGCCTGGGCGGGATCGACATCCTGGTCAACAACCTGGGCGGCTCCGACGCACCCACGGGCGGATTCGCGGCCCTCGGCGAGGATGACTGGGCCACGGAGCTCAACATCAACCTCCTCGCCGCCGTCCGCCTGGACCGCGGCCTGCTGCCTGGAATGATCAAAGCCGGCAAGGGGGTCATCATCCACGTCTCCTCGATCCAGCGCCGCATGCCGCTGTGGAACGGCACCCTCGCGTACGCCGCAGCCAAGGCAGCGCTGACCACCTACAGCAAGGGCCTGGCCAACGAGGTGGCCCCGCACGGCGTCCGCGTCAACACCGTCTCCCCCGGCTTCGTTCAGACCACCGCCGCCGACAACCTCGTGGCACGGATCGCCGAGAACGCCGGCACCACCCACGAAGCGGCGCTCAAGCAACTGATGGCATCCCTGGGCGGCATCCCCCTGGGCCGTCCCAACCGCCCGGAGGAAGTGGCTGAACTGATCGCCTTCCTCGCCTCTGACCGCGCATCGGCCATCGTCGGCGCCGAGCACGTCATCGACGGCGGCACCACTCCGACCGTATGAACTCCCCCACCGTCAGGAACCGCCATGCACGAAAACCAGCCCCAAGACATCGCCCCGGACGCCCTGCCCGATGTGATCACCCGCTACCTGAACGCCCACCGCACCCATGACACCGCCACCGCAATCAGCGCCTTCCAGCCAGACGCCACCGTGATCGACGAGAGCAAGACCCATCAGGGAACCTCAGCGATCGAGACCTGGCTGACCCATTCCGCCACTGAGTACACCTACACCGTCGAACTCACCGGCGCACAAGAAGTCGATGCGCAGCACTACATCACCACACACCACCTGGAAGGCAACTTCCCGGGTGGGGTCGTCGACCTGCACTACCGGTTCACCCTCAACCGTGGCCTCATCGAGGGCCTTCTCATCGAACCCTGACCCGCGCCCTCACACATGCCCCGCCCCGCACCACAGCACACGGCACGCGGTTCAGTAAGCACGACTGGTGGCACAACGCTGAACCATTCTGTCAGCAGTTCTTGGGCCACGCGGACCCGTCGATCACTCTCCGGGTCTGTGCACGCTTCATGCCGGAGGCCGATGGGCGCGGGCATCGCGCGGCGGATGCCTGGTTCGCCCCCTCGAAGCCCGAGTTCAAGGAGATCTCCCTGGATTCCCCCTGGGGTGCGGTTCCGCTCCCCAGGGAGGGGCCTTCGAAGGGGTCCAAGTTCGCAACTCAAGCGGGAGAGATGACCGCGTCGATTCCGCTCAACGGGGTCACCGCCCCTGCCCCGTTGGGACGTTCACGCGGGTCACGCCCTACCCCTTGGTCGAGCCCAGCGTCAGCCCCGCGATGAAGTGCCGTTGCAGCAGCAGGAACACCAGGATCGTCGGGAGGGCGACGAGGACCGATCCTGCGGCCAGCAAGTTGTAGTCCGTGAAGAATTGGCCGCGGAGGTTGTTCAGGGACGACGTGACGGGGAGCTTGTCCGGGTTGGAGATGAAGATCAGGGCCCAGAGGAAGTCGTTGTAGATCCAGGTGAATTCGAGGGTGCCGAGGGCTGCGAGCGCAGGGCGGCACAAGGGCAGCGTGATGCGCCAGAACTGGGTCCAGACGCCCGCGCCGTCGACGATGGCGGCCTCCAGGATCTCCTGCGGCAGCGTCCGCATGAAGTTGGCCAGCACGAAGACGCAGAAGCCCAGCTGGAAGCCGATGTTGACGATGATGACGGCCCAGTAGGAGTCGTACATCGTGAGTGAGTCGGACATCCACCATTGCAGCGGGACCTTGTTGAAGAGGACGTACAGGGGAGTCACGATCACCTGCTGGGGCAGCAGGTTGCCCGCCGTGAAGAACATCAGCAGCACCAGGCCGCCGCGCAGCTTCAGGCGGGAGACCGCGAAGGCGACGAACGAGGCGAGGAACAGGGTGATCAGAACGCCGGGCACGGCGATGAGCAGCGTGTTGGTGAAGTACTTGCCCATGCCCGACTCGGTGTAGGCCCGGCGGTAGTACTCGAAGGACAGGTGCTTGGGGAAGGAGAAGTAGCCGTGCTGCGCCGTCTCCTCGTACGGGCGCAGCGAGGCGTAGACGGCGAGCAGGAGGGGCGCGAGGAAGGCCAGGGAGACGCCCATCAGGAAGACGTGCACCCCGAAGCGACCGGGGCGCGGCCCGCGGCGGGGCGTGGGTCGCTCCGCGGCCGTGGGGGCCGGACGGCGGGTGGGCGCGCCGGCGCGGATGTCGGCTGTCATCGGTCGCGCGCACCTCGCAGCTCTTGGACCAGGAACGTCACGATGAACCCCAGGGAGACGGTGAGCAGGACGACCGCGATCGCCGAGCCGAATCCGATGCGGCTGGCCTCGCCGATGATGTTGTCCGTGATGAGGACCGAGAGAAGTTCCAGGCCGTTGCGGCCCTTGTTGACCGCGTAGACGATGTCGAACGCGCGCAGCGCCTCAATGACGGTGATCACGCCGACGATGACGTTGACGGGGCGGAGTGTCGGGAAGACCACGCGGAAGAACGTCTGGCGCTCGTTCGCGCCGTCGATCGCGGCCGCTTCCTTCAACTGCGGGTCCACGGACTTGAGTCCGGCCAGGTAGAGGATCATGACGTAGCCGGTGTGCCGCCAGCTCGCCGCGATCATCATCATCCAGAGGTTGAGGTGCGAGTCGCCGAGCCAGTCGATGGGGTCGTCGTGGTTGTTCAGGATCGTGTTGACCACGCCCTGGTCGGTGCCCAGGATCAGCTGCGCGATGAAGCCGACGATGGCGAGCGAGAGCACGACCGGCATGTAGATCGTCGACTGGTAGAAGCGGCTGAAGCGGACGCCCCGGTCGATGAGGACGGCCAGGAACAGGCCGAACGGCGTCGCGATCAGGCCGAGGAAGAGCAGCCACAGGACGTTGTGGCGGACGGCCGGCCAGAAGACCGGGTAGTTCTCGACCATGTTCTTGTAGTTGTCGCCGCCGACCCAGTGGATGTCGCCGACGCCGTCCCAGGAGGTGAAGGACAGTCCGATGGAGGCCAGCGTCGGGCCCCAGATGATGACGATGTCGAGCAGGATCGGTATGCCGAGGAGCACGCCGAGGACGACGACGTCGCGGCGGGTGAACCGCCGCAGCCGCCGTCCTCCGGCGCGCCGTGGGATGTTGAGCGCCACGGAACGTCTTCCCCCAGGTTCAGCCGACGGGCGACGAGAAGATGGTCTTCTTCTGTCGTTCGATGCTGTTGCAGAGACCGTCGACGTCCTTCGGATTTCCGATGAAGTCCTGGATCGCCTTGATCATCACGGTCGAGGCGAAGTCGGGACGGGTGTCGCGGTCCATGAACTGTGAGATCTGCTTGGCGCCCGAGACGAGCTGGGCCGATTTCTTCTGCAGGGCGCTGTACTTGGAGGTGTCGGCGCCGTCGTTGACCGCCACGTTGTTGGGGTCGAGGGCGAGGTAGGTGTCCTCCGCCTTGGGCGTGCCGAGCCATTTCAGCAGGGCCTTGGCGCCGTCGAGGTTCTTCGACTTCTTGGCGACGAGGAAGCCGTCGATGGGGGCTTCCACCGCGTCCTGCGCGTACTGCGGGTCGATCTCGGGGAAGGCGAAGAAGTCGATGTCGTCGCGTTCGCTCGTAGGGAACTGGGTGCCGGGGTGCGGCATTCCGAAGACCGCCATGCCGGTCTTGCGCTGCTGGAGGCTCTGCCCGGCCTCCTCCCAGGTACGGCCGAGGGCACCCTTCTGGTAGTACGGCATGAGTTCGCGCCAGGTGTCGAAGACGTTCTTGACCTTGGTGCCGGTCCACGACTCGTCGCCGGCCATCAGCGACTTGTGGAAGTCGTATCCGTTCAGACGCATGTTGATGTAGTCGAAGGTGCCCATCGCGGGCCAGCCGTCCTTGTCGCAGAAGGCGACCGGAGTGCCGTCCTTGGACATCCTCTTGGCGAGCGCGATGAACTCGTCCCAGGTCTTCGGCTGTTGATAACCCTTGCTCTGGAAGAGGCTCTTCCGGTGGAAGACGGCCCACGGGTAGTAGTAATAGGGCACGAAGTACTGCTTGCCCGCGTGCGTGGACTGTTCCTTGAGCGCGTCGGAGAATCCGCTGAATCCGCTCCACACGTCGCTGACCTCGTGCAGGAGCCCCTTCTCCGCGAAGTACTGCATGCGATATCCGGCGAACCACATGAAGACGTCGTCGGGCGTGCCCTGGAGATAACGGTTGATGTTCTCCTGGAAGTCGTTGTGGTCCTTGGTGTTGACCTTGACCTTCTTGCCGGACTTCTTCTCGTACGCCGCAAAGGCCGCCGCGTACGCCTTCTTGGGGACCGGGTCCGACGCGTTGGACCCCACCGTTACCTCGTTCTTGTTTCCACCGGGTCCGTCGCCGCACGCGGACAGCAGGGCGGGGAGTGTGAGCGCGCCGGCTCCGACGGCCGCACCACGCAAGAGATTTCGCCGGGACATCCGATGTCCTGTCGTGCCTACGGGCACGACGAGCCCCTTCAACGATGACTGTGCCATGTCCCCTCCTCGGGGTGCCACCCAACACAACCGAACGCGAGGCTTGGATCTCACTCCCAAGTGGTGGTGCCGTCAAGGGTTCCGACGAGATATCGAACAACCGTTACCACTTCTCTTCCAACAGAGTCGGACAGGTCCTACCGTAAACGCGCACCATTGTCGCGGACATGTAGACATCCAACCTTTCGCGAGTTCGGAGGAACGTAACGATGCGTCACCTTCACACCCGCACAACCCGCCGAAGAGTGGTCGGAGCGCTAGCCGCAGGACTGTTGTGTACGACCGGGCTCATCTCGCCCGCCTTCGCCGCCCCCGCCCAGGAACCCGCCTCCCCCACGTTGGCGGACGGTCTCGCCCTCACCCCGCCGATGGGCTTCAACAACTGGAACTCCACGCACTGCCGCGCCGAGTTCAACGAGGACATGGTCAAGGGCATCGCGGACATCTTCGTCGACAAGGGCCTCAAGGAAGCCGGGTATCAGTACGTCAATCTGGACGACTGCTGGGCCCTGCCGTCCCGGGACGCGAACGGCAAGTTGGTCCCCGACCCGGTGCGATTCCCCGGCGGAATCAAGGCAGTCGCCGACTACGTGCACGCCAAGGGGCTCAAGCTCGGCATCTACACCAGCGCGGGCACGAAGACCTGCAACAGCGCCGGATTCCCCGGCGCTCTCGGCCACGAGTACAGCGACGCCCAGCAGTTCGCCGACTGGGGTGTCGACTACCTCAAGTACGACAACTGCAACAACCAGGGCGTGGACGCCAAGTTGCGGTACACGACAATGCGTGACGCCCTGAAGGCGACCGGGCGCCCCATCGTCTACAGCATCTGCGAGTGGGGCCAGAACAAACCCTGGGAATGGGCGTCGGACGTCGGACATCTGTGGCGTACGACCGGGGACATCAGCGACAGTTGGGGCTCGATGCTGTCGATCCTCAAGCAGAACCTGCCCCTCGCCCCGCACGCCGGCCCCGGGCACTGGAACGACCCGGACATGCTGGAGGTCGGCAACGGCGGCATGACCGACACCGAGTACCGCTCGCACTTCTCCATGTGGTCGATCATGGCGGCGCCGCTGTTGATCGGCTCCGATCTGCGCAAGGCGTCCACCGCGACCTTCGACATCCTCGACAACCAGGAGGTCATCGCCGTCGACCAGGACCCGCTGGGCAAGCAGGGCACTGTGCTCTCCTCCGAGGGCGGACGCTGGGTCGTCGCCAAAGAGATGAAGGACGGCAGCCGGTCGGTGGCGCTGTTCAACGAGACGGGCAGCGCACAGCGGATCGCCACGACCGCGCAGGCCGTGGGCCTGCCCGAGGCGGACGCCTACACACTGCGCGATCTGTGGCAGCACAAGAGCTACAACACCGCGGGCACCATCTCGGCGACCGTTCCCGCCCACGGGACCGTGCTGGTACGGGTCTCGGTCGACCCGCGGTGGGCCAACAACCCGCCCGCCGTCGAACTCGGCCTGGACGGAAGCCCGTTGGTCGAGGCGGGCAGGACGGCCTCGCTGACGTCGACGGTCACCGACCTCGGCCGGACGCCCGCGAAGCGCGTCTCCGTGACGCTGAACGGCCCCGAGGGCTGGACGGTCGCGGCGACCTCGCCGACGAGCGCGGGCACCGTGCTGACGGGCCGCGCCCTGCGTACGCGGTGGCAGGTCACCGCCCCGGCCGGGGCTGCCACGGGCTCGTACGACCTGACGCTGAAGGCCAGTTACCGCTCACCCACCGGCGTACGCGCCGAGAGCGTGCTGCCGCTGAAGGCGTCCGTGGTCGTGGCCCCACCCTCCGGGGTCTCCTCCCTGGGTGACCTTCCGTGGCTGTCGACGGCCAACGGCTGGGGACCGGTTGAACGCAACACCAGCAATGGTGAGAGTGCCGCGGGCGACGGTCATCCGATCACTTTGGGCGGAGTCGTATACGCCAAGGGGCTCGGCGTGCACGCGGAGAGCGCCGTCGAGTACTACACGGGCAAGGCGTGCCAGACGGTCACCGCGGACGTGGGCGTCGACGACGAAAAGGGCGCCAAGGGCACCGTAGCCTTCGAGATCTGGGCCGACGGGACCAAGGTCGCCTCGACCGGCGTCCTCACCAACGCGATGCCGGCCCAGCCGATCACGGCGGACGTGACCGGGGCCCAGGTGGTCCGACTCGTCGTCACCGACGGCGGCGACGGGATCGACTCGGACCACGCGGACTGGGCGGACGCGAAGCTGAGTTGCTGAAGCGGCGGAGGCGGGACTCCCGTCGGTCAGACCACGACGGTTCATACCCCTGCCGTTGAGAGCGGGGATCCGTTGGCGCCGTCGGTCGGTGCGGGACCTGCGGGTCCACTCCCCTGAGGGTGGGTGGGATTTTCGCCCCCTCCGCCCCTGCCCGTCCCGTACCCGGGGCTCCGCCCCAGACCCCTCCTCGAACGCCGGAGGGGCTGGATTCCTGCCGTCCGGGGCTGAAACGATCAGCCCCGGGCGGTCGGCCACGGGTCGGTCGGGCCGCCGCGGGGGTCATACCCCGAGCGGCCGGGCCGCCGCAGGCCATACCCCGAGCCGTCGGGCCGCTGCGGGCCATACCCCGAGCGGTCGGGCCGCCGCAGGCCATACCCCGAGCCGTCGGGCCGCTGCGGGCCATACCCCGAGCGGTCGGGCCGCCGCAGGCCATACCCCGAGCGGTCGGGTCGCTGCGGGTTACGCTCCGAGCGGTCCGCCGGGCAGTTCGGCCCCCGACCTCCCGGACCCTCGACCGCTCAGACGCCGGCAGCGGTCGCGCTCGGATTCCTGCTGAGCGCGGCCGCGGCCGCGCCGACCAGACCGGCGTCCGTGCCCATCAGCGCGGGCGCCACGGTCAGCCGCCGTACGAAGGACAGCGTCGCGTAGGTGGCCAGGGCCTCGCGCAGCGGCGCGAACAGGACATCGCCCGCCTTGCCCACTCCCCCGCCGATGACGGCGATGTCGATCTCCACGAGGGTCGCCGTGGCCGCGATGCCCGCCGCGAGCGCCTGCGCGGCCCGTTCGAAGGAGGCCACGGCGACCGGGTCGCCCGCGCGGGCGGCCTCGGCCACCGCGGCGGCCGAGGTGTCGCCGTCGGGACCGGGCCGCCAGCCGCCCTCCAGCGCGCGGCGGGCGATGTTCGGACCGCTCGCGATGCGCTCGACGCAGCCGCGCGAGCCGCACGGGCACGCGTCGCCGTCGAGGTCGACGCTGATGTGCCCGATGTGGCCGGCGTTGCCGGTGGGACCGGGGTGCAACTGCCCGTTCAGGACGAGCCCGCCGCCCACGCCCGTGGACACCACCATGCACAGCGCGTTGTCGTGGCCGCGGGCGGCGCCCTGCCAGTGCTCGGCCGCCGTGATGGCCACGCCGTCGCCGATCAGCTCGACGGGCAGCCCCGCCGCGGCCTTGCGGACCCGCTCGACCAGCGGGTAGTCCCGCCAGCCCGGGACATTCACGGGGCTCACCGTGCCGGCGGAGGCGTCCACCGGGCCCGCGCTGCCGATGCCGACGGCCCGCGCCCTGCTCCACAGCGGGGAGACCGTCAGTTCGCCGATGACGTCCTCGACGGCCCGCATCACGGTGTCGCCGTCCTCCTGTGCGGGCGTCGCGCGCTGCGCGCGCAGGAGGATCCGGCCGTGGCCGTCCACCAGCGCTCCGGCGATCTTGGTGCCGCCGATGTCGAGCGCGGCCACGAGGTCGGTGTGCATCAGAGTCAGGTCTCCCGGTGAACCTTGAGAAAAGGGCAGGCCGGTCTCACGGTGGGGGCGCAGACCGGAGATTGCGGTGGACAGTCTCTCCCGCATCTGACAACGTTGTCCAGGCTCTATGCTCGACGCCACATCCTCATACAACCCCATGGACCTACGCATCCCCGTGGACGACAGGACAGGACAGCACATCGTGGCCGAGACCGCCCGCCGATCCGAGAACCGCTACGGAAACCGTCCGACCATGAAGGACGTAGCGGCCCGTGCGGGAGTCGGCCTCAAGACGGTCTCGCGCGTAGTCAACGGCGAGCCGGGGGTCACCCCGGACACCGAGCGCCGCGTCCAGGAGGCCATCGACACGCTGGGCTTTCGGCGCAACGACAGCGCGCGGGTGCTGCGCAAGGGTCGCACCGCCAGCATCGGCCTCGTCCTGGAGGACCTCGCGGACCCGTTCTACGGGCCGCTGAGCCGCGCGGTCGAGGAAGTGGCCCGTGCGCACGGAGCCCTGCTGATCAACGGCTCCAGCGCCGAGGACCCGGACCGCGAGCAGGAACTGGTCCTCGCCCTGTGTGCGCGCCGCGTGGACGGGCTCGTCGTCATTCCGGCCGGTGACGACCACCGCTATCTGGAGCCCGAGATAAAGGCAGGCGTCGCCACGGTCTTCGTGGACCGCCCGGCCGGCAAGATCGACGCCGACGTCGTCCTCTCGGACAGCTTCGGCGGCGCCCGCGACGGTGTCGCCCACCTCATCGCCCACGGTCACCGCCGGATCGGCTTCATCGGCGACATGCCCCGCATCCACACCGCCGCCGAGCGGCTGCGCGGCTATCGCGCCGCCATGGAGGACGCGGGCATCCCGGTGGAGGACGCCTGGATGTCCCTCGGCGTCACCGACCCGCAGCGGGTGCGGAAGGCGGCCGAGGGCATGCTGTCCGGCCCCTCCCCCGTCACCGCGATCTTCGCCGGCAACAACCGCGTCACCGTCACGGTCGTCCGTGTCATCGCCGAGCGCGGCCGCCCCGTCGCCCTCGTCGGCTTCGACGACATCGAGCTCGCCGACCTCCTGCAGCCCGGCGTGACCGTCGTCGCCCAGGACGCCGCCGCCCTCGGCCGCACCGCCGCCGAGCGGCTCTTCCGCCAGCTCGACGGCAATCTCGTGACCCCGGAGCGCATCGAACTCCCGACGCGCCTGATCACACGCGGCTCGGGGGAACTGCCGCCCGCGTACTGAGCTATGGGCGCCCCGGACCCCTGTTCGCTCGACGCCCTCGGCCTCGCCGAGGCGCCGCGCGACCATCCGTTGAGCTATCCGGGCGCGTGGCCCGCGGAGTCCGGACTCCTCGACGGGGACCGGCTGTTGCCCCTGACACGCCTGGTGTACGAGGACCGCGTCCCGGTCGTGGCCGTCGGCTCCAACGCCTGCCCCGGCCAACTCCGGCACAAGATGGCGGAGTCCGAGGTGTCCGGCACGATCCCGATGGTGAAGGTGCGGGTAGCCGGCATCGGCGTCGGCGTGTCCGCCCATGTGAGCCTCATGGGGTACGTGTCCGCGTCGCCGTTCCATGCGCCGGGTGCGGTCAGCGAGTTGTTCGTCACCTGGTTCGACTCGGACCAGCTCGCCGTGATCGACAGGAGCGAGGGAGTTTCCTCGGCGACCGGGGCCTACGACCGGGCCTGGCTTCCCTCGTCCGACGCCGGGATCGAGTTGGAGTCCGGTGAGGTGCTGCCCGGTGCGTACGTCTACGTCAACCGGCGTGGGGTGCTTCACGACGGTGCCGGGATGCCCCGTGCGCACTCCGGCGAGCGTGCGCTGCTCGCCTCGCTCCTCGCGGCGTCCCCGCGGCTGCGGGAGCTGTTCGGGGACACTCCCGAGGAGTTCTGCGCCCGGGCGCGCTTCGACAGGGCGCTCTGCTCGCGCGGAACCCGGTTGTTCGCCGAGGAGCGGCTCACCATGGCCTCCGGCCTGGAGAGATACGTCTAGGCAGGCCGCTCCGTCGTCGAACTGGAGGGTTGTCTGTGGCGGGTCGCGCCCACGCGGGCGGAGCCGCGCAGGGGCACAGCCCCACGCCCCTTACAGGGCGCTCTCTACTTCCCGGAGATTGTCAGGTCCCCGCGCCTCGGCGCCGCAAAGCCCTCCAAGTCCGCCCGCGTCAGACCCGTGGCCCTCGCGACCTCGGCGATGTCCAGGGCGCCGCAGTCCAGACCGCGCAGGAGGTAGCCGCTGAGGGCCTTGGCGGTGGCGGGCTCGTCCATGACGTCGCCGCCGGCGTGGGCGGCGTAGCGGGCGAGGCGGGCGGCGGCCTGCTCGAAGCCCTCGTGGTAGAAGGCGAAGACGGCGGCGTATCGGGTGGGGATGTGGCCGGGGTGCATGTCCCAGCCCTGGTAGTAGGCGCGGGCCAGGGCACGGCGGGTGAGGCCGTAGTGCAGCCGCCAGGCGTCGTGGACCTTCTCGGTCGGGCCGACCGGCAGGACGTTCGTGGAGCCGTCGGAGACGCGTACGCCGGTGCCGGCGGCCGCGACCTGCATGATCGCCTTGGCGTGGTCGGCGGCGGGGTGGTCGCTGGCCTGGTAGGCGGCGGAGACGCCGAGGCAGGCGCTGTAGTCGAAGGTGCCGTAGTGCAGACCGGTGGCGCGGCCGTCGGCCGCCTGGATCATCCGGGCGACGGTCGCGGTGCCGTCTGTGGCGAGGATGGACTGGCTGGTCTCGATCTGGATCTCGAAGCCGATCCGGCCGGGCTCCAGGCCGCGCGCCTTCTCGAACTCCTCAAGGAGTCGGACCATCGCGGTGACCTGCTCCGCGTACGTCACCTTCGGCAGCGTCAGCACGAGCCCGTCGGGCAGGCCGCCGGCCTCCATCAGGCCGGTGAGGAAGATGTCGAGCGTGCGGATGCCCCGGTCGCGTACCGGCGCCTCCATGCACTTCATGCGGATGCCCATGTACGGGGCCGCCGTGCCGTTCTCGTAGGCCTCGGCGATCAACCGGGCAGCGCGCGCCGCCGCCCCGTCCTCCTCGGCGTCCGGGCGCGGTCCGTAGCCGTCCTCGAAGTCGACGCGCAGGTCCTCGATGGGTTCGCGCTCCAGCTTGGCCCGTACGCGGTCGTAGACGGGCTCGGCGAGCTCGTCGGTGAGGCCGAGGACGGCGGCGAAGGAAGCGGCGTCCGGGGCGTGCTCATCGAGGGCGGCAAGGGCTTGGTCGCCCCAGGAGCGGATGGTGTCGGCGGCGAACACGTCGCCGGGGACGTACACGGTGTGGACGGGCTGCCGGGTGCCGGGGTCTCCGGGGTAGCGGCGCTCCAGTTCGGCGTCGACCGGGGCGAGGGAGGCGCTGATCTCCTCGCTGACGGCGCCCGCGAGGCTCGTCGCCACCTTGTCCTGCTGACCCTGACCCATCCCACACCCTCCACTTTTCCGCACTACGGAATCAACAATCCGTAGAACGAAGTTATCTGGGGACCTTCCTGCCGGTCAACACCCTCTTGGATCGCGGGACACCCCGATGCCCCGGCCCGTTCACTCTTGTCTCTGTTCCTTCTTCCACACTGCGACGCACACCCTTCATCCTGACTCGCGACCGAAGGAGCACGCGTGTCGAACTCCACCAGAGTGACCCGGCGCATGGGGCTCAGGACCGCGGCGGCCGCCGCGGTCGCCATGCCCCTGCTCAGTACGGCGCAGGCCTCCGCCACCCGGCAGGGCGGCCGCCCCCTGGAGGTCATGACCTTCAATCTCCGCTTCGCGAGCACCGTCGAACCCAACAGCTGGTCCGCGCGCCGCCCGGTGATGCGCGAACTCTTACGCCGGGAGACCCCCCACGTCATCGGCACCCAGGAGGGCCTGTACACGCAGGTGCTTGACATCGCCTCCGACCTCGGACCGCACTACGACTGGATCGGCACCGGCCGCGAGGGCGGCAGCCATGACGAGTCGGTCGCGATCTTCTACGACACCCGACGCCTCGCTCCGGCCGAGCACGACACCTTCTGGCTCTCCGACACACCCAAGGTGATCGGCTCCAACACCTGGGGTGCCTCTCTGCCCCGCATCGTCACCTGGGTCCGATTCCGCGATCTGCGCGGCAGCGGGCGGGAGTTCTACGTCCTCAACACCCACCTCGACCACGCGAGCCAGTACGCACGCGCGCGTGCGGCATCGCTCATCGCCCAGAGGATCGGCGAACTGGACGGGTCCCTACCGTTCGTCGTGACCGGCGACTTCAACGCGGCGGCCCACAAGAACCCGGCCTACGACACATTGCTGGGCGCCGGACTCGTCGACACCTGGGACACGGCGGCCGAGCGCAGCAAGCTGTACGCGACCTTCCACGGCTACAAACCGCTGATTCCGGACGGCGACCGCATCGACTGGATCCTGACCACTCCGGGCGTCACGACCCACCGGGCATCGATCAACACCTTCGAACAGCACGGCCAGTTCCCCAGCGACCACCTGCCCGTGCAGGTGGTGCTGACCCTGGAATGAGCCGAGGCCCCCGTGACCTGCCGGTCACGGGGGCCTCGTACAGCCTGCGAACCCATCAGCCCTTGCGGGAGTTGATCTCCTCGGTCAGCTGCGGGACGACCTCGAAGAGGTCGCCGACCACGCCGTAGTCGACCAGGTCGAAGATCGGGGCCTCGGCGTCCTTGTTGATCGCCACGATCGTCTTCGACGTCTGCATACCGGCGCGGTGCTGGATCGCGCCGGAGATGCCGGAGGCGATGTACAGCTGCGGCGAGACGGACTTACCGGTCTGGCCGACCTGGTTGGAGTGCGGGTACCAGCCGGCGTCGACCGCGGCGCGCGAGGCGCCCACGGCGGCACCGAGGGAGTCGGCCAGCGCCTCGATGATCGAGAAGTTCTCGGCGCCGTTGACACCACGGCCGCCGGAGACCACGATCGCGGCCTCGGTCAGCTCGGGGCGGCCGGTCGACTCGCGCGGGGTGCGCGCGGTGACCTTGGTGCCGGTGGCCTTCTCGGAGAAGGAGACCGCGAGGGCCTCGACGGCGCCGGCGGCCGGGGCGGCCTCCACGGGAGCCGAGTTCGGCTTGACCGTGATGACCGGGGTGCCCTTGGAGACACGGGACTTGGTGGTGAAGGAGGCGGCGAACGCGGACTGCGTGGCCACCGGACCCTCGTCGCCGGCCTCCAGGTCGACGGCGTCGGTGATGATGCCGGAGCCGATACGGACCGCGAGGCGGGCCGCGATCTCCTTGCCCTCGGCGGAGGACGGCACCAGCACGGCGGCCGGCGAGACGGCCTCGTACGCGGCCTGCAGAGCGTCCACCTTCGGGACGACCAGGTAGTCGGCGTACTCGGCGGCGTCGTGCGTGAGGACCTTCACCGCGCCGTGCTCGGCGAGCGCGGCGGCGGTGTTCTCGGCACCGGGGCCGAGGGCGAGGGCGACGGGCTCGCCGATGCGACGGGCCAGGGTCAGCAGCTCCAGGGTGGGCTTGCGGACGGCGCCGTCCACGTGGTCGACGTAGACGAGAACTTCAGCCATTGCTACTCCTGCGCGAGAATCCCGGACTTCGGCCGGGGGAAGACTTGTTGACTGCTACGCTCACGCCCGTGCCTTCGGCACCGGGCAGGGCTTGTCCGTCATGAGGCCGTCTCGACAGTCGATTGAGAAGCCCCTTCGGGGGAGGAGTCACGGGAATGCTCTCCTGCGAGGTGCGAGGCAGAAGCACTCCGAGGCGCGCGGGTCGTGTTGCAACCGACCCGCGCTGTCGCTCCCCTTAGATGAACTTCTGGCCCGCGAGGAACTCAGCGAGCTGCTTGCCGCCCTCGCCCTCGTCCTTGACGATCGTGCCGGCGGTGCGCGCCGGGCGCTGGGCCGCGGAGTCCACCTTGGTCCAGGCGCCTTCGAGACCGACCTCGTCCGCCTCGAGCTCCAGGTCCTCCAGGTCCCAGGACTCCACCGGCTTCTTCTTGGCGGCCATGATGCCCTTGAAAGAGGGGTAACGCGCCTCACCCGACTGGTCGGTGACCGACACGACGGCCGGGAGGGAAGCCTCCAGCTGCTCCGAGGCGGAGTCGCCGTCACGGCGGCCCTTGACGACGCCGTCCTCGACGGAGACCTCGGAGAGCAGCGTGACCTGCGGGACGCCCAGGCGCTCGGCCAGCAGCGCGGGGACCACACCGGCGGTGCCGTCGGTGGAGGCCATGCCGGAGATGACCAGGTCGTAACCGGCCTTCTCGATCGCCTTCGCCAGCACCAGCGACGTACCGATGACGTCCGTGCCGTGCAGGTCGTCGTCCTCGACGTGGATGGCCTTGTCCGCGCCCATGGAAAGCGCCTTGCGCAGCGCGTCCTTGGCGTCCTCGGGGCCGACGGTCAGCACGGTGATCTCGGCGTCGTCGGCGTCCTCGGCGATCTGCAGCGCCTGCTCCACCGCGTATTCGTCGAGCTCCGAGAGCAGACCATCCACGTCGTCACGGTCGACGGTCAGGTCATCGGCGAAGTGCCGGTCGCCAGTGGCGTCGGGCACGTACTTCACAGTGACAACGATCCTCAAGCTCACGCCGGCTCTCCTACTGCATCGTCATTTCTGGGCTGCCTTCTTTCAGGCAGCATAGGCGCCTGAAGCGGCCGATCCCGGTCGGGGCGACCCGCGCTCCGAACGAAATATTACTCGTCAGTACACCCATTGAATGCCCACTAAGCAAGCGCTTTGAACTGTGACCTTGGCAACGCTGTGTAACCGACGGGTAGGACCGGTGGGTAGGACTGCCGAGTAGCTTCAGGCGCGCAGGCCGTTGAAGCGCCCCTGGTGGTACAGAAGCGGGCGGCCCGCGCCCGAAGGGTCGCCGAGGACGACCTCGGCCAGCACGATGCGGTGATCGCCCGCGGGCACGCGTGCGACGACCCTGCAGACGAGCCAGGCGAGCACGTCGTCGAGGACGGGAACTCCTTCGGGCCCCTTACGCCATCGGGTGGGCGCGCCGAAGCGGTCAGCTCCGCTTCTGGCGAAAGTGACGGCCAGCTCCTGCTGGTGTTCGCCGAGTATGTGGACGCCGACATGGTCGGACTCGGAGATCGCGGGCCAGCTGGAGGCGCCGACACCGACGCCGAAGGAGACGACAGGGGGCTCGGCGGAGACCGAGGTGAGCGAGGTGGCGGTGAAGCCGACGGGGCCCCCGCCGCCAGAAGCCGTGATCACGGCGACACCGGCGGCGTGCCGCCGGAAGACGGAGCGCAGCAGGTCCGGAGAGGCGAGCTGGGGAGTGCCTAGGTCGGGCGTGGCCGTCATGGAGTTGTCCCTCTGGGTGAAATGACGAGCGGATCCGTGGCTGCTCAACAGCCCGGACACCGCGCACTCGCGGTGCGGGCCAGGTCCACGTGGACACGCTCGAAGAGAAGGAGTTCCGGGGGCATACGGTCAGGCTGACGATAGGTGGTGCGTGCAGTCAAGTGCGTCCCGGGATCTGGGAGATGCGTCACCAAGATCGCCACGGCCTCATACGGCCTCCCCCAACGCGGCGATCACATCCGCCTTGCGCGGCTGACCGGTGGCGCGTCGTACGATCCGGCCGTCCGCGTCGAGCACCAGCACGGTCGGGGTCTTCAAGATGTCGAGTGCGCGGACGAGTTCCAGGCGGTCCTCGGCGTCGATCTCGATGTGGGTCACGCCCGGGACCATCTCGGCCACCTCGCCGAGGACCCTGCGTGTCGCCCGGCACGGGGCGCAGAAGGCGCTGGAGAACTGGACGAGCGTGGCCCGTTCACCGAGCCCCTCCCCCAACTCCGCCGCGCCGAGCCGCTTTCCGCCGTCGCGCCCGCGCACTCTCACCCTCCCGCTCCGCCGCTGATGCAGCACTCCGTACGCGCTCGCCAGGACGAGCACCACCACGCACACCACAAGTCCGGTCATCCTCTGCACAAGCATTCACAAGACCGCAAAGATTCCCGGCTCCCCGGATACCGCCCCGTGCGGAATGCTTGATTCATGGACATCGATGTGAGGGGCCCGCGATTCGGCGCGGCCGTGACGACCGCCGTACTGGCGGTCGTGCTGATCACCGGCAGCGCCTGGCTGCTGGCCTGGCAGGTACTGGCGTTCGCGCTGGGCGCGGCGGGCGGGGTGGCGCGCTCTCCGTACGGCTGGCTGTTCCGCAGGGTCGTACGCCCTCGTCTCGGGCCGCCGACGGAGTTCGAGGCGCCCGAACCGCCGCAGTTCGCGCAGGCGGTCGGACTCGTCTTCGCGGTGGTGGGACTGATCGGCTACACGGCGGGGCCGCAGTGGCTGGGGCTCGCGGCGGCCGGTTGCGCGCTCGCCGCGGCGTTCCTCAATGCGGCGTTCGGGTACTGCTTGGGATGCGAGTTGTACCTGGTCGCACGCCGCATGACGGCACGTGCGGAGTAAAGGCGGGTTAAAAGTCCGAGGTGGATCAAGTGATGGACGTGACGAGGATCTCGCCGCCGTGCGGCACCAGGACTGGCCCCCCGTCCGTTCTTCGGGCACGATCTGCGCAATGCCGTAAACCTACGGCTGCGTAACTTTCCCGCCGGGAGCCCCCTTCCCAGGCAGAGAGAAGGGTCCACCCCGTCCATGGCAGAGCTTGTCTACCGCCCCGTCGTCGGTCTCGCCCAAACGTTGTTCAAGGCCTGGGACCTCAAGATCGACTGCAAGGGATCGGAGAACATTCCGCGCTCGGGCGGTGCCGTGCTGGTGAGCAATCACATCAGCTATCTGGACTTCATCTTCGATGGTCTGGCCGCCCTGCCGCAGAAGCGTCTGGTGCGCTTCATGGCCAAGGAGTCGGTCTTCCGGCACAAGATCTCCGGTCCGCTGATGCGCGGCATGAAGCACATCCCGGTGGACCGCAAGCAAGGTGAGACGGCGTACCAGCACGCGCTGGAGTCGCTGCGCTCCGGCCAGATCGTCGGCGTCTTCCCCGAGGCGACCATCTCGCAGTCCTTCACCTTGAAGAGCTTCAAGTCGGGTGCCGCGCGCATGGCCCAGGAGGCCGGCGTCCCGCTGATCCCGATGGCCCTGTGGGGCACCCAGCGACTGTGGACCAAGGGCCACCCGCGCAACTTCAAGCGCAGCCACACCCCGATCACCATCCGGGTCGGCGAGCCGGTGGAGGCACCCCAGGACCAGTACGCGGGCGCCATCACGCGGCGTCTGCGCGAGCGCGTCCAGGAGCTCCTGGAGGCCGCACAACGCGCCTATCCCGTACGGCCCAAGGGTCCGGACGACACCTGGTGGATGCCCGCCCACCTCGGCGGCACGGCACCGACTCCCGAAGAGGTGAAGGCGGCCGAGGCCCGCTGAATCGTCACCTCCGGCGCGGCCGGGGGCGCGCTGAATCGTCACTCCTGGACGGCCGAGCGCGCTTGCTCGTGACTACGGCGCGGCGGCCCGCGCTGAATCGTCGCTCCGGGGCGTGGACCTCGGTCCACGCCCTCTGGCCGCCGCGCCAGGCCGTCTGGACGCTCCGTCAGCCGGCGGATGCGTTCCCCGTATTGAGCGGAAATCCGGGGAAGGGGGCCCGAGTTCCGTGGCGGCCGAAGTCGCGGCCGGCATGATCGTGGAAGCCGTCGAGCACCGGCTGGAGCCCTACTGCCAGTGCCCGGCGCCCTCCGGCGCCGTCGACCGGCTTCTGCTGAGCGGTGCGGCGCCGGTCGTCTTCGGCGGGCTCGACGAACTGGTCGACTCCACGCGGCGCCGGGAGGTGGCCGAGGTCATGGAGCTGGTCTGCGCCAGATACCGGCGCATCGAGTACGACCACCGCGAACTCATGCGGTGCTGGACCGGCATCGGCACGACCTGCCAACAACCCCTGCCCCGCAAGTCAGTTGCCTGACAGCTTCTCCTGCAGCCAGTCGAAGACGACCTCGCAGTGCTGCTGCGGGGCCATCGGGGAGCAGTGCAGCTGCGCGCCGGTGGCCGCGGTGAGCTTCACGTAGTCCTTGGGAGACGTCAGCTTGTCGAACATCTGGCGCGGCTGGCCGGGATAGAACTGCTCGTCGTCGTAGTCGAGGACCAGCGTGGGCATCTTGATGCGGCCCACAACGCTCGTGATGTCCAGGGACTCGATGAGTTTGGCGGGGGTGTAGAAGTCGGTGAACATCTTGCCCGCGCGGACGTCGAGCATCGCCGGCACGGAGAAGGGCTCGATGCGCTTCTTCATCGTCGCAGCCGCGGACGGAGGCAGCTCGGGGACGACCTCCTTGTTCCAGATGTTGTTGGTCTCCTCCTTGTCCGGGGTGAGGATCTTCCGGATTTCCGGAGGAAAGCCCAGCCAGGGCACGAGCACTCCGGGCATCGCCACCAGAGCGGCGATCCTGTTCTCGAAGGCCGCGGCCCGGGGCGCCAGATTCCCGGCCATGCTCAGCCCGGTCAGGGCGATCTTGCCCTCGTCCACGTCCGACCGGGCGGCCAGCCAGTCGACGAGTGGCGTGACCACGGTCTCCCAACGCGGAGTGAAGACCACTTGGTCCACGAAGAGCAACTGCCCCTGGCCGGGCCCGTCGTACACGAGTGCGTTCCAGCCGCGCCGCAGAGCCGCCGGGACGCCGTAGGTCCACATGTCGACGTTCTGTCCGTCGCTGCCGTTGGTGAGGATCACGGTGGGGCGTCGCTCGCCGGAGCCGTCCGGCCGGAAGAACCACACAGGCAGCGGGGTCTTCCCGTACGGGACATTCGCCGTCACGGGTGCCGGGTCGCACAGCTGGCAGAACTTGTCTGAGGCGCCGCGCCCGGCCTGGTACAGCTGTTTCTCGCTGCCGGGGTCGTCGGAGCCGAGGACGAAGAACAGCGCCTGACCGTAGTACTGGGCGGCCCGCAGCGCACGGAAGCGTGTGGTCTCCGTCCCGGCCTTGCTGCCCCGGGGCGGCTCCATCAGCTGATCGCCGAGTGCCTTGAAGGTCTCGGTGTACGTCTGCGCGGAGAGGCCGGCCTTGTTGATCGCGTTCACGGCGGTGAGTACCTCGCCCACCTCACCGGCGCCGTAGCCGGACGCACCGAGTGCGAGGAGCCCGTTGAAGTTGAAGGCCGGGTCATTGAAGAGCGTCATCACCCCGGGCGTGGGGTTGCCCGCCGCGGCGGAGGCCGACGCCGTGGGGCTGGGAGTGCGCGCAGATGCGGGCAATGCGTCCGACGGGGTGCATCCGGCGGCCAGCACGGCTCCGGCCCCACCGATGAGCCCGGCAAGCGCGGTGCGGCGGGTGGGGCTGGATGCGCAATCACTCGGCACGTATGTCATGCCAGCCGAACGTACGAGCCGTGCCTCCCGGCCGCTGTCCGCGACACCCGCCGATGCCCCGAACGGCGCTTGCGGCGCCGCACCATGATCACCGCGCCCGCACCGGCCACCACGGCCAAGCCACCCACCGCGGCGATCGCCGGCAGCGCGGAGGACGAACCCCGTCCCGGCGAGGCCCCCGGTGGCCGAAGGGCTCGACGTGGCGCCCTGCGACCCACCGGCGGTCTGACGTGGCCCGGTGCGACCCACCGGCGGTCGACGTGACCCGGTGCGACCCACCAGCGGTCGGCGTGACCCGGTGCGACCCAGCGGTCGGCGTGGTGTCCTCGGCTCCCGTGGCGGAACCGCCGCCCGTCCCGCCGAGGGCGAGCACGTCGAAGTGGGCCTCCACGGTGGTGCAGTCAGTGCAGTGCATTGCCGGGTCCACGTAGATGCCGCCGCCGATGGCCCAGCTGTCTCCGGGGGGCCTCGGCGTCTGCCTCTAGGCGGAACGCGCGGTGGCCCCGCCATCTACGGACCCGGTCCGCCCACCGCAAACGCCGCGGCGGGAACCGGTCCCGATCGTCCTCGGGTTGCCTACTCCGGGGCGTGGACGGTGATCTGCGCCCCGGGGCTGAACTTCTCCAGCAGCTCGGCGAGTTCGGCGCCGGCGGCCTCGACGTCGGCCACCGGCATCGGCGCCAGGCTCTCCAGGAGGAAGACCGCCGAGACAGACTCTTCCGTGAGCCGGGTGCGCGGCCCCTGGCGCCAGTTCCAGCGTCGGCACGTCACGCCCGCGTCGTCGCGCCACACCACCTCGCCCGCGTCGGGGTGCTCGACGACCTCCTGCCCGCCCGCGACGGTCACGAAGTCCTCGTCACCGGTGGCGCGCACGAGCCGCATCGCGCCCTGGATGTGGCCGGTGTCCTCGCCACCGACCGGGATCAGGTGGGCGACGCTGATCGCGTTGTAGACGTCCACGAGGACATTGATTCGAGGCAGTCCGGCGTCCGAGAGGGCGCGCTTGGCCAACGCCTCCGCCGAGTTGCGGGTGCGCGAAGGCTTGGAGCCGAACGCCGTGTACACCTCCCGCCAGGCCGCCATGTGCGGGTCCTCGTGCGGAGCTCGACCGTCCAGGCGTACAGCCAGTCGTCGCGCTGCGTCGTCGAGCAGCGCCGAAGTCCCCTCGGTGCTGGCCCCGTTGACCAGTCCGTGCGCCTCGATGGCGACGTGGGTGAAGTCGGGCGCGAGGGCGCGCACCTCGTCGAACACGGTGAGCGTGAGAGTCATCGTCTGCCTTGCCTGCCTTGCCTCAGAGTGCGGTGGGAAGCGTCTGCCACAGGGAGGGCCGGTCCGGGGCCTTCTTGAGGGCACGCAGAACGGCCGGGTGAGGTTCAGCGTACAGTACCAGGTAGTCCACCTCACTGGACTTCGGGTCGGGAATCCAGGCCAGCCGCTCGCCGTCGAGCGAGAACTGCGCGTCGACGCCGGGCTTGTTCCCCCGGCAGTCCTGTCGGTGCCAGGCCCCGTTGAACCGGACAGCCACCAGACCGTGCACGGCGTGCCCGCTGCCGTCGTCGTGCAGCAGCGACTGGTAGCACAGGGCGGTCGGGATGTCCTCCGCTCGCAGCAGTGCGGCCAGCGCGTGCGCCTTGGCGTGACAGATGCCGGTGCGCCGCTCCAGGACATCGGAGGCGCGCCAGGTGACACGCAGGTCACCGGCGTCCTGCGAGTGCGGAATGGTGTCGCGTACGAACTCGTACGCGGCCTGCGCATAGGCATACGAGTCGGCGACACCCGTCGCAAGGCGTGCGGCCACCTCACGGACGACCGGATGGTGATGGTCGATGACCTCGTCGGCGGCCAAATAGGCGGACAGGTCAGGGGTTTCCTGGATGAGCTCCATGGCCGCAGAGCATAGGAATACGACCGACCGAGAGTCAATGACTTTTCGGTAGGCCGTATATCTATGCACCGCCACCCAGGCTAGTGGTGGGCCATCTCCTCTTTGAGAGCCGCCACGAACCTGTCGACATCGTCCTCGGTCGTGTCGAAGGCGCACATCCAGCGGACGTCGCCCGCGGCCTCGTCCCAGAAGTAGAAACGGTAGCGCTTCTGCAGGCGCTCGCTGACGTCGTGCGGCAGCCTCGCGAAGACCGCGTTGGCCTGGACCGGGTAGAGGATCTCCACCCCGTGCACCGCGCGCACGCCCTCGGCCAGCCGCTGCGCCATCTCGTTCGAGTGCCGGGCATTGCGCAGCCACAGGTCCTTGGCGAGCAGCGCCTCCAGCTGTACGGAGACGAAGCGCATCTTGGAGGCGAGCTGCATCGACAGCTTGCGCAGATGCTTCATATGGCTGACGGCGTCCTGGTTGAGGACGACGACGGCCTCGCCGAACAGCGCGCCGTTCTTCGTCCCGCCCAGCGACAGGATGTCGACGCCGACCGCGTTGGTGAACGTCCGCATCGGGACGTTCAGGGAGGCGGCCGCGTTGGATATCCGGGACCCGTCGAGGTGCACCTTCATGCCGTGCGCGTGGGCGTGGTCGCAGATCGCGCGGATCTCGTCGGGCGTGTAGAGGGTGCCCAGCTCGGTGCTCTGGGTGATCGACACGACCTGCGGCATCGCCCGGTGCTCGTCGTCCCAGCCGTACGCCTGCCGGTCGATCAGCTCAGGGGTCAGCTTTCCGTCGGGCGTGGGCACCGCGAGCAGCTTGAGGCCGCCCATGCGCTCGGGGGCGCCGCCCTCGTCCACGTTGATGTGCGCACTCTCCGCGCAGATCACCGCGCCCCAGCGGTCGGTGACCGCCTGGAGCGCGACCACGTTCGCGCCGGTCCCGTTGAAGACGGGGAACGCCTCCGCGGTGGCACCGAAATGGCTGCGGATGATCTGCTGGAGGTTCTCGGTGTAGTCGTCCTCGCCGTACGCGACCTGGTGGCCGCCGTTGGCCAGCGCCAGGGCGGCCAGCACCTCCGGGTGGGCCCCCGCATAGTTGTCGCTGGCGAAGCCGCGGACGGCCGGGTCGTGGTGACGCCGGGCGTCGGTCTTCGGAGGGTTCACGGCTTCTCGGTCAGCCACAGACGGTTTCCGTTCACTTCAGCGGCGGACTTCTCCCAGACGCCGGCGATGGCCTCGGCCAGGTCCTTGACGTCCGTGAAGCCCGCGAACTTCGCGTTCGGGCGCTCGGCGCGCATCGCGTCGTGCACCAGTGCCTTGACCACCAGGATCGCAGCCGCCGACGTCGGCCCCTCGGCGCCCCCGGCCTTGTGGAAGAAGTCGGCCATGGCCAGCGTCCACGCCTCGGCGGCGGCCTTGGCGGCGGCGTAGGCGGCATTGCCCGCGGTGGGCTTGCTGGCGCCCGCGGCGCTGATCAGGAGGTACCGGCCACGGTCGCTGCGCTGCAGCGCCTCGTGGAAGGCGAGGGTGGTGTGCTGCACCGTGCGGATGAGCAGCAACTCCAGGAAGTCCCAGTCGTCGAGGCTGGTCTTGGTGAACGTCTCGCTGCCGCGCCAGCCGCCCACGAGGTGGACCAGGCCGTCGACGCGGCCGAAGTCCTTCTCGATGCGGGTGGCCCAGTCGCTGGTCGACTCCAGGTCGAGCAGGTCGACCGTGTCCCCGACGACGGTGGCGCCGCCGTGCCCGTAGCGGGCCGCGTCCACGGCCTCCGCGAGCCGCTCGGGGTCATTGTCCGAACCGACGACGGTCGCGCCCGCGTCGGCAAGCCTGGCCAGCGTCGCGCGCCCGGCGGGTCCACCCGCGCCGGCCACCGCGATCACTGCACCGCTGAGAGCTCCGTTGCCCATCTTCTTCGCCTCCTGAGCGTCCTGGACGCGGGCGCTCACGCGGCGGCCCGCTCGGCGCTCGCCGCGGTGATGCCCTTGGTGGAGGCGATCACGTTCTTCAGCTTCTTGGAGAGCGCCTCATAGAACATGCTCAGCGGAAACTCGTCCGGAAGCACGTCGTCCACGAGCTTACGCGGCGGCTGGGTCAGATCGAGGGAGTCCGGACCCTTGGCCCAGCGGGAGCCGGGGTGCGGGGCGAGGTAGGTGGAGACCAGCTCGTATGCCTTGAACCAGTGGACCAGCTTGGGACGGTCGATGCCGGACCGGTAGAGGTCCTCGATCTCGGCGCACAGCTGGTTGGTGACCAGCGGGGCGCGCTGCCAGTCGATGTGCAGCTTGTTGTCGGTCCAGCGGACGACATCGTGCTTGTGCAGGTATGCGAAGAGCAGCTGACCGCCGAGACCGTCGTAGTTGCGCACGCGCTCGCCGGTGACCGGGAACCGGAACATCCGGTCGAAGAGCACCGCGTACTGCACGTCACGGGCCTGCGCGACGCCGTCGGCCTCCAGCTTCACGGCCTCCTTGAAGGCGGTGAGGTCGCAGCGCAGCTCCTCCAGGCCGTACATCCAGAACGGCTGGCGCTGCTTGATCATGAACGGGTCGAACGGCAGGTCGCCGTGGCTGTGGGTGCGGTCGTGGACCATGTCCCACAGGACGAAGGCCTCCTCGCAGCGCTGCTGGTCGTGGACCATGGCGGCGATGTCCTCGGGCAGATCCAGACCCAGGATGCCCACGGCCGCGTCGGTGACGGCGCGGAAGCGGGCGGCCTCGCGGTCGCAGAAGATGCCGCCCCAGGAGAAGCGCTCGGGCGCCTCGCGCACCGCGATGGTCTCGGGGAAGAGAACGGCCGAATTCGTGTCGTAGCCGGCCGTGAAGTCCTCGAAACTGATGCCGCAGAAGAGCGGATTGTCGTAGCGGGTGCGCTCCAGTTCGGCCAGCCAGTCCGGCCACACCATGCGCAGGACGACCGCCTCGAAGTTGCGGTTCGGGTTGCCGTTCTGCGTGTACATCGGGAAGACGACCAGGTGCTGGAGACCGTCCTCGCGGTGCGCGGCGGGCTGGAAGGCCAGCAGCGAGTCGAGGAAGTCGGGCACCTGGAAGCCGCCGTCGGCCCAGCGCCGCAGATCCTTCACGACCGCCTGGTGGTAGGCCGCGTCGTGCGGCAGCAGCGGGGCGAGCCGCTCGATGGCGTCTATGGCACGGCGTACGGCCAGATCGGCGTCGGACGCGTCAGGGGCGCCCTCGGCCTCGAAGTCGATGGAGCCGTCCTTGGACTGCCAGGGCCGGATCTCCTCCACGGCATCCTTGAGCACGGGCCATGCCGGGTGCTCCACCACCCTGGCCACGGGAGGAACCCGCTCCTCCGTACCCACCTGCACAAGAATTTCCGTCATGTCCCATCCTTTACGGGAGAACCTCGCGTCTGGACACCGTATGTAAGTGAGGTTCCTTCCCGCAAGGGGAGTCGCTGGAGATTATCCTGCACACCCCCCGCCTTCACCGCTCTTTTTACTGCCAGACACCGTGGAGGCGATTACTTCCGCTGCGCGCCACTGGGCGGCGCGGGCATCCGCGAGAAGCTCGGGGAAGCCGAAGAATCCGTGGAACATGCCCGGATGGTGATCCTCGGTAACCCTTATGCCCGACTTGAGCAATTTCGACGCGTATGCGCGACCCTCGTCACAGAGGAGATCGAAGCCCGCGGTGACGATGTGGGCGGGCGGCAGGCCACCCGGATCGGCCATCAGAGGGGAGGCGTGCGGGTGCGCGCGGTCTCCGTCGGGCCCTAAGTACTGCTCGACGAACCAGCGGCCGTGGGCCGGGGTGAGGAAGTACCCCGCGCCCTCCCATCGGGAGGTGTCGCCCCGTGGCCGCACATCGGTCGCGGGATAGATGAGCACCTGGAGCGCGAGCTCCGGTCCGCCCCGGTCGCGGGCGATCAGCGCGGCGACGGCCGCGAGGTTCCCGCCCGCGCTGTCGCCCGCGGCCACCAACGCGCCCGGATCCCCGCCCAGTTCGCCGATGTGCTTCGCGGCCCAGCACAGTGCGGCGTACGCGTCGTCGACGGCCGCGGGGAAGCGGGCCTCCGGCGCGAGCCGGTAGTCGACCGCGACGACGACCGCACCGCCGTCCCGGCACAGGGCGCGCGCTATGGGGTCGTGGGTGTCCAGGCCGCCGATGACCCATCCGCCGCCGTGGAAGAAGACGACCGTGGGCGGAGCGCGGGCAGCCGGACCGGCACCGGCTTCAGCGTCGGCTCCGACTCCCGCACCGGCTCCGGCATCGGCTGCGGATTCGCCTCCTGCATCGGCTGCGCCTGCGGTTCCCGCATCGGCTGCGGCCGATAGATCCGTACGGGGATCTCCGGTGCCCCCTTCGGACCCGGTATCGCCCGGTTCTCGACCGAGCCCACGGACGGCGGCTCGAAGGGCCACGCGGGCGCGGCAGCGAGGATGCGGCGGGCCTCGGCCGCGTCGGTGACGGCGCCTCCGAGGTCCGGGAAGTGGACCCTGATGGCGTCGATGAGGGCGAGAACGTCGGGCGCGGGCTCGGTGGGCATCGCGGCACCTCTCCAGGATGATCGGACGAACTCCCTTGCCTGAGCAGAGATATGACTAACCATCAGCTCTCCAAGTGGCAAGGGCGACGGCCGCCGGTCAACCGCCACAGGGCTCGCCCACCCCAGAGTGACCCGTCCCGGCGGCCCGACGTGGATCTTCCCTGCCTGGCGCCGCCATTGCCCCGCGTACGAACGGGTACATCGCACAGCGGGGCCATTAGGCTGCGGCCTTGCCGCGTGGGCGCCGCCGTCGGTTCCACGCGCGAGCCGAGCCGCCGTCGACGGAAGCGAGTCGAATCTTGAACTTCCTCACCATCGGTCATCGCGGAGTGATGGGTGTCGAACCCGAAAACACCCTCCGTTCCTTCATCGCCGCCCAGCACGCGGGCCTCGACCTGATCGAACTCGATCTGCATCTGAGCAAGGACGGCGCTCTCGTCGTCATGCACGACGCCGAAGTGGACCGTACGACCGACGGCTCGGGGCCGATCGCCGAGAAGACGCTCGCCGAGCTGCGCGCGCTGGACGCGGGACACGGTGAGCGGGTCCCCGTCTTCGAGGAGGTCCTGGACGCCGTCAGGACGCCGCTGCAGGCCGAGATCAAGGACCTGGCGGCGGCCCGGGCGCTGGCCGAGGTCATGCATCGGCGGGACCTGGTCGGGCGGGTCGAGGTGTCGTCGTTCCACGACGAGGCGATCGCGGAGATCGCCCGCCTCGTGCCGGGCGTCCGCACCGCGCTCATCGCGAGCCGCTATGGCATCGATGCCGTGGAACGCGCCACGGAGGCCGGCGCCGAGACCGTCTGCCTCAACATCCGCCGACTGACCCTGGAGGTCGTCGAGGCCGCCCGGAAGGCCGACCTGCGGATCATCGGCTGGGTGGTGAACACCCAGGACCAGCTCCGGCTGGTGCGCGCCCTGGAGCTGGACGGCGCGACCACCGACTATCCCGAGATCAAGCGCACCGGCCGCTTCACCGCGTGAACGTCACGCCAGGGGCTTGACCAGCAGCTCGAACTGCAGGTCGTCGCGCTGCGGAATGCCGAAGCGCTCGTCGCCGTACGGGAAGGGCGTCATCTTTCCCGTACGGCGGTAGCCGCGCCGCTCGTACCAGGCGATGAGGTCGTCGCGTACGGAGATCACGGTCATGTGCATCTCCGCGACACCCCAGATCTCCCGCGAGTGCCGCTCCGCCTCGGCGATGATCACCTTGCCGAGGCCCCCGCCCTGCAGTGTGGGGCTGACCGCGAACATGCCGAAGTAGGCGTGGTCGCCGCGGTGCTCGAGCTGGCAGCAGGCGACGACCGCACCGTCCTGCTCCACGGTCAGCAGCCGGCTGTCGGGCGACTTGATGACGGCGAGCACGCCTTCGGGGTCGATCCGCTGCCCTTCGAGGATGTCCGCCTCCGTGGTCCAGCCGGTCCGGCTGGAGTCTCCGCGGTACGCCGACTCGATCAACGCGACCACAGCGTCCACATCGGCGTCGGTGGCGTCGCGGAAGGTCAGTCCGGTGGAAGCGGCAGTGTCCATGGAGCGTTTCTCCGTTCGGTGGCGCGGCTCGGGCACCGACGAGCGTAACCCTCCCCTAGGCTCCGGCTGCATGGTGCATGTACTGAGCAGCCGGACCCTCCTGCGCCCCACCGACCCGGAGCGCTCCCGGACCTTCTACGGCGAGCAGCTCGGCCTCGCCGTCTACCGCGAGTTCGGCGCGGGCCCCGAGCGCGGGACCGTCTACTTCCTCGGCGGCGGCTTCCTGGAGGTCGCGGGCCGCTCCGAGACACCGCCCTCCCCCGCGCTCAAGCTGTGGCTCCAGGTCGCGGACGTGACGGCGGCGCACGAGGAGCTGACGGCCTCCGGCGTCGAGGTGCTGCGGCCGCCGGTGAAGGAGCCGTGGGGACTGATCGAGATGTGGATCGCCGACCCGGACGGGACCGAGATCGTGATCGTGGAGATCCCCCGGGAACACCCGCTGCGCTACCGCCCCTGAGGGTGTCGCCAAAGGTATTGAACTCTGTTCAGCAGAAGCTGAGCCTTGTTCAGGAATCGACATTCACCGGATTATTGCTCCGCAAACAAAGCCCTTAACTCAACATCAACCTTACTGACGCGTATTCAGAAACAACCAAATCCAGCCCTTCCGCTGGAATTAACAATTCCACATCCAGTGGTGCATAGAATGGATCAACCATGGCCCGTCACGGGGCACCCGCGAGCTCCGGCAGGGACTTCGGAGCAGGGGAGGGCAAGTGGAGAAGCCGTTGCGCTTCAAGATTCTTGGTCCGCTGAGCGTGCTCGCGGACGACGGACAGGTGAAGGTGGGCGGGCCACGTCACCGGACCATTCTGGCACTCTTGTTGCTGAATCCGGAGAGGACCGTATCGGTCGACAAGCTGGTCGACGCGGTCTGGGGAGACCAACCGCCCGCCACGGCACGTACACAGGTATCGATTTGCATAGCCGCGTTACGCAAATCATTCAGGAAAGCTGGAATCACCGAGGAAGTCATCATCACGGCCCATCCGGGATATCTGCTGCGCGCCAGTGGGCATCTGCTGGACAGCCTCGAATTCTCGGCGCTCGTCTCCAGCGCCGAGCGCGCCGTGCAGGAGAGGCGGCTGTCCGATGCCGCCCGGCACTACTCCGAGGCGCTGCGGCTGTGGCACGGTCCCGCGCTGGCGGGGGTGACCGGGGCGGCGGTCGAGGACGAGGCACGGCGTCTGGAGGAGTTACGTCTCAACACGTATGACGACGCGATCGCCGTGGAGCTGGAACTCGGCCATCACCAGAGAATCATTCCGGAACTCGACGCCACCGTGCGCGCGCACCCCATGCGTGAGCGCACCCGGCACCATCTGATCACCGCGCAGTACCGTTCCGGCCGCCGTGCCGAGGCCATGGAAACGTTCCGCCTCGGGCGCCGTCTGTTCATCAATGAGCTCGGCCTCGAACCGGGCCCCGCTCTACGCGCATTGCACGAAGCGATCCTGCACGACGACGTGTCTTTGGCTGCGGGCGAGCGGGGGCCGTCCGCCGCGGAACACGAACAATCGCGGGACTTGGTGGGCAAGCCGTTCGAACTTCCCCCGGACGTACCGGGGTTCACCGGCCGCATACGGGAAATGGCACTGCTGGACGCCCTGTTGGAGCGCACCGACGAGGTGCGTGGGCCAACGGCCGGGCTCATCACCGGAGTCGGCGGACTCGGCAAGACCTGCCTGGCCGTGCACTGGGCGCACAGCGTCTCCGAGCACTTCCCCGGCGGTCACCTCTTCGCCGACCTTCGCGGCTACGACGAGAATCACGAACCGGCCCCGGTCGGCGAAGTCCTCGGGCGGTTCCTGCGCTCGCTGGGCGTACCGGGCGACCGGATCCCGGTCGGTCTCGACGAGCGGGCCTCGCTGTATCGCAGCATCCTGGCCGAGCGGCGGGTGCTCGTGGTGCTCGACAACGTGCATTCGTACCCGCACATCGTGCCCCTGCTGCCGAGCAGCCCCGGCTGCGGTGTGCTGATCACCAGCCGGGAGCAGCTCACCGAGCTGGTCGCCTGGCCGCCGCAGTGCCGGGTGCAGTTGGGCCGGCTGACCGGGCCCGAGGCGGTGGAGCTGCTCGGCCGCATCGTCGGTGAGCAGCGCGTCGCCGACGATCCCGCGTCCGTCGCCCGGGTCGCGGAGCTGTGCGACCGGCTGCCGCTGGCCCTCAGGATCGCCGGGGCGCGGCTCGCCGCCAAGCCCCACTGGACGGTGGCGCGGCTCGTCTCCCTGCTCAGCGACGAGCGGCGCAGGCTGGACGAGCTGAGCGAGGGCGAGTCACAGGTCAGGGCGGGCTTCGCGCTGAGCTATCGGTGCCTGAGCGACGAAGCGGCTCGGCTCTACCGGCTCCTCGGGCTCCTGGAGGTACCGGACTTCGCGCCATGGCTGGGCGCCGCGCTCGTCGACGCCGATCCCGCGACGGCGGAACGGCTCCTGGAACAGCTGGTCGACGCCCAGTTCCTGGACGTGACCGGCGCCGACGCGATGGGCCGGCCGCGCTACCGCTTCCAGAACCTGCTGCGGCTGTACGCCCACGAGCGCGCACACGACGAGGAGTCCGAACAGGAGCGGCGGGCCGCCCGCGAGCGGGTCTTCCGCAGCGCGCTGTCCCTGGCGGAACTGGCCCACCGGCGCTTCTACGGGGGTGACTTCAGCGTCCTGCACGGCACGACTCCCCGTCGCCCGCTGCCCGACGACGTGGCCGCCGATCTCGCGGCCCGGCCGCTGCGGTGGCTGGAGGCGGAGCGGCTCACCCTGTCCGCGGTGGTGGAGCAGGCGGCGGAGCTCGGCCTGGACGAACTGGCCTGGGATCTCACCATGTCCACAGTGGTGCTCTTCGAGACCCGTGACCACATTGACGACTGGCGTGCCTGCGCGGAGCGCGCCCTCGCCGCGACGCGAGCCGCCAAGAACGTGCGGGGGCAAGGCGCGATGCTGCACATCCTGGGCGCCCTGGAGATGCGGCTGCGGCGCTTCCCGGAGGCCGACGAGTGCTTCGCCGCCGCCCTGGCGCTGCACACGCGGGCCGGGGAACGGCACGGGCGGGCCCTGGTGCTGCGCAGTATGGCGATGATCGACGAGATGCGCGGCGAGCTGACGAGAGCGATGAGCCGCAGCACAGAGGCACTCGAGGTCTTCCGCGAGGTGGGTGACCTCTCCTCGGAGGCCCATGTGCTCAACAACATGGCGCAGATCGAGCTCGACCGCGGTCATGTCGACCGGGCGGCCGAGCTGGGCCGGGAGTCCGTCCGAGTCGCCGAGGCCATCGGTGACGGCGGCTCGCGCAGTGTGGCCCTCGCAACCCATCGGCTGGGCCGGGTGCTGCTGGCCCAGGGCCGATTCGCGCGGGCCGAGGAAGCCCTGCTGCGCATGGTGCGGATCGTGCAGGACAACGCCGACACGCTGGGGCTCGCGCACGGGCTGCTGGCGCTCGGGGAGGTACGGCTCGGGGCGGGCCGCCCGGAGCAGGCCCAGATGACGTTGACGCAGGCCCTGGACGCGGCGGACCAGGTCAGCAATCCGCTGGTGGAGGGGAAGATCAAGCTGGTGCTGGGCGAGGCCTGCGGGAAGTGCGGTCACCGTGCCCGCGCGCTGCGGTATCTGACGGAGGCCCGGGACTGCTTCGCCCGTATCGATGTGAAGCCCTGGCTGGAGCGGGTCGACCGCGCCTTCGAAGCCCTGGGCTCCGAAAGGGCTCCGGCGCTTCCGGCGGCGCAGACGTCCACCGCGGGCGGGTCACCGGATCGTGCGAGCACGGCGCGGGCGGCGGCCGCGACGTCGGGGCGACGCCGCTGAGGCGTGCGGCGGTGGGTCCGGCCGACGGCCCAGTGCGGGACGAAGGCGGATCGATAGTGGCCCGAAGCCGCATGTCTCTAGTTTCGATTGCGAACGAAGGGGGCGGCGCCGGGCGCTTTCCCCTCACCCGCACCCGCTACGGCATCAGACTCGGGAGTCGCAATGCAGAACATCTGGAGCACGACGGCCAGGCAGATAGTGATGGTCTGGATCATCGCGCTCTGCGCGCTCGGCGCGGCAGGTTCCCTGGCCGCCGCCGCCACCGGCGCCGGCCCGGCCAGCACGACGGTGGTCAGCCCCGACGAGGAGGACTGGCACTGAGGTACCCGTCGTCGACTGACCGGTCCGGCTCCGCTGCTGCGGAGCCGGACCTGTGTCGGCTCGATTCAGGCCGAATGTGGACCCTCTGGCAACGCTGTCATCAGTGCGCAGCGGTGGACCGCTCGCGTTCGCGATGTGCACTCGCGAGGGATTCGGCGAAGAGAAGCACCAGTTCGTGGAAGCGGTACAGCGGACGGCCGAGGCGGTCGACGCCGCAGATGTCGAGCAGCGCCGCGTCCACGAGGTGCTCCAGACTCTCCTCCGCCGCGGACTCGGGTTCGGCGAGATGCCGGGCAGCCCGCTGGGCGGGGAACGGCTCCGTGCCGATCCCCGCCAGGCGGACGAGCGTACGCCCGGCCTGTCTGGGCAGCTGCCGCAGCGACGGGAGCAGCGCGCGACGCAACTCCAGCCCTCCGTAGGAGAGTTCCCGCAACCGCTGCTCGGGGTCGGCGAGCCGGGACGCCAGCCAGGAGACCGGCCAGTGCGAGCGCGCGGCCAGTCGGCTGCCCGCGATGCGCACCGCGAGCGGCAGCCCTCCGCAGTAAGCGAGCACCGCGTTCGTGGCGTCGGGCTCGGCGAGCAGCCGCCTGCGCCCGACTCCGGCCGCCAGCAACTCGTACGACGTGTCCCGCTCGAAGGGCGTGAGGACCGTGGTGCGTGCCTGGGCCACCCGGGTCAGCCTGGCCCGTCCGGTGATGAGCACGGCGGCCGCGGCGGATCCCGGCAGCAGCAGGTCCAGCTCGCGGCTGTCAACGGCGCCGTCGAGGACCACGAGCAGCCGCCTGCCCGCCGTGCGGGTGCGGTAACGGCGGATCAGTTCGTCGAGGTCGGCGGTGCGACCCGTGCCGTCCACCGGTGCGCCCAGGGCGCGCAGCAGTACCGTCAGGACCTCGCCCAGCTTCTTGGGGCGGCCGTCGGGGTGGGCCAGTTCGGCGAAGAGCTGGCCGTCGGGGAAGTGCGCGGCGCTGCGGTGCGCGGCCCGTACCGCGAGGGCGGTCTTGCCGACCCCCGCCATACCGGTCACCAGCAGGGCGCAAGGCCCGCCGCCCTTGCGCGATTCGGCCAACTGCCCGCACAGTGCGGCCAGTTCCTCTTCGCGCCCGATGAAGTCCTCGATGTCCGGAGGCAGCGTCGCCGGACGCGGCTCGTAGATGTCGCGCGGATCGCCGTCGCCGTACGACGCGGAGATGGCCGTACGGGCCGGGGCTCCCTTCTTGGCGCCGAGGCTGCCCACAAGGACGGCCTGGTAGGTGGCGCCGAGGGCTTCGCCGGGCTCGATGCCCAGCTGCTCGTCGAGCACTTTGCGGCCCTCGTGATACGTGTGCAGCGCGTCGGCCTGCTGGCCGCAGCGGTAGAAGGCCGTCATGAGCTGGGCACGCAGCTTCTCGCGCAGCGGGAACTCGGCGACCATGCCGGTCAGTTCGGCGGTCAGCTGCTCATGCCGGCCGAGCTCCAGATCGGCCTCGACGCGGCTTTCCAGGGCGTGCAGCCGCAGCTCTTCGAGGCGGGCCAGCTCGGCTCCCGCCAGATACTCCGTCACATTGCCGAGCGCGGCGCCCCGCCACAGGCCGAGCGCCCGGCTCAGCAGGGTGCTGGCCTCCAGATGGCGCCCCCGGCCCAGCGCCGTGCGCCCCTCGCGGTCCAGCTGCTCGAACTCCAGGAGGTCGACCGTGCTGTGCGGCGCCCGCAGGACGTATCCCGGCGGGCGCCGGTCGATCTCGACTTCGTCGCCCAGCAGTTTGCGCAGGCGCGACATGTAGGTGTAGATCTGCGCTCCGGCCGTGGCGGGCGGCTCCCACCCCCACAGCATGGAACTCAACCGTTCGTCGGACACGACGCGCCCCCGGGCGAGCAGCAGGCTCGCGAGGACCGTGTGCACCTTGGATCCGGACAGTGCGATTCTTTCGCCACCCTTGCGGGCTTCCACCGGGCCGAGGACTTGGAAGTCCATTCGGCACCCCCCGTTCTGACATCTGCGGAACTTGGCTCGGTGGAGAAACTATGAAGGACCGTTATTCCTGCGTTATCCGTTGCCTTCTTTGGCCGACCGGTGCCTTGCGCTAGGCGGAGATGATCCTTCCGAGTGCGGCAGCGACGGCCCGGTGGACCTCCTTGCCGTTGTCCGAGTTCGTCATCACCACACAACCGGTGCCCGACCGCAGCCGCACCGAAGTGAGGGCGCGGAAGCCGGCGGTCTGTCCGCCGTGGCCGAACTCGGGCTCCCCCGGCGTGCCGTCGACCACCGTGCCCAGACCGTAGAAACTTCCGGGAAACGCCTCCGTGAGCATGACGCCCGCGAGCCGCGCGGACAACAGTTCGGACAGGCCCTGGTGGGCGCGGCGCAGCGCGCCGGCGAAGACGGCCAGGTCGGCGGGAGTGGACCACAGACCGCTGCCCGCCCGCACCGGACGTACCCGGTGGCCGCCGGACAGTTGGCGTCCGTGCTGGTCGTGTCCGGCGGCGTCCGATGCGCCGGGTGCCCCGAAGCCGCTGTCCCGCATGCCCAGCGGCTCGAACACCAGCTCCTGGACGGCCTTGTCGAAGTCCTGCCCCGTGATGTCGGTCAGGAGCTGTTCCACGACCGCCCACTGGGCGCCGTCCTTGCGGAACAGGGAGCCCGGCTCATGCTCCGCCCGGATCTCGTCCAGGATGCGGGAGAGGTCCGGCATGGCCTCGTCGGGACGCCACCAGGTGGACTGAGTGCCCGCGAGACCCGAGGTGTTGGTCAGGCACTGGCGCAGCGTGACGGGCCGCCCGCCGGCCGCTCTGGGCAGCGTACGGCCGATGAGGAGGCCGTCCAGGTCCGCGTCGAGGTCGAGGACCCCGCGGTCGACGAGCCGCAGCGCGGCGTACGCCGTGAGGTGCTTGCTGATCGAGCCTGCCTGGAACCGGGTGCGCAGGGTCACCGGCGCGCCCGTCTCGGCGGAGCGGACGCCGTGGGCGTGGACGCCGACGGGTTCGCCGTCCCGCAGCAGGGCGATGGCGGCGCCCGGAATCCGGTGCTCCGCCATGACCCGTTCGATTTCGGCCGGAGGGAGGGGGGCGGTGGCGACTGTTGTCATCGTCGTCGTCTTTCCCGTGGGTGTGGTCGTTCCCGTTGCGTCGAGGACCCTCGCGAGGTCCTCGATCGTGCCGTTGTCCAGGAGCATGCGCAGGGTGATGCCGAGGCCCGCGCGGCGGGCCGCCGCGAGGACGTGGACGATCCGCATGGAGTCGGCCCCGAGATCGGCCAGCCGGTCCCGGACGCCCACGTCCGGGACGCCCAGCACCTCGGTACAGACGTCCGCCAGGAGCTGTTCGGTCGGTGTGCGGGGCGCCACATAGGCCCGGTCGGCGATCAGCGCGGACCGGCCGGGGGCGGGGAGTGCCTTGCGGTCGATCTTTCCGGCCGCGCTGAGCGGCAGTTCGTCGAGCAGGACGAAGGCGGCGGGCACCATGTACGCGGGCAGCTCCGCCGCAAGGCCGGCGCGCAACGCCTCCTGGTCCGGGCCCGAAGTGCGGTCCACCGCGACGTACGCGGCGAGCCACTTCTCCCCGCCGGCGTCCTCGAGGACCACGACGACGGCGTCCCGCACGCCCTCCTGGCTCAGCAACCGCTCCTCGATCTCGCCGAGTTCGATGCGATAGCCGCGGATCTTGACCTGGTGGTCCTCGCGGCCCAGGTACTCCAGTTCGCCGTCCGCGCGGTATCGCGCGAGGTCGCCGGTCCGGTACATGCGGGAGCCGGGCGCCCCGCCGAACGGCTCGGGCAGGAACCGGTCCGCCGTGAGCGCCGGGCGCCCCACATAGCCGCGGGCCACACCGGCACCGCCCAGATACAGTTCGCCCACCACCCCCACGGGGACGGGCTGCAGCGCCGGATCGAGCACATAGGCCCGCATGTTGTGGATCGGCCGGCCGATCGGCACGGTGTCCACGTCGGGCTCGACCTCCCAGCCGGTGGCCCAGATGGTCGTCTCGGTCGGCCCGTACAGGTCGACGAGCCGGTCCACGTGTCCGTGCAGCTCCCGGGCGAGAGGTGGCGGACAGGCCTCCCCGGTCGTGATCGCGGTGACCGGACGGTGCTCGAACCCCGCCGCCCGCAGCAGCTTCCACCCGGCCGGGGTGGCCTGCACATGGGTGACGCCACGACCGTCGATCAGCCCCAGCAAGGCCCCGGAATCGCCTGTTTCCTCGTCCCCGGCGAGCACGACCCGGCCACCGGTGACCAGCGGCAGGTACAGCTCCGCGGCGGAGATGTCGAACGACAGCGAGGTGGCCGCCAGCCAGATGTGTTCGGGCCCGGCCCCGAACCGCTCCCGCATCGAGAACAGCAGGTTCAGCAGCGAGCGGTGCGCGATCTGCACACCCTTGGGGCGGCCGGTGGAGCCGGAGGTGAAGAGGGTGTACGCGAGACTGTGCTGCAGCCCGTCCGGCGCACCGAGGTCCGGCACGAAGTCCGGCTGCCGCGCGATCGCCTCCCGCTCGCGTTCCACGTCGAGGAGTACGCCGTCGTAGTCGTCCTGGCGTGCTCCGCGCGGGGGTACGCCGTCGGGGTCGCCGACGATCCGGTCCGCCAGCCCCGTCTCCGTCACCACCAGCCGGGCGCCCGCGGCGCTCAGCATGTAGCCGAGCCGCTCGCGCGGCAGCGCCGGGTCCAGCGGAAGGTGGGAGCCGCCGGCCTTCCAGATGCCGAGCAGCACGGGCAGCAGGCCGCGGTGGCGGCGCAGCAGCACGCCGACCACCGACTCGGGTCCGACGCCCGCGGCGCGCAGCCGGTGCGCGACGCGGTTGGCCTGCCGGTCGAGTTCGCCGTACGTCAGTGTCCCGTCCGCCGCCTCGACGGCCACGGCGTCCGGGCAGGCGGCGGCAGTGTCCGCGAACACTTCGTGGACGCGGCGCGGTCCTTGTCGGGTTCGGCTCGTTCCCGGTCGGGGATTGCTCATTCCCACTCCACCTCGGTGTCGTTCCAGTCCTGGAGGATCTGCGTGCGCTCCGCCTCCGGGACGACCGTCGCCTGCGCGTCGGCGTCCGGACCCGCGGCCATGGCTTCCAGCACAGCCCGGTACATTCCGGCGAGCCGCTCGGCGTTGGCCCGGCTCAGTCCGGTGCTGATCGCGCGCAGGACGAGCCGTCCCGGCACATTGGCGAGGGACAGCGTGAACTCGTTCGAGCTGTCGCCCGCCCCCGCCTGTACGTCGACCGTGCCGGTGTCGACCTGGTGGAAGTCCTGGTAGCGGAACATGACGTCGAACAGCCGGCGGCCGCCCGCGAGCCGCTGCACGGCGGGCAGCGGATGGCGCCGGTGCCCGTACACCTCTGCCTCGCGGTCGAAGACCTGCCGGACGAGTTCGCCCCAGGTGCGGGCGCCCCGCCGATGGGCGAACGGCAGCGTGTTGAGGTACATGCCGTACACCCGTTCGACGCCCGGCACTTCGGGCCGTGCGCTGTACAACACGCCTGTGTGGAAGGCCTCTTCGTGTGTGAGGGTGCTCAGCACCTTCAGATGCGCGGCCAGCAGCACCGCCTTGAAGGAGGTCCCCGTCTCGGCGGCCAGTGCCCGTAGCGCGGGTTCGATGTCGCGGAACTCCACCGACAGCTTGAAGTCCTCACGGGGTGATCCCGGCCCGGTGCCCCAGTCCGACGGCAGGCTCCAGGGGGCGTGTTGTTCGACGATCCGCCGCCAGTACGTTCGGTCCTTCTCGGAGTCGAGCGAGGCGAGTTCGGCCGCGATGAAGTCCGCGTACCGCACGGGCACGGGCTCCGGGGTCTCGGGCTCCTCCCCTGCCGCCCAGGCGTGGTAGAGCCCCAGCACCTCCATCAGCAGGGACTGCTGGCTCCAGCCCTCGGTGATGGCGTGGCAGTGCGTGAATCCGAGATGCCAGGCCTCGTCCGACTCGACGAGCGCGGAGATCCGCAGCAGCGGCGCCCGCTTGAGATCGAACAGCTCGCCGCGCTCGCGTGCGATGTGGGCCCGGCGCGCCTCCTCGAACTCCTCGGCGGAGCTGCCCCGCAGATCCCGTACGACAACGGGGGCGTCGGCCGTCGCGTGCACGAGCTGCAACGGCACCTCGAAGTCCTCCAGCTCGATGGAGGTACGCAGCATCTCGTGCCGCTCCACGACCGTGCGCGCGGCCCTGGCCAGCGCGTCCTCGTCGAAGGGCCGGCCGTCCTTGATCCGAAACGTCGACGTGTTGTGGTACTTGTTCAGGCCGTCGTCGGCCAGCATTTCGAGCACCATGCCGAGCTGGACCTGCGAGAGGGGGTACGCGTCGATGACGTCCTCGGGCAGGGAGTTGCGGACGTGTGCCGAGACCAGCGCGAAGGGTGCCACAGCCGTGGGTGCCGACCGGTCCACCTCGTCCGTGCCGCCGTCGGCGCCGAGCGCCGCCGCGAGTCCTGCCACGGTCCGGTGGCGGAACACATCACTGACCGCCGCCTCGAAGCCCTCGGCCCGCAGGGCACCGACCAGGGCGATCGCCTTGATGGAGTGCCCGCCGAGATCGAAGAAGTTGTCCTCGACGCCAACCTTGTCCAGACCCAGCACCTGGCCCCAGATCGCGGCGATGCTCTCCTCGGTCTCCGAGCGGGGGGCGATGTACGTGTCCGCGGTGGTGGCTTCCGGGTCCGGCAGGGCCCGCCGGTCCAGCTTGCCGTTCGCCGTCAGCGGGATCCTGTCCAGGGCGACGAACACGGAGGGGACCATGTACTCGGGAAGCGTGCCGTTCAGCCACTCCCCCATGGCGTCCGGGTCCCCGCCGACGACGTAGGCGATCAGTCGCTGGTCGTCGGTCACGATCACGGCCGCGTCGGAGACCTCCGGGTGGGCGATCAACGCGGCCCGGATCTCGCCGAGTTCGATGCGATATCCGCGCACCTTCACCTGATCGTCGATACGGCCCAGGAACTCCACGGCGCCGTCCGCGCGCCAGCGCACCAGGTCACCGGTGCGGTACATCCGCGATCCCGGCTCACCGTACGGGTCCGGCAGGAACCGCTCCGCCGTCCGCACCGGATCACCCACATAACCGCGCGCGACGCCGACTCCACCGACGTACAACTCCCCCACGACACCCACCGGGAGGGGCAGTTGGCGCGCGTCCAGCACCCGCATGGTCATGTTCGGCAGCGGGCGCCCGATGGGCACCACACCCTCGTGGGCCTCCTGGACCGGGAAGACACAGGTACCGACGGTCGCCTCGGTCGGCCCGTACTCGTTGAATATCCGCCCGTCGCCGAGCAGTCGGCGCCAGCGCTCCACGAGCGCACCGGGCAGCGCCTCACCCGCCACCACAATCCGCGTGGTGAGCGCAGAGATCTCCTCATCACTCAACTGACCACCGATCACCTCGAGATGACCAGGCGTCAGCTTCAGGAAGGAGAACGGACCGGCCTCCGCCAGCGCCCGCCCCAGCTCGGTCAGCTCACCGTCGAACAACCACACCCGCTGCCCGGCCACCAGCGGCGCCCACACATTCGGCACCACCAAGTCGAAGGCGACCGAAGAGAACACCGGCGCACCACCGGACCCACAGGAAGCCAACTCCCGCACCGCCCAGTCGACATGGTTGGCGAGACTGCGGTGCGTGACCTGCACACCCTTCGGCCGACCCGTCGACCCCGACGTGAAGATCGTGTACGCCGGCGAATCCAGATCCACCGACGGCAGCGGCCCCGCCTCGGGATGATCCTCATCCACCCGCACGACCTCCACCGCGAACCGGTCCACGAACTCCGCCGACGTCACCGCCACCGACACCCCGGCATCCGCCAGCATTCCGGCCACTCGGTCGACCGGCAGCACCGGATCCAACGGCACATAGCCGGCACCCGCCCGCCACACCGCCAACAACGCCACCACCAGATCCACCGAACGATCCAGCAGCACCGCGACGGAGGACTCCGGACCCACTCCCGCGTCACGCAAGCGCCGCGCCAGGCGATTTGCCTGGTCCTCCAGCTCAGCGAACGTCAGGCAAAGCCCCTTCGCCTCCACCGCCACCGCACCCGGCGACTCGGCCGCCCGCTCCGCGATCAGCTCTGAGACCGAGACCTCACGCACCGGTGTCACGGTGTCATTCCAGGAGGAGAGCACCAACTCCCGTTCGCCACTCGGCAGATACGTGGACTCCGCGGTCCCGTCCACGTCCTGGGCCATGGCCTCCAGGACGGCCCGGTACATCGACGCCAGCCGGTCGACGGCGGCCGGGGTGAGGCGGCGGGGATCGGCCGTGAGGAGCAGACCGCTCGCACGGGCCGCTATGGCGAGGCCGAATTCTGTCGCGCCCTCACCCATTCCGGAGTCCGCGTCGACGATGTCGGACTCGGCCTGGGCGTCCTTGAGATCCAGATAGCTGAAGCGGACGTCCAACAGACGGGATCCGTCGGCCAGTTCACGCTGCATCACGGGCATCGGGAAGCGGCGGTGGGGCCAGAGGACCGCTTCCTGGTCGTAGACCTGGCGGACGAGTTCGCGCCAGGTGCGGGCGCCGCTCCGGAAGGCGAACGGCACGGTGTTGAGGTACATGCCGTACACGCGCTCCGCGCCCAGGATTTCCGGGCGACCGCTGCAGACGAGGCCGGTGTGGAAGGCCTCCTCCGGGGTGAGCAGGCTCATCACCTTCAGGTGGGCCGCGTGCAGCACGGCCTTCAGCGAGGTGCCGGTGTCGCTCGCAGCCGCCCGCAAGGCCGGCGCGAGGTCGGCGAGCGGAACGCGGACGGTGTGCGCCGGGCGGGGCGTCTCGTCACCGCCCCAGCCCGAGGGCAGTTCGAACTTGGCGTGGCCCTCGATGACACCACGCCAGTAGCCGCGGTCCTCGGCCGACTCCAGGGAGGCCCGTTCGGCCGCCACGAAGTCCGCGTACCGCACGGCGGGCGCCTCCGGCGCGGGCAGCGACTCGCCGCCGCGCACCCGCAGGTAGCCCTCCACGATCTCGCTGAGCAGCGAACGGTGGCTCCACCCTTCGGTGATGGGATGGCAGACGCTGACCGACAGCCACCAGGCCTCGTCCGACTCCACGAGCGCCGAAATCCTCAACAGGGGCGGGCGCTCCAGGTCGAAGGTGGCGGCACGCTCCCCGACGACATGCTCGCGGCGAGCGGCCGCCTGGCTCTCCTCGTCCTTCCCCCGCAGATCGTGCACGATGACCGGAATCTCCGCGCTCGGGTGGATGAGCTGCAGCGGTACGGAGTAGCCCTCCAGCGCGAACGACGCCCGCAGCATCTCGTGCCGCTGCACCAGCGCCCGCGCCGCCTGCTCCAGCGCATCGGCGTCGAAGACCCGGCCGTCCCTGATCCGGAACGTGGTGGTGTTGTGGTACTTGTTCAGGCCGTCGTCGGCCAGCATCTCCACCAGCATGCCGAGCTGCACCTGGGCCAACGGGAAGGCGTCGGCCAGTCCCTCCGGGAGCCTTGCCCTGTCCTCCTTCGAGATCAGGGCGAAGGGTGCCACGACAGCGGGATCCGCCTCCGGCGTGCCGGCACTCGCGCGCAGCGCTGTCGCGAGTCCTGCCACGGTCCGGTGGCGGAACACATCGCCCACGGCTGCCTCGAAGCCCTCGGCCCGCAGGGCACCGACCAGGGCGATCGCCTTGATGGAGTGCCCGCCGAGATCGAAGAAGTTGTCCTCGACGCCAACCTTGTCCAGACCCAGCACCTGGCCCCAGATCGCGGCGATCTTCTCCTCGGTGTCGGTGCGGGGGGCGATGTACGTGTCCGCGGTGGTGGCTTCCGGCTCCGGCAGGGCCCGCCGGTCCAGCTTGCCGTTCGCCGTCAGCGGGATCCTGTCCAGCTCGATGAAGAGGGACGGCACCATGTACTCGGGCAGCACCGACGCCAGTGCCTCTCGCAGGCCTTCGGTGCCGCCGACGACGTAGGCGACCAGTCGCTGGTCCTTGGTCACGATCACGGCCGCGTCGGAGACCTCCGGATGGGCGATCAACGCGGCCCGGACCTCGCCGAGTTCGATGCGATATCCGCGCACCTTCACCTGATCGTCGATACGGCCCAGGAACTCCACGGCGCCGTCGGCACGCCAGCGCACCAGATCACCGGTCCGATACATCCGCGATCCCGGCTCACCGTACGGGTCCGGCAGGAACCGCTCCGCGGTCCGCACCGGATCACCGACATAACCGCGCGCGACGCCGACGCCTCCCACGTACAACTCCCCCACGACACCGACCGGCAGGGGCAGTTGGCGCGCGTCCAGCACCCGCATGGTCATGTTCGGCAGCGGGCGCCCGATGGGCACCACACCCTCGTGGGCCTCCTGGACCGGGAAGACACAGGTGCCGACCGTCGCCTCGGTCGGGCCGTACTCGTTGAATATCCGCCCGTCGCCGACGAGTTGACGCCAGCGCTCCACGAGGGCACCGGGCAGCGCCTCACCCGCGACCACGATCCGTGTCGTGAGCACACGGATCTGGTCGTCGCTCAACTGGCCACCGATCACGTCCAAGTGACCAGGCGTCAGCTTCAGGAAGGAGAACGGACCGGCCTCCGCCAGCCCCTGTCCCAGCTCGGTCAGCTCACCGTCGAACAGCCACACCCGCTGCCCCGCCACCAGCGGCGCCCACACATTCGGCACCACCAGGTCAAAGGCGACCGAAGAGAACACCGGCGCACCACCGGACCCACAGGAAGCCAACTCCCGCACCGCCCAGTCCACATGATTCGCGAGACTACGATGTGTGACCTGCACACCCTTCGGCCGACCCGTCGACCCCGACGTGAAGATCGTGTACGCCAGCGCGTCCAGGTCCACCGATGGCAGCGACAAAGCCGCCTCCGGATGCTCCTCATCCGCTCGTACGACATCGACCGCGAACCGGTCGGCATACGCCTCCGATGTCACCGCCACCGACACCCCGGCATCCGCCAGCATTCCGGCCACTCGGTCGACCGGCAGCACCGGATCCAACGGCACATAGCCGGCACCCGCCCGCCACACCGCCAACAACGCCACCACCAGATCCACCGAACGATCCAGCAACACCGCCACCGACGACCCGGCACCCACACCCCGCGAACGCAACACCCCCGCAAGGCGACCAGAACGCGCCACCAACTCACCGAACGTCAGCCGGACACCACCCGCCTCCACCGCCACCGCACCCGGCGACTCCACCGCCCGCTCCACGATCAACTCCGGCACCGACACCTCACGCACCGAAGTCGCCGTGTCGTTCCAGGAGGAGAGGACCAATTCCCGTTCGCCGCCCGGCAGGACGGCCTGCTCGGCGTCGCCCTCCGCGCCCGCGGCCATGGATTCGAGGACCGAGCGGTACATGGAGGCGAGCCGGTCGACGCCCGCGCGGCCGATGATGTGCCGGTTGGCGGTGATCACCATGAAGCCGGCGCGGGTCGAGACGCCGAGCGGGAACTCGGTGGGGCTGTCGTCGATGGTCGCGGCGTAGTCGATGAGGTCCTGGTCGACCTGGCGGAAGTTCTGGTAGCTGAAGCGGACGTCCACGAGGCGTTCGCCGGAGCCGAATTCGCGTTGCATGGCGCCGAGCGGGTAGCGGCGGTGCGGCCAGACCTCGATCTCCTGGTCGAAGACCTGGCGGACGAGTTCGCGCCAGGTGCGGGCGCCGCGCCGGAAGGCGAAGGGCAGGGGGTTGAGGTAGACGCCGTGGACGCGTTCTGCGCCGACGGCCTCCGGGCGGGCGTTGGTGACCAGGCCGGTGCGGAACGTCTCCTCGGGGGTGAGGCGGCTCATCACCTTCAGGTGGGCGGCGTGCAGCACGCTCTTGATGGGGACCTGGGCCTCGCTCGCCAGGGCGCGCAGCCCGGATTCGAGGTCGTGGTAGGGGACCCAGGCGCGGTGCAGGCCACGAGACGTGGTGAGCGGGTCGTCGCCCCATCCGGCGGGCGGTACGAACTTGGGGTGGTCCTCGACGATGCCGCGCCAGTAGTCGCGGTCCTCGTCCGAGTCGAGGGAGTTCAGCTCGGCTGCCACGAAGTCCGCGTAGCGCACGGCGGCGGGCTCGGGCTCCTGGAGTGGCTGCCCGTCGCGCAAGGCCCGGTAGGTGGTGACGAGTTCCATCAGGAGGGAGTGATGGCTCCAGCCCTCCAGGACTGCGTGGCACTCGGTGAGGGTGAGCCACCAGCTGCCGTCGTCGCGGGTGTGCGCGGTGAAGCGGATCAGCGGGGGCCGGGTCAGGTCGAAGAGTTCGGCGCGCTCCTCGGTCATGAAGGCGCGCAGGGACTGCTCGGCCGCTCCGGCGTCGAGTGCGGTCAGGTCCCGTGTACGAACAGGTGAGTTGACCCGCAATGGGTCGTGGACCAACTGCAGCGGCACCGAGAACCCGTCCAGCGCGAACGAGGTGCGCAGGATCTCGTGGCGGCCGATGACGACCTGTACGGCCTGCTGGAGCGCCTCGGCGACGAAGGGGTCCTCGTCGAGGATCCGGAAGCAGGTCGAGTTGTGGTAGTGGTTGCGGCCGTCGTCGGCGAGCATCTCCACGACCATGCCGAGCTGCACCTGGGCGAGCGGATAGGCGTCGACGACACCCTCCGGCAGGCGCGGGCGGTCCTCGTCGGCGAGGAGGGCGAAGGGGGCGACGCCCGGTTCCGGGCGGGCGGGCGCGGGGCGTCCGGTGAGGAACTCGACGAGCTCGGCGGGTGTGCGGTGCGCGAAGACGTCGCGGACGGTCACGTCGTACTCGGCGTCGCGCAGCGCGGCGGCCAGGGCGACGGCGCGGAGCGAGTCGCCGCCCAGGTCGAAGAAGCTGTCCGTGACGCCGACCCGGTCGACGCCGAGGACCTCGCGCCAGATCTCGGTCATCCGCTCCTCGGCGGCGGTGCGCGGGGCGACATGGGCCCGTCCGACGGCGAGGGCGCCCCGGTCGGGCGCGGGCAGGGCGGCCTGGTCGAGCTTGCCGTTGACGGTGAGCGGGATCCTGCCGAGGGCCAGGAAGGCGGTGGGGATCATGTAGGCGGGCAGCGTGCGGCCCAGCAGGGCGCGCAGTTCGCTGGGGGCCACGACGGCCTCGCCCGCGAGTACGACGTAGGCGACGAGCCGCTTGTCTCCGGGGGTGTCCTCGCGGGCGACGACGACCGCGTCACGCACCAGCCGGTGGGCCGTCAACGCGGCCTTGATCTCTCCGAGTTCGATGCGATGTCCGCGGATCTTGACCTGGTGGTCGATGCGTCCGAGGTAGTCCAGACCGCCGTCGGGGCGGCGGCGCGCGAGGTCGCCGCTTCGGTAGAGACGGGAGCCGGGCGGGCCGTACGGGTCGGGTATGAACCGCTCGGCGGTGAGCCGTGGGCGGCCCAGGTACATGCGGGCCACACCGGGGCCGCCGACATGGATCTCTCCGGGGACGCCGATGGGCACCAATTCGCCGTACGCGCCGAGCAGTTGCACCTGGAGGTCGTGCAGCGGAACGCCGACGTCATTGCCGTGGTCGGCGGCGAGGTCGGCCTCGGTGACCGGGTGGTAGGTGGTATGCACGGTGGTCTCGGTGATGCCGTACATGTTGACCAGCGCCGTACGGTCGAGGCCACGGCGTGCGACCCACGGGCGCAGGGCCGGCATGTCGAGGCGTTCACCGCCGAACGTGACGACACGCAGAGCGAGTTCGTCGATCAGCGGGTGACCGTCGGCGGCGAGGGCGACCAGCCCGCGGAAGCCGGACGGGGTCTGGTTGAGGACGGTCACCCGCTCGTCGGCGAGCAGGCGCAGGAAGTCCTCCGGGGAGCGGGCGATGTCCGGTGGCACGACGACCAGACGGCCTCCGTACAGCAGGGCGCCCCACAGCTCCCAGACCGACATGTCGAAGGCGTACGAGTGGAAGAGCGGCCAGACGTCGCGCTCGTCGAAGCCGTAGTGCTCCTCGGTGACGGTGAACAGGCGCAGTACGTTCGCGTGGGTGAGTCCGACACCCTTGGGGCGGCCGGTGGAGCCCGAGGTGTAGATGGTGTAGATCAGGTCGTCGGGGCGGACGCCGGAGGCGGGGGCGGTGGTGGGCGCGGCGGCCAGGGCCGCGGTGTCGCGCTCCCCGTCCAGGTTCACCAGGCGGCCGTCGTGGGCGGCGGCGAGGTGCTCGGCGTGGGCGTCGGAGGTGACGACGATCCGGGCGCCGGCGTCCTTGAGGGTGTAGGCGAGGCGCTCCGCCGGGTGTTCGGGGTCCAGCGGAAGGTAGGCAGCGCCTGACTTGAGGACGCCGATCAGGGTGGGGACGAGGTCGATGCCCCGGTCCAGGCTGACGGCGACCAACTCTCCTGGCCCTGCGCCGAGTTCGCGCAGGTGGTGGGCGAGCCGGTTGGCGCGGGTGTCGAGCTCGGAGTAGCTCAGCCGCTGTCCGCCGAAGAGGACCGCCGTGGCATCAGGAGTGACGGCGGCCCGCTCCTCGAAGAGCTCGTGCAGGCACCGCTCCGGCGCCGGGAAGAGGCGCGGCGCGGGCGCGAGGACGGCCAGGTCGGTGTCGTCCAGCAGATCGAGCAGCGACAGGGCGCGGTCCGGGTCGGTGGCGGCGGACTCCAGCAGGCGCACGTAGTGGCGGGCGAGCCGCTCGGCCGTGGCGCGGTCGTAGAGCGCGGTGCTGTACTCCAGCGTGCCGTGCACGGAGCCGTCCGCCCGCTCGCCCAGCTGGAGGGTGAGGTCGAAGCGGGAGACGCGGGAGGTGGCGCGCAGCGGTTCGGCGAAGACTCCGGGGAGACGGAAGGCCTCGGTGCGCTCCTGGTGCAGGGTGAAGGCGACCTGGCACAGCGGGGTGCGTGACATGTCGCGTTCGGGCTGGAGCTCGTCGACCAGCCGGGCGAAGGGGTACTCCTGGTGGTCGAAGGCGTCCAGGACCGTGGCGCGGGCGCCGTCGAGAAGGGTGCGGAACGAGGGGTCGTCCTGCCAGCGGCCGCGCAGCACCAGGGTGTTGATGGCGTAGCCCACGAGCTGCTCCAGCTCGGGGCGGCCGCGCCCGGACACGACGGTGCCGACGGGAATGTCGGTGCGGCCGGTGTAGCGGGCCAGCAGGGCCTGGTAGCCGGTGAGCAGGGTCGTGAACAGGGTGGCGCCGTGCGCCGAGCCGAGGGCGCGCAGCCGTTCGGTGAGCTCGGCGGGGAGGGTGACGGGCACCGCGTCGCCCGCCCAGCTGCGGGTGGCCGGGCGGGGCCGGTCGGTCGGCACCTCCAGGGGGGTGATGCCCTCCAACTGTTCGCGCCAGTAGGCGAGATGGGGATCGAGGGTGCCGTCGGCGAGCCGGGAGCGCTGCCAGGCCGCGTAGTCCGCGTACTGGAAGTCGATCGGAGGGAGCGGATCGGGCCTGCCTGCCGCGAACTCCTCGTACAGGGCGGCGAGTTCACCGAGCAGCAGGCCGACGGACCATTCGTCGCAGGCCACGTGGTGCAGTACCACGGCCAGGATGTGGTCGTCGTCCGCGAGGCGGATCAGCCGGGCGCGCAGTGGCCGGCCCCGCTCCAGGTCGAAGGGGCGGCCCGGTTCGGCCTCGGCCAGACTCAGCGCCTGCTGCTCCCGCTCCGCCGCGTCGGCCAGTCCCGTCAGTTCGTCGACCGGGAGGTCGAACGGGCCGGGCGGGTCGATGAGCTGGACCGGTTCCGCGCCGTCGAGACGGTAGCGGGTGCGCAGGATCTCGTGCCGGGAGTGCAACGCCTCGAAGCCGCGGCGCAGCACCTCCGCGTCGAGCGGTCCCCGCAGCCGCAGGACGACCGGGACGCTGTACTCCCAGCTGTCCGGGTCGAGGCGGCTGAGGAACCACATCTGCTGCTGGCCGTGGGAGAGGGCCAGGGGGCCGTCCCGGTCCGCCCGCCGCAGTGCGGCGCGCCGCCCCCGGCGGGCACCGGCGAGCCGGGCGCGCACCAGTTCCTCGCGCTGGTCCCCGGCTTCCTGGCCCGTACGAACTCCGCCCGTGCTCATGCTGAGCGCTCCTCCCCCACCGTGTGCTTCTTTCGGTTCTCGGCCGTGGTGCTGTACGTGTGCCTGCGCCTCGAGGCTGTCGTGTCCCGGACGCCGGCCCCTCGGGCAGACGTCTCTCGGGGCTGCCTCGGGCGGACGCCTCTCAGGCGGTGGCCTGCTCCATGCGGCGGCGCAGGCTCGCCGGGCGCAGGTCCGTCCAGACCTCCTCGATGCGGTCCAGGCACTCCTGCCGGGTCCCCTCGGTGCCTTCCGCGTGCCAGCCCGCGGGCAGGTCCCGGTCCGCGGCCCAGAGGGAGTACTGCTCCTCGTCGTTGAGCACCACCCGGTACACGCGGTCGTCGGTCTGCTCGTCAGCCATGTCGGCTCTCCCTCTCGGAGGTCTGTTCGGACAGCGGACCGGGATACGAACCGGATCCGCCGTCAGCTTCCGGCGGGGGCCTATACCGGGCCTCTACGCGAACTGTCGTACGCATGCACGCGCGCACGGGGGTGGTCCGCGGGCATGGAAAAGCGCGCGACCCGGTCCCCACGGGGGGAGGGACCAGGCCGCGCGCGGTCTTCCGGGCGGGGCGTCCGCGTTATGCGCGGGCGCCCGACCAGTTGGACGCTGTCATTCGCGGGCGCCGACCAGTTGGACGATCCGGGAACGCAGCGCCGCCGAGACCGGCAGCACCGTGCCGATGACGGCGAGCACCGTGGAGACGGCGGCGATGCCGACGACCACGAGCCACGGCGCCACGATCGGTGTCGTCCCGAAGAGTTGGAGCAGTGCTGCCCACAGGGCCGCGATGTTGACGGCGGAGGCGAGCAGCGCGAGGACGATGCCGATACCGGCCACCAGCAGCGATTCGGCGACGAAGAACCGTACGACCTGCTTGGGGGTGGCCCCCGCCAGGCGGAGCACCGCCAGGTCGCGACGCCGGTCGGAGGTCGCCATGAGCAAGGTGTTGAGGATCGCGATGAAGCAGAACAGTACGACGATCACGGCTGTCGAACGCTGCCGTACCTCGATCAGGTGGCGGGCGTACGCGCTCTCCGAGGCGACCAGCTCGTCGCGGGTCAGGAAGCGCGCTCCCGTGCCCTGGACGGCCTTCGCGATGGCCGCGGTGGCGGCTGCCTTGTCCGTACCGGGATCGAGGGTGATGTAGGCGCGGCGGGCGAGGCCGTCGCGGGCGTAGGCGGCGGACGGGGCGAAGCGTTCCGGGAGGTACGCGACGTCCTCGCCGCGCATGGCCTTGTAGACCGCCGCGACCTTCAGCGTGGCCTCCTCGCCGTCGCCGAGGAGGATCTTCTGCGACGTGCCGGCGTCCCAGCCCCACAGGTCGGGGGCGGCGATGCTGTTGTCGTCGAGTTTGTCCAGGGAGCCCTGGGTGATGGTGAGGTCCATGGTCCGCTTGAGGGCGGAGGTGTCCACGACCATGCCGTCGTTCTCGTCGTAGCGGTCCTCGTCGCGGGTGTAGACGGTGGTGAGGAGGGGCGCCGCGATCTGTACGCCGTCGATCTTCTTGACCCGGTCGACGACTTCGGGGCTGATGCCCGGGGTGCCGTCGGGGGCGAGGGCGTACTCGGAGGCGACCTGGTTGCGCAGTCCGTGGTCGCGGGCCGCGCCGAGCGAGTCGGTGGCGGCGAGCAGCGACAGGGCGAGGCCGACGGTCAGCAGGATGGGTGCCGCGGTGGCGGCGGTACGCCTACGTGAGGTGAGCACGCTCTCGCGGACGAGCATCGCGGTGGGCCCGGCGGAGTTGCGGAAGGGCCACATCAGCAGGCGGGCCAGCGGACCGATGGCGAGGGGTGCGATGACGGCGGCGGCCAGCACCGGGACCAGCAGTTCGGTGACATAGGTGTTGGGCGAGAGGATCGTGGCCGGTTTGCCCACTGCGATCCACGCGGCGAGGCCGACGCCGCCGCCGATGCCGAGGGCGCCGATCAGCAGTCGGCCCGGCGTCATCCCGGAGTCGTCGACCGCGGCCTCGCGCAGCGCCTCCACGGGCCGTACCCGTCCGGCGCGGTGCGCGGCGGCGGCCGCTCCGCACAGCGCCACCAGCACACCGACGAGGAACGCGCCGGCCAGCGGGGCGGTCACCGTCCAGTGCAGCGAGGGCCGCACCCGGAACCAGGGCGGTGAGATGTCGAGGTCGATGAGCATGTCGGTGAGCAGTTGCGCCCCGTACAGCCCGAGGGCCGTACCGAGCGCGGAGGCCAGCGTGCCCACGAGCAGGGCCTCGCCGCGGACCATGCGGCGGACCTGCTTGGGTGTGGCGCCGACGGTGCGCAGCAGGGCGACCTCGCGGCGCCGCTGGATGACGGCGAAGGCGAAGGTGGAGGCCACGACGAAGACGGAGGTGGTGCCCGCGACGGATGCCATCACCGGGACGAGGGTGATGGTGTTGTCGAGGGTCTCCCGGTCCTCGGCCTCGCTGGCGTCGGCCTTGTGCCGGTCCTTGCCGGTGAGGACTGCGGCGTCCTTGCCGACGGCGCCGCGCACCTGGTCGATCGGGCCGAGCGCCACCAGGGCCTGGATGCGCGGAGAGATACGGGCGGCCTCGGCGTCGCCGAAGAACACCGCGTTCTCCCAGTCGACCGGGGCGACCGTGCCGGACACCGTGTACGTGGAGACTCCGGCGGCGGTCATCACCGTGACCTTCTCGCCGGTGTGCGCCTGGTCGGAGGGGACGACTATCTCCCGGTCCCCGGTGGGCTGTTGACCATTCGTCAGCTTGTAGCCGCCGAAGCGGGCGACCGCCCAAGGGTGGCCGACCTGGTTCTTCGGGCCGTCCTGGAGCTGGGCGTAGAAGGCCCGGTCGACGACGGTCTCCCCGGTGGCCGAGACCCGGTTCAGCAGGTCCTGCGTGACGCCCTCCGCCTCCGGCAGCGAGCGGACGCCGAGGTCGTGGTGGGCGGGGTCCCAGTCGGGGTCGGTGGGCAGCACCACGGCCGAGGCCTGGGCGAAGCGCTCGGCCGGGCGGTCGGGCAGGTCGAGCATCGTCATCAGCAGGACGCCCATGGCGGCTACCTGCGCGACGCCGAGCACGAGCGCCACGATCGTGCCGAGGAACGACACCCAGCGCGCCCGAAGGGTCTGGAAGGCGATGCCGAGCACTACGACACCGCCAGATCGGTCATGCGGGCGGCGACGGCCTCGGGGGTCGGCGTGGTCAGCTCGCCGACCAGCGCGCCGTCGGCGAGGAACACCACACGGTCCGCGTACGAGGCGACGTTCGGGTCGTGCGTGACCATCACGATGGTGGTGGGCTCGTCGAGCTCGGGATCATCGGCGCCCTGGCCGCCCGTAACCGGGCTGCCCACCAACTTCCGTAGCACTTCGAGCAGTTCGCGGCCGGTAGTGATGTCGAGCGCGCCGGTGGGCTCGTCGGCGAAGAGCACGGCGGGACGCGTGACCAGCGCGCGGGCCACCGCCACCCGCTGCTGCTGACCGCCGGACAGCTGGCTGGGCCGCTTGCCGGCCTGATCCTCCAGGCCGACCTGGGCGAGCGCCCGCAGCACCGTCTGCCGGCCGGGCTTGCGGCCGGCCAGCCGCAGCGGCAGCCCGACGTTCTGTGCGGCGGTCAGAGAGGGCAGCAGGTTGAACGCCTGGAAGACGAACCCGGTGGACTCCCTGCGAAACTCGGTCAGTTGGGTCTCGTTCAGGCCGCCTATGTCGGTGCCGTCGATGAACACCCGCCCGGACGTGGGCCGGTCGAGTCCGGCGGCACACTGCAGCAGCGTGGACTTGCCGGATCCCGAGGGTCCCATCACGGCCGTGAAGCTGCCGCGCGGAAAGGACAGGTCGACCTCGCGCAACGCGCTGACCGCGCCACTGCCCGAGCCATAGGTCTTGGTGAGCGACACCAGCCGCACTGCGTCATCCATCGATTCTCCGTAGCGTCATGGTGGTGGGGGGACCGGCCGTCAGCTCCCGCTGAGGTCCGGACGCCTCGTCCTGGGCGCTCCGGTCTTCGCGCTCCGCCCCGGGGCGGGTGAACACGACGGTCGCCACCACGGCGAGCAGGGCCATCACTCCGGATGCGATGGCCAGTGTCCCGCGCGTACCGACACCTTCGAGGAGGTAGCCAGTGCCGAGCGCGCCGAGCGAACTCGCCCCGGAGACAAGGAGCATGACGACGCTGCCGACCCTCCCCTGCATGGCGTCCGGCGTGATGCGCACCTGATGGGACATACCGGAGACCGTAACAGCGGCTCCTATATGCGACGTTATGAAGAAGAGAATCCCAAGTGTCACAGGATGCAAGAGAAACACCGTTCCGGGCATGATCAGGGCCCAGGCGACATGCGCGTACATCATCACGCGCCGCATCGGCAGCCGCCTGCTCAACCACCCGCCGCTGAAGGCTCCCAGAAGTCCGCCGATACTGCCGGCCGCCATGATCAGGCCGACCGTGCTCGCCGGTCTGCCCTGCTCCCTGACCATGACGGCGACGGTGAGGATGAGCCCCTGGAAGACGAGGTTGCTGCCCGCGATGATGAGCAACGCCGAGCGGAAGTAGGCGCGTTGCCACACCCAGCGCAGTCCGCTGGAGATCTCCTCGCGCATTCCGCGGGCGCTCTTGGCCTTGCCGGAGCGCTTGTTGTGGGGGATCCGCAACCGGGCGAGTGTCAGCAGGGACATCAAGTACAGCCCGGTGCTCGACAGGAACGGCACCCAGGCTGACAGACCGAACAGCACACCGCTCGCCGGGTGCCCGACGAAGTTCACGGCCCGCGAGCGCGCCTCGTTCTGCGCCATCGCGGTGGACACCTGCTGGGGCGGTACGACCCCGCGCACGGCGGCCCGTTCGGACAGCTGATAGAAAACGGTAAGGCTGCCCTGGACGAAGGCGACGATCGCGATGTGCCAGACGCGTACCTCGTCCCCGGCGAGCGAGAGGGCGACCGACCCGATCGCCAGTGCCCGGCCCGCCACGCACACGAGCATCACCCGCCGCCTGTCCCAGCGGTCCACCAGCACACCGGCGGGCAACTGCATGACCAGCATCGGCAGCAGCGCGCTGAAGCCGACCAGGCCCGCGGCGCTCTTCGACCCGGTGTGCCAGAGCACCAGCAGGGTGAAGGCCATGGTGGAGGAGCGTTCCGCCATGACCGACAGCGCGGAACCGCCCCACAGCAGCCGGAACCGCCCGTTGCTGCGCAGCGGCGGCAGCTTCTCCTCGCCGCCGTCCCGCGCCTCCAGTTCCGTACTGGTCATCGTCCGTCCGCCCAGCACCACTCCAGGACCGCCATCGCGCTGTGCAGCTTGTGCGTGGCCTGCGTGAAGGCGATGCTCGCCGGCCCGTCGAGGACCTCGGCGGTGACCTCCTCGCCGCGGTGGGCGGGCAGGTCGTGCAGGAAGGCGGCCTTCGGGCTGGATTCCCACAGCGCCCGGGTGACCTGGAACGGCGCGAAGACCTCGCGCCAGTCCTCGGTCGGCTTGCTGGTGCCGGTGGTCTGCCAGCGCGTGGTGTAGACGGCGTCGAGGTCGGCGGGCAGCACGCTCATGTCGTGCCGCTCGATCACCTTGGCGCCGCTGCGGACCGCCTGCTCCGCCGCCTGAGCGAGCACCTCGGGCGCGACCCCGTAGCCGGGCGGCGTGCGCAGCTCCAGCTCGGTGCCGGGGAACCGGGTGAGGGCCAGCGCGAGAGCGGCGGCGCTGTTGTTGCCCTCGCCGACATACAGCAGCCGCAGGCCGTCCACCCGCCCGAAGTGCCGTTGCAGCGTGGTCAGATCGGTGAGCGCCTGGGTCGGATGCTCCTCGGCGCTCATGGCGTTGACCACCGACATGTCCCCGGCGGCCGCCCAGGTCCGTAGCTCGGCGGTGGCTTCGGCGGTCCGCGCCACCAGCAGGTCCAGCATCCCGGCGAGCACCCGCCCGGTGTCCTCGCTGGTCTCACCGGTGTTGGTCTGCAGATCACCGGGCCCGAACGTCACGGTCTGCGCGCCCAGACGCAGCGCGCCGGCCGTGAACGCGGTACGGGTCCGGGTCGACGTACGCCGGAAGTAGACACCGACGACGGCGCCCTCCAGTGTCTTCGCCCGCGCTCCCGAGGCGAATTCGACGCCTCTCGCCACAATGCCGCGCAGCTCGTCGTCGGTCAGGTCGGTGATGGAGATGAGGTGTCGCGCGGATCCCATGGCGATGGGGGTCCCTTCTGGTGGGGCTCTCTGGGAACGGGAGGTGGGGCGAGGTTCAGCGGGCGTCGGTGAGGAGCGCGTCGATCTCGGCCCGCACCCGGTCCTCGATCTCCACGGCGAGCTGCGCCACCGTGGGGCGCTCGAAGGCGACCCGCACCGGCAGGTCGAGGTCGTACTCGGTCTGCAGTCGCGAGATCAGCCGTACGGCGAGGATGGAGTGTCCGCCGAGGTCGAAGAAGTTGTCCTCGACGCCGACCTTGTCCAGGCCCAGGACCTGACCCCAGATGGCCGCGATGCTCTCCTCGACCTCGCTGCGCGGCGCGGTGTACGTGTCCGCAGCGCCGGCCTCCGGGTCCGGCAGGGCGCGCGGGTCCAGCTTGCCGTTCGCGGTCAGCGGGATCCTGTCCAGCTCGATGTACGTGGACGGGATCATGTACTCGGGCAGCACGGACCCCAGGGCGTCGCGGAGGTCGTCGACGCCACCGACGACGTAGGCGATCAGTCGCTGGTCGTCGGTGACGGTCACGGCCGCGTCGGAGACCTCCGGGCGGGCCATCAACGCGGCCCGGATCTCGCCGAGTTCGATGCGATATCCGCGCACCTTCACCTGGTCGTCGATACGGCCCAGGAACTCCACGGCGCCGTCGGCACGCCAGCGCACCAGGTCACCGGTCCGATAGATCCGGGCGCCGGGCTCGCCGTACGGGTCCGGCAGGAACCGCTCCGCCGTCCGCACCGGATCACCGACATAACCGCGCGCGACGCCGACGCCACCGACGTACAACTCCCCCACGACACCCACCGGCACCGGACGCAGCTCGGCGTCCAGGACGCGCATGTGGACGTTGGGCAGGGGGCGGCCGATCGGCACCACACCGTCGAACGGCGTCTCGATCGGGAAGACACAGGTGCCGACGGTCGCCTCGGTCGGGCCGTACTCGTTGAATATCCGCCCGTCGCCGAGGAGTTGACGCCAGCGCTCCACGAGGGCACCGGGCAGCGCCTCACCCGCGACCACGATCCGTGTCGTGAGCACACGGATCTGGTCGTCGCTCAACTGGCTACCGATCACGTCCAAGTGACCAGGCGTCAGCTTCAGGAAGGAGAACGGACCGGCCTCCGCCAGCCCCTGTCCCAGCTCGGTCAGCTCACCGTCGAACAACCACACCCGCTGCCCGGCCACGAGCGGCGCCCACACATTCGGCACCACCAGGTCGAAGGCGACCGAGGAGAACACCGGCGCACCGCCCGAGCCACAGGAAGCCAACTCCCGCACCGCCCAGTCGACATGGTTGGCGAGACTGCGGTGTGTGACCTGCACGCCCTTCGGCCGACCCGTCGACCCCGACGTGAAGATCGTGTACGCCGGCGAATCCAGATCCACCGACGGCAGCGGCCCCGCCTCGGGATGATCCTCATCCACCCGCACGACATCGACCGCGAACCGGTCGGCATACGCCTCCGATGTCACCGCCACCGACACCCCGGCATCCGCCAGCATTCCGGCCACTCGGTCGACCGGCAGCACCGGATCCAACGGCACAAACCCAGCACCCGCCCGCCACACCGCCAACAACGCCACCACCAGATCCACCGAACGATCCAGCAACACCGCCACCGACGACCCGGCACCCACACCCCGCGAACGCAACACCCCCGCAAGGCGACCAGAACGCGCCACCAACTCACCGAACGTCAGCCGGACACCACCCGCCTCCACCGCCACCGCACCCGGCGACTCCACCGCCCGCTCCACGATCAACTCCGGCACCGACACCTCACGCACCGAAGTCGCCGTGTCGTTCCACGCCTTGAGAAGGCGACGCTCCTTGACGGAGCTGATGTCGACGGCGGAGAGGGAGGCGTCCGCGTCGGCGGCGACCGCTTCGAGGAGTTGGACGAAGTGGTGGGCCAGGCGTTCGACGGTGTCGTGGTCGAAGAGGGAGGTGGCGTATTCGAAGGCGCCGATCAGGGATCCGTCGGACTGCCGCCAGACGAAGAGGGTGAGGTCCGTCTTGGCGACGCGCCATGCGCCCTGGAAGGCGTCCATGAGGACGTCGTCGGCGGCCACCGAGGTCGCGCCCTCGTCCTGGAGGTCGAAGGCGACCTGGTAGAGCGGGGTGCGCGAGAGGTCACGGGTGGGCTGGAGCTCGTCCACCAGGCGTTCGAAGGGCAGTTCCTGGTGGGCGAAGCCGGCCATGACCGTGGCCCGTACCCGCTGGAGCAGCTCGGCGAAGGTGGGATCGCCGCTCAGATCGCAGCGCATGACGAGGGAGTTGAGGAAGAACCCGACGGTGCTCTGGGTCTCCGGGCGGGTCCGGCCGGTCACCGGGCTGCCGATGCCGAAGTCGTCCTGGCCGCTGTAGCGCCCGAGCAGCGCGCCGAAGGCCGCGAGCAGGGTCACGTACGGGGTCGCGCCGTGCCGGCGTCCGATGCCGGTGAGGGCGTCGGCGAGTGAGGCGGGCACGGAGAACCTGACGCCGGAGCCGCGCGCGTCGCGCTGCGCGGGGCGGGGGCGGTCGGTGGGGAGCCTGAGTTCCGGCAGGCCCGAGAGGGTCTGCTTCCAGTGGTCCAGTTCGCGCGACGACGAGATGTCGGCGGCGTGGGCAGCCTGCCAGGCCGCGAAGTCGGCGTACTGCACCGGGAGTTGGTCGAGTTCGGGGGTCCGGCCCTGGGTCGCCGCGGCGCACAGTTCGCGCAGCTCGCGGTCGAGGACCACGGTCGACCAGCCGTCGGTGGCGATGTGATGAGCCGTCACCAGCAGGACAGGACCGCCCTTCGGGACGCGGACCAGCATCGCCCGCCACAGCGGGCCGTCCGTGAGGTCGAAACCCCGGGCGAACTGCTCGCCGAACAGCCGCTCCAGATGCGCCTCGGAGGCGTCCTCGGCACGGAGTTCGACGGTGCCCGGCGCGACGACCACCTGGCGGGGTTCCTCGCCCTCGACGACGTACCGGGTGCGCAGCGACTCGTGCCGGGCCTCCAGCGCGTCGAGGGCGGACTGTACGACGTCGCGGGTGGTACCGGCGGGCAGCCGCAGGAAGAACGGGGCTACCCACTCGGGGCTGCCCGGGTGCATGCGGTCCAGGAACCACAGCCGGTGCTGGCCGAAGGAGAGCGGCAGCGGCTCCCCGCGGCCGATCGGCGTCACGCCGGGCAGGGCGGGACGTGCGTCCTCCAGGAGCTTGGCCTGTGCCTCGACCGTGAACGCGCCGAACAGGCCGCGCAGTTGGATGTCGTCGCCCGACGCCTTGCGCAGGGCGTCGGCCAGCCGGGTCAGGACCAGCGAGGAGCCGCCGAGCGCGAAGAAGTCGTCGCGCGCGCCGACCTGCTCGACCTGCAGGAGCTGCTCCCACACCTGCGCGACGAGCCGTTCCGCGGGGGTGCGCGGTGCGATGTACTCGGCGCTCTGTGTCTGCTCGAGAACCGGGTCGGGCAGCGCTCCGCGGTCCACCTTGCCGCTGCTGGTCAGCGGGAAGGCGTCCAGTGGCACGAAGATTGAGGGGATCATCGGCTCGGGCAGCCGGCCGCGCAGGAAGGTGCGCAGCTCGTCCCGGGGGATGCGGCGGCCCGTCGTCAGATAGGCGACGAGCCGCTTGCCGTCGCCGAGGACGCGGGCGTCGACGACGGCGCCCCGGACATCGGGGTGGGCGTTCAACGCGGCCTCCACCTCGGCCGGTTCGATGCGGACGCCGTTCACCTTGACCTGGTGGTCGGCGCGGCCGAGGAAGTCCAGAGAGCCGTCGGAACGCCACCGCACCAGGTCGCCGGTGCGGTACATACGGCTGCCCGCGGTACCGTGCGGGTCGGGCAGAAAGCGCTCGGCGGTCTGTCCGGGACGGCCCGCGTAGCCGCGCGCCGTGCCCGCGCCCGCCGCGTACAGCTCGCCCACGACGCCGATCGGCACCGGGTCGAACTCGGCGTCGAGGACGTAGACGCGCATGTGGTCCATGGGCCGTCCGATGGGGACCACCTCGGTGTGCCGCTCGGGGTCGAAGAGCTGGGCGGTGACGTCGATGGAGCACTCGGTGGGGCCGTAGGTGTTCCAGACCCGGGCGCCGCCCGGTTCGGCGAGGCGGCGGCACAGGTCCGCGTCCAGCGGTTCGCCCGCCGAGCACACCAGACGCAGCTCCGCGCAGTCCGCCCAGCGCGGCTCGGCGACCAGGAGGCGCAGTACGGACGGCACGCCCTGAAGGACGGTGACGCCCGAGTCGGCGACCGTGGCCACCAGCAGGGCGGGGTCGGCCTCGGCGCCCGTCGGTGCCATGACGACCGTGGCGCCCGCGGCGAGCGGCGTGAACAACTCCCAGGCGGCGGCGTCGAAGGTGAGCACCGTCTTCTGGAGCACTCGGTCGGCGGCCGTCAGCCCCTGGTTGCCGAGCGACCAGGCGACGCGGCCCGCGATGCCGCCGTGCGGCACGAGCACGCCCTTGGGACGCCCGGTCGAACCCGAGGTGTAGGTGAGGTAGGCGGCATGGTCCGCGGAGACCTCCACCCGCGGTGCCGTGTCCGGAAATCCGGCGAGTGTGTCGGCCTCCTGGTCGAGGGCCACGACGCCGCCGGGCAGCAGCTCCTCGAACGCGTCGGCGTCGGCCGCGGTCGTCACCACCGTCCCCGCGCCGCTGTCGGCGACCACCCAGGCCGTACGCTCCTGCGGATGCCCGGCGTCCAGCGGCACATAGGCCGCGCCCGCCTTCCAGACGCCGAGCAGCGCCGCTACCAGGTCGTGACCGCGCGGCAGGCAGACGACGACCCGGTCCTCCGCGCCGACGCCGCGGGCCGCGAGGAGGTGCGCGATCCGGTTGGCGCGCCGGTCGAGCGCTTCGTGGCTCAGCGGCCCCTGGGCGCCGTCGACCGCGACGGCGAGCGGAGTCGACACGGCCTGGTGGGCGATGAGTTCGTGCAGCGGGACTGTCATCTCTTCTCCAGGGAAGGTCATCACGTACGGCGGTGCGGCGGCCCCGCGCGGCGAGGGGCAGGAGTGCGCGGCGACGGCGGGCTGCTACGCGGCGGGCGCGGGCAGAAAGTCCGCGACCTCGCTGCCCAGGCCGCCGGCGCGGGCCCGGTCCCGCACGAAGCGGGCGAGCGCGAGGTCGAGGACGCCGAGACCGAAGGGCGAGTACACACGCGGCTTGCCGGGGTGCGGGTCGAGCTTCGCGGTGCCGCGCAGCAGCGCGCCGATGCTCGCGTCGATGAACTCCCGGCCACCGGTGGCGAGTTCGGCGAGGTGCACCGAGGTGTTCTCACGGCACACGTGGTCGGGGTCGTCGACGACGTTGTGGGCGCCGAGCACGGCCCGGGCCGTGAGGTCGCGCAGCGAGACGTGCAGCACGACCGTGCCCGGCGGGCAGGCGTCGAGCGTGGTGTGCGGGGTCGCGGCTGTGGTGGCGATGGACACCAGGTCGTGGGCGGCCAGCGCCTCGTCGAGCGTGGCACAGTGGCGGACGGTGGCCGACGGCAGCAGCCGCGCGTTGTCCTGGGTGAACCGCCTGGCGCGCTCGGGGTCCGTGTCGTAGACGGTGAGATGGTCGAGGCCGGGGTGTTCGACGGCCAGGAAGCGCAGCACCTCGCGGTTGATGACACCGCAGCCGATGAGCGTGACCCCGGAGGGCCTGCGGCCGCCGAGCAGCATGCGGGCGCCGACAGCGGCCGAGGCGGCGGTGCGCTGGGCGGAGATCAGCGAGCCCTCGATGAGCGCCTCGGGCTGCCCGTTGCGCAGGTTGTTGAGGAGGATCGCGGCGCTGGCGCGCTGCACTCCGGAGGCGATGTTGCCGGGGAAGGAGGCGATCCACTTCATCCCGGCGATGTCGTCCTCGCCGCCTTCCGCGCTGCCGCCGAGGTATCCGGGCAGACCGATGATGCGGTCCCGGGGCCGGTCGGGAAAGCGCAGGAAGACGGAGTGCGGCAGGCTGGTGCGGCCCTCGTCGTGGCGTCGGTAGGCGTCGGCGACGAGGTCGACGACCTCCTTCTCGCGCCCTTCGAGGAGCCCCGCGACCGTCTGGTGGCCGATGATCAGCATGTTCCCACCGCCATGGTGTGCTCCGGTTCCTTCCACAGGTGGCTCACCTCGCCGAACTGGCGGCGCACCCATTCGTCGTCGTAGATCGTGTCGAGATAGCGGTCACCGCGGTCCGGGAAGATCAGCACGCAGGTGCTGCCCGCCGGAATGCGGTCCGCGAACTTGCGCAGCGCGGCGGTGACGGCGCCGGACGAGCCGCCCGCGAGGATCGCCTCGCGCTGCGTCAGGGTCCGGCAGCCGACCACGCAGTCGAGGTCCGAGACCAGCACCACCTCGTCGGCGAGCGCGGGGTCGAAGAGTGCCGGGCGGACGGCGGCGCCGTGCCCGGGCAGCAGCCGCGGCCCCGGCGGACCGCCGAACAGCACGCTGCCGAGCGCGTCCACGCCGACCAGCGTCGTGGACAGGCCGCGCTCGCGGATGTACTCGGCGCAGCCGGTCATGGTTCCGCCGGTGCCGGTGGCGCAGAACAGGTAGTCCACCCGGTCGTCCAGCGCCTCGGCGATCTCCCGCATGGTCCGGGTGTGGGCCCGCGGATTGAGCGGATTCGCATACTGGTTGGGCCAGTACGCGCCGGGCAGGGCGGCCACCAGTTCCCGCACCCGGGCGAGCCGGGCCGGCAGATAGGCGCCGGTGTCCGGGTCGGGTTCGGTGACCATGTCGACGGTGACCTCGTAGGCCCGCAGGATCGCCAGGTTCTGCCGGGTGGTCTTGGGATCGACCACGCAGATGAAGTCGATCCCGTAGTAGCGGCAGATCTGCGCGATCCCGATGGCCAGGTTGCCTGAGCTGGACTCCACGACCGTGGACCGGCCGGGGATCAGCTCGCCGCCCCGGATCCGGCCCAGGAGCATGGACAGCGCGGACCGGTCCTTGACGCTGCCGCCCGGGTTGAACCCTTCGAGCTTGGCGAGGACCCGTGAGGGGAAGCGTGGCAGCAGGCCGCCCAGCTCCACCAGGTGTGTGTCGCCGATGGCGTCGAGGATGCCGTCGAGCACCGGTCGTGGCGTCATGGCCGCGGACTCCTGCCGGGTTCGTGGTCGGTCACGGGATGCCCTGTGTGGTTGGTCACGGAGTGCCGCCGGGTCCGCCGCTGCCGAGGGCGAGGAGCGCTCGGCGTTCCGCGTCGTCGGTCAGCGGGATCCGGGAGACGCGCTGGTCGGGATCGTCCGCGGCCGCCTCGACGAAGCGAACGAAGAGGTCGAACAGCCGCTCCGCGGTGGCCCGTTCGAACAGGTCCGTGTCGTAGCGCAGGGCCACCGTCAGTCCGTACACGTCACGGGTGATCTCCAGCGAGAGGTCGCACTGGCCTTCCAGGTGGGGGATCTCCAGGTACGTCGTCTCGATGCCCGCCACGATCATCGGCTCGCCCGAGGCGGCCCCGCCCATGCCGGGCCCGAACCGGTCGGTGGCGACCATCGTCACCGAGATCCGGTAGAGCGGGCCCGTCGTGGCCGCGTCGCGGGCGACCAGCGGGTACGGGTAGGAGACGCGAGCGGTCGCCTGCCGGACCCGGTCGGCCGCCCGGTCCATCGCGTCCGCGAGCGTGGTCTCCCGGTCGAACCGGCCGCGGATGAGTACCGGGTTCACGAAGTAGCCCACGACCTCAGCGGCGGACGAGCGGCGCGTGGACGCCGGGCAGGCGAGCAGGAAGTCGCTCTGGCCGCCCCAGCGGTGCAGCAGCGCCTGGAAAGCACCGAGTGTGAGGGCGAACGGGGAGACTCCGCGCCGTGCGGCGGTGCGCAGCACCTTGTCGGAGAGCCGGTCGGGCAGCCGCCGCAGCAGGCTCGCGCCGGCCTGTGAGGAGACGGCGGGGCGGGGCCGGTCGGTGGGCAGTTCGGCGGCCTGCGAACCGGCGGCCTCCTCCTGCCAGAACTCCGCCTGCCGCTTGCCGCGCGAGGAGTCGAGGAGCACCTGCTCCCGCTCCACGAAGTCGTCGTAGGAGACGGGGAGCGGTTCCCAGCCGGGCTGCTCCTCGCCGGTCGCGAAGGCTTCGTACGCCTGGAGCAGGTCGCGCCACAGCAGCCACTGCGAGAAGGCGTCGGTGGCGATGTGATGGGTGACGACGAGTGCCACGGCGTCGTCGCGGCGGCGCAGCAGTACGGCCCGGAAGGGGCCCTCGGTGTCCAGCCGGAAGGGCCGCCGCACCTCGGCCTTCACGAGCTCGTCGAGCTCCTCGTCCGTGGCGTCCGGTACGTCACGGACCGTCAACTCGCCAAGTGTGCCGACTTCTTGGACGATGCGGCAGGGCTGACCGTCGTTCTCCGTGTAACGGGAGCGGAGCATCGGGTGACGGTCCGTCAGGGCACGTACGGCGCGGCCGAGGATCTCCGGGTCCGGCGCGGGCGTCATGCGGGCCCCGCCGGCGAGGTTGTATGTCGCGCTGTCGGGGGCCAGGCGCTGCAGCAGCCACAGCCCTTCCTGTCCCACCGACAGCGGGAGCGGTGTGTCGAGGACGGCTTCCGCCGTCCGCCCCCCGTGGTGAAGCTCCACCGTCAGACCTCTGCTTTCGCCGTGGCGAGGAAGGCGACGACGTCCCGCACGCGCAGCAGCTCGGCGACCGTCTCGTCGGGCACCGAGAGGCTGTAGGTCTTCTCGACGGCGGCCAGCAGGTCGACCCGCGTGAGCGAGTCCATGCCGAGCTCCTCGAAGCTGGAGTCGGCGTCGATGTCGCCCTCCAGGTCGGGGGCGGTGCGCTGGACGAGTGCGATGACCTCGGCGGTCAGGGCGTCGGTGGTCAACTCGTGCGTGGTCATGTGAGGTTCCGTCTCTCGCGTGAAGGGCGTGTGGATGGGAGTGGGGCGGGCCCGGTCAGGGCATGCGGACGACTTGGCCCGCGTAGGTGAGCCCGGCGCCGAAGCCGAGCAGCAGCACGTGGTCGCCCGGGGTGGAGCGGCCGCTGTCGTAGAGCCGGCTGAGCGCGAGCGGCACGGAGGCGGCGGAGGTGTTGCCGGTGTCGACGACGTCGTTGACGACGCGCTCGGGCGGCAGCTCCAGCTCCCGGGTGAGGGTCTTGATGATGCGGTTGTTGGCCTGGTGCGGCACGAACCAGTCGATGTCCGCCATGGTGATCCCGGCGGCGGCGCAGGCGCGGTGGGCGACGTCCGGCATGGTCGCGGTCGACCACTTGTAGACGAGCGGACCGTTCATGGCGACGTACTCACGCCCGTCGGGCCGCTCGGTCAGACCGAGGACGCTGTGCCGAGCGCCGTCGCTGCCCCATACGGCGGGGCCGATGCCGGTGTGCTCGGAGCGTGAGACCACGGCGGCGCCGGCCCCGTCGCCGAAGATCACGAAGGTGTCGGGGTCGTTGGGGTCGATCCAGTCACTGGTGCGTTCCGCGCCGACCACGAGGACGTGGCGCGCCTCGCCGAGCCGTACGGCATTGGACGCCATCGCCATCGAGTAGGTGAAGCCGGCGCACACGGCGTTCAGGTCGTACGCACCCGAGTTGGGAAGTCCGATGCGGCTGGCCACCTCCGGGGCGATGCCCGGCATACGGCGCTTGCGGGTGGCGGTGGCGACAATGGTCAGGTCGACTTCCGTGGGGTCGATGTCGGCCATCACCAGGGCCTTCTCGCCCGCCGCGACCGACATGGTGACCAGGTCCTCGGCCTCGCTCGCGTGGTGCCGGGTCTTGATCCCGGTCCGCTGCTCGATCCACTCCGGGGAGACCGTCGTGCGCGGTGACAACTCCTCGTTGGACAGCAGCCGGGTGGGCCGGTAGGCGGCGATGCCGGTGATGCGGGACCCGTGGGTCGGCGGGGTCAGATAGGTCTCCAACGGGGCCTTCTCAGCCTCGGGCTGTGACATGACGTCCTCAACTCCCCCCGTCCGACGGGGCGTCGGACGGCTCGGCCATGGCCACGGCGATCCGCCGCGGCCCGGTGAACGGCTCGCGCGCGTGCGCGGTGAGCATGTTGTCGACGATCAGCACGTCGTCGCGCTGCCAGTCGAAGCGGACGGAGTTGGCCCGGTAGACGGCGCGCAGATGGTCCGTCACCTCGTCCGGGACGGCTCCGCCGTCGCCGTAGTACGTGTTGGTGGGCAGGTCCTCGTCGGGGAAGATCGCCCGCAGTCCCGCACCCACCTCCTCGGCCACGGTGGTGACATGGAAGAAGGTGGCGTGGTTGAACCAGACGCGCTCGCCGGTCACGGGGTGGCGGTGCACGGCCGCGCGCTTCGCGGTGGTGCGAAGTCCGCCGTCGGGCCGCCACTCGGCGACGATGTCCCGCTCCTTGCAGTACGCGATCACGGTGTCCTGGTCCGTGGTGTTGAACGCCTCCTGCCAGGGCACGCCGAACCCGGTGTGGAAGTTGCGCACGACCTGCCAGCCGCGCCGCTCGAACTCCTCACGCACGTCCGGGTCGAGGGCGGCCAGCACGCGACGCGTGTCGGCGAGTGGGGTGGCGCCCTGCGTGGTGGGCGGCTCCGCGCAGTAGAAGTACAGGGTGCCGGGCCACACGGCCTGGTAGGAGTTCTCGTTGTGCAGGAAGATCTCCTCGCCCTGCGGATAGTCGGTCGAGGTGTAGACCTGCCCCTTGATGGTGCTGCGGGGCGAGGAGCGTTCCGCGTACGCCAGCGGCGGTGTGCCGGAGAAGGCGCGCACGACGGCGTCGAAGCCGTCGACTCCGCCGATGGCGTAGCCGCGCAGCAGGACGGCGCCCCGCTGGACGAGCAACTGACGCAGCGCGTCCCGGTGTTCGGCGATGCCGTCGAGGACGGACGCGCTCGGGGCGGCGGCGCGGTGCAGCGCGGGTGCGGTGCCGGTGCCTGCCCAGCCGGGCAGCATCTCTTCTTCTGTGGTCGTCATCGTGGAACCCCCGGCTCAGTCGGACATCGCGACGAGGACCCTGCGGTCACCGGTGAACGGCCGTCGCCCGTGGGCCAGCAGCACGTTGTCGATGAGCAGCAGATCGCCGCGGCGCCAGTCGACGTCGACGGCGACGGCCAGGCCCCGGTCCCGGATCTGGGTGACGTACTCGGCGGGGATGGGGCTTCCGTCGGCGAACTTCACCATCTGCGGCAGCTCGTCCTCGGGGAGGATCGCGGCGAGTTCGGCGGCGGTGTCGTCGCCGAGCCCGGCGGGGTGCCACTGGTCGGCCTGGTTGAACCAGACCTCGACGCCGGCGACCGGGTGCCGGGTGGTGGACGGGCGCACCGACTCGACGCGCAGGCTGCCGTCGCGGCGCCAGGTCCACTCGGCGCCGGTGCCGGTCAGGAACTCCTCGACGGCGGCGCGTTCCTTGGTCTCGAAGGTGTCCTGCCAGCTCTTGCCGAGGCCGTACCCGTCGTGCAGGTTCTGCACATAGCGCACCCCGCCCGCGAAGGCCTCACGTACCTCGTCGTCGAGCGCGGCCAGCCAGCGGGCGGCGTCGGTGACCGGTGTCGCGCCGCCACCGCCGGGCGTCACCTCGCAGTAGAAGGCGAGCCGGGTCGGCCAGGCGTGCGCGTAGCTCATCTCGTTGTGCATCGAGATGGTGTACTCCTGCGGGTACTCCGTCGACGTGTACACGTTGCCGCCGACCTTGGTGCGCGGCGAGTTGCCGTGGACGTACGCCAGTCGGTGCGGCAGCAGCCGGTCGAGCGCCTTGTCGAGCGTCTCGGGCGTGACGCCGAACCCGCGGAAGACCACGCCCTTCTCGCGGACGAGGAGGTCGTCCAGGCCGGGGTCCAGGGTGTCGATCCGGGCGAGCAGTTCGTCGGCGCCGCCACCGTCCGCGGCCTCGATCTCCAGCGGCGCCCAGGTCTCGGTGTTGGTCATGAAGCTGTCCTCGCGGTCGTGACGGTCGGGTGGGCGAATGCGGCGGCCCCGCTACGGGACGGGTCGAGCCGCGCGGCGATGTCCGCGGTCAGCTCGGCCTCCCGCGGGGCCAGGTAGAAGTGGTCGCCGGGGAACGACCGCAGATCGAAGCCGCCGGTGGTCAACTCGGCCCAGGCCGTGACGCGTTCGACGTGGCAGCCGGGGTCGGCGACACCGACGTAGGCGGTGATCGGGGCCCGCAGCCGTGGCGGGTCCTCGGGGGCGTAGGTCTCGATGAGGCGGTAGTCGCTGCGCAGCACGGGCAGCAGCAGTTCGCGCAGTTCGGGTACGCCGTAGGGGTCGCCGCCGAGGGTGCCGAGCCGTCGGACCGAGGCGAGCAGGACGTCGTCGGCGGCCCGGTGCAGGGCGGTGCGGGGCGCACGGTGCGGGGCGTTGCGCGCGGACAGGAAGGCGTGCACGGGCCCGGGGCCGGTCTCGTCGAGGCGGGCGGCGACCTCGTAGGCCACGGCGGCGCCCATGCTGTGCCCGAACAGCGCGAGCGGAACGTCCCGGTATCCGGCCAGTGCTCGGGCGATCGCGTCGGCGAGCTCGTCCATGGACTCGACGCACGGCTCGGCCATCCGCTCCTGGCGTCCGGGGTAGCGCACGGCGAGCAGTTCCACATCGCCCGGCAGCCGGATCGACCAGCCGTGGAAGAGCTGGGCGTTGCCGCCGGCGTGCGGGAAGCACACCAGGCGCATCCGGGGGGTCCGCGCCGCGGGATAGCGCCGGAACCACAGGTCGTCGGAGGTCACAGGGCCATGCCTCCGTCGACGCGCAGCACCTGACCGGTGATGTACGCGGCCTGCGAGGACACCAGGAACGAGACGAGGGCGGCGACCTCGTCGGCCTGCCCGAACCGCCCCAGTGGAATACGGGTGAGCGCGCCCTTCACGACGTCCTCGGGCAGTCCCGCGACCATCTCGGTCTCGATGAACCCGGGAGCGATGGCGTTGGCCCGTATCCCGTAGCGTCCGGCCTCCTTGGCCAGCGACTGGGTGAGGCCGATGATGCCCGCCTTGGACGCCGCGTAATTGGCCTGGCCCGCGTTGCCCGCGACCCCGGCGACCGACGAGAGGGTGACGACGGCTCCCGCGCGCTCGCGGATCATCGGCCGGATGACGGAGCGCAGCAGGTGGTAGGTGCCGCTCAGGTTGGTCCCTACGACGGAGTGCCAGTCCTCGTCCCCCATGAGGGCGAGTGGCCGGTCCCGGGTGATGCCCGCGGACGTCACCACGGCGTCAGGGGTGCCGAGCTCCGCCTCCACCGCGGTGACGAACTCCTGCACCTCTGCGCGGACGGCGACGTCCACGCGGCTGACCAGCGCACGGCGCCCCGCGTCCTCGATCTCCTTCTGCACGAGCTGCGCCGCCGCCTCGTCCGACCGGTAGCAGATCGCGACATCGAAACCGTCCTGCGCCAGTCGTGCGGCGACGGAACGTCCGATCCCCCGCGAACCACCGGTCACCACCGCCACCCGTGCCGCGCTGCCGTCCCGTCCCATGTCCGAGCCCCCTCATTCGTTCGAGTGAGTCGAGCGTGGGTTCGGTCGCTATATGGGGCCTATACGGTGTCCAGCACGGCCTTCGGCGGGCGGGCGCCGATGCCGGGGCGGCGCCCGGATGGCCGGTGCGGCGGCCTGGGCTTAGCGTTCTGAGGGGGCTCGCTGCGGAAGGAACGCCATGAAGCTCGACAGGCCGGTGACCGGCGGACCGTGCTGGACCGAGCTCGGGACCAGCGATCTGGAGGCGGCCAAGCGCTTCTACGCCCACCTGTTCGGCTGGCGCCCGGAGACGGATCCGCGCCAGGAGGCGGGCGGCTACACGGTCGCGCACCTCGGTGACGCCGCGGTCGCGGCGATCACACCGCTGTACCAGGACTCACAGCCGGTCGCCTGGAACGTGTCGTTCGCCGTGGCCGACGCGGACGCCGCCGCGGAAGCCGTGACCGCCGCGGGCGGCACGGTGGTCCTCGGCCCGATGGACGTGTTCGACGTGGGCCGCTTCGCGGTGGCCTTCGACCCGGGCGGCGCCGCCTTCCAGTTGTGGCAGGCGCGGGCCTTCCCCGGCGCGGGTCTGTTCAACGCGCCCGGCGCGCTCGGCTGGGTGGAGCTGATGACCCGCGCCCCGGACCGGGTCAAGGAGTTCTACACGACGGTGTTCGGCTGGACCGTGACCGCTTCGGAGTACTACCCGCAGTGGGGCATCGACGGTGCCGACTTCGGCGGCATGGTGACCATGAACGACAAGTTTCCGCACGAGGTGCCGTCGCACTGGCTGCCGTATTTCGCCGTCGAGGACGTGGACGCCACGGCGGACGCCGCCGTCCAGGCCGGCGGAACCATGCTCATGGAGCCCACGACCGTACCGGACGGCCCGCGCATCGCCGTCCTGCGGGACCCGCAGGGGGCGGCCTTCGGCGTGCATGTGGCGGGCGAGGAGGGCTAGGGCCTGCCTTTCGGATCACGCCTGGGCCGCGGGACTTGGCACGCACACCGGCAGCTGTGAGGGACCGTGGCCGAAGTCGGCGTGACCCGGAAGCCGGGCCTCAGGAAGGGTTTCGGGCCAGTGGTGTCACCGCCACCCGGTCGATGACGGGGGCGTGTGCGGAGCTCTGCCGGTGATGGTCCGGACTCTGGCTCCGGTTCGTGAAGGTGACGGTGTTGGCCCCCTGCTTCAGGGTCACCGGGACAGCGAGGTCGCGGAAGTCGTTGAAGTGGAAGGTGGTGGGGAAGAGGACGCGGCGCGCCGGCTCTCCGTTGACCGAGATGTCCGCGTGGCGGCAGACCGGGTCAGGGTTGTAGTGGGTCGCGGGGGCCTGCTCGCCGTTGGAATAGCGGATGGTGAGGGCGTGCCGCCCGGTGTGCGCGGCCATGACGGTGAGGATGAGTGCGTTGCTCGCTCCCCCGCCGATGCCGTCGACCGCCTTCCCGCCGGTGGCGAACGTGTGGGCGCCGGTCACCTTCGCCTTCCCCGTCACGGTGCCGTCCTCGGCGGCGTACACGATCGTCTGCAGGCGCCCCTCTCCCGGTGCCACCAGCAGTCGGTCCAGGACGAGCCGACGTGAAGTGGCCGTGACCGTCAGCTTGTTGATGCCGCCGGCCAGGAACAGCGGAAGCCGGCCCAGCCGCCCCGCCTTCTCCCCGTTGACGGTCAACATGCCCTCGCCACCGCCCAGTTGCTCCACCGTCACGGTCGCCTCGCCGTCGGTCGCCGCGTGCACCCAGAACGTGGCGGTGCCTCCGTGGGGCAGCACGGCGGCGCCTGGCCCCGAGGCCCCGCGGTGCGCATGGCTCACGTGCGCGCCGCCGCCGAGCACCGCGTACTCGGCCTCGTACAGCGCGGGAGCCGTCACCCGCTCGTCCCGCAGTGCCAAGTCGAGCCTGTCGATGATCGCGTCGCCCTTGGTGACACCGAGGTCGGGATCCCGCGCGGCAAGCGTGATCGTGTGTTTGCCCGTGGTCAGCCGCACCTGGGTGTCGGTGTGACCCCACACCGCCCGCTTGTAGCCGAGCGGAAGCCGCAGTTCCTGCGCGTCCGCCCCGTCGACGCGCAGGAAGACGTTGGTGGGGCCCTGTTCGCCGACCAGGTCGTCGAGGTTGTAAGAGTTGGCGAAGACGCTCAGGTCGTACGTCCCGTCCTGGGGGACCTCGACGGCGAAGGCGAGGACTCCGTCCGAACCGGTGCGCAGACCGCCGATGTGGAAGGTGCCGGAGGAGGCGAATTTCTCGACGTCCGAGGGCGAACCCCCGGATCCGTTCCTCGAATAACCGCCGCCCGTGTACGTGGCGTTCTCGGCCGCGTACGTCGCCCGCCAGCCCACTGACGGCGGTACGAGCTCCGCCCCCTGGCCACCGGGCGAGAGGATGACCTCGTAGGCGGACATCTCATGGAGGTCCGACAGCGACAGGATCGCCGTCCCGTCCACCACGGGAAGTTCGCGGTCCTGGAGCCGCAACGGCTGTGCGGACGCGCCGACTTGTCCGGTCCAGGGAATCTCGTGGAGCCGCACATGCACCGCGTCGCCGAAGACCTCGGCGGGGACCTGAGCGAAGACGATGTCCGCGGCGCCGCTCTCGCCGCCGAACAGCAGCCGGGCCTGCCGCTTGTCGCGGTCGAGCGTGGCGACGCCCTGGAGGGTGTACTGGACGTTGGGCCGGGGCGCGGTCACCCGGACCGTGTGACCGGTCATCCGGCCGTAGGCGTTGAACAGCCACCACTGACCGTTGCCCTTGTTCGCCTCGACCGCGGAGTCGTTGAGGTTGCCGTCGATGTTCCAGTACGCCATGTCGGCGTCGATCTTCGACTCCTCGATGGCGGAGATCCACTGGATGATCTGGCCCGGCACGGACAAGTGGTAGTTGTGCGCGTACTCGTTGATGTTCACGGGAAGCGGGCCGATCCCCAACTCCCGCTCCATCCACCGGTACTTGGCGACGTTGGTGCGGATTGCGGCGGGGGTGGACAGCTCGTGCCAGGTGATCACGTCGGGGAGCACGTCGTGGGCCTTGGTGAACTCCAGGAAGCCCTTGACCTCTTCGTACAGCATGCTGGTGTTGGGTCCCGCGACGCGCGCGTCCGGGTCGAGGCGCCTGATGAGCCGGAAGGCGTCCTTCCAGGCGGCGAAGTAGTACCGCGGGTCTGTGCGCCAGGAGATCCGGTTGTAGCTCCACTCCTCCGTGCCGAACATGTTGCCTTCGGGCTCGTTGAACGGCACATACACGATGTGGGACTTGTAGGTACCCATCGCCGGCACCTGGCGGACCTGCTTCTCGATCAGCGCCATGAAGCCGGCGAGCCGCTCCTCGCCGGTGGCACCGGGCCACTGGTAGGGGAAGCCGCGGTAGATGTCGGCCAAGTAGACGTAGACGTCCCGGCCGCCGGAGTCGACGAAGGGAGGCAGGATGTCCAGCGCGTCGGCGCCGGGGTGCTGAATACCGCCCTGGGCCTTGGTGGAGACCGTGCGGACGTACATGCCCTCGACGACATTGCGGCTGGGTACGCCGTCGCCGTACAGGCCGTAGAGAGTGCCGCTCGCGCCGCCGTGGAAGGGTCCGGTGTCGGTCCCCAGGTCGATGGTGAGCGTCACTCCGTCTCCCTCCCCGAGGCCTCGATGTCCCTTAAGACCCCCACACGTTCGACATGTCGTACGCCAGCCGGAGTGCCGAACCAGCCTGCCCGACCGTAGGAGTGTCGCTCACCTCATGTCAACGGTGCGTCACCGCGGCAGTCCCAGTCGGCCTTCCAGCTGACCGAGCAACTCACCCAGCAGCTCGGCCAGTTCACGTTGGCGGCCACGGTCGATCCCGGACAGGACCGTAGTCTCGTAGGCGAGTTGCTCGGGGAGGATGCCGTCGACGAGTTCGCGCCCCTCGTCGGTGAGCCGGACATGCGCGACCCGGCGGTCACGGGTGTCACCGCGCCGCTCGACCAGGCCGCGCTCGGTCAGCTGCTTGAGCCGCTTGGTGACGGCGGCACCGGAGGAGAAGGTCTCACGGGCGATCTCACTGGGCGTCAGCTCGTGTCCGGTGCGCCGCAGGGTGCCGAGGACGTCGAACTCGGGCCGGGTGAGCCCGGCCCGGCGCAGCGGGGCGTCCTCGGCCTGCTGCAGGAGCGCCGCGCAGCGGTTGACGCGGCCGATGACCTCCATGGGCCCGGTGTCGAGGTCGGGACGCACCGTCTGCCACTGCCGCACGACGGCGGCCACGGTGTCTCCGGGCGAGGTGTCTCCGGGCACGGTCCGTCCGGCGGGGGCGCTCCCGTTCTCGGGCCGGCCGGCCGAGGTGCCGTCCGCTTCCGGCCGCCCGGCGGGTGCGCTCTCCGCCGCGGCCCGTCCGGGCGGGGTGGCGTCCGTCTCCGCCCGCCCGGCAGGCGCACCCTCCGTCTCGCCCGGCCCGGCGGAGGTGCCGTCCGCCTCCGCCCGCCCATCCGCTGTCGTCATGCCTGTGCGCCCTCCACGGAGTGCAGTCCCTGCCGTCGTACCGTCGCCGCGAGCGTACGGTGTCCGGCCTGCTCCGCCCGCATGACCCGCTCTTCCGGCAGGGCACGCTGCCACCATTCGCCGGCCGCGGCGTCGGCCGTGGCGCGCAGGTCGACGACGGCGGCGGCGAGGCCGCGTCGGGCGGACTCCAGGGCCCCGGGCTCCGGACGCTCTGCGGCCAGCGTCGCGTCGGCGTGGTCGCGGGCGCGCTCCACCGCGGAGAGGGCGTGTTCGATGCGGTCGCCGGCCCGCCGGTTGGTGACGGCGATCGCGGCGACGAAGCCGACGAGCGCGCCCACGAGGGTGTCCACGACGCGGTCGGTGATCAGTTCGCCGGGCTGCTGGACCCGTGCGAACTCGGTGATCAGCAGGGCCATAGGGGTCACACAGATGCTGCCGAGCCAGTAGTTGCGGCCGATCAGCGCCTCGGCACCGAAGTTGAAGGCGAGGCAGCACAGCACGAGGACCGTCTGACTGAGGTGGGCGAGCGGGGCGACCGCCGCGAAGACCAGTACGCCGACGAGGTTGCCGACGACGCGCTGCACGCCACGGCTCCAGGTCAGGGTGACGTTGGCCTGGTAGAGCGAGGCGGCGGTGACCAGCGCCCAGTAGGGGCGGCCGACGCCCAGCGCGAGCGAGACATATCCGGCGAGGGCGCAGCCGAGCGCGGTGCGCAGGGCGATGGGCGCGAGGGCGCCGAGCCGGCGCGGCAGCGGCCGTTCACCGAAGGCGAGCGCGGCCTCCACGCCCAGGAGTTCGTCGGCGGTGTCCGCGAGGTCGTCCGGGCGCAGCACGGGTCCGGTGCCGCGCAGCCGGCGGGCCCATTCGCGCAGCCGCCCGGGCTCCGTGTCGGCGGGCGCGGCGAGCGCGACCTCGGCCCGCACGACGAGCCGTTCGAGGGCGCGCCGGGGCGCGGAGCGGGCGCCGGTGGACAGCAGCGACTGCCAGGCACCGTGCACGGCGGCGGCCGCTGCGGCGCGGGCACGGGCGTTCCCCGGCATCTCGACGTACACCGCCGCGGCGCTCAGGGCGTGCGCGGTGGCGCGCCGCTCCGGCCCGTGCGGGCGGACGAGCCCAGGGGCCATGCCGACGACCCAGGCCCAGGCTCCGGCCGCGGCGCCGAGCGCGAGATGGCCCGGCACCTGGCCGAGGGTCTGCGGCGCGAACAGGGACGCGGAGGAGATGAAGGCGAGGACCACATGGCCGGGCGGACCGATGCGCGTGGCGTCGCACAGCACCTTCTGGACGGCGGCCAGGAGCGCACCGACCGTGACCAGTACGACGGCGTCCGTGGTGAGCGAGGCCGTGACGAGGGCGACCGCGAGACCGCCGAGCATGCCGAGCACCACCCAGGCGAGGGCGCGGGCCCGGGCGGCGTAGGGACGGTTGTGGGCGTACAGCGCGCAGAGCGAACCGGCCATCGTGTACATCGCCAGGTCCAGCCGGCCGAGCGCCAGGAGCGTCAGATTCGGCGGAGCGACCGCGACGACGACGCTCAACGCGGGTTTGAACCAGATGTCCGAGGGCCGGCCGAGGCGCAGTACACCGGTCAGCGGGAGGCGCCGCACACGTGGGGGCACGGGACTGGTCGCACTACTCATGCCCATAACCTTAGCAGGTGTTTTACTCATAAAATATCTCGCGGATCACATTCCCCGCCTGCGGTGCACCCCCGCACGCTCCCCCGCGTACACCCTTGCGCTCGCTTGCGCACCGGCCGCACCGGGCATGCCCTGACCGAATGTCGACCGACTGTCCGATGCGCGATGTGCGATGCGCGATGCGCGACATCGTCGAGCGGGGAGGTACGCGGTGCACGAACCGGCTTCGCCCGGCTGGCTGCTCGTCGTGCTGTGCGCGACGACGGGGGCCTACTGCCTGCTGCGGATGCGCAGCACCGTGGAGGAACAGCGCCGCACCGCGGGCGGCGAGGCGCTCATGGGCTTCGGCATGGCGGCGATGGCCGTACCCGCGGCGGTGGCTACCCCGCCATGCTGGGCCTGGCTCGCCTACGCCGCCGTCTTCGGTGCCACCGCCGTACGCGCCCTGTGGACGTCCGGCAAGAGCCCGCACCACCTGCATCACCTGATGGGCGCCGTCGCGATGGTCTACATGGCGGGCGTGATGGCCGCCTCCCCGGGACACCACCACGGCGACTCCGGTGTTCCGCTGCTGACCGGCGCACTCCTCCTCTACTTCGCCGGCTACGTCCTCCGCTCCGGCGTCCGCCTGCTCCCCCTGGCCACCGCCACACCCGGAGCCCCCCGCGCCCTCGGCTGGGGCGACCGCCCCGAACTCTCCCAGGCCTGCCGCCTGTCCATGGGCATAGCGATGCTGGCAATGCTGGTCACGCTCTGAGACCGCGCCGCAGGGATTCGGGCCGTGCGGCGGTACGGGTTCGAGCCTTGCCGCTGTACGAATCCGAGCCCTGCCGCTGTACGAAACCGTGGCGTACGTCACTTGGCGTCGCAGCCCGTATCCAGCGGCGACGCACCGCTCATAGGCTTCACCCCATGATGGTCCCCGCGGCACTGTTGCTGCTCGGCGCCCTGGCCGCCGTGGTCGCTCCACGGCTGCTCGCCCGGGCGGACTGGCCGGACCGTGAACCGGTGGTCGCTCTGTGGGTGTGGCAGTGCGTGGTGGCGGCCGTTCTACTGTGCTGCGTGCTGTCGATGACGCTGAGCGCGGCAGCCGCGTGGGTGGCGGTGCGCGGCCATGTCTTCGGCTCGGCACCGCGCTCGGTCGTGGACGCCTACGCGCTCAGCACGGGCGGCACTTGGGCGGCGACGACCGCCGTGGCACTCGCGTGCGGGGGCGCGTGGACCGCGGCGATGCTGGCCCGCGAGGTCGTACGGGCCCGGGCGCGCCGTCGGCAGCGGCGGGCCGAACTCCTCGTGCGTGCCCCGCTGTTGCCCGGCGAGGAGCCCGGACCGGACCGGCTGATGGTCCTGGAGGGCGAGCGCCCCGATGCCTGGTGGCTGCCGGGTGCGGCACCTCAACTCGTCATCACCACGGCCGCGTTGCGCCGTCTCAAGGGGCGTCAGCTGGATGCCGTACTCGCCCATGAGCAGGGGCACGCGCGGGCCCGGCACGACTGGCTGCTGCACTGTTCGGCCGCGCTGGCCACCGGCTTTCCGCAGGTGCCGGTGTTCGCCGCGTTCCGCGGCGAGATGCACCGCCTGGTCGAACTCGCCGCCGACGACATGGCGTCGCGCCGCTTCGGGCGCCTCACCATCGCCCTCGCGCTGGTGGAACTCAACGAGGACCGGGGCGTGTTCGGCCCCTGTCCCGCCCCTGACGCCCATGTCCCGCAGCGCGTCCACCGACTCCTCACTCCCCCGGACCGGCTCACGGCGGCTCGGCGGCTGCGCCTGACGGCGGCGGCCGCGCTGGTACCGGTGATTCCGGTGCTGGTGGCGTTCGTGCCGGGGTTGCGGGCGCTGGGCTAGCTGCCTCTGCTCCACCCCGCCCGCCTGCGGGTCGGTGGGGGGGGCGGGGCCGTACCGGTACATCCGCCCGTCGCCGGTGGATCAGACGTTGGCACACCAGGAGCCGTTTCCAGATCCGGACGTAAGCGACGGGCATTCGATGTACCGGCACGGACCCGTCCGTGCGTCCGCGGCTGCGGGTGCGTGGGGCCTGCGGCACGGACCCGTCCGTGCGTCGGCGCCTGCGGGTGCGTGGGACCTGCCCCGCACGGACCCGTCCGTGCATCGGCGCCTGCGGGTGCGTGGGACCTGCCCCGCACGGACCCGTCCGTACGTCCGCGCCTGCGGGTGCGTGGGACCTGCCGCACGGACCCGTCCGTGCGTCCGCGCCTGCCGGTGAGTGAGGCTTGCGGCACGACCCCGTGCGCCGCCGGGCTCGGTGCCCCGAAGTTGGCCTCCCGTGCATCGAGTCGGCGAGGATCACCCCCATGCACTCCCCGCCCTACCCCCCGGGTCCGCGCATCTCGGCGCTCGTCGCGGCGGCTCTCGCCGTGCCCTCCGTACTGCTCCTCCTGCTGGTCGCGTTCTCCTGGCACCCGCTGCTCACCCTCGACGGAGACATCGCCCGCACCACACACACCTGGGCGGTCGGCCAACCCGGCGTCACCCGTGCGTTCCGGATCCTGACCGACTGGGTGTGGGACCCCTGGACGATGCGCGCGGTGTGCGCCGCCGCCGTGATCTGGCTGGTGTGGCGCCACTCGGCATGGTGGCTGGCGCTATGGGTGGTGGCCACATGTGCGCTGGGCACAGGAGTGCAGCAGGGACTGAAGTCGGCGATCGGCCGCAAGCGCCCGGTCTGGCCCGACCCCGTGGACTCCGCCCACTACGCGGCCTTCCCCTCCGGCCACGCCCTGACGGCCACAGTGGTGTGCGGGCTGCTGCTCTGGCTGCTCCACCTGTACGGCGCCGGACCCGCCCTGTGGCGTACGGGGCTCGCCCTGGCCGTGGTCTCCGTCGTGGGCGTCGGTCTGACGCGTGTCTGGCTCGGCGTGCACTGGCCGTCGGACGTCGTGGGCGGCTGGCTCATCGGCGCGCTGATCGTCGCGCTGGCGGTGGCCTCGTACGAACGATGGCCCGGCCCAGGCCGCCTTGACCCGCGGGAGCCCTGCCGCGAAGGATCGCCCTCATGACGATCAAAGGCGTCCTCTTCGACTTCTCCGGAACCCTCTTCCGTATCGAGTCCACCGATTCATGGCTGCGCGCGGTGCTCGCCGAGGCCGAACTCACCCTTTCCGAGGCGGAGTTGACCCGGGCGGCGCATGCCCTGGAAGCCGCCGGCGCGCTGCCGGGCGGCGCTTTTCCGTCACAGCCGCTCCCGGACGACCTCGCCGAGATCTGGAAGGTCCGCGACCAGTCCGCCGAGCTTCACCGAGCCGCGTACACCGGCGCCTCCCGCCAGGTTCCGCTGCCCGACCCCCGGCTCCACGACGCGCTCTACGACCGCCATATGGCACCGGCCGCCTGGAGCCCTTACCCCGACGCGGCCGAAGTGCTGGGCACGCTGCGCGAGCGCGGGGTCGCGGTCGGTGTGGTCAGCAACATCGGCTGGGACCTGCGGCCTGTCTTCCGCGAGCACGGCCTCGACCCGTACGTCGGCGCGTACGTCCTGTCGTACGAGCACGGCATCCAGAAGCCGGACCCTCGGCTGTTCAGCGCCGCCTGCGACGCGCTCGGGCTCGCCCCCGAGGACACGCTGATGGTCGGTGACGACCGCCGGGCGGACGGCGGTGCGGCGGCCCTGGGGTGCGGGGTGCACTTCGTGGACCATCTGCCGGTGACGCACCGCCCGGACGGACTGCGACCGGTCCTCGACCTGATCGGCTGACGCCCCCTGGGCCCTCAGCCCTGATAGTCCTCGACCTGCGACGACGGACGGACGCGCGCCTCGTCCGGGTTCTCACCGAACTCGGACTTCGCGCGTCGCTGGCGCAGCAGGTCCCAGCACTGGTCGAGCTCGCGCTCCAGCTCTCCCAGCCGTTCGTGTTCGGTCTCGCTGTCGATCTGCCCGGACGCCAGGGCGTCGCGCAGGCGTCGCTCGTCGTCCACCATCGCCGTGATCCTGGCCAGGATCTGCTCTTGATCCATGTCCGTACGCCTCCTCGGGGACTCCAGCCCACTGTAAGGAGGACGCGGTGGCTCTGCGAGACGTATCGACCGCCGAAAGTAGCCTCAGCACACCACCAGGGGCCTTGCGCGCCCACCCTGGACGATCCCCCGCGTCGCCCAGGGCAGACGGCAGCTCTAAGCCGACCTTCGAAAGGTCTCGGCCCGAACGCGTTGAGGATAGTTGGCTGGCAGCCAGTCAACGCAGGAGTTACAGCATGTCCCCGCGCAGCGCCTCGGTCAATGAAGAGTTGCGGCGGCGTTCCCGGGAGCGGCTGTTGCAGGCCGCGGTGGAGCTGGTGAGCGAGCGCGGCTACGAGGCGACGACGCTCGGTGACATCGCGGATCGCGCGGGATCTGCGCGTGGGCTGGTGTCGTACTACTTCCCCGGCAAACGCCAGCTCCTGCAATCCGCCGTGCACCGGCTGATGCACCGGACGCTGGAGGAGGCGCTGGAGCGCGAGCCGCGTACCGAGGACGGCCGGGAGCGGATGGCGCGGGCCATCGACGCGATCCTGGGACTCGCCCGGAGCCAGCCCGTGCTGATGCGCCAGCACATGGCCGGGCTGCTGCAGGCCGAGGGATTCGTGCAGTGCCCGGAGCAGCAGCGGCTCGCACAGCTGCTGCGGGACACCGTCGCCGGGCACGGCTCGCCGGACGCCGCCACCGACTACCCGATGCTGCGCGCGGTGCTCATGGGCGCGGTGTACGCGGCCCTGGTGCCCGGGGTGCCGATGCCGATCCCCACGCTGCGGGCCGAGCTGTTCAAGCGCTACCGCCTCGACTGGGAGATGGGTGTCCCGCCGGACACCGAAGTGCCCGGCGGGACCTGCGAGACGGATCTGTCACGGTTCTTCGCGACCGGCCGCCCGGCCGACGATCAGCCCGACCGGGCGGCTGATCAGCCCGATCTGCCCAGCGGTCTGCCCAAGCAGTCCGACGGTCAGTCCGATCGGCCCGATTGATCACTCCGATCGGCCCGAGGGTCAGTCGAAGTAGTCCGGCTGCGTCTGGACGTTGAGCTCACGGAGATGGACCCACTTCGCCGGATCCGTGCGCCGGTCATTGAGCTTCAGTACGTCGAAGCCCTTGGCGATGTCGTTCGAGTAGATGTAGCCGTTGTAGTAGTACGCCGACCATGAGCCGCCGATCTGGAGGGTGTCGGTGCTCAGCGGGCCGCGCTCGAAGTAGGCGATCTCCTTCGGGTCGGCCGAGTCGGTGAAGTCCCAGACGGAGACTCCACCCTGGTACCAGGCCTGGACCATGAGGTCCTTGCCCTTGACCGGGATCAACGAGCCGTTGTGGGCGACGCAGTTCTCGGTGTCCGCCTGGTGGCGGGGAATCTTGTAGTAGCTCCTGAAGACGAGCTTGCGGTTGTCGCCCTTGCCAACGATGTCGTAGATGCCGTCGGCGCCGCGGTTCGGGCCGATCGCCGCGTTGCAGGTGGCCGCGCCGCCGCCGCCCAGCTCATCGGTGAACACGACCTTGTCGGCCTTCTGGTTGAAGGTCGCCGAGTGCCAGAACGCGAAGTTCACGTTGTCCTCGACCTGGTCGATGACCTTCGGGTGCTCGGGATCCTTGATGGAGAACAGGATGCCGTCGCCCATGCAGGCGCCCGCGGCCAGGTCCTTGGACGGCAGGACCGTGATGTCGTGGCAGCCGGTGGTCTTGGAGACGCCCGGGTTGGTGGGCCCGCCCGGGTTGCCGCCGCCATCCGGTCCCTCGCCCGGGAACAGCACCGGGAAGTTCACGACGGCCGCCCTTTCAGGGGCGTTGCGCGGCACCTTGATGACGGAGATGCCGTCGTGCGGCGGCTGGCAGTCGGGGAAGGTGGCGCTCGGCGAGTACGAGGAGACGTAGATGTAGACGTTCTTGCGCTCGGGTACCAGCGAGTGGGTGTGCGAGCCGCAGGCGGTCTCGACGGCGGCGACGTACTTCGGGTTCGCCTTGTCGCTGATGTCGAAGATCTTCATGCCCTCCCACGACGACTTCTCGGTCGCGGGCTGCGAGGTGCTGTTGCAGGAGTTGTCGCTGCGCGAGGAGTCGGTGGACAGGAAGAGCAGGTTGCCGGAGACGGAGACGTCGTTCTGAGAGCCCGGGCAGAGCACCTGCGCGACCGTCCTGGGCGCCTTCGGGTTGCTGATGTCGAAGATGCGGAAGCCGTCGTAGTTGCCGGCGAACGCGTACTTGCCCTGGAAGGCCAGGTCCGAATTGAGTCCGGTGAAGGCCTCCTTGGGGACATTGGAGAGGTGTTCGACGTTGTCGGAGTGGACGATCTCGTCCTTCCCGGGTATCTCACCGCTCGCGATCGCGGCCTTCGCCTCGGCGGCGTCGCTCTTGGAGACCTGCTCCTGCGCGGCGGGACTGTCCCCGGGGTCGGGGGTCGCGGCCGCCGGGCCGGCCGTGAGCAGCGCGGCAAGGAGTCCGGCCGCGGCCGCGGCAACTCCCAGGCGTCTGCGCCGCGTTCGGGGGTCGTTTAACAGGGTCACTGTTTCCTCCCTTGTAGCCGTTCGCAGTTGAACGGTTCACGGACCCCTGAAGTATCGTCCGCACCATCGGGAGATCAACAGATGGCAACGTACTCGTAATGAACGTTTTTGATCAGTCACGTGCGGAAGCGTGCTAGGACGGTCATCAACACCCTTGAGGTTTCCGCCCCTTCGTGTGCCACAGGAGGTCGCTGTGCTTGTTCGCCGTACACCCCGTGCGTCCTTGGTCGCGGTGTCGCTGTTGGTCGCCGCGCTCGCGCTCGGGGGCTGCGACTCCGGATCCGAGACCAAGTCCGGGAAGTCGAGCGGGCCTTCGGTGATCGCGCCCGGCAAACCCGGCGAGGCGGCCGAGACGCTCTCCGCGCAGGACGCCGCGAAACAGCGGGCCGACGACGACTCCCCCAACTCGGCGGACTTCGCGTACGCGCGGATGATGATCGATCACCACTCACAGGCCCTGGACATGACCGAACTAGCCCCGAAACAGGCCGAGTCGGGGCAGGTGAAGCGGCTTGCCGCACGGATCGCGGCGGCGCAGGGCCCGGAGATCACCACCATGAAGAGCTGGCTGAAGGCACACGACGGCGAGCAGGCCGGCACGGGGCACGAGCACGGGACGATGCCCGGCATGGCGACGGAGGCCCAGCTCAGGAAGTTGCGCGCGGCGAAGGGCAAGGCGTTCGACGAGCTCTTCCTGAGGCTGATGATCACGCATCACGACGGAGCCATCACCATGGCCACGGATGTGAAGGCACAGGGCAACAACATCCAGATCGAGGAGATGGCCGACGACGTGATCGCGCAGCAGACGAGTGAGATCACGCGGATGCGCGAGATGTCGTAGCCACCATACTCAGCACCGTCGACCACCGGGCATGACGCAGCGTCAGAAACTCTGCGCCGCGCGCCCCCGCGATCAGCCGGAGCGACTTGCGCCGGCTGCGACAGGCGGCGCACATGACCGCGAGCATCGGGTCGACGCCGTCTTCCTGCGCCGCGCGGTACTCCTCGGGCGACCAGCCACCGCCCCTCGATACCACGCGGCCACGGGGGCCGGGCACGGCGCGCCGGCCCTTCCTCCACCACGGCGAGCATGTCGGCCCGGGCGCCGTCCTCGAAGGCCGGGTGGGCGTAGTACCACGACGTGGCGTTTTCGTGCTCCCGCACTTCCCCCGCGGGCCACACGGACACCGCACCGTCCGGTCGGCACCGGTCGGACAGATTAAGAAAGGATACTTCTAGTACATACGGAACGTAATCGAGTGATCACATTCCACAAGAGCGGACACGCACACGCGCGTCGCGCACCGCACCCTGTCAGCGAAGCATCGGCGGTGCGATGCTGGAATCAACAGCGATCTCCTGTCAGCGTTCTCCGTGGTCCCCTCGGGTAAGGAGTTCGGCCGTGCTGCATGTCGCCGTCGTAGGCTCGGGGCCCAGCGGGGTCTACAGCGCACAAAGTCTCGTCCAGCAGAGCCAGGCACCCGGGGTCCGGGTGGATGTCCTGGACCGGCTGCCATGCCCGTACGGCCTGGTGCGTTACGGAGTCGCGCCCGACCACGAGAAGATCAAGTCGCTGCAGAACAATCTGCGGGCGGTCCTCGAGGACGAGCGGGTGCGGTTCCTGGGTGGTGTCCAGGTCGGCCGCGGCGGGGTGCCGGTGGCCCGGCTGCGCGAGCTGTACCACGCGGTGATCTACTGCGTGGGCGCCGCCACCGACCGCCATCTCTCGGTGCCCGGCGAGGAGCTGGCCGGCAGCTGGTCGGCGACCGAGTTCGTGTCCTGGTACAGCGCGCACCCCGACTCCGTGGACGACGGATTCATCCTCGGCGCGCGGTCGGCGGTGGTCATCGGCGTCGGGAACGTGGCCGTCGACGTGACCCGGATGCTGGCCCGCGGCGCGCCGGAGCTGAGCCCCACCGACATGCCGCAGGCGGCGCTCACCGCGCTGGCCTCGAGCAAGGTGACGGAGATCAGCATGGTCGGGCGACGCGGCCCCTCGCAGGCCCGATTCACCACCAAGGAACTGCGCGAACTGGGCGCGCTGCCGGACACCGACGTCGTCGTCGACGCCGAGGAGTTGGCCCTCGATCCGGCCTATCTGGACCCGTCGGGCCTGCCCGCCGTCCAGCGCCGCAATGTGGAGGTGCTGCGGGGATGGGCCACCGCGCCGCCGCAGGGCGCTCCGCGTCGGATCCGGCTGCGTTTCTTCCTGCGTCCCGTCGCACTGCTCCCCGATGCGGGTATCTCCCCGGTCGAACAGGGCCGAGAACTCGGGGAAGGCCGTGTGGGTGCGGTCCGCTTCGAGCGGACGGTGCCGGACGGGCAGGGCGGGGTGACGGGCACGGGGCGGTACGAGGACATCGAGGCGCAGTTGGTGCTGCGCTCGGTCGGCTATCGCGGGGTGCCACTGGAAGGGCTGCCCTTCGATGCCGACCGCGGCACCGTACCGAATCTCGCGGGGCGGATCCTGCGCGACGGCGCGATCTCCCCGGGCGAGTATGTGGCGGGTTGGATCAAGCGCGGCCCGACGGGTGTCATCGGCACCAACCGGCCGTGCGCGAAGGAGACGGTGACCTCACTGCTCGAGGACGCCCCCAGCCTCGTACGGCGGGACGTGCCCGAGGATCCGCTCGCGGCGCTGCGGGCGGAGGGGGCCCAACCGGTCGAGTGGGCCGGATGGCAGGCGATCGAGCGGGCCGAGGCGGAGCTCGGGGCCTCGTTCGGCCGTGGTGTGGTCAAGCTTCCGGACTGGCAGTCGCTGCTGGCGGCGGCGCGGACGGCGGCTTCGTAGCAGAGTCGCGCGGCTCCCTGTGGGCATGACACCTGACGGCAACACACCGGAAATCAACAAACTGTTCAAGACCCTTACGGTCTCGTGCTGTTGAACCGTCCGTCCCCGCCCGCCGCTCCAGGAGTGCCCATGGCGACCGCAGCATCCGTGCATCCCGTCGACGAGGTCCCACCCGTACGCCAACTGGCCGCCTTCGGGCTGCAGCACGTACTCGCGATGTACGCGGGCGCGGTGGCCGTTCCGCTGATCGTGGGCGGTGCGATGAAGCTGTCGCCCGCCGATCTGGCGTATCTGATCACCGCGGACCTGCTGGTGTGCGGGATCGCGACGCTGATCCAGTGCGTGGGTTTCTGGCGGTTCGGAGTGCGGCTTCCGATCATGCAGGGCTGCACCTTCGCGGCCGTGTCGCCGATGGTGCTCATCGGGACGACGGGAGGCGGACTGCCCGCGATCTACGGGTCGGTGATCGTGGCGGGCCTCGCGATCGTCCTGCTGGCCCCGGTTTTCGGGAAGCTGCTCCGCTTCTTCCCGCCGCTCGTCACCGGCACGGTCATTCTGATCATCGGTGTCTCACTGCTGCCGGTGGCGGGCAACTGGGCCGCCGGCGGCGTGGGCGCTAAGGACTTCGGCGAGCCGAAGAACCTGGCGCTCGCGGCCTTCGTACTGGCCGTCGTGCTGGGTGTACAGCGGTTCGCGCCGGCCTTCCTGAGCCGGATCGCGGTACTGATCGGCATCGCCGTGGGCCTCGCGGTCGCCGTCCCCTTCGGGTTCACGGACTTCGACGGGGTCGGGGAGGCCGACTGGGTCGGGATCAGCACGCCGTTCCACTTCGGGGCGCCGTCGTTCCACGCCTCCGCGATCATCTCGATGCTGGTCGTGGCGCTGGTGACGATGACCGAGACCACCGGTGACTTCATCGCGGTGGGTCAGATGACCGACCGGCCGATCCAGCCGCGTACGCTCGCGGACGGTCTGCGCGCCGACGGCCTCTCGACGGTCCTCGGCGGCGTGTTCAACACCTTCCCGTACACGGCGTTCGCACAGAACGTGGGCCTCGTGGGCATGACCCGGGTGCGCAGCCGCTGGGTGGTCGCCGCGGCGGGCGGCATCCTCGTGCTGCTCGGCCTGCTGCCCAAGCTGGGCGCGGTTGTGGCGGCCATTCCGGCGCCGGTCCTTGGCGGCGCGGGTCTGGTGATGTTCGGAACGGTCGCCGCGAGCGGTCTGCGCACCCTTTCCGAGGTGGACTTCAAGGGCAACAACAACCTGACGGTGGTGGCCGTTTCGCTCGCGGTGGGCATGCTGCCGGTGGGCGTGCCGACGGTCTACGCGAAGTTCCCCGACTGGTTCCAGACGGTGATGAACAGCGGGATCAGCGCGGGCTGCCTGACCGCGATCGTCCTGAACCTGCTCTTCAACCACCTGCCGGGGAAGGCGAGTTCGGCCGAGGTCGCCGCCGAACCGAAGGCCAGTGCGACGTCAGCTTGAGCCCAGACGGGCGGCTTGGCGGGCCGCGGCGCCAAGGACGCTGTCGAGAAGGCCGGGGAAGAGGTCGTCCAGGTCGTCCGAGCGCAGGGCGTTCATCTTGGCCGTGCCCCGGTAGATCTGCCGGATCACGCCACTCTCGCGCAGCACCCGGAAGTGGTGCGTGGTCGTGGACTTGGTGACCGGCAGGTCGAAATGCGAACAGGAGAGCTCGTCGCCGTCGGCGGCAAGCTCTCGCACGACCTGGAGGCGCATGGGGTCGGAGAGCGCGTGCAGCACCGATTCCAGCCGGATCTCCGCACGCGCGGGGTGCGGCAGATCTCGGCCACTGGCGGCAGGGGCGGCGATCGTCACGGTGGCTCCACTTCGTCCGGGAGCTTCATTGTACGAGAGTCCTCGTAGTTTGACATTCGCCGTACTACGATGCCTATCGTACGAGGCGTACACCGGCCCCGCGACGAATGGAGTCCGCTGTGAGCGCGCTCTTCGAGCCCTACGCCCTGCGTGATGTCACGATCCCGAACCGGGTGTGGATGCCCCCGATGTGCCAGTACTCGGCCGCCCCCGAGGGGCCGTCGGTGGGCGCCCCGCACGACTGGCACTTCGCCCACTACGCGGCCCGCGCGACCGGCGGAACCGGCCTGATCATCGTCGAGGCCACCGCCGTCTCCTCCGAGGCCCGGATCTCCCCGTACGACCTCGGCATCTGGAACGACACTCAGGTCGAGGCGTTCCGCCGTATCACCCGCTTCCTGACGGCGCAGGGCACGGTGCCGGCGATCCAGCTCGCGCACGCCGGCCGCAAGGCCTCGACGGATCGCCCCTGGAGGGGTGGCGCACCGGTCGGCCCGGACGCGTACGGCTGGCAGTCACTGGCCCCGAGCGCACTGCCCTTCGACGACCGGCACCCCGTTCCCACCGAGCTGACCGTCGCCGAAATCCGCGAGATCGTCGGGCAGTTCGCGGAGGCGGCCCGCCGCGCGCTCGCCGCGGGCTTCGAGATCGTCGAGATCCACGGCGCCCACGGCTACCTGATCAACGAGTTCCTCTCCCCGCACTCCAACCACCGCACCGACGCCTACGGCGGCTCCTACGAGAACCGCACCCGCTTCGCCCTCGAGGTCGTCGACGCCGTTCGGGAGATCTGGCCCGACGACAAGCCGCTCTTCTTCCGCGTCTCCGCCACCGACTGGCTGGAGGCAGACGGCTGGACCGCCGACGACACCGTCCGTTTCGCCGGCGAACTGCACGAGCACGGTGTCGACCTGCTCGACGTCTCCACCGGCGGCAACGCCTCCGGCGTACGCATCCCCGTCGGTCCCGGCTACCAAGTCCCCTTCGCCGCCCGCGTGAAGAACGAGACCTCGCTGCCCGTCGCCGCCGTCGGCCTCATCACCGACGCCGAGCAGGCCGAGAAGATCATCGCCAACGGGGAGGCCGACGCGGTACTGCTGGGCCGCGAGCTGCTCCGCAATCCGTCCTTCGCGCGGCTCGCGGCCCGTGAGCTCGGAGGAGACGTGCACGTGCCGGACCAGTACCACCGGTCCGTGTAGGGGATCTTCACCCGGGGCGGCCGTCCATGCCCACGTCGGCCAGGGCGCGCACGACGATGTCCCGGTCGGTGGCGTCCTCCCCGGCGAACGCCCGCTTGTAGGGGGTGCGCCGCATCGCGACGACCTCGCGCACGGTCAACTCGAAGTCGCCGCCTCGCTCTTGGGGCAAGGCGGCCGCATGCCGGGCGTCCGGACGGGGGTGAGGTCCCGGCGGTCGGTACCGGACAGCAGCACCCGTCCCACGGTGGGCCACAGATGCCGGTACACCGTGCGCAGCAGTGTGGACTTGCCGCTGCCGGTCGGTCCGATCAGTCCGGTGATCTCGCCCTCGGCGGCGACCAGACGCGCGCCCGACTCTGCCACCCGTGCCAGTAGTCGGCGCCAACTACGGCTGTATTCCCGGGAGTTGGACGCTGAGCGGGTACCGACGAAAGGGTGCCGGTGTTCCGCATGTACGGCGAACACCGGCACCCTTCCTGTCAGGGATCCCTGTCAGGCGGCCAGCGCGGTCGGCGCCTCGGCCTCGGCGAGCAGGGCGACCAGGGTCGCCCGGGCGCGCGCCACGCGGGAGCGGACGGTTCCAATGGGACAGCCACTGACCTCGGCAGCCTCCGCGTAGGGCAGCCCCATCAACTGGGTGAGGACGAACGCCTCGCGACGGTCGTCGGGCAGGGCGGCCAGCAGGTCGAGGAGCGCGATGCCGTCGTCGAAGCCGGGCAGGCCGCACGGCTGGGCGAGCTCCACGGCCACCTGCCAGTCGCGGGTGTCGCTCAGCCGCGGTCGGGCGGCCGCGTGCCGGAAGCTGTCGGTCACCGCACGGCGTGCGATGGACAACAGCCACGCACGGGCCGAGGAACGCCCCTCGAACCGGTGCAGGCTGCCGAGCGCTCGCAGGAACGTGTCCTGGGCCAGGTCGTCGGCGGCCTGAGGATCCGCGGACAGATGGGCGACGTAGCGCACGACGTCGCGGTGCAGGGCGCGCACGAAGCGTTCGACGGCATCCGGGTCGCCGCCACGGGCGGCCAGCGCCCAGGCGGTTGCCGACTCGTCGATCGATGCGGTGTGCTCGCTCTTGTCGCTTGTGGCGCGCGAAACGGGCAGGGCAGAAGTGATCACCAGGTGTCCTTCTCGGGTCATCCGCGATCCGGACCGGCGCGAGAGCGCGGCGGTCCGGTGTGAGGTACGGCCGTACGGGGAGGTACGGCCGATGCCCGAAGCGCGCACAGGCGCTTCGGGGAACCGGCTGTCTCAGGCGACAGCGGTCCCCACGGGCGGACCCCGAGAAGTGATCGCGTGAACGAGGAGAAGGAGCCGCGGTGCGCGGTCCGACGAGCCGCGGTGCCCGCGGACACGCGGACGGTGCGGTGGCGTGGGCAGCGCGAGCAGCAGCCGCAGTGGCGCGGCGAGCCGACCGGCCACGGCCCGCAGAATGCGGAACGCGGCGCGCTCGCCGTACGCGAGCCAGAGGCCGCACAGCAGCGCGGCCAGCAGGTGGGCGGCGAGCATGCCGAACGAGGACATGCCGCTCGCATCGGAGCCCAGGTGAGCCATGTCGCCGGAGCCCATGCGGCCCATGTGCGCCATATCCATGGAGTCCATATCCATGGAGCCCATGGATATGGCGCACATGTCGTGTCTCATGGAGCCCATCGACAGGCCACCCATGCCTATCGAGCCGGAGCCCGAACTCGCCGACTGCGCCAGCGAGAACGCCGAGTGGAGCGCCCCCTGGGCGGCCACCACCACGGACACGATCAGCGGAAGCCCGCGCTCCCGGCCGGCCAGGCACCAGCCCACGCCGCAGGCGGCCAGGGCTCCGCCGGCCATCGCCCACCAGGCCACGGAGGAGCCGGACATCATCACGTGCCCCAGAGCGGCGAGCAGCACACAGACGGCCGCGAACATCGCGGCCCGTACCGTGCGAGAACACCACCCAGCAGTCATGACGGCCCTCATCCTTGCATCCGAGGTTCGGTCGCCATGATTGGGTACGGAAAACTGCCGGGCGTCCCGTCGAGCGCCAACCCGTGATCCACATCACTGAACAGGGCTGGAACTGACCGCGGTTGCGGGCCGACTCCTCTACGCGGCCAGACGAACCACTCACGCTGCATGTGCAGAATGGGCCCGGTTGACCGTCGCTGACGTGTCCGCAGTCAACTCACTCGGCCCCCGGTGCTCAGGCCAGAGACTTCTCCGACGCAACGACCACTCCATAAAGGTCGCCGATCGTCGCGAGCGCACTGTGATGGATCTGGTCGGCGGCCAGGTCGGTGCCCGCCGACCGCAGAGGCCGCGTCGCGCAAGCGTCGGCGACCACCGTGGGCCGGTTTCCACGCAGGAACGCGCCCTCCACCGTGAACGTCACGCACATGTGCGTCATGAACCCCGCGACAATGACGTTCTTGTTGCCGGCGGCATCGACGTGCCGGCCCAGGTCGGTGTCGACGAATGCGTTCGGGACCTTCTTGACGACGACGGGCTCCCCCTCGATCGGCCCCACGCTCGGGTGGATCTGCCCGATCTCCGCTCGAATGTCGAACGGGGTGCCTTCGCCACCGTCGTTGATGACGTGGATGACCTTCGCGCCCGCCGCCCGCGCCCTTCCCAGCAGCACGGCAGCGGAGTCGAGCGCGGCTTGCCAGCCCTCCAGCTCCATCACGCCACCAACGTAGGTGTTCTGGTAGTCGACCAGGATCAGGGTCGAATCGGCAAGCGACGCAGGCGTCTCATCGAAGCCGTTGAGTTCGCGCAGAGTCGTCGTACGCATGGAAGTGCCGCCTCAGGTTCGTGCCGGGTTTCGTGGCCCACCCGCGCGGTGAGCTGCGCCTAGAAAGCTACGGGCCGTCAGAGAGTGTCGGCAATGTCATCTAACATGCAGATCCGGACATCGCCGTTGCCGACCGGACGGAGACCCCATGAGCGCCGTCGAACGACTCATCGTCATCGTCCTCTTCGAGGGCGTCGACCTGCTCGACGTCACCGGACCACCGGAAGTTTTCTCCCTCGTGCAGCGAGAGACGGATGACGCGACGGGCTACCACGTCCTCCTCGCCGCCGAGACCCTCGACCCCGTCACCACCTCCGCGGGCGTACGCGTCCTCCCCGACATCACCTTCCACGAGGTGTGCACGAGAAGCATCGACACCCTGCTGGTGCCCGGCTCGGTCGAAGTCGACAGCCGACGCCGTGTACACGCCCTCACCGACCCCGCAGTGGTCAGTTGGGTGAAGACACTTGCCGGCAGGACACGAAGGGTCACATCCGTCTGCGTCGGAGCCCACATCCTCGCCGCCGCAGGACTACTCGACGGCAAGCGCGCCACCACCCACTGGTCGACCGCGCAACAGCTGGCCGCCGAGCACCCACTGATCGAGGTCGACGCCGAACCGATCTTCATTCGCGAGGGCGACGTGTGGACCGGTGCGGGAATCAGCGCCTGCCTCGACCTGTCACTCGCCCTCGTTGCCGACGACTTCGGCGAGGCCATGGCGCTGCGCGTCGCCCGACAACTGGTGATGTACCTGAAACGGCCGAGTGGGCAGAGTCAGTTCAGCGTTCCCCTCGAACCCGTCTCCACGACACGGCGCGTCGAAGATCTCCGCCACTACGTCATGCGGAACATCGGCGAAAAGCTCAGCGTCGCGGACCTCGCCGGCCACGCTCACGTCAGCGAGCGGCAACTCACCCGAATCTTCAAGACCGAACTCGGCACGACTCCGAGTGCCTACATCGAATCAGCCCGCGTCGAAGCGGCGCGCAACCAACTCGAATCCACTGAAGCCACCCTGGAACGCATCGCGTCCACCAGCGGGTTCGGCACGACCGACACCCTCGTCCGCGCGTTCCGCCGGAAACTCAACACGACGCCGACGGAATATCGACGTCGATTCCGCGCCGGTCCCAGCAGTGGGTCATGAGGCAAGAGGCCGGCTCGAGGAGCGTTGCGCGACCGACTTGAGGAACGGGAGTGCACTGAAATGCTCCCGTTGGGTCCGACGGTAGGGGCCGCCATCTGAACACGTGCCGGTGGCGGCCCTCAGCGTGCTCCGTCGTATCCCCTTCAGCCCAGGAAGATCACTATGAAGGAACCGTTGTTGTAGCCGTAGCCATTGCCGTAGCCATTGCCATAGCCGTAGCCGTAGCCGTAGCCATTGCCATAACCGTAGCCATTGCCATAGCCGTAGCCGCTGTAGCAGTTGTTCCACCAACCGCCGTAACCGTACCCACAGCCACGGTGGGAATCGTAGGAAACCTGGGTGGAAACCTGGGTCGGGACGGCTGCCGAGGCCGTACCCGCCGCGCCGATCGCGGTACCGCCGGCCATCAGAACGCCGACGGCGGACACCGCGACGAGACGCCTCGCGCGTTGTGCATTCATGGGCTTACCTTCCTTCCACCCCCACGTGCGTTTTCGAAGCACGAGACCGATGGCCGCAGCCGCAGGGCAAAACCCCCGGCGCGGTCGTAAGTATTGCCGCCCAGTACAAGAAGCGGGGCTGTCGTTCCCTGGCGATCAGGGGTTGCGCCAACGGTGGGCGTACCCCGCGTTGCGGCTCTTACCAATAGATGCTAGTCGCCCATCGACCGCACAGCATCCTGGACGAAACGCGGTACAAGGCCACGGTCGCCCTGGTCAGCGCCTCCTGCCGGGGCATGCCATCGGTCGTACGGTCATAGCGGCCGCCGTACGGTAAAAGGCTCGGTCGTACGGTCACGGCGCGCCCTCGACCGGACGGACCACGACGGCCACGATCCTGATCCACGGGCCGACACGACGACCGAGTCCACCGGGTCCCGGTACGCCATCCCGCCGCCCGTGGTGCGGTGACGCGAGAGCGTGATGTCGCCGTCCAGCGCGGACGAGGTGATGTCGACCAACCGGTCCTCCGCACCTGCGGAGTTGGAGATCCGGAAGAACGCGGCGGCCCGGGTGTCGCCGTACGGAAGGAACGCTGGTCACCCGGCGATCGGTGGCCGGTTCCGTGGTCATCGGTCGCCCCCGTGCATGTCGTCCGTGCCTCCTCCGCCGGCGCGTCCACCGTTGCGGGCGCCGGGGCCGTGGATGCCGGGCGCCACCGGCCCGGCGGCGTACGACGCCGTGAAGATCAGGGCGAGCAGGAGGAGAAAGCCGCAGAGGGCGGGCGGTGGGCCGGGCTTCCGAGTCGCCACACCCCAGGAGTCGGGCCGGTTGGGGAGGTAGTTCCGAGGACGTTGTATGGCGAGCTTCACCCGAGGCCGCCCGGGCGACCCTACATATCGTAGGGTTCCACCAACAGCCTCTTACGGATCGGGGGACCCCATGGAGGAACGTGACGCCGGACGCACGGGACGCGGACCGCTGTCCGTGCTGGCACTGCTCGTGCCGAGCCTCGGGATCGCCGCGGTGGGCGTGTACCACCTGTGCGGCTTCGATCTGCACGCCGTGCACGGGCGTCCGCACCTGGACGACGGACTGGCCATGGCGGGCGTGATCATGGCCGTGGTGATGGCCGGCGCGGCCTTGGGCGACCTCGTCTGGTGGGCGGCCAAGCGCGACCGCCCGGTCTCGGAGGACGGGGAGACCTGCCCACCTCACGCCTTGAGGAGTTCGCGGCCCAGCCAGTCGGAGTGGTCGCGCACACCCGGCAGGGCGAAGAAGTAGCCGCCACCGGTGGGGGTGATGTAATCGACGAGCGGCTCGTCGATCAACCGCTCCTGGGTCGCCTCGAATTGGCGGACCACGTCCTGCTGGTAGCAGCAGAAGAGCAGTCCCATGTCGAGGTTGCCCGCCTTGTCGATCCCCCGGTCGTAGTTGTAGCCGCGGCGCAGGATCCGGGTCGTGTCGGTCTTCGCCGTACGGGGGTTGGCGAGCCGGATGTGGGCGTCGAGCGGGATCGCCTGGCCCTGGGGGTCCTTGGTGTAGCGCGGGATGTCCGTCTCGCGCGCGCCGTCGAGCGGCGCTCCGGTGTCGCGGCGGCGGCCGATCATCTTCTCCTGCTCGGTGAGCGAGACCCGGTCCCAGAACTCCACCAGCATGCGGATGATCCGCACGACCTGGTAACTGCCGCCGACGGCCCAGTCCGGTTCGCCCGCGGTGTCGGTGACCCAGACCAGCTTGTCCATCTCGCGGGCGGAGGCCGTGTCGGGGTTGGCGATGCCGTCCTTGAAGCCGAGGAAGTTGCGCTGCGCGCCGGTCGGCCGGGACGGGTTCTGGAAGCCGTCGACACGCCACTTGATCTGCATCCCGCCGCGCGTGTGGCGGGCGATGTCGCGCAGGGCGTGCAGCACGGTGTCGGAGTTCGCGGCGCACAGTTGCAGCGACAGGTCGCCGTGGCATTCGGCGGCGTCGAGGTTGTCGTTGGGGAAGGTGCGCATCGGCTTGAGGTGGCGCGGCTTGCGGTCGGCGAGCCCGTAGCGGTCGTCAAAGAGCGAGGCGCCGACGCCCACGGTGACGGTGAGGTCGTCGGCGGGCAGTTCGGGGCCGAGAAGTCCGCTGTCGGAGGGCGGGGCGCCGACGCCGAGGTCGGCGGGGGTGCCGCCGGCGGTGAGGAAGCGGGCCCGTTCGGTGATCGTGCGCAGCAGGTCGGCGAGTTCGGCCCGGTTGTCGGCGATGACGTCGAGGGAGACGAAGGCGGCCGCCTTGGGCGCGGGTGTGGTGATGCCGGCCTGGTGGGCGCCGTGGAAGCCCACCCTGCCACTGCCGGTCGCGGCCGCCGCCGGGGTGGCGCCGCCCGCGATGCCGGCCCCGGCGAGTCCGGCGCCCGCGAGCGCGGCGCCCGCCGCGCCCACGCCGAGCGCGGTCTTGGCGAACGTACGACGGCCGAAGGGGCAGCCGCCCTGCGGGGCTCGGTCCTGGCTCGGGGTGGTCATCGGGCGGGTCCTCTCCTGCGGGGCGCATGGTCCCGGTGCTGCGGTGGGGTGATGGTCGGCGCTGACGGGCTGCTCACGCGGCCTTGCGGATCTCCAGGAGGTCCGGGATCGGGGCGAGTTCCTCCAGCAGCCGGCCGAGTGAGCCGTCGAGGCGCTGCCGGTCGGTCACGGACAGCTTGTCCAGCGGCGTCCAGGTGCCTTCCTTGGCCCGCTGAGCGAGCACCAGCTGCTCAGTGCGCTTCATCCAGGTGTCCACGGCCGGGGTGACCTTGGCGTTGCGCTTGTCGATCAACGGGCGGAGCAGGTCGAGCAGTTCGCGGGTGCCGTTGAGGTTGGCCTCGGTGGTGGCGAGCTCGGTGCCGCTGCCGTAGTCGGCGTTGCCGCTCAGTTCGCGGTGCAGGGTGTTCTCGAGGATCTCGTGGGTGCGCAGCGGCAGGTCGCCGGGGTCGAAGTCCTGCTTCGGGAAGTCCTCGCGCAGCGCGGCGACATCGAAGGTGAGCCGCTTGGCGTACGGCGCGAGGGCGGTGGCGGATTCGCCGTGCCACAGGCCGTATTCGATGCGGTGGAAGCCGGTGAAGGCCGGGTCCGTGACGCCTCCGGCGAGTCCGGCCGTCCGGCCGTTGATCCTCGCGTCGAAGTCGGCGAACGTGCCGTAGGCGGCGCCGAGCGAGGCGTACCGCTGGTGCGCGGGCAGCCAGTCCTCGCGGGCCTTGTCGAGCTTCCTGGCGTCGATGTCGCTCTGCAGGGCGCGCGTCTTGGTCAGCAGGTCGGCCAGTCCCTGGTCGACGTACTTCCGGTAGGCGGCCAGCGGCGCCGCGAGGTCCTTCTCCGAGACCGGCAGTACGGCCTGCATGGTGCCGCCTGATGCGACCCGGACGGCGGCCGAGGTGACCGCCCTCCCGCCGTTGGGGACGCAGCGCCAGGCGTACGAGCCGGTGCCGACGGTGGCGATCAGCGCGCGAGTGGTGCCGGGGGCGATGCCCTCGACCTCGCCATAGACGGCGTTGCTGACCGGGTCGATCAGGTAGATCTCGGAGGTACGGCTGCCGCTGTTGCGCACCTGGAACGTCTGACGGCCGGGCTTCGGCGCGGTGAACCCCTTGCCGCAGTCGGCCGCCGCGACCTCGATGACCGGCGTGCCCGAGGCTGGCTTGCCGCCGCTCACCGCGATGGCCACGCCTGCGATCAGGGCCGGGACGCAGAGGAGGGCGACGGGGATGGTCCAGCGCGGGATGCGGCGGGGGGCCCTGGGCTCGGGCTGCGCCGTCGTGGGTGCGGGCTTCACCTCGGCGGCCGGCTTCGCGGGGGCCGGAGCCGTGGCCCGTACGCCGCGTACGAAGAGCGTCATCACGACCGCCAGATAGGCGGCGTAGACGGAGATCTGGAGCCAGGTCATCTGCGGGGTGAGGTTGAGCGTCCCCTGAACGACCGTCACGTACCAGGAACTGGGGTCGAGGTGCGCCGTCAGGTCGAAGGCGTACGCCGTCCCGCCCGGCAGCAGGGTTGACTCCTGCAGGTCGCGCATCCCGTACCCGAGGACGCCCGCGGCGATGACGATCAGCACGACACCGGTGATCGTGAAGAATTTCGTGAGGTTGATGTGCAGCACGCGCCGGTACAGGCCCCAGCACAGCGCCGCGGCGATCAGCAGACCGGCCGCCGCACCGGCCAGTGGACCCGACGAACCGCCCGCGGCCTGCGCGGTGGTCCACAGGAAGAGCGCGGTCTCCAGCCCCTCGCGCCCCACGGCGAGGAACGAGGTGACGACCAGCACCCCCGCGCCCATGCCGAGTGCGGCGGTGACCCTCTCCTTGATCTCTCCGGAGAAGGTCCGGGCCGAGCGGCGCATCCAGAACACCATGGCGGTGACGAACACGACCGCGATCAGGCTGAGCGTGCCCCCGAACGCCTCCTGGGCCTTCCCGGACAGGTTCGCCGAGGTGAAGGTCAGGATCGCGCCGAAGCTCATGGACAGCCCGACGGCTGCGGCAACTCCCGTCCACACGTGCGGCAGTCGGGAGCGCCGGTCCGACCGGACGAGCGTGGCGACCAGCACCGAGACGATCAGCCCCGCTTCCAGTCCCTCACGAAGACCGATCAGAAAGCTGGGAAACGCGTCGTCCCACACCACAGGCCTCTCCGAAGCAGCGCGTTCGCGGCCGGGCGGCCACAAACGCCGCTTAGTGTAGGCATGCCTAAGTAGCCGTCAACGCGGCGGACAAATGCCCCTACACCGGACGGGTGATCCGTGGTAGCGGCCACCGCGCACCGCGAGCACTCGACTCGGCCGCACGGCAGGGCAAGCCGACAGACCCCACCCAAGCGGCTCCGACCTGCGGAAATATCGCCCTGAAGCAGCGACGCGGCGGGCACGGAAGTCGACATCGGGCGCGACTTCGCCGCACGGCGGCGCAATTGACCTGGCCCTTCGGTCAACCCACCGGCGCGGCAATTCTTACCGCCCCCTTACCCCCTGACCTCGCGATAACCCTCCTCTTCCCTACAACATGTAGGGTTCCCGCCTCTGTCCCCCACCGGTTCGCCCGGCCTCTCCCCAAGGTGATGCTCCACGGTGCCCGTACAACAGTCAGCGCTCCTCCCGGAACAGCGGAACCCGAAGTCGCGCCGGGCCGACCCGGCCGGACGACCGGCCGTCGGCACGCGCTTGCGGGCGGCCGCGTTCACCGTCTGGTATCTGCGGCTGCTCGCGCTGCTCAACATCGTCGCGGTGGTCTCGCTGCCGTTCCGCCAAGAGGTGAACAAGCACAACGGAGGTGGGTTCTTCACCCCGTATCTGGCCACCGCCGGGTTGATCTCGGCGGCGCTGGCCCTGTTCCTCGCCGTGGTGATGCGGCGCCGCAAACGGGCGGCGTGGATCTTCAACCTGCTGATGGCCGGACCCCTCTTCGCGCTGTACGCCGCGGCACTGACCCAGGAGCGGTATCAGCGGCACGGCTTCAACTGGATCTCGGCCCTGCTCACCGGCCTCTTCGTCGCCGCCCTCCTGCTCGGGCGCAAGGAGTTCCACGCCGTCGGGGACCGCTCCAACCCTCGACTGGCCCTGGCCGTCGGGGCCGGCGGGCTGCTGGTCAGCGCCACCCTCGGCACCCTGCTCGTGAGCGCCACCAATCACGTGACCGGGACACCGCTGAGCGACCGGATCGCGTACACGCTGTTGCGTGGGGTCAGCGTCGGCCCGCTCGCCGACCGCTTCGACAGCGTGGTCGCGCCCCGCTGGGTGGACGTCCTGATCAACGTTCTGATGGCCGCGACCTTCCTCCTGGTGCTGTACGCGTGCTTCCGCGCGCCGCGTGGCCGCGAACTCCTGGGCGAGGAGGACGAGTCGCGCCTGCGGGAACTGCTCGCCCGGCACGGCGAACGGGACTCACTCGGGTACTTCGCGCTGCGCCGGGACAAGGCGGTCATGTGGTCCCCGAGCGGCAAGGCGGCCATCGCCTACCGGGTCGTCGGCGGCGTGACCCTGGCCTCCGGCGACCCGATCGGCGACCCCGAGGCCTGGCCCGGCGCGATCGAGGAATGGCTCAAGGAGGCGCGCCGGCATGCCTGGACGCCCGCGGTGATGGGCGCGAGCGAGGAGGCCGGCACCATCTACGCCCGGCACGGCCTGGACGCCCTGGAACTCGGTGACGAAGCCATCGTGGACCGGGCCGACTTCACCCTGGAGGGGCGCGCGATGCGGGGCGTGCGGCAGGCGCACAACCGGGTACGCCGGGCCGGCTACACCGTGCGCATCCGGCGGCACGCGGATCTCACCGAGGCGGAGACGGCCACGTTGACCGACAAGGCGGACCACTGGCGCGACGGCGAGACCGAGCGCGGCTTCTCCATGGCGCTCGGACGGCTCGGCGACCCGGCCGACGGCCGCTGCGTCATGCTGGAGTGCCACGACGGCGAAGGCGAGCCACGGGCCGTGCTGAGCTTCGTGCCGTGGGGCGAGCGGGGGCTGTCTCTGGACCTGATGCGCCGCGACCGCGACTCCGAGAACGGCCTCATGGAGTTCATGGTCATCGAACTGCTGCTGCGCGCCCAGGAGATCGGCGTCGAGCGCGTGTCCCTGAACTTCGCCATGTTCCGGTCCGTCTTCGAACGCGGCACCCGGCTGGGCGCGGGACCCGTACTGCGCCTGTGGTGCTCGGTGCTGACATTCCTCTCGCGCTGGTGGCAGCTCGAGTCCCTCTACCGGGCCAACGCCAAATACCGGCCCGTCTGGGAACCGCGCTACATCCTCTTCGAGAAGAGCAGCGACCTCCCCCGCATCGGCATCACGGCAGCCCGCGCGGAGGGCTTCCTCGCCCCGCCCGCCCTGCCGCGTGCCAGGTTCAGTGTGCGGCGCCCGGGGCCTGTGTCGTCGGGTGCGGCGCGGCCGGCTCGGAAGCCGTCCGGGCAACCGGCGGTGTCACCCGCGGTGCCTCCGGCTCGGCGTTCTCGTCCTTCATCGCCTTCGCCTCGCTCTTGAGGATCCGCATCGACTTGCCGAGCGCGCGGGCGGTGTCCGGCAGCTTCTTCGAGCCGAACAGCACGACGAGCACGATCGCCACGATCAGCAGGTGCCAGGGTTCCAGTCCGTTGCGGAGCATCGCGCCCCCACCCTTCCTCGCATCGGTCGGAGGCGCGCCCGGTCGGCCGTCACCCCATGATGGTTGCTGCTTTGCGCAACTGTACAACCATCAGTTGGGTCCCCCGCCCGTCCCTGGCGCCTTCCGGGCGGCCGTGAGCGCGGCGGCGTACAGGGTGAGGACCGTGGCGAGGAGCAGGTAGTAGAGGACCGGCAGGGCGGTCATGCCGAGGAGGGGGCCGATTGGGGAGAGGGGCAGCAGCAGACCGGCGGTGGCCAGGGCGGCCGCGGCGCAGCCGACCGGACCCGGGAGCCGACCGTTCCGGGCCGTACCGCGGCCGATGCGCAGGAGCAGCATGACCAGGGCCTGGGTCATCAGGTTCTCGGTGAACCAGCCGGAGTGGAACACCGTGGCGTCGTCCATGGTGTCCGGCCCGTTCAGGGCGAGCGCGAGAATCCCGAAAGTGGCCAAGTCGGCGACGACGTTGAGCGCGCCGAAGCCCGTGATGAAGCGCAGGAAGGCGCGTGGCCGCAGCACGGTGGGGCGGCGCAGCGCGTCCGGGTGCGGACGGTCGTACGCGAAGGCGAGCTGTGCCGCGTCGAAGCACAGGTTCTGCGCCAGGACCTGCGCCGGAAGCATCGGCAGGAAGGGCAACAGCAGGCCCGCGGCGAGCATCGCGATGACATTGCCGAGGTTGGAGGAGAGCGTGCTGCGCAGATACGTGGCGATGGTGACGCTGCTGCGCCGTCCGGCCATGACCGCGTGCTCGATCGCGGTGAGGTCCTTTTCGGCGAGGACCACGTCGGCGCTCTCCCGGGCCACGTCCACGGCATCGCGCGGAGCGATCCCGACGTCGGCGGCGCGCAGCGCGGGCAGGTCGTTGACGCCGTCGCCGAGGAAGCCCACGGTGTGCCCGTCGGCCCGCAGGACGGCGGCGATCCGGGCCTTGTGCTCCGGGGTGCAGCGGGCGAAGACGGTCCTGCGGCGGACGGTTGCGGCCAGTTCGGCGTCGGTGAGGGCCTCGACGCGGTCGGCCGACACCGGCTCACCTGGGTCGAGTCGCAGGTCGCGGCAGGCGCGGGCCGCCGTGCCGGGGTGGTCGCCGGTGAGAATCTTGACGGTGATGCCCCGTTCCTCGAGGGCCTTCAGCGCGTCGGCGGCGGTCGGGGTGAGCGCGTCGCGGAAGGTGAGGAAGCCGCGGAAGGTCAGGCCGCGTTCGTCGGCGGGTGTGTAGTCGCGGCTACGGGCCGGGCGTTCGGCGGTGGCGACCGCGAGCACCCTCAGTCCGTCGTCGGCCTCGCGTGCGGCGAGGCCGAGCAGGCGCTCCCGTTCGGCCTCCTTCAGTACGCACCTCTCCAGTACGTCCTCGACGGCGCCTTTGACCACGAGGGTGTGGACGCCGGGCCTGCGCGGGTGGCGCACGACGGACGTGGCGAGGCGGCGCACCGGGTCGAAGGGCAGTGCCGCCACCCCGTCGTCCGGTTCGTGCTCCGGGGCGGTCGCGTCCAGAATCGCCTCGTCGAGGGCGTCCGGCGCGGGCAGTTCGGCCAGCTGGAGGGTCCACCAGGAATTGACGGCGGCCCAACGCAGCACATCGGGGTCGTCCCGCCCCTCTCCGTCCAGGGCCCGGTGGACGACCGGCCGGTCCTGGGTGAGGGTGCCGGTCTTGTCCAGGCACAGCACGTCGACCGCACCGAGGTCGTGCAGCGCGGGCAGCCTTTTGACGATCACCTTGTGCGTACGGGCCAGCCGTGAGGCGCCGCGCGCCAGACACATGGTGACGATGACCGGCAGCATCTCGGGCGTCAGTCCGACCGCCACCGCGACGGCGAACGGCAAGGTCTCCACGCCCCGCCCGCGCAGCGCCGCGTTGGCCATCAGCACCAACGGCGGCGTGAGCAGCATGAACCGGATGAGCACCCAGGAGATGCCGTGCACGGAACGGTCGAACGCGCCGGCACGGGCGTTGGCGCTGGGCTCGCGATGCCCGGGCGAGCCGCTGGTGGCCGGGCCGCCGTAGGCCGAGGCGAGTCTCGTCCGTGGCCCGGTCGCGAGCACGACCGCCGTTCCGCCGCCGGTGGCCACGCCGCTGCCCTGGAAGCAGAGCTGGCGCTGCGCGAAGAACCCGTCGTGCGAAGGGTCCGACGGGTTCCACGGGTCAGGGTCGTCGACCGCTGCCTTGGCGGCCGCCGTCGACTCTCCCGTCAGCGGGGCCTGCCGCACGGTCAGCCCGCTCGCGCGCAGCAGCCGTACGTCGGCGGGGACCAGATCCCCGGGGCCGAGCCGAATCACATCGCCCGGCACCAGCTCGCCGACCGGGACGTCCCGAACCCGCGGCAGCCCGTCGGGGTCGGGGCGCCGCAGCGCGGTCGCGGTGCCGGCGACCAGCTCGCGCAGCCCTGCCATGGACCGGTCGGCCCGGTGCTCGCCGGACGCGCGCAGCGCGCAACTGACCACGACCAGACACAGGATGACGCATGCCGTCCCCCAGGCCGTCACGGCCGTCGACACCAGCCCGAGGCAGAGCAGCACCGCGGTGAAGGGGTCGCGCAGGCCATGGACGAACAGGCGCGGCCACGACTGCTTCCGCCGGTCCGGAACCGTGTTCGCGCCGAAGCGGTCAAGCCGCTCGGCCGCCTCGGCCTCGGTCAGTCCGCGCGGACCGGTGTCCAGGTGCCGCAGCACCTGAAGCGAGGTCAGCGCGGTGAGGTCCCGATGTGCCTCTTCGGCGGGCGACGCGCTCCCCCGCGGGTACTGCTGCCCGATCGGCGTCGTGGCGGTCTCAGACGCCAAGGCCACGGATGCGGCGCGCGGACCCCTGCGCGGCGCGGTCGTCACGGCCGGTGGGATCGGCGCGGTCCGCGCGGTCCGTCAACTGGCCGACCATGAGCCGTACGACCGTCACCACGTCCGGGTCGTCGACGAAGTAGACCTGCCGTCGGCCCTCGCGCCTGGACCGTACGAGACCGGCCAGTTTCAGCTTGGTCAGATGCTGGCTCACCGCGGGCAGCGCCCCGCCGACCCGCTCCGCGAGCCCGGTCACATCGCTCTCGCCCTGCGCCAGCGCCCAGACGATGTGCAGCCGCGCCGAGGACGCGAGCAGCCCGAAGGCCGCGGCCGCCTCCGCCAGCACCTCGGCGGACGGATCCTCGAAGCCGCCGACCTCTGCCGCCACCGCTCTGTCCTCCCGTCGCGCCGCCCCGGCCGTCCGGCCGACCCAACTGTCTCGTACGACCCGACCGTCTCGTACGACCGACTGTCTCGTACGACCGACCGTCTCGTTTCGACCGACCGTCCCGGCTGAATCGCCCCAGTCTAGGTTGCCGCCGACAGCGTCCGGGGCGTCACTGTCAGTGCCGTGGTGCACACTCGCGATCAGTTGCCTTACGCCTGGGGAGGACACCGTGTTCACGGGGATCGACGAGGTCGACTGGGCCTCGATGCAGCATGCCTACGGAAGTGCGGAGGACGTGCCGGAGTTGCTGCGGGGACTGGCCTCGCCGTGCCCGCAGGAGCGGGAGACCGCCCTCGACGGGATGTACGGGGCCGTCCACCACCAGGGCGATGTGTACGACTCGACGCTCGCGTCCATCCCGTTCCTGTTCGCGCTCGTCGCACACGCCGAACTCCCCGACCGGGGCGGCATCGTGGAGCTGCTCGTCAGCATCGGCGGAGGGGACGCCGCGGGCAACTTCCCCCACGGCGAGGACGACGTCGTGATCGACGCCGACGCGGAGGACGGTGCCGACGACAACTACGCGATGGCACGGACCGCGATACGGGCGGGCGCCACCGCCTTCGTCGAACTGGTCGCGGACCAGGATCCGGAGGTTCGCCGCGCGGTGCCGAGCGCGCTCGTACGGTTTCTGGACGAACCGGCACGCGTGCTCGGCCTGTTGAGGGAGCGACTCGACGCCGAGCAGGAGGGCCGCGTCCGGCTCGCGCTGGCCGAGGGCCTCGGCCTGTTCGCGCGGCTGCACACCGAGTCCGCCGCTCCGGCGGTGGACTGCCTGGTGACGCTCTGCGCCGCCCCGGACGATCCGGGACTGCGGCTGGCCGCGCTGGGCCAGCTCGCCGGCTGCGCACCCGATCGCCTGCCGGCCGACCTCGTGCCGACCGTCATCGCCCTTCTGCGGGCCCGATCACGGCGCCCCCGGGTGCCGGACCAGCCCGAACGCCCCGACACCGACACGCTCATCGGCCATCTGCGGCGGCTTCGCCCCGAGGACGAGGAGGGCTCCCAGCTGCTACGGACGCTCCACTCGGGGCTCGGCGGCCGCACCGCCGACCGGATCGTCCTGCTCAAGGGGCAGTTGACCAGCGGGGATCCGGCCGACCGGCGCAATGCGGTCTGGATGTCCGCGGGGCTGTTCCGCGAATGGCGCGCCGACTACGCGGAACCGGTCGCCCTCATCGGCGAGCAACTCGCCTCGGACGAGGAGCGGTTGCGCGATGCCGCGGTGTCCGTCCTGGAGTCCCTCTTCACTCTGGCGGCCCCGGCCGCCGACCGCCTCGCCACTCTCGTGGAGGCGACCCCGGAGTCATGGGGGCGCGGGACGCCGACGCTGGGCCGCCCGCTGAAGGCCTTGGCCAGAGCGGGGGATCCCCGGGCGGTACCCGCGCTGGCCCAGGTGCTGGCAGAGCCCGTCGTGCCGAACGACGTCGGCTACGCGATCGAGTACCTGGGCCCGGCGGGCGAACAGCTGGCCCCGCTGCTGCGGGAGCGGCTCCGCGACGTCCCCCTCGACTCCCCGGAGACGTATGACCGGGCGGCGCCCCTGCTGGTCGCGCTGGGCAGGTTGCGGTACGACGCCGCCCTACCGGAGGTGCTGCGACTCCTGCACGGCATGCCGCGCGAACTGCGGCGCCGCGACTGGCTCGTACAGGCGCTCGCCCGGACGCTCGGGACGTTCGGGGCGGGCGGGCATCCGGCGGTACCGGCGCTGCGCGAGCTGCTGGACAGCGACTGTGCCGTCACGGCGGCCGATGCGCTCTGGTCGGTGGCGGGGGATGCCGACGCCGTACTTCCCGTGCTGTTGAGGGAGTTGGCGGCGGAGCGGGCGCCGGCCGGTCACCCCCGGGCCGCCGCCGAAGCGCTCGGCCGCCTGGGGCCGTTGGCCGCCCCCGCGCTCCCGGGACTGCACCGCTTGGCCGCCTCCACCGAGGTGTGGGAGCGGACAGCCGCCGCGTGCGCGCTGTGGGACATCGCCCGGGATCCGGAGCCGGTCCTCCCGGTGCTCCGCTCCGCCTGGCGGCAGAACGCGTACACCCGCGGCACCATCGCCACGTGCCTCGCCCGGATGGGCAGCGCGGCCGCCCCCGCCCGGGATCTGGCCCAGGCGGAACTCACCGCCCCACGACGGCACCGGGCACGTTCCGGCGTATACGGCAGCCACGACATTCTTGAGGACGAATCGCTCCTGCACACCTGCCGCGCGGCGCTGGATGCCATGCGGTAGGCACGGCTCGGGGCCACTGCGACCGGCTTATCGCGACGTCGCGGGGCGGGCGCCCGCACACCGGGCATCACTCGCTGCTCCCGTGACATCACGATCGGAACTCGCACATGCGGCACAGCCGCCCCCGCGGGCGTATGGCGCAGACACGCCTGCGCGTCCGGTGCCGTGGACGCGCAGACGCGGTGCGGCACAGCGCGGGCCTGCGCTCAGATGCGCCGCACGGAAGAGGCCGAGTACCCGCCTTCGTGTCGGGTACCTGCGCCTCGACGACGTCTTCCGCGTGCGACGGGGGTCCGTCGTGGTGCCGGAGTCTCCCTCGTACGACGGGGTCGATCGAAGGGCCTGACTCTCCCCCGTACGACGAGGTCGATCGAAGGGCCTGACTCTCCCCGTGCGACGGGGGTCGCTCCCGGTGCCCAAGCGGTCCCGCGGTGGTGGTTTCTCCCTGCTCCCCGGGTGCCCCGGGCTCCTGCGCTCTGCGGCGGTTCTCCGAGGCCGGAGGCCGGGTCGGCGGCCGGCGGGCCGGAGTGAGCGAAGGCGCCGCAGACGGTGCTCTCCGTCGTCCACCCCACAGCGTCGCGCTGCGAGGCCGGGCGGGGGCACGGGCCGACCGGCCCTGCCGAGGGCCCGTCGGCCCGCGACAGGAACCGGCACGGGCGTGACGGACACCCCCTCAGCTAGTCATTCGTCCCCACATGGGCCCGACCCGCTCCCACTCCTCGTCCCACCGCTCCATACGTCGCCGTTCCAGCCGGCCACGGAGGAGCCGTCCACCGACGAAGGGCACGCCCGCGGCGCTCACGCCGACCAGGACGCCGACCAGGGAGGCCCGCAGCTGGGCCTGAGAGGCGGTGGCGGGCCTGGTGACGAGGCGGCCGTGGGGGTCGGTCCACACGGTGACCGAGGTCCCCGCGGTGGTACCGGCGAACACCCTCGCCTGGCCCGCGTGCGGCGACCCGTCCGCCGCGGTCCAGCGCACCTTCGCCCAGACGAGGTCGCCGCCGGTCTCCGTGGCGCTCGCATCGGGCGCGTCCTCGGTGAGCAGGGCCGGGACGGAGCGCCACTCGGCGCGCTGCTGGGCGAGACCGTGCTCCACGGTCTGCGTGGCCGCGAGCCCCGCGACCAGGCCGCCGAGCAGGGTGAGCGCCCAGGCGACGAGCACGATCCAGGCCTCCAGGGCATCACTGCGTCGCCGCAGCGGGTTGCGCCGCCACCGCCACAGCCAGACCTTCGGACCACGGAATGCCGCCATCAATGGCATCCTCCTCACAACCGCGCCGACACGCCACATCTCCCTCCCATACGCGCTCGGGCCGCCCGATGCTCACGCCGCACCCGCGGCTCCTCCGCCCCAGCTGCCCCGGCGCCGCGCGGCCGAGCCCGGCGACGACGGGCGAGAAGCCCGACCGGGGTCCGACACCACCGCCCTGACCTGTGAGAATGCCGCGAGCGGGGATGACTGTCAGTGGCTGGGTGCAGACTGGCCCGTGTCTGAGACAACGACGTCGCGGAGGTGGTCGGCATGGCCGACGTACTGCTCACCGTAGGCACCCGCAAGGGCCTCTTCATCGGGCGACGGCGCGGCGGCGCCTGGGAGTTCGACGAGAGTCCGTACTTCAACGCGCAGGCCGTGTACTCGGTCGCGATCGACACCCGGGGCGAGAGGCCGCGGCTGCTGGCCGGAGGGGACAGCGCGCACTGGGGCCCGTCCGTCTTCCACTCCGACGACCTGGGCCGGACGTGGACCGAACCGTCCCGGCCCGCCGTCAAGTTCCCCAAGGACACCGGCGCTTCTTTGGAGCGCGTGTGGCAGTTGCACCCGGCGGCCGCCGAACCGGACGTGGTGTACGCGGGCACGGAGCCGGCCGCGCTGTACCGCTCGGAGGACCGGGGCGAGTCCTTCGAGCTGATCCGTCCGCTGTGGGAGCACCCCACCCGCTCGCAGTGGGTGCCGGGCGGCGGCGGAGAGGGGCTGCACACCATCCTTACCGACCCGCGCGACCCGCGCGCCGTGACGGTCGCCGTCTCCACGGCCGGGGTGTTCCGGACCGACGACGGCGGCGCGAGCTGGGCTCCCTCCAACTCTGGTGTCTCCGCGGTGTTCCTGCCGGATCCGAACCCGGAGTTCGGCCAGTGCGTGCACAAGATCGCGCAGGACCCGGTGACTCCGGACAGGCTGTATCTGCAGAACCACTGGGGGGTGTACCGCAGCGACGACGCGGGCGGGCAGTGGACCGACATCGGCGACGGCCTGCCGTCCACGTTCGGGTTCGCGGCGGCGGCGCATCCGCATCGCGGCGACACGGCGTACGTCTTCCCGATCAACGCCGACGCGGACCGTGTCCCGGCAGGCCGACGATGTCGTGTCTACCGCACGGCGGACGCCGGCAAGAGCTGGGAGCCGCTGACGGCGGGGCTGCCCGCCGAGGACCACTACGGCACCGTGCTGCGCGACGCGCTGTGCACGGACGGCGCGGACCCGGCGGGCGTGTACTTCGGCAACCGCAACGGCGAGGTGTACGCGTCGTCCGACGACGGCGACAGCTGGCGGCAGCTGGCCTCGCACCTGCCGGACGTGCTGTGCGTACGCGCCGCGGTCATGGCCTGAGGTCCGCAAGACGCGACCGGACCATGCCGGCCCCACCGAACCCTTCGGGAGGCTCCAACGGAGCATGAAGCAGCGCACCTTGTCCCGGGGGCACCCGGTTCGGCAAGGGATCGGTCATCCTCGGTCGCCGGACGGCCACCGGGTTGATCTCCGCCGCATGTACGGCAGTAGGGTGACGCCCGTGGCACCACGACCGTTGCATGAAATCGTCGAACCGGGCTGGGCGAAAGCCCTGGAACCCGTCGCCGGACGGATCGCCGAGATGGGCGACTTCCTGCGCGCGGAGATCGCCGCGGGACGCACCTACCTCCCGGCGGGGGCGAATGTCCTGCGGGCCTTCCAGCAGCCCTTCGACGAGGTACGCGTCCTCATCGTCGGGCAGGATCCGTATCCGACACCGGGGCACGCGGTGGGCCTGTCGTTCTCGGTCGCGCCGGATGTCCGTCCGCTGCCCGGCAGCCTGATCAACATCTTCCGCGAGCTCAGCGCCGACCTGGGGCTGTCCCAGCCGTCCAACGGCGATCTCACCCCGTGGACCGAGCAGGGCGTGCTGCTGCTCAACAGAGCGCTCACCACCGCTCCGCGCAGCCCGGCCGCGCATCGCGGCAAGGGCTGGGAGGAGGTCACCGAGCAGGCGATCCGGGCGCTGGCCGCGCGAGGCCGTCCGCTGGTGTCGGTCCTGTGGGGCCGCGACGCCCGCAATCTGCGCCCCCTTCTCGGCGACCTGCCCTCGGTGGAGTCCGCGCACCCCTCGCCCATGTCGGCGGACCGCGGATTCTTCGGTTCCCGCCCCTTCAGCCGCGCCAACGACCTGCTCGCCAGGCAGGGAGCGGAGCCGGTGGACTGGCGCCTGCCGTGACCTCCGGCGGCGTGCTGCCAGGTGTGCTGGCCGTGGACTCGGGAGGGTCGGGGCTGCGCGCGGTGCTCGCCGTGCGGGGGGAGCCCTTCGGTGCTCCCCTGGCCTCGAAGGAACCGGTCCGTACGGGCCCGCGCGGCATCGACGCCGAACATCTGCTGGCGCAACTGCTGCCGATGGCACGGCAGTTGATGGCGGAGGCGGGGATCGACGGGCTCGGGGCCGTCGCCGTCGGCGCGGCGGGACTGGCCACGCTCGGCGACGAGCTGCGCGCCGAGCTGCCGTCGGCACTGGAGCGTGAACTCGGCGTGCGTCGCCTCGCGTTGGCCGCCGACGCGGTGACCGCGTACGCGGGTGCGCTCGGCCACCGGCCGGGCGCGGTGATCGCCGCGGGCACCGGCATGATCGCCATCGGAACCGATCTGACGAGCTGGCGCAGGGCCGACGGATGGGGCCATCTGCTCGGCGACTGCGGCGGCGGGGCGTGGATCGGCCGCGCGGGCCTGGAGGCGGCACTGCGAGCCTTCGACGGGCGCCGGGGTGGTTCGGCGGCGCTGCTGGAGCGCGCGGAGGAGATGTTCGGCCCGGTGTCGGACCTGCCGGGCAAGCTGTACCCGCGCACCGACCGGCCCGCCGTTCTCGCCTCCTTCGCCCCCGAGGTGGCCGCCTGCGCCGGGAGCGACCCGGTGGCGGCGGACGTCCTGCGCGCGGCCGCCCGGCACATGGCCGAGTCGGCGGCCGCGGTCTGCCCGGCCGGTGGCCAGGCCCAAGTCGCCTTCACCGGGGGTCTGTTCAAGATGGGCGACGCTCTGCTCGTACCCCTGGGTGAGGAGCTGGCGGAGCGACTGCCGCACGCCCGGCAGGTGCCGGCCGCCGGTGATCCGGTGGACGGCGCCCTGCGGATCGCCGTCGACCTCGCCAACGGCGAGCTCGTACTCCCCCGTGACCAGCGGATGTTGTGCGTAGTGACCGAAAAGACGGATTGATCCGCCCTGTCGCACAAGTGCAGTTGGCGCACCTCGCAGACGGATGGTCCGTCCATACTGATCACTTCTGATCCTTACGTAACTCATCAGACAAAAGCGGACGGATACCGCTCACCTGCACCCTCCCCGAACAGGGGAGCCCAAGAAGCCAGTAACATGCGGCGCCATGAGCTCCCCCACTGGGCCCGCGTCCGGCCTGCCAGTACGAATGCCGCGACCCCGCCAGCCCGGGCGGCACCGCCGCCCGGAACCCCTGGCGGCTCCCGAGGGCGCGCCCGCGCTCGTCCTCGCGGTGCCGGGCACCCCCAGCGCGGCCACGCGCAGCCTCGCCGAGGAGGTCGTGAGCATCGCGCGCTCCGAGCTGCCCGGCCTCGACGCCCGGATCGGGTACCTCGACGGGGACGACGCCGAGTTCCCCACGCTGCAGTCCGTGCTGACGCACGCCGCCGAGGAGCGGGTCGCGCGCTTCGAACAGGCCCGCGCCGCCGGCGCTGACGTGACCGAGCCCGACGGCCCCGTCGCCATCGTGGTGCCGCTGCTCGCCGGCCCGGACAACGCGCTGCTGCGCCGGGTCCGCCAGGCCGTCATGGACAGCCGTGTCGCGGCCGATCTGACCGATGTGCTCGGCCCGCACCCGCTGCTCGCCGAGGCACTGCACGTGCGCCTGTCCGAGGCGGGTCTGGCCCGCGCCGACCGCGCCCGGCTGTTCACCGTGGCGACCGCCGCGGACGGCATCATCCTCGCCTCCGTGGGCGGCGAGGAGGCCGTGCAGGCGGCCGGGATCACCGGCATGCTGCTCGCCGCGCGGCTCGCCGTGCCGGTGATGGCGGCGGCGCTCGACGAGGAGGGCGCGATCGCGGCCACCGCCGAGCAGCTGCGCGGCTCGGGCTCCCAGCAGCTCGCGCTCGCGCCGTACCTGATCGGTCCGGAGCTCGACGCGGGCCTGCTCGACGCGGCCGCCAAGGAGGCGGGCTGCTCCGCCGCCGAGGCGCTCGGCCCCTACCCGGCGATCGGCAAGCTCGCGCTGGCCAAGTACACGACGGCGCTGGGCATCGCCCCGCAGCAGTCGCAGAGCACGCCGGTCCGCTAGCCGTCCGGCACATCGGTACCAGTACGCCGCCGGGGCCCGCTCCTACGAGAGGAGCGGGCCCCGGCGGCGTACGACGCGGGCCCAGGTCAGCCGAAGACCACGCAGGAGGCGGCGGGAGCCTCTACCGAGCCGCCCCGTCGCGGCATGCCCGTGTCCGGGTCGACCACGAACCAGGTCACGTCGCCGGAGCGCTCGTTCGCGGCGTACAGGTAGCGGCCCGAGGGCTCGAGGGCCAGCGCGCGCGGCCAGGTGCCGCCGCAGGGCACCGTGGCGATCAGCCGCAGCCCCTCGCCGACCGCGTCGGGCGTGAGCACGGAGACGACGTCCTGGCCCCGTGTGGCGGTCCATACGAAACGGCCGTCGGGCGACACGACGATGCCCGAGGGGTACGCGTCGCCCTTCGGGACGCCCGACAGCACCGGTGTCTCGCCGACCGGACGCAGCCCGCCCTCGGTGGCGTCCCAGCGGCAGACGGTGACGGTGGGCGCGAGTTCGTTGAGTACGTACGCGTGTTCGCCGCGCGGGTGGAAGGCGAGGTGGCGGGGCCCGGAGCCGGGGCGCAGCGCGATTTCCCGGTGCAGCGTGAGCGTTCCGCCGTCCAGCGCGCAGACGCGTACGGAGTCCGTGCCGAGGTCGACGCTCACCGCCCAGCGGCCGCTCGGGTCGGGCTGCACCTGATGGGCGTGCGGCCCCTGCTGGCGCGGGGAGTGCGGGCCCGAGCCGCTGTGCTGGAGCACGCTGGAAGCGGCGCCCGCGAGCCCGCCGCCGGGGCGGACGGGCACGGCGGTGACGCTGCCGGAGCCGTAGTTGGCGGTCAGAACGTGTCCGGCGAAGACGCTGAGGTGCGTGGGACCGCTGCCACCGACCGGCACGGGCGGCCCGGTCAGCTCCGGCTTGTCGCCGTGCACACGGTAGGCCGCCAGCGCGCCGTCGGCCGTCTCGCTGACCGCGTAGAGCATGTCCCGCGCGGGCGACAGGGCGAGGTACGAGGGGTCGGGAACGCCGTCCACCGTGCTCAGGACGGTCAGCGCGCCGCTGCCCGGGTCCACGGCCGCGGTGAGCACGCCGAGGCCTCCCGCCGCCGTGAACGATCCGATGAACGCCCGTTGTTGCCGCCTGCCGCCGTCTGCCACTGCCGACCCCTCTCGGTCCCGCGCCCTTCGGGGCGACGGTAGCAGTCGAAGATCGGCGGTCTAGACCAAGGCGGCGATCCGGGGACGGCGTCCTGGAGCGGCGTACCAGGGCCTGTCCGGCGGATCAGGTCGGAGGGGAGCTGCGGCGCCTCATAAGCGCAGGTGAGCGGGTCCTGGTGCGTCCAGCCGCAAGGCGGAGGAGGGCGACGACGCGATGGGGGCCCCCTGTTCGAGCGAAGCCGAGAACTTGGGGGAGTCGGCAAGCGACGACAACGCCGCAGACGGGCGTGCCGGGACCCGCGTCTCCGACACGCTCCGCCGGACAGGTTCTAGAACAGGGCCGCGCCCCGCGCCCGTTCGAGTGCCTCCGGATGGTGGACGTACGCGGGGCGCCGCTCCACGGCCTCGTACGTGCGGTGGAAGACGGGCGTGGCGCTGCCGGAGATGGGCGGCACGATCCACGACCAGTCCGCGCCGACCCTGCGGCCCTTGCGCTCCTCGCGGCCGAGGTGGGCGAGGAAGCGCCGGGACTCGGTGTGGTGGTCGGTGACCGTGACGCCGTCGCGGTCGAAGGAGTGCAGGACGGAGCGGTTGAGTTCGACGAGCGCGCGGTCCTTCCACAGGGAGCGGTCGGTGCGGGTGTCGAGGCCGAGGCGTTCGGCGATGTACTGCAGGAGGTCGTAGCGATCGGTGTCGGCGAGGTTGCGGGCGCCGATCTCCGTGCCCATGTACCAGCCGTTGAACGGGGCCGCCGGGTAGCAGATGCCGCCGATCTCCAGGCACATGTTGGCGAGCGCGGGGACCGCGTGCCAGCGCAGTCCGAGCGCGTGCCACCAGGTGTATTCGGGGTGCGCGAGCTCCACTTCGAGCACCGCGTCGGCCGGCAGCGCGAACCAGCGGGGTTTGTCGTCGGCGCCCTGGATCACCAGCGGCAGTACGTCGAAGGGGGTGCCCGCGCCGCCGGGCCAGCCGAGCCGCTGGGCGAGCGCGGTGAGGCCCGCGTTGCGCGGGTCGCCGGTCACGCCGCCGTCCGGGCGTGCGTAGCCCGCGTACCGGACGAGCTGTTCGTTCCAGATCCTGGGGCCGGGCCGGCCCGGCGCGTCCGGCGCGAAGACCGTGATGAGCGCCCGGATCCGGCCGTCGCGGGTCGCCTCCCGCAGATGGTCCGCCGACTCCTCCGCTACGTCCTCCGCGGCCCGCACGTACCTGCGGTCCCGCACGCACAGGGAGTGCCAATACAGCCGTCCTATGCACCGGTTGGCGTTGCGCCACGCGACGCGGGCGCCGAAGGCGAGTTCCTCCGTGGTGTGCCGATACGTCCCCGTGTCCGCGATCTCCGCGCGGACGGCGGCGATCCGGCGGGCCGGGTCGCCGAGGCGCTCCTCGGTGTGGTGGAGGGCGAGAAACTCGGTGGCGGCGCGCTGGAGTTCGTAGGGCGCGGGCACGGATCCGGCGGAGACCTCGCCGTGAGCCGCGGGGGAACCACCGCCGATCAGCCGTCCCGTGAGGCCCGGGGTCCGGGTCACGGTGTCGGCGCCGACCTGCGCGTACGGTGCGCTCGGGGCCGTACCGTCCCGTCTGCGGCCGGCCGGAACCCGGTCCAGCCAGCCGCCCGGACCGTCGCCCCCGAAGACCGGGCACCCCGCATTTCCGTCGCCGGCCCAGCGCTCTGCGTGTCCGGTTCTGCGAGGGAAGTCCCGCATGGTGCCACCCCTAAGCGGATCGGCCCGCGGGCCGATCCCGCACGGTCCGCGGGCTCCGTGCGTCTGATAGCCGCGGGGTTACCCGGCAGGTGCGGTGATCCACCCTCTGGGTGGCCGGTAAAAGTGCCTCATTCCGGCGCCTGGTGTCCAGGCGCCGACGTCGGACGCGCGCGGGAAGCGTCAGACGCTCATGAGACGTGAGCCGCGCAGGGGCGTGGCCAGCGCGACGAGCGCACGCTCCAGCCCGTGGAGGTGGGCGAGGGCCTGCTCGGCGCCGGGGTGGTGGCCCGGGGCAGCCGGATGGGCCGTCGCAGCGCGCTCCGGCACGGCGCCGACCAGGGTCTCCATCGCCGTCTCGACACGTCGGCACGCGGCCGTGAGGCGGGCGTCGTGCGAGGCGTCCGGGTCGGCGGCGACGGCCGCGAGACCGCGTACCTCACGGGCGCAGTCGTCGAGGAGGGCAAGGACCTGGCCGGCCCGGGCCTTGCGCGCCCGCATCGGATTGAGCGGATGCACCAGGGGCGCGAGAGCCATACGTACGCGCCCCAGAAGTGCTTCGAGCTCCGCCGCACGCGGTGCGGGGTCGGCCTGGGCGTCGCCCGCGAGCCTGTCGGCCGCCGCCGCGGTGCAGCCGTGCACCGCGTGCAGCGCCCGCTCGACCCACCGGTCGGTCACCGCGTGCGTCGTGATGGGCAGGATCAGCGCGACGGCGAGCGCGGCGCCGAGCGCGCCGACGCCGGTCTCGGCGAACCGGAGGCCGAGCAGCGCGGGGTGCAGCACGCCCAGCAGCCCGTACAGCAGGCCCGCCATGACGGTGACAAAGAACATCATCCAGCTGTACGACGGTGCGGCCGTGTAGAAGATCCCGAAGACGCAGACCGCGACGAGCGCGGCGGTGGGTGCCGGAGCACCGTGCAGCGGTACGGCGATCAGCAGGCCGGCCACGATGCCGGTGACGGTGCCGAGAACGCGCCGGAAGCCGCGGATGAGCGTCTCGCCGCGCGAGGCGGTGTTCACGAAGATCCACCAGGCGGTGCCGACGGCCCAGTACCAGCGGTCGTGCGAGAGCCACTGGCCCGCGAAAAGCGCGAAGGCGCAGGCGGCCGTCGCCTGGAAGGCCTGGCGCGTCGCGGGGCGCGCGAGCCCGCGTCCGTCGAGCGGGGCCGGTGCGGCGGGCAGCGGAGTGCGCCGCTCGATGCACCACACGCCGAAGCTCACCACCGAGGTCGCCGCCAGCGACAGGCCGAGGGCCGCGTACAGCTGCGGGAGCTGGCCGGGGACGGCGTGCAGGAACTGCGTGGTGAAGAACATCATGAACGCGAAGATGCCGAGCGCATGCCCGCGCGGACCCCAGCGGCGGGCGTACACCCCGCAGAAGATCACCGCGAGCCAGGTCCCGTCGCGCAGCGGCGGCATCCCGTGCAGGGCGGTCGCGAGCGCGAGGACCGGAAGGCCCACCACGGGCAGCAGTGCGGTGGTGAGGGCCTGGCCGCGCACGGTCGGGTCGCCGACCGTGAACAGCGCGAGAAGCGCCGCCAGCCCGCCCGTGATGGACGCGGGCAGCGAGAGACCGGCCAGCTCGGACAGGGTCACCGCGAGACCGATGCCGACGACCGCCCGCAGCGAGACCCGCAGCCGGAACAGTCCCGGATCCGGAGCCATGAACATCTTCTTCACCGTCGGCGGCCCGCCCCCACTTCGCTCTGGACTTCGTGGTCCGAAGACCTCGACACATGCGAATGGCGCCGCGGGTCCGGTACGGCGTCCTTGCCGTCCGGCGCTGCGCAGCGCCATCAATACCGACAAGATAAGCGGCAGACGGGAACTGGCTCAACAGGCCAGGTCCGGACTGAGCCATTGGTACAGTCGAAGATGATCAGCACGGGCGGCTGGGAGGCCAACGGACCATGGCCGTGGACGAGCTCGACACCCGCATCCTGCGGCTGCTGCTGGAGCAGCCGCGCACCAGCGTGCGTGAGTACGCCCGCATTCTCGGCGTCGCCCGCGGCACCCTCCAGGCCCGCCTCGACCGGCTGGAGCGGGACGGCGTGATCACCGGGACCGGCCCGTCCCTGTCTCCCGCGGCTCTCGGCCACCCCGTCCTAGCCTTTGTCCACATCGAGGTCACACAGGGCCATCTCGACGACGTGGGCGACGCGCTCGCCGCCGTCCCGGAGATCATCGAGGCGTTCTCGATCACCGGCGGCGGCGATCTGATCACCCGGGTCGTGGCACGCGACAACGCACACCTGGAGGATGTCATTCAGGCACTGATCAGCCTGCCGGGCGTCGTCCGCACGCGTACCGAGGTGGCCCTGCGCGAGCGCGTCCCGCACCGAGTGCTGCCGCTGGTGGAGTCGATCGGGCGGGCCTCGAAGAGCTGACCGGCGACGCGGCCGGCCATCGCTCCTTGGCATCCTTGCCCCATGAGCACTCTCGGCAGCACCTCGGTCATCTTCGATCTCGACGGAACGCTCGTGGACAGCGAGCCGAACTACTTCGAAGCGGGGCGGCAGACGCTGGCCGGGCAGGGCATCACGGACTTCACGTGGTCCGACCACGAGCAGTACGTCGGCATCAGCACCCAGGAGACGCTCGCGCTCTGGAAGGAGCGCTACGGCCTGACGGCCCCGCTCGACACCCTGCTCGCCGAGAAGAACCGGCGTTATCTGGAGCTGGCCCGCGCCGCCACGCATGTGTACCCGGAGATGCGGAAGTTCGTGGAGCTGCTGGCCGACGAGGGCGTCCCGATGGCCGTGGCCTCGGGTTCCTCGCCGGCGGCCATCGAGGCGATCCTGGCGGGCACGGGTCTCGCCTCCCATCTGACGACCGTCGTCTCTGCCGACGAGGTCGCGCACGGCAAGCCCGCCCCCGATGTCTTCCTCGAAGCTGCGCGCCGCCTGGGTGCCACCCCGGCGGACTGCGTGGTCATGGAGGACGCCGCGCCGGGCGCGGCCGCCGCGCACGCGGCCGGGATGCGGTGCATCGCGATCCCGTACGTCGCCGCGCAGGCCGACGACCCCGCCTTCGCAACGGCCGGGCTGCTGCTGCGCGGCGGCCAGGCCGAGTTCACCGCGCAGTCCGCCTACGACTGGCTCGCGGGCTCGACTCCGGCATCCTGAACTTCCACAACTTCCGGAGAAGGTGGGCTCATGGGTGCTGCCGCCGTACTCGTCGCCAATCGCGGGGAGATCGCCGTACGCGTGCTGCGCGCCGCTTCCGAGCTGGGGCTGCGCACGGTCGCGGTGTACACGGACGGTGACGACCCGCATGCCCAACGGGCCGACGAGGCGGTTCCGTTGAAGGACTACCTCGACGCCGACGCGATCGTGGCCGCCGCGCGGAACACCGGCTGCGCGTTCCTGCATCCCGGGTACGGGTTCCTGAGCGAGAACGCCGCATTCGCGCGGCGCGTCGCCACGGCCGGGATCACCTTCGTGGGCCCCTCCCCCGAAGTCCTCGACCTGTTCGGCGACAAGGCACGCGCGCGTGCGCTCGCCGTGCAGCTCGACGTGCCCGTCCTGCCGGGCACGGACGGTGCCACCACGCTCGACGAGGCACGGGAGTTCCTGGCCGGCGGCCCGGTGATGATCAAGGCTGTCGGCGGGGGCGGCGGACGCGGCATGCGGGTGGTGCGTTCCGACCGGGAGCTGGCTCAGGCATGGGAACGGTGCCGCTCGGAGGCCCAACAGAGCTTCGGACGCGGAGAGTTGTACGTCGAGCGGCTGTTGGAGGGCGCCCGGCACATCGAGGTGCAGATCATCGGCGACGCGACCGGAGCCGTCACACACCTCTGGGAGCGGGACTGCAGCGCCCAGCGCCGCCACCAGAAGCTGATCGAGATCGCCCCCGCTCCCGAACTGGCCGATTCCACAAGGGAGATGCTCCTGTCCGCCGCCCTGCGGATGGCCCGCGCCACAGGCTGCACGGGACTCGGCACCTTCGAATTCCTCGTCCGGGAACAGAGCGAGGAGTTCCATTTCATCGAGGCCAATCCGCGGCTCCAGGTCGAGCACACGGTCACCGAGGAGGTGACGGGCGTCGACCTGGTCGCCGTACAACTGCGGCTGGCCGCGGGCGAGACGCTGGAGGAGCTGGGGCTCGCGGGACACCCGCCGGCGCCCCGCGGGTTCGCCGTCCAGGCCCGGGTCAACGCCGAGGTCACGTCCGCCGACGGGACGGTGCGGCCGTCGGCCGGGCGGCTCGCGCGGTTCGACGTGCCGACCGGGCCCGGCGTGCGCGTCGACACGGCGATGCGGGCCGGGACCCAAGTGGACGTCCGCTACGACTCGTTGCTCGCCAAGGTGATCGCCCACGTACCGCACGACTTCGCCGCCGCCTGCGAACGTGCCCGGCGAGCACTCGGCGAGTTCGGGATCGAGGGCGTACGGACCGGAATTCCCTTGCTGCGGGCGGTCCTTGACCGACCGGGGTTCTGGCGGCACACCGGCTTCGTCGAGGAGCACTTGGCAGAGTTTCCGCGCGAGGACGACCAGCCGGTGCTGGTCGAGGGGACGGTGTCCGCGCCGATGAGCGGCACGGTGGTCTCCGTCGCGGTCGCGCCGGGCGAACCGGTGGACGCCGGGGCGCAGCTGCTGGTCCTGGAGGCCATGAAGATGGAGCACGTCATCCGTGCTCCGGTCGCCGGTGTGGTTCGAGCCCTGTACGCACGCGTCGGCGAAACGGTGGGCGAGGGCCGTCCCCTGCTGGCACTGGACGAGAGGAGCGGCGCGACCTCCGAGGCGCGCCCTGATGAGACGCCGGACCTGGACGGCGTGCGCCCCGATCTGGCCGAGGCCGTGCGCCGTCACGCCGTCGGTCTGGACGAGAACCGCCCCGAGGCCGTCGCGAAGCGCCACGCCATCGGCCGTCGCACCGCCCGCGAGAACATCCAGGACCTGTGCGACGAGGGAACCTTCACCGAGTTCGGCGCGCTGGCGATCGCCGCCCAGCGCCGGCGGCGCACGCTGGACGACCTGATCCGTTCGACGCCGGCCGACGGCATGGTCACCGGCATCGGGCGCGTGGGCGGTGCGCCGTGCGTGGCGATGTCGTACGACTACACGGTGCTCGCGGGCACCCAGGGGCTGCAGAACCACCGCAAGACCGACCGGATGCTGGCGCTGGCGGAAGAACGACGGCTGCCGGTCGTGCTGTTCGCGGAGGGCGGCGGCGGTCGCCCCGGTGACACCGACACCACCTCAATCGCCGGGCTGGACGTGACCACCTTCCAGCGGATGGGACGGCTCAGCGGCCTCGTACCTCTGGTCGGCATCGCCTCCGGCCGCTGCTTCGCGGGCAACGCGGCGCTGCTCGGCTGCTGCGACGTCGTCATCGCGACGCCGGACGCCTCGATCGGCATGGGCGGCCCCGCCATGATCGAGGGCGGGGGCCTGGGCGTGTACCGCCCCGAGGAGGTCGGTCCGCTGTCGGTCCAAGTCCCCAACGGTGTCGTGGACCTGGCGGTGCCCGACGAGGCGGAGGCGGTCCGGGTCGCCCGCCAGTACCTTTCGTACTTCCAAGGCACACAGGCCAGGTGGGAGGCACCGGACCAGCGTCTGCTCCGGCATGTCGTCCCGGAGAACCGGCGTCGTGCCTACGACATGCGCACGGCCGTCGAGACACTGGCGGACAGTGGGTCGGTCCTGGAGCTCCGACAGGCTTTCGGAACCGGGGTGTTGACCTGCCTCGTGCGTATCGAGGGGCGCCCGCTGGGGCTCATCGCCAGCAACCCGGCCCACCTGGGCGGCGCCGTCGATCGCGACGCCGCCGACAAGACCGCCCGCTTCCTGCAGCTCTGCGACGCCTTCGGACTCCCGGTCGTCTCGCTCTGCGACACCCCTGGTTTCATGGTGGGCCCGGACGCCGAGCGCACCGCCACGGTGCGGCACTTCGCCCGTCTCTTCGTGACCGGCGCGAACCTCCGCGTGCCGCTCGTCGGCCTCGTCCTGCGGAAGGCGTACGGTCTCGGCGCCATGGCCATGCTGGGCGGTTCCACCCGCGCCCCCCTGGCCACCGCCGCCTGGCCGAGCGGCGAGTTCGGCGGTATGGGCCTGGAGGGCGCCGTCCGCCTCGGCTACCGCAAGGAGCTGGCGGCGATCACCGACCCCGAGGAGCGCGAGCGGGCCTTCGAGGCGCGGGTGGCCGAGCTGTACGAGCACGGGAAGGCGGTCAACGCGGCGGCGGCGCTGGAGATCGACGCGGTGATCGATCCGGCGGAGTCGCGCGCATGGATTCTGGCGGCGCTGGACGGTGGCCCGGACCTCCCTGAGGAGCGCGGGCGTTCGTTCATCGACACGTGGTGAGGCGCCTGCGAACACGCCCCCGACCGTTCACACCCGCTGCTCAGCCGCCCTCGCTCACGCCACCCGGAGCACGATCTTCCCGAGCCGGTGTCCCTCCTCCAGCGCCCTGTACGCCTGGGCGGTCTCGGCCAGCGGCATCACACGCTCGACCCGCGGATCCAGCTTGCCGTCGTCGACCAGTCGGGTCAGCTCGTCGAGACCGGCCCGGTCGGGCTCGACGATGAAGAACACCCCGCCCTCCCGCGAGGGGTCCGGCGGAGCGACGATGCTCACCAGCGCACCACCCGGGCGCAGCACCTGCCAGGAGCGGTCCTGGGTGTCGCCGCCGACGGTGTCGAGGACCAGGTCCATGTCCTTGACGTGCTCTTCGAAGCGCTCGGTGCGGTAGTCGACGACGTGCTCGGCACCCAGCTCGCGTACGAAGTCCGCTGATCCGGCCGAGGCCGTCGCGGTGACGGAGGCACCCAGCGCGGCCGCCAGCTGCACGGCGACGGAACCGACACCGCCCGCGCCGCCGTGCACCAGCACGCGGGAGCCGCGGCGCAGCCCGCCGTGCCCGACCAACCCCTGCCAGGCCGTCAGCCCGGAGAGCGGCAGGGCCGCCGCACGGTCGTGGTCGAGCCCCGACGGCTTGGCGGCCAGCACGGCCGCCGGGACGGCGACGTACTCGGCAGCGGCTCCGTCCCTGGTGAACGGGATCAGCCCGTACACCTCGTCGCCCACGTCCCAGTCGGTCACCCCTTGGCCCACCCGGGCGACGATCCCGGAGACCTCCTTGGAGGGAATGATCGGCGTGCGCAAGCTGCCACTGCCGTCGAAGCTGTCGGTCCAGGTCGCGTCCCAGGCGAGCTCACCCAACGTGATCGACGCCGATCGCACGGCGACCAGCACCTCCCCCGCACCCGCCTCGGGACGTGGTGCGACCTCGTACGTCAGCTGCTCCGGCCCGCCGCGACGGTGACCGCGTACCGCATGCATCGTGACCATGCCGACCTCCAGACCTCCGGCTCCGAATCCCTACCTCCAGACTGCGGTGTGGGGAGTCGTTCCGCATGAGTCATCCGACTGCGGCCGCCGACACCGTCACCCGGTCATGGTGGATCGGCGTTCGCGAGCCGGTGAGCGGAACGCCCGACCCGCCCCGCCTGGCCGCGACGATCTCCGCCGCGATCGACAGGGCGGTCTCCTCAGGGGTGCGGGCGCCGAGATCGAGGCCGATGGGTGACCGCAGGCGGGCCAGCTCCCGCTCCGTGACGCCGGCTTCGCGCAGTCGGCGGTTGCGGTCCTCGTGGGTGCGGCGGGAGCCCATCGCGCCGACGAACGCGACCGGCAGCCGCAGCGCCGTCTCCAGGAGGGGCACGTCGAACTTGGCGTCGTGGGTGAGTACGCACAGGACGGTGCGGTGATCCGTCTCGGTGCGCCGGAGGTAGCGGTCCGGCCAGTCGACCACGATGTCGTCGGCCTCGGGGAATCGGACTCGGGTGGCGAAGACGGGACGGGCGTCGCACACGGTCACGTGGTAGCCGAGGAACTTACCCGCCCGTACCAGCGCCGCCACGAAGTCCACGGCACCGAAGACGATCATCCGGGGCGGTGGCACGCTCGACTCGACGAACAGCGTCATACCGCCCGGGCAGCCCGATCCGTCCTCGGAGATCTCGACGGTGCCGGTGCGCCCCGCGTCCAGCATCGCGCGGGCCTGCGCGGCGGCGGTCCGGTCCAGCTCCGAACGATCGACGAGACCGCCGTCGTACGAGACGCCGAGGCCCCCTTCGTCCGACGTGTACGACCCGTCGGCGTGAACCAGTAGCGCCCTGCCCAGCAGTTCGGCCGGCCCCCGGGCCACCCGGGCGAGAGCCACCGTCCCGCCCCGGGCAGCGGCGGCCAGCCATGCCGCGAACACGGGCGCCTCTGTACGTTCCAAGGTGACCGCCCGTACCGGTGTGACCAGCACCTCGATGACCCCGCCGCAGGTCAGGCCCACCGCGAAGGCGTCCTCGTCGCTGTAGCCGAACCGTTCGACAACCGTCGCGCCGTCCTGGAGCGCCTGGACGCACAGGTCGTACACCGCCCCTTCGACGCAGCCGCCGGAGACCGAGCCGATGGCCGTTCCGTGACGGTCGACGGCGAGGGCGGCGCCGGGACCGCGCGGTGCGCTGCCGCCGACGGACACGACGGTGGCGACGGCGAAGTCCCGGCCCTCCTCGACCCACCGGTTCAGCTCGTCGGCGATGTCAAGCACCCAGGGCTCCCTCGGCCGCCCGCAGCACGCGATCGGGCCGGATCGGCAGGTTCCGGTGGCGTACGCCGGTCGCGTGCCAGACCGCGTTGGCGATGGCCGCCGCGGCGCCCACGATCCCGATCTCGCCGATGCCCTTGATCCCGACCGGGTCGTCCGGGTCCGGGTCGTCGACCCAGTCCGCCTCGATGGCCGGTACGTCGGCGTGCGCGGCGAAATGGTAGCCCGCGAGGTCGGCGCCGACGAGGCCGCCGGAGGCCTGGTCCCTGACCGCCTCCTCGTGCAGGGCCATGGACAGGCCCCACGTCATGGCACCGATGAACTGGCCGCGCGCGGTGAGCGGGTTGACGATCCGGCCCGCGGCGAAGATGCCGAGCATCCGCCGCACGCGCACCTCCCCGGTGGTGACGTCGACGGCGACCTCGGCGAACTGCGCCCCGAAAGTGTGCCGTTCCTTCTTCGCCAGCGCGCCGACGGCCGCGGAGGTGTCCGACCGGGCGGTGATTCCCTCGGGCGGAATGGCCCCGCCCGGGACCAGTCGCTCGCGCAGTTCGCGTGCCGCGGCGATGATTGCCCAGGCCCAGGAGCGGGTGCCCATCGAGCCGCCCGCGATGATCGCCGGCCCGAAGTCGCTGTCCGCGATCCGCATCCGGATGCGCCCGGGTGGCACCTCCAGTGCGTCGGCGGCGACCTGGGTCAACGCCGTCCTCGCGCCGGTCCCGATGTCCATCGCGGTGACCCGTACGGTGAAGGTGCCGTCCGCCTCCGCCGTCACGGCGGCCGTGGACGGAGCGGACAGCGTGGGGAACGCGGAAGCGGCCACGCCGGTGCCGAGCAGCAGGCGGCCTTGCCGGCGGACGCCGGGACGCGGGTCACGGTCCGCCCAGCCGAACCTGCGGGCGCCCTCCTCGAAGCAGGCGCGGAGATTGCGGCTGCTGAACGGCAGCCCGGACAGGGGGCCCACGGTCGGTTCGTTGCGCAAGCGCAGCTCGATCGGATCGATGCCGCACTTCTCGGCGAGTTCGTCGAACGCCGACTCCAGCGCGAACGAACCCGGCGCCTCGCCCGGGGCGCGCATCCAGGTGGGGGTCGGCACGTCGAGCCGTACGGCACGGGTGGTGGTGTGGTGCGCGTCGGCGTCGTACACCGGACGCCCGAAATCGGCACTGCGCTCGATGAATTCGAAGACGGTCGAGGTCAGGCACTCCGCCTGGTGGTCCAGCGCGCGCAGCCGTCCGTCGACGTCGGCGCCGAGCCTGACGCGCTGGGCGGTGGGGCTGCGGTAGCCGACGAGCGAGAACATCTGACGGCGGGTCAGTACGACCCTGACCGGGCGGTGCAGGACGGTGGCCGCCATCACCGCGAGCACCGAGTGCGGGCGGGTCCCCTTGGATCCGAAGCCGCCGCCGACGTGTTCGGACCGCACCCGCACCGAGTCCGGGTCGAGCGAGAACAGCTTCGCGAGCTCGTCGGCCACGAACCTGCTGCCCTGGTTGGAGTCGACGACTTCGAGCCGGCCGCCGTCCCAGCGCGCCGTCGCCGCGTGCGGCTCCATCGGGCTGTGGTGCTCTTCCGGTGTGGTGTACTCGGCGTCCACGACCACGGCGGACGCGGCGAGTTCGGCCTCCAGGTCGCCCTTGCGCGCTTCGGAGCCCTCCGGTGTGTACATCCCGGGGCGTCCCGCGAAGAACGCCACGTCGTGCGGCTCCTCGTCGTACTCGACCACGAGCGCCTCGGCCGCTTCCCTGGCCTGCTCGGGTGTTTCGGCGACGACCAGCGCCACCGGCCAGCCGACGTACGGGATCCGGTCGTGCTGGAAGAGCTGAAGGGCGGGGTCGGGCTGCCCGAGCGGGACGGTGTAGTCCGGCTCCAGCCGCGGGGCGTTCCCGTGGTGCAGGACGGTGAGCACGCCGGGCATGCCCAGCACGGGGGCGTCCTGCACCGATCGGACGCGACCGCGTGCCACGGTCGACAACACCAGCCAGCCGTGGGCGAGTTCGGGGTGGGGGAATTCTCCGGCGTAGCGGGCCGCGCCGGTCACTTTGGCGATGCCCTCCACGCGGGTGTGTGCGGTGCCGACGGCCCTCGTCGCCGCGGCGGTTCCGGTGGTCGTGGTCATCGGGCGGCCTCCTCGGCGAGTTCGGTCAGCACGGCCACGACGAGGTTGCGCATCAGCGGCACCTTGTATCCGTTGTGGGGCAAGGGTCGGGCGGCCGCCAGTTCGGCGTCCGCGGCGGCGGCGAACGCCTCGGCGCTCGCCGGACCACCGGTCAGCACCCGCTCGGCTTCGCCGGCCCGCCACGGCCGGGACGCCACCGCCCCGAAGGCGAGCCGCACTTCGCGTACGACGTCGTCCTGGACATCGAGAGCGGCGGCGATCGAGCCGATCGCGAAGGCGTACGAGGCTCGCTCGCGCACCTTCCGGTACCGCGAGCGTGCGGCGACCGGAGCCGGTGGCAGCGTGACACCGGTGATCAGCGCGCCGGGCGGCAGCGCGGTCTCCCGGTGCGGGGTTTCGCCCACGGACAGATAGAAGTCGGCGAGCGGCAACTCGCCGGGGCCGTCCGCCGTTTCGTACGAGACGAGGGCGTCGAAGGCGGTGAGGGCGACCGCCATGTCCGAGGGGTGCGTGGCCACACAGTGCTCGGAGGCGCCGAGGACGGCGTGGTTGTGGTGCTCGCCCTCGATGGCGGGGCAACCGCTGCCAGGGGCACGCTTGTTGCACGGTTTCGCCAAGTCGGTGAAGTAGCCGCAGCGGGTGCGCTGGAGCAGATTCCCGCCCACCGTGGCCATGTTGCGCAGCTGCCCGGAGGCTCCGGCCAGGACGGCCTGCGCCAACGCCGGGAAGTGGCGGCGCACTTCGGGATGGGCGGCGAGATCGCTGTTGGTGACGGTCGCGCCGATGCGCAGACCGCGGTCCGGGGTGAACTCGATCCGGTCGAGGGGCAGTTCGCGTACGTCGACGAGCCGGGTCGGCCTCTCCACGCCGGCCTTCATCAGGTCGACGAGGTTGGTGCCGCCGCCGAGGAAGCGCGCGTCGGGGTCCTCGCCGAGCAGCGCGACCGCGCCGGAGACGTCGAGGACGCGTTCGTAGCCGAATTCCCTCATGCCGCCGCCCCCTTGGTGTCGTCCCCGGCCTCGGCGACCTGGGCCTCTGCCGCCCGCGCCACGGCCTGGACGATCGACACATACGCGCCACAGCGGCACAGGTTGCCGCTCATCCGCTCGCGAATCTCCTCGGCGGTGAGCGGAGGAACCCCCGCTTCGGGCCGGACATCGGCGGTCACGGCGCTCGGCCAGCCCGCCGCGTGCTCCTCGATCACCCCGAGGGCCGAACAGATCTGGCCAGGCGTGCAGTATCCGCACTGGTAACCGTCGAGATCGAGGAACGCCTGCTGCACCGGATGCAGCCGCTCACCGTCCGCCACACCTTCGATGGTGGTGATCGCGCGCCCCTCGGCGGCGACCGCGAGTTGCAGACAGGACACCGTTCGCCGGCCGTCGAGCAGCACCGTACAGGCGCCGCATTGTCCCTGGTCACAGCCCTTCTTGGTACCGGTCAGATCGAGCTGCTCGCGCAGTGCGTCGAGCAGGGTGGTGCGGTGGTCGACGGGCAGCGTGTACTTCTCGCCATTGATGTTCAAAGTGATGGCGCTGGACGTCGATGGGGCCATGATCAGCCTTCTTTCGCGTATGCGTTGCGCGTCGAAGTCGATGGGGAGACCGGCGCGGCTCGAAAGCCCGCTCGGTGCGCGAGAATGCCGGTCGGCGATCGGTTCCGGCCATACACACGGAGCAGGGCAGCCACTAAAGTGAGCTCTAAACGGACAGCTGTCCGTTACCAGTGAAACCTAACGGACAGCTGTCCGCTTAGCAAGGGCGGCCCGGCCGTGATTCCGAAAGGAGGACGAGTGGACTCCGAGAAGGACGCGCCGCTGCGCTCGGACGCGCAGCGCAATCGCGAGCGCATCCTCGAAGTGGCCCTGGTGGAGCTGACGAACTCGGCGGACGCCCCGCTCAGCGCGATCGCGAAGAAGGCGGGCGTCGGGCAGGGCACGTTCTACCGCAACTTCCCCAATCGCGAGGCCCTCGTCCTGGAGGTCTACCGCCACGAGGTGCAGCAGGTCGCCGACACCGCGGCCCAGCTGCTGAAGACCCGCGCACCGGACCGGGCGCTGCGGGAGTGGATGGACCGGCTCGCCCAGTACGGCATGGCCAAGGCCGGCCTGGCCGATGCGTTGCGCTCGCCCACCGTCACGCGCGGCACCCTGACCAAACTGGGACACGGCTCGGTGCGCTCGGCCGTCACACTCCTCCTCGAGGCGAACGAGGAGGCCGGCACCATCCGCCCGGGAGTGACCCAGGACGACTTCATGCTCGCCATCGCCGGGCTCTGGCAGCTCGACCCGCACGCCGACTGGCAGCCACGCGCCGCACGGCTTCTGGATCTTGTGATGGACGGACTGCGCGCGGGGGCGCCCGCGTCGCTCGGGACGGAGGCACCGGGGTGGGGCGAGGGGGGCGCGCCCGGGTCGGGCGAGCCCCAGCAGGGTCCCGCCCGAGAAGGCTGAGCCGGCCCCCTGCGGGGGAGGTCTCAGCGACGCACCAGCCGGGCGTGCGCGACGGCGGGCGAGCCGACCAGCTCGGCGACCCGATAACCGTCGATCCCGTCCCCCAGGTTGTCGAAGAGGCGCTCACCGCTGCCGATGAGTTTCGGGACGATGGCGAGATGCAGCTCGTCGATCAGCCCGGCGCGCAGATACTGCTGAACCGTGGCCGGCCCTCCGCCGATCCGCACGTCCTTGCCCGCCGCGGCCTCGAAGGCCCGCTCCAGCACCGTCTCGATGGGCTCGTCGGTGAAGTGGAACGTGGTCCCGCCCTCCATCGGCAGCGACGGCCGCAGGTGGTGTGTGTGCACGAACACGTCGTTGTGGTACGGCGGGTTGTCGCCCCACCAGCCCTTCCACGACTCGTCCTGCCACGGCCCGCGCTGCGGCCCGAACATATTGCGGCCCATGATCGTGGCACCGATGTTCTCCTCGCTCCGCTCGACGTACTCGACGTCGATCCCGCTCTTGCCGTCGGCGCAGTCCCGCATCGCGGCGAACATCCACTCGTGCATGCCTTCGAAGCCCTCGCCGAGCGGGTGCTCCAGACGCTGCTGGGGACCGGCGGCGAAGCCGTCCAGCGAGACGGTGAGGTTGTGTACGCGCAGCTTGGGCATGGCCGTACTCCTTGGGTTCGTGGTTTCCCGCTCTCACCCTTGCGTCGAACAGGACGCACCTGGATCGACAGCTTCTCCCGGAAATCTCGAAGTCCCATGTGACCGGGCCAGGCCGCGGCTCCCACGGATCAGCGGCTCCGGCGGATCAGGAGTAGAAGTTGCGCTGCCAGCGATGCTTGGCGAGCACGGCGAGCTGGTCGGCGGTGAGCGGCCGTCCGTCGCTCAGGGCCGTGTTGCGCTCGACATTGCGTACGGTGCGCATGCCGGGGATGACGGTGGAGACCGCCGGCGAACTCAGCACGAACCGCAGCGCGGTCTCGGCGATCTCGTCGGGGGCGATGCCGAGGTCGGCGACGATCGCGGCCACCCGCCGCTCGACCTGTGCCGCGCGGTCACCGCGGAAGTAACGGTTGCGCCAGTCGCCCTCGGGGAAGGTCGTACCGGCGGTGATCCGACCGGTGAGGCCGCCCTCGTCCAGCGCCACCCGCACGATGACACCGACGCCCTGCTCCTCGCAGGCCGGCAGCAGCGCGTCGGCCGGGGCCTGGTCGAAGATGTTGTAGATGACCTGCACACAGTCGACGGCGCGCTGCGGACAAGGGCGAGGGCGTTGTCCGGCTGGTGATCGTTGATGGACACACCGAAGAGGCGGATCTTCCCCTCCTGCTTCAGTTGCGCGATCGTCTCCAGCCAGTCGCCCCGGTCGACCCAGTCGTCGCTCCAGACGTGGAACTGCAGTACGTCGAAGTGGTCGAGGCCACTGGCGCGCAGACTGGTCTCCAGGCTGTCGCGGATGTGCTCGCCCGGAAATGTCTCGGCCGGGTCCAGCCCGTCGGGCGCCGGCCACCTGCGGTTCTTCGGCGGCACCTTGGTCGCGACGAGCACCTCGTCACCGGCCCGCTCACGCACGACCCGGCCGACGATCCGCTCGCTCTCGCCGTAGCCGCGCGCGGTGTCGATCAAGTTCACGCCGAGATCGACGGCGCGGTGCAGGGCACGTACGGATTCGTCCTCCGAGGCGCCGACCCAGGCGGATTCACCGATCCCCCATGCCCCGTAACCGATCTCGGACACCGACACCCCACCGCGTCCCAGCTCTCGGTAGCGCACCCTCACCCTCCACTTCGTCACCGCCCTCGTCCCCGCCGAGGAGCCAAGGGCGTCCGCGGGAAATCACGTTGACGATAGGCGAGTTGGGCGGCGAGGTCAGGTGGGTTTTCGGTGGCCACCGGGGTGACCCGCGGGTGGAACGATGACTGACCATCCGTCAGCCATCGATCCGCCCCTGCTTCTCGGGAGGAGCGGTCAGTCCTACGCGCCGCTCGCGTCGAGCATGTCCTCGCGCTCGACGATCTTCACGCGCTCGCGGCCCTGCGGCTCGCCAAGGGCCTTCTCCGCGGCGTCCAGCCTGTGCCAGCCCTCCCACGTGGTGAAGCGGACGTTCCGCTCGCCGAGGAACGCGTCCACAGCCTCGGGAGCGGGCGAAGCGGGTGTGTGCAGACGGCCGTTCGCGTGGTCGTCCAGCAGACTGGCGACCGTCTCGTTGGCGTCGCCCTTGGTGTGGCCGATCAGACCCACGGGGCCGCGCCGGATCCAGCCGGTGACGTACGTCGACTGCAGGTGCTCGCCGTTCTCCTCGATCACCCGGCCGCCCTGGTCGGGGACGGTGCCGGACTCGACGTCCCAGGGCAGCTTGGGGAGTTCGTCGGACAGGTAACCCACGGCGCGGTAGACCGCGGTGACGTCCCAGTCCTTGAACTCACCGGTGCCCTTGACGTTGCCCGTGCCGTCGAGGGCGGTGCGCTCGGTGCGCAGGCCGACGACCTTGCCGTCCTCGCCGAGGATCTCGGACGGCGACTCGAAGAAGTGCAGGAACAGCTTGTGCGGGCGGTCGCCGACATCGCGGATGGCCCAGTTCTCCAGCGTCTTGGCGACCATGTCGGCCTGCTTGTTGCCCCGCCGGGTCGCGATCGAGCCGTCGTCGTAGTCGATGTCCTCAGGGTCGACGATGACCTCGATGTTCGGGGAGTGGTCCAGCTCCCGGAGCTCCATCGGGCTGAACTTCGCCTGCGCCGGGCCACGGCGGCCGAAGACATGGACCTCCAGGGCCTTGTTGGCCTTCAGGCCGTCGTAGACGTTCGGCGGGATCTCGGTCGACAGCAGTTCGTCCGCCGTCTTGGCGAGGATGCGCGCCACGTCGAGCGCGACGTTTCCGACGCCGAGGACGGCGACCTTCTCCGACTCGAGCGACCAGGTCCGGGGCACGTCCGGGTGCCCGTCGTACCAGGAGACGAAGTCCGCCGCGCCGTACGAGCCGTCGAGGTCGATGCCGGGTATGTCGAGCGCCCGGTCGGCCGTCGCGCCCGTGGAGAAGATCACCGCGTCGTAGAAGGCGCGCAGGTCGTCCAGGTTGATGTCCCCGGGGTAGTCGACATTGCCGAAGAGGCGGATCTGGGGCTTGTCGAGCACCTGGTGCAGGGCCGTGACGATCCCCTTGATGCGGGGGTGGTCGGGGGCGACTCCGTAACGGATCAGCCCGAACGGGGCCGGCATCCGCTCGAAGAGGTCGATCGACACGCCCGGCTCAGCAGCCGTCGCGGATTTCAGCAACGCGTCGGCGGCGTAGATCCCGGCGGGGCCGGCTCCGACAATGGCTACCCGCAGGGGGCGAGGCATGATCAGGTTCCCTTCGAGCGGTAACAGACGTACTCGCCGGGAAGCCTAAACTAAGGCAAACCTAAGTCAGTAGCCGGGCTGGATCTATGACCTCATAAAGTCAGCTTATGAGGTCGGCTTCGAAGGAGGCCGACGCCTGGTGGCGCCGGGCGGCCACCTCGTCCGGGGAAGCCTTCGGGTCGCAGGCGCCGGTGAGTGCGGTCATCGGGCAGCCGCGCGGCGGGCCGGGGTCGCAGCGGTGGTTCATCCGCTCGGTGACGCGGATCGTCACCTCCATTCGCCCCCCGTCCTCGCAGGTCGGCAGGTCCTGCGGGGCAGAGCGGCTGCCAGGCGATCGACCGCCTTCTGTGATGACCTGGAAGTGTGTTCCGTAACTGGGCATCCCTCTCCGCACCCATGCGGCCGGGCAACCTCCTCCCGGCCCGGACGATGACCGCCGCCTGGTCCGTCATGCTGCTGCCCGCCCTCCTCGCGTGGCTCCTCGTGGTGGAGCAGGCCGACGGTATGGAGATGGAGCCGGGAACGATGGGCCTCGACCTGCCCCCGTTCCTCCTCCTCTGGGTGATCATGATGATCGCCATGATGTTCCCGTCCGTGGCGCCGGTGGCCGTCACCTGGGCCCTGGACATCGGCCGTCAGTCCTCCGGTACGGCCCGCGCGGCCCGGATCACCCGGTTCGCGGGCGGATACCTGATCGCTTGGGCGGCATTCGGCCTGGTCGTGTACGGGATCCTCACCGTGACCGGCAACCTTGTCGACAGCCACCCCGAAGCCGGGCGCTGGATCGGCGCCGGAGCCTTCCTGCTCGCCGGACTCCACCAGTTCAGTCCGCTGAAGAACATCTGCCTGCGCCACTGCCGAAGCCCCGCGGGTCGGTTCGTGCGCCATGGCGGCTACCGGTCGGGCACCCGCGACCTGCGCGTCGGGGCCCACCATGGGCTCTACTGCGTGGGCTGCTGCTGGGGGCTCATGATCGTCCTCGTTCCGCTGGGCACCATGAACATCGCGGCGATGGCCGCACTCGCGGTCGTCATCTTCATCGAGAAGCTGTGGCGGCTCGGACCGGTATTCAGCGCCGCGGTCGGCGTTGCGTTCCTGGTTCTGGCCGCACTGGCTCCGTTCCAGAGCTGGCTGCTGCCAGGACTGCAACACTCCGGGCTGTCGATGCAGCCGATGACGTGACCGCTCACCTCATGCGGTGTACCGGCGGTCGCGGCCGAGATGAACTGTCATGCGGCGTTGGCGTCCTGGGCCAGGCGACGGGCTCGGAGCACACGGACCATCGTATAGACGCGCAGGGCGGTGAAAGCGAGGACGGCGATGCCGAGCGCGGCCATGATCGGTTCCCCGTCCCTGGCGGCCGCATAGAAGAGGAAGCCGCTGAAGGGGATGCCGAGAGCGACGAACAGGGGCTCGCGGATCCAGAACGGGAGGAGGTTGATGAGCAGCCCGAGCATTCGGGCCACTTCATCAGGCCCATGCCAGCGTGCGCCGTGGTGGAGCCCACAGTTCCGGCAGCGAGATCAACTACGAGGCCCGCGGGCGGTGGACCAGGTCGGCGTGTACGCCCGGGGTCGAGGCCGAGCTGCTCGTCGCCGGTCCACACCGACCGCGCAAGCCGGGGCACCCAGTACGACGAAGGTCACAAATACATATCGGACACTTCGCACTTCAACCTTCACGCGAGGCACACAAGTTGGCTAGGTTGACGGGCGGACCGCACGACTCCCTCCGGCGAACCTCGCCGGGTCGCGCGGCCTCCGCCGAGTCCGGTGCGCCCCCGTGGCGGCCGGAGCCGGGGACCCGACCGACTTTGGGGTGAATCGGCCCAACCGCCCAGCAGGGCAAGGGCCGTAGGGCATACCTTCCGGAACCGTCCGCCCGAACCCGACAGCTGACTCGGTAGGCGGAACACGGAAGGAGTGCGTCCCCCATGGCTCCCGACGCCAAGCCGCCCGCAGCGGACGGGCCGAGCCGCGAAGAGGTCCGGCAGCGGATCAGCAGCCTCTACGACCAGGCCGAGACCGCCACCGGGAACTACAACGCGACCCGCGCGATGTCCACGGGGACGCGTGGGCGCGTCAACCCGGCGGTCGACAGCGGGCGCAGGCCCAACGATCCCGCCCTCGACGACGTCACCAGGCAATGGTTCGACGTGGGGCGCGCGCAGTTGGGGCCGACCGTCCCGGCGAGGCTGCCGGCCGACAGAATGCCGAACCGCGCGGCCGAGGCGCGGCCTGCACGTCCGGCGGTACGTCCGGCGGATGGACTCGCCCAGCGTGGGCGGGAGTCGACCGCCCGACCCGTCCCGGAGTTGACCGCCGGTCCTGTCGCCGGGGTGGCTGCCGGCCCGGTGGCGGAGTTGACCTCGGGGGCCGTCGCCGCGCTGCCGGCCGCGCCGCGGACACGGCAGGAAGTCGCCAAGGCCCTGCCGGCACCGGCCGCGGAACCGCGACAGGCCTCGGCCTCGTTGAAGACCTCCAAGGGGCAGATCCAGCAGAAGCTCGCGGTGGCCCGCGAGTTGCTCTCCCGCCACACCCCTCAGCTGATCGCGCCCTTCCCGGCGATCGAATCCCGGCCGGCGGAAGACGCCTGGCGTGCCTACGAGGAACTGACTCCTCGCCCGGCCGAAGAGGAGTGGCAGCCACAGCAATCGGCCACTCTCAGCACCACCACGCCCATCGCCGCTGTCGTGCCCATCGGCGCGGACAGCACCTCGGACTCCGGAGACGGCAGCAAAGCCGCGAAGGTACTCGCCTTTGCCCGTGGACAGATCGGCAGGCCATGCGTCTGGGGCGCGTCCGGACCGGGCTCGTACGACTGCTCGGGCCTCACCCAGGCCGCCTGGAGAACCGCCGGGGTCGCACTCCCGCGCACCGCGCGCGAGCAGGCGACCGTCGGTACGGCGATCCCCCTCGCCGACATCCGGCCCGGCGACCTGATCTTCTTCTACGGCGATGTCAGCCACGTCGGCCTCTACATCGGCGACGGCTTGATGATCCACGCGCCGAGCCCGGGAGCATACGTGCGCGAGGAGTCGATCTTCTTCGCCGAAGCGTCGGCGATCCACAGCGCGGCACGGCCCGCATGAGCCCTACGGCCCGGTGCACGGGGCCGCTCCGGGATCATGAGGGGCGCAGAACGGCCAATTGACCAAGCAGAGGGTGAAGGGGGGTAGTTGGCAGGGTGAATAGTGCGCGACCATGGTGCGCATGACCGTGGCCGATCGCGCCATGACCCAACTGGAGTCATGGCCGAACCTGATAAGTGGCTCGCCCCGATGCGCCGCTGGACGCGCCTTCGGGACGACGGGGCACGACATCGTCCACTTCCACTCCGACGACGCAGCGGATCTGCATCTCACGCATGCGGCCGTCCATCGGCTGCTCCCACACCTGCAGCACAGCACCGCTGTGCGGGTGCACCCCGGATCCTCGTGGATCACCGTGCTGCTGGACTGCGACGCCGATGTGGCGCTCCTGCTCACACTCATCAGCGTCGCTCTCAAGGAGCACGACGGGGCCGGAGGCGCCGCACCTCCCGAGGACCCCTCGACGCTCTGCGACTGGCAACCTCAGGCGATTCCCCCGTCGCGCGCGGGAGCCTCCGCGGCCGTGCGCCACCGGCGGGTTCCGGCCGCGTGGAAAGCAGTCGGCCGGTTCATCCCACACGGGCGCTGACGCGACTACGGTCCTACGGGCACGGCGACAACATGCCAGTGCCGGCCCTCCAGGCCGACGTACAGTCCGGCGTCGACCAGCTCGTCGCCGTCCCGCTCGTAGGTCTGCTCGGTGAGCAGCTCCGCGAGGCGGCACGGGCGGCCGCGGAGGTCGGTCCACGGCAGGCGGACCCGGCCCTGGGCGGGCTGGTCGGAGAGGTTGACGACCACGAGGTGGCGGGCTGATCCGGTGGCCCAGCACCAGGCGACCAGGTTGCCGTGGGACGGATTGTCCGGCCAGCCCGTGCAGTCGAGCAGCCGCCAGTCCCCTCCCGTGCGCATTCCGGACGAGGCGACCGAGGCCAGCAGCCGGTGGTGGAAGGCGAGCAGTTCCTTGTCGACGGGCTCCTCCGGGCGGCGGGAGAGAAAGACCGGCGGCCGCACCCGGCGCCCCTCGAACTGGCCCTCGTGCCACAGCGTCGCGCCGGGCAGCGTCGCGATGGTGACGGCCGCCGCCCGCTCCCGCTCGGGCGACATGGTGGCGGCGGCCCGGGGTTCGTCGTGGTTCTCCAGGAAGCGGACGAGGCCGCGCTGGTGGCCGAGGCCGGCCAGCAGATGCGGACGCACCGAGTCGGCGCCCTCGTGCAGCAGCCGGTCGTAGAGCCGCTTGTCGTAGCAGTGGTCGAACCCCTGCTGCTGGAGCGCCCATTCGAGGTCCCAGTAGGCCTCGGCGACGAAGAGGAGGTCCGGGTGGCGCTCGCGCACCTCGGGGATGACGTACGGCCAGAAGTCCTCGGCCGGTGCGGCGCCCGCCCGGTCGCCCCAGGTCTTCGCGAACACGTCGCGCATGAGCAGCATGGCCATGTCGCAGCGCACGCCGTCGGCCTGGTCGCCGATCGCGGCGAGGGTGTCGACGGCCGCCGTGCGGAGCTCGTCGCTGAAGGCGTTCAGCTGGACGACGTCCGGCCAGGGCGGGAAGTAGGGGTCGCGGCCTCGGGCGAAGATCTGGCCGCCGGCTTCGAGGAAGGCGTCGGGGTCCCGGGCCAGATCGTCCGGGGTGCCTTGGAGGAGACAGCCCGGCCGTTCGGTGAGCCACGGATGGTCGGGGGCCACGTGGTTGGGGACGTAGTCGAGGATCAACCGTACGCCGCGGGCGGCCAGTTCGGCGCGGGCGGCGGCCAGTCCCTCGGGGCCGCCGAGCGTCTGGTCGACGGCGTAGTTCCGGACGCAGTACGGCGATCCGACCACGTCCTCCGGGCGGAGGTCGGGCAGCGCCGCGCGGAACGAGGCCTGCAGCGACTCGTCGCGCAGCGCGATCTCCAGCCCGGCCGGGCTGCGCTCCCAGACGCCCATCAGCCAGACGGCGTCGACGCCACGCGGGACGACCTCGTCCCAGGCCGCCACGGGCACCTCGCCGAGGGTGACCGGGCGGCAGTACCGGCTGCTCAACTCCCCCAGCCAGACCAGGGTGTTGACCTCGTAGATCACCGGCTGTTCGGGCCACGCGGTCATGACAGCGGCTCCTCTCGATCCCCGGTCGGGCGCAGGCTCTCCCGGCCACGGGCGGACCAGTCCTCCACGCCGAGCGTGTGGAACAGCGTCGCGGTCACCGCGGCCAGGCCGGTCCAGCCCGTCTGGTGGGAGGCGCCGAGGCCGGCGCCGTTGTCGCCGTGGAAGTACTCGTAGAAGAGGATCAGGTCCTTCCAGTGCGGGTCCTTGGCGAATTTGGCCTGTGCACCGTGCACCGGCCGGTGGCCGTCGCCGTCGCGCAGGAAGGTGGCGGTGAGCCGGTCGGAGATCTCGCGGGCGACCTCGTACAGAGTGAGCTGTCGACCCGATCCTGTCGGGCACTCGACGGTGAAGTCGGTGCCGTGGAAGGCGTGCAGGTTGAGCAGGGCGCGGATGAGCAGCAGGTTGACCGGGAACCAGACCGGCCCGCGCCAGTTGGAGTTGCCGCCGAACATCCCGGAGTCGGACTCGGCGGGCAGATATCCGACACCGTACGTCTCGCCGCGCACCTGAAAGGTGTACGGGTGCTCGGCGTGGTGGCGGGAGAGCGAGCGGATGCCGTGCGGGCCGAGGAACTCGGACTCGTCCAGCATCCGGGACAGGATCCTGCGGAGCCGGTCCTCGCCGAACAGGGCGAACAGATACCGGCCCTCGGCGTTCGGTCCCAGCGCCTCGTGGGAGGAGACGGTGGCCTCCACGGCCGGATGGCGCTCGACGAACTCCCGTGCTCCCGCCACCAGTTCGGGGAAGCGGTGGTCCGCCCAGCCACCGACCACGCTGCTGGCGGCGAGCGGGATCAGCCCGACCAGCGAGCGCACCTTGAGCCGGGTCGCCGTTCCGTCGGGCAGTCGCAGCACGTCGTAGAAGAAGCCGTCCTGCTCGTCCCACAGGCTGGCGTTCTCCGCGCCGATGCGGTTCATGGCCACGGCGATCCACGCGAAGTGCTCGAACAGGGACTGCGCCTGCTCGATGTAGACCGGGTTGTCCACGGCCAGCTCTATGGCGATTTCCAGCAGATTCTGGCAGTACAGGGCCATCCACGCGGTGCCGTCCGCCTGGTCGAGATGGCCGCCGGTGGGCAGTGGGGCGCTGCGGTCGAAGACACCGATGTTGTCGAGGCCGAGGAAACCGCCCTGGAAGACATTGTTGCCGTCGGGGTCCTTGCGGTTGAGCCACCAGCTGAAGTTCTTCATCAGCTGGTGGAAGGCGTTCTCCAGGAAGACGCGGTCACCCTGGCCGGTGCGGTGCTTCTCCAGCTCGTAGAGGAAGAGGGTGGCCCAGGCGTGCACCGGCGGATTGACGTCGCCGAAGTTCCACTCGTACGCCGGGATCTGTCCGTTGGGATGCAGGTACAGGCGGCGCAGCAGCAGGTCCAACTGCCCCTTGGCGAAGGTGAGATCGACCATCGAGAGCGCGACGGTGTGGAAGGCGAGGTCCCAGGCGGCGAACCACGGGTACTCCCAGGTGTCCGGCATCGACATGATCTCGTCGTTGACCATGTGGTACCAGTTGCTGTTGCGCACCCGGGGGTCGGAGCCGAGCGGGTCGACGCCGTGCTCCGACAGCCAGCGCTCGACGTCGAGGTAGTAGTACTGCTTGCTCCACAGCATCCCGGCCAACGCCTGTCGGACCAGCCGTCGTTCGTCCTCGTCCATGCCGGACGGAGTGATCCCGTCGTAGAACTCGTCGGCTTCGGAACGGCGTTGGACCATGATCGCGTCGAAGTCCGCACGCCAGTCGGTCAGTTCGCAGTCGCTGAGACGCAGGCACACGGTGGCGCTCTGCCCGCCGGGGACGGCCAGCACATGGTGGACGGCCGCCTTGGTCCCGGCCCGTCCGGGGTTCACGGCTCCGGTCTCCCCGCGGACGACGTACCGGTGGATGCCGTCCTTGACGTACGGGGAGGCGTTCGGGCTGTTGAAGATCCGCTCGTTGTTCGTGTCGTTCTCGGTGAACAGGGTCTGCGCGTCCGGGTCGCAGTACAGCCACCGCGGGCCCAGCTCCTCGTGGTCGGCGCGGAGCGGGCCGCCGGGCTCCTGCCGGATGCTCGGTACTGCGGTGCCGCCGGCCCAGGACCAGGTGTGCCGGAACCACAGGGTGGGCAGCAGGTGCAGGGTCGCCTCGTCGGGACCGCGGTTGTACGCGGTGATCTCGATGAGCAGGTCCTCGGGACCCGCCTTGGCGTACTCGACGAACACGTCGAAGTAGCGGTCCTCGTCGAAGACGCCGGTGTCGAGGAGTTCGTACTCGAAATCGCGGCGGCCCCGGGCCCCGTTCGTGGCGGTGAGGTCGCCGTACGGGAACTCCGCCTGGGGGTACTTGTACAGGTACCTCATGTACGAATGCGTGGGCGTGCTGTCGAGGTAGAAGTAGTACTCCTTGACGTCCTCGCCGTGATTGCCCTCGGCGTTGGTGAGGCCGAACATCCGCTCCTTGAGGATCGGATCGCGGCCGTTCCACAGCGCCAGTGCCAAGCAGAGGCGCTGCTTGTCGTCGCTGACGCCCGCGATGCCGTCCTCGCCCCATCGGTAGGCGCGGGAGCGGGCCTGGTCATGGGTGAAGTACGACCACGCCTCGCCGTCCGGGCTGTAGTCCTCCCGGACGGTCCCCCACTGGCGCTCGCTCAGATACGGGCCCCAGTGACGCCAGGGCACCCCGGAATCGTCGGCTTCGGCCAGCCGCCGGCGCTCGGCGTCCGGTGTGCCACCGCTCGTCCCCATCGCCCGCCCTCCTCACGATCCGGCACATTCCCCCAGACTCGGGCGTCTCGGACTCGACGGCAATGGCTGTGCGCCGGTCAGGTCGAGCTACAGCCTTTGCTGTTCGACGACCGGCGCGCGCCACGGCTCAGGCGATCTCGACCAGGAGATCGCCGCCCTCCACCTGCTGGATCCTGTTGATGGCGAGCCGGGACACCTTTCCGGCCTTCGGAGCGGTGATCGCGGCCTCCATCTTCATCGCCTCGATGGTGGCCACCACAGCGCCCTCCGCCACCTCGTCGCCCTCGGCCACCGCGAGCGTCACCACTCCGGCGAACGGCGCCGCCACATGGCCCGGGTTGGCCCGGTCGGCCTTCTCGGTCGGCGGAACGTCGGAGGCCGCCGCGGTGTCGCGCACCTGGATCGGCCGCAGTTGACCGTTCAGGGTGGACATCACGGTACGCATGCCGCGTTCGTCCGCCTCGCCGATGGCCTGCAGTTCGATGAGGAGCCGTACGCCCGGCTCCAGATCGACGGCGTACTCCTTCGCAGGGCGCAGCCCGTAGAAGAAGTCCTTGCTGTCCAGCACGCTGGTGTCGCCGAAGGTCTGACGGTGTGTTTCGAAGTCGCGCGACGGCCCGGGGAAGAGCAGGCGGTTGAGCGTTGCGCGCCGCTCCTTCACCAGTCCCGTGCGGTCCTCCGAGGTCAGCTCCTGCACAGGCTTGGGTTCGGCGCGGCCTGCCAGCGCCTTGGTGCGGAACGGCTCCGGCCACCCGCCGGGCGGATTGCCCAACTCGCCGCGCAGAAAGCCGATGACGGAGTCGGGGATGTCGAACTTGTCCGGCGTAGCCTCGAAGTCCTCCGGCGTCACTCCGGCGCCGACCAGGTGCAGGGCCAGGTCGCCGACCACCTTGGACGACGGGGTGACCTTCACCAGATGCCCGAGGATCCGGTCGGCGGCGGCGTACATCGCCTCGATCTCCTCGAAGCGGTCGCCGAGGCCGAGTGCGATGGCCTGGGTGCGCAGGTTGGAGAGCTGCCCGCCGGGGATTTCGTGGTGGTAGACGCGCCCGGTCGGCGAGGCCAGGCCCGCCTCGAACGGTGCGTAGATCCTGCGGACGCTCTCCCAGTACGGCTCCAGGTCCCCGACCGCCTTCAGGTCGAGGCCGGTCGGCCGCTCGGAGTAGTCCGTCGCCGCCACGATCGCCGACAACGACGGCTGCGACGTGGTGCCCGCCATGGACGCCACGGCCCCGTCCACCGCGTCCGCGCCGGCCTGGATCGCCGCGAGGTAGGTGGCGAGCTGGCCTCCGGCGGTGTCATGGGTGTGCACGTGCACCGGCAGGTCGAACTCGCGGCGCAGGGCCGATACGAGGGTCGCGGCGGCCGGGGCGCGGAGCAGCCCCGCCATGTCCTTGACGGCCAGGACGTGGGCACCGGCGGCCACGATCTGTTCGGCCAGCCGGAGGTAGTAGTCCAGGGTGTACAGCCGCTCGGACGGGTCGGACAGATCCGCGGTGTAGCAGAGCGCGACCTCGGCGATCGCCGTTCCGGTCCGCCGCACGGCGTCGATGGCGGGCCGCATCTGCTCGACGTCGTTGAGGGCGTCGAAGATGCGGAAGATGTCGATGCCGGTGGCCGCTGCCTCCTGCACGAAGGCGTCGGTCACCTCCGTCGGGTAGGGCGTATAGCCCACGGTATTGCGGCCGCGCAGCAGCATCTGCAGGCAGAGGTTGGGTACGGCTTCGCGGAGTGCGGCCAGCCGCTCCCAGGGGTCCTCCGCGAGGAAGCGCAGCGCGACGTCGTACGTGGCTCCGCCCCAGCACTCGAGAGACAGCAGTTGCGGCAGGGTCCGCGCCACCACAGGGGCGACGGCGAGCATGTCCTTGGTGCGGACCCGGGTGGCGAGCAGCGACTGGTGGGCGTCCCGGAACGTGGTGTCGGTGACGCCGATGGTCGGGGCCTCGCGCAGCCATCGGGCGAAGCCCTCCGGGCCGAGTTCGGCGAGCCGCTGCCGGGAGCCGGCGGGCGGTTCGGTGGTGGGCACGGGCGGCAGTTTGGTGGTCGGTTCGATCAGGTCGGGCCGCTCACCGTGGGGCTTGTTCACGGTCACGTCGGCGAGGTACGTGAGCAGCTTCGTGCCGCGGTCGGCGGAGTGCCGTGCGGTGAGCAGGTGCGGCCGCTCCTCGATGAACGAGGTCGTGACCTGTCCGGCCTGGAAGTCCGGGTCGTCCAACACGGCTTGCAGGAACGGGATGTTGGTGGCCACGCCGCGAATGCGGAACTCGGCCACCGCACGCCGGGCGCGGCCGATCGCGGTCTTGAAGTCCCGGCCCCGGCAGGTGAGTTTGACCAGCATGGAGTCGAAGTGCGCGCTGATCTCCGTACCGGCGTGGGTGGTACCGCCGTCCAGCCGGATGCCCGAACCGCCCGGCGAGCGGTAGGCGCTGATCCTGCCGGTGTCCGGGCGGAAGCCATTGGCCGGGTCCTCGGTGGTGATCCGGCATTGCAGCGCGGCGCCGCGCACGGTGACGGTCTCCTGCGCGAGCCCCAGGTCGGCCAGGGTCTCGCCGGCGGCGATCCGCAGCTGTGCCTGCACGAGGTCGACGTCGGTGACCTCCTCGGTCACCGTGTGCTCGACCTGGATGCGCGGGTTCATCTCGATGAAGACGTGGTTCCCGTCGCGGTCGACCAGGAACTCCACGGTGCCCGCGTTGCGGTAGCCGATCTCCCGGGCGAACCTCACGGCATCGGCACACATCCGCTCGCGCAGCGCCGGGTCCAGGTTGGGCGCGGGCGCCAGCTCGATCACCTTCTGATGGCGGCGCTGCACCGAGCAGTCGCGCTCGAAGAGGTGAATGACGTTGCCGTGCCCGTCGGCGAGGATCTGCACCTCGATGTGGCGGGGTTCGATGACGGCCTTCTCCAGGAAGACGGTCGGGTCGCCGAACGCGGACGCGGCCTCACGGGCCGCCGCCTCGATGGATTCCCGCAGCAGGGCGGGATCCTCGACACGGCGCATGCCGCGCCCTCCTCCACCGGCGACCGCCTTGACGAACACGGGAAAGCCGACGTCCTCGGCGGCACGGACGAGTTCGTCCACGTCGGTGGAGGGCGCCGAGGAGCCGAGCACCGGTACGCCGGCCGCGCGCGCCGCGGCCACCGCGCGCGCCTTGTTCCCGGTCAGCTCAAGGGTTTCCGCGCTCGGCCCGACGAACGTGATGCCCGCCTCCTCGCACGCGCGCGCAAGGTCCGGGTTCTCGGACAGGAACCCGTAGCCCGGGTACACGGCATCCGCACCGGCCCGACGCGCCGCACGGACGATCTCCTCGACGGAGAGGTAGGCCCGCACCGGGTGCCCCGGCTGTCCGATCTCATAAGCCTCGTCGGCCTTCAGCCGGTGCAGCGAATTGCGGTCCTCGTGCGGGAAGACGGCGACGGTTCGCGCGCCCAGCTCATAGCCGGCGCGGAACGCGCGAATCGCGATCTCACCACGGTTGGCGACCAGCACCTTGCGGAACATGCACAATCCCTTCAGCCTGCCGGTGACGAGGACCATGGTGTCGGTGACGCCTCCGCCGCGCCATGTGAGCCGGGCCACTCACCCGGTGGCGTTCCGCCACAGGCTCCAGGCGAGCCCCAGCCCCGCGAGGGCGATCGCGACCCGTAGCGGCGTCTCCGGCAGCCGCCGTACGACCGCCGGCCCCATCCAGGCGCCCATGAAGCAGCCGAGGCCGAGCGCGGCGGCCGCGCTCCAGTCGACCGGGGCGAGGAAGGCGTAGGCGAGGGCCGCGGTGACGTTGGCGGCGCCGGTGGCGATGTTCTTGACGGCGTTGGTCACCGGCAGCGGCTCCGTCGCGGACAGGGAGAGCACGGCCAGCATCAGTACGCCTGCCGCGGCGCCGAAGTATCCGCCGTACAGCCCGACCAGCAGGACCGCGCAGGCGAGGGGAATCCGCGGCACGGAGGCCGAGTCCGGGTTGAGCTTCGCGGTCAAGCGCCGCAGGGGTTCACGTGCCAGGATCAGCACCGAGCCGAGGGCGATGAGCCACGGGACGACCAGTTCGAAGGCCGAGGACGGTGTCCCGAGCAGCAGGGCCGCGCCGATCGCCCCGCCCAACGCCGCCGTGACCGCGAGGCGGACGAGCCGCCCGCGCTGCCCGCGCAGTTCCGCCCGGGATCCGGCGGCGCTTCCCACGGTGTTGGTGAAGAGGGCCACGGTGTTGGTGACGTTGGCCGCCACCGGCGGAAGGCCGGCGGCGAGCAGCGCGGGGTAGCTGAACAGCGAGGCCAGACCCGCGACGGAACCGGCGAGCCCGGAGGCGACCCCTGCCGCGAGGAGCAACAAGGCCGCACCTGGCCCCGATTGACCGGCGATCAGTTCTTTCACGTGACCCTCTCGCTCCCGCACGACGCCGCCGTGCCCTGAAATGCCCAAGCTCCGTTCTATATTATGAACACCATCTACATGTGAAGACGGCACCTATCCGATGGACGGCATGGCAGCAATCCCGGGCCACGCCGCCGGGCACAACCGCTCGGCCGCCCCGGCGGGACGCAGGGAGGGCAGTTCGGCTTCGAGTGCCTCGCGCACGGCACCTCGGAGGACTGGCTGCGCCGCGTGGTCGCGGCCACCGCCGAGGGCTACCCCTTCCCCACCAACCTCGACCTCGACCCGCCGGTCGACGGTCTGGCCCCGCCCTCCCAGGCGGACACCGTGTGGCAGGCCGTCGCCGAGGGCTGGGCCCCCGAGCGGCTGCGCCAGGAGCAGGACCGCGTGATGCTCGAGTCCCTGCCCGCGGACGCCGACCAGCAGGAAAACCGCTACCAGCACGACCTGGGCGTGGTCCGTCTGCGCCGCCTCTACCGGTCGTGGGCCGAAGCGCAGGCGTCCACAGGGTGACCGTCTCCCGTTCGCGCCGTCAGTGCAGGATGTTGACCGCCCGGGCGACCACCAGGACCACGGTCACCAGGGAGACCGAGGATTGCAGCATCATCAGCATCTTGGCCCAGCGCGACAGCGGCATCACGTCGGTCGGGCTGAAGGCGGTGGAGTTGGTGAACGACAGGTACAGGTAGTCCAGGAACGCCGGCTCCCAGTCCGGCGGCGCGGCCTCCGGGCTCTGCATCTGTACGAAGAGGAAGTCGGCGAACTGGTGGTGACCGCGGGCCCGCGCCATCGGGCCGCCGCGGTCCCACTCCCAGTACCACAGGGCGAACACGATGACGTTCGTCAGCCAGATGCCGCCGCCGGTCAGCAGCAGCGGCCCGGCGTCCTTCCCCTCGCTGCCGTTCACCAGGCCCGCCACCAGCTGGACCGCCGCCCAGCCGTTGGCCAGGCTGATCACGCAGATCAGGGCCAGGCCCAGCCAGCGAAGCCACCGGGTCCGCGGCTCCACCCGCCGGGGGTTCGCGGCGATCAGGCCGGCCAGCAGCACCAACTCCAGGACCGGCAGCACCCAGTACGGCTGGAGGGTGAGCCGGTGCGGCAGCATCAGCTGGAGGGTGACCGCCACCAGGATCACGGCGGTCACCGCCCAACGCGACTCACCCTGCGTCGCCCGGCGCCACGCGGGCGCCACCTCGCGCTCGCGGCTCTCCAGCAGCCGCTCGAGCCTGGCCAGGCGGCTCTCGGCGTCGTCCATACCGTCGGTCATGGCGACGATTGTCCCGGGTCACATGTTGATCATGTGACCGGCCAGCCCGTGGATGGCCTCCTTGACCGCCTCGCCGAGCGTCGGGTGGCCGTGCACATTGCGCGCGACCTCGTGGACAGTCAGGTCCCACTGCTGAGCGAGGGTCAACTCCGGGAGGAGCTCGGTGACTTCGGGGCCGATCAGGTGGGCGCCGAGGAGCTCGCCGTACCGGGCGTCGCTGAGAATCTTGACGAAGCCCGCGGTGTCGCCCAGACCGTGCGACTTGCCGTTGGCGGTGAACGGGAACTTCGCGACCCGGACGTCGAAGCCCTGCTCGCGGGCCTGCGCCTCGGTCCAGCCGAAGCTGGCGATCTGCGGCTGGCAGTAGGTCGCCCGCGGGATCATGATGTAGTCGAGTTCCATGGTCTCCGCATCGGCGATCGTCTCGGCCGCCACGATGCCCATGGACTCGGCCGCGTGAGCGAGCATCAGCTTCGCCGTCACGTCACCGATGGCGAAGATGTGCGGGACGCTCGTGCGGCAGCGTCCGTCGATGTCGATCGCTCCGCGGTCGGTGAGCTTCACACCGGTGTTCTCCAGGCCGTAGCCCTGCACGCGCGGCTGGAAGCCGATTGCCTGCAGCACCTTGTCGGCCTGCAGCGTCTGTCGCTGGCCGCCCGTGGTCACCATGACCTTGACCGAATCGCCCGAGTCGTTGATCGCCTCGACCCGGGTGGAGGTCAGCACATCGATGCCGAGCCGCTTGTAACGGCGGGTCAGCTCCGCCGAGACCTCCTCGTCCTCCAGCGGGACGATGCGGTCGAGGAACTCGACGAGGGTGACCTGGACGCCGTAGTTGTGCAGTACGTACGCGAATTCGACACCGATGGCGCCCGCGCCCGCGATGATGATGCTCTCCGGGAGCGTGTCGGACAGGATCTGCTCCTCGTACGTCACCACGCGCTCGCTGAGCGAGGTGCCGGGCAGCAGCTTCGTGGTGGCGCCGGCGGCGATGATGCAGTGGCCGAAGGTGACGGTTTCCGTGCCGCCGTCGGCGAGGGCGACCTGGAGGGTGTGGTCGTCGCTGAAGGTGCCGTGGCCGGTGTACTGGGTGATCTTGTTCTTCTTCATCAGGTAGTGGACGCCCTTGACGCGTCCGTCCGCCACCTTGCGGCTGCGGGTGAAGGCTTCGCCGTAGTCGAAGCTCACCTCGCCGTTCACCCGGATGCCGAAGGTCTTGGCCTCCTGCGTGAAGATGTGCGCCAGCTCCGCGTTGCGCAGCAGCGCCTTCGACGGGATGCACCCCACGTTGAGGCACACTCCGCCCCAGTACTTCTCCTCGACGACGGCCGCGCTGAGGCCGAGCTGGGCGGCCCTGATCGCCGCGACATATCCTCCCGGGCCGGCGCCCAGGACCACTACGTCAAAGTGTGCGCTCATGGCGGCCAGCCTAGTACCCCAGCCGTAATCGGCGATCTTGCCGGTCGGGGGTGACGCCCTGTGTGTCCGCTGGGGCAGCGGATCCCCAGGAAGTGGGCGGGCCGGTGCAGTTGTCGGGCGGCGAGGAGACGCGGTCCGGCGTCGTCTCCCCGCCGCCTCCTCGGCCGGCCATGTGTCAGCAGATCCTTGGCAGCTGCTCCCCGATCGGCATGTCGACCACCCGGGTTCCGCCCAGCCCGGTGCGGGCCACCACCATGCCCGGATGGGCCTCGACCGCCTCGCCGACGATCCTGGATTCCGTACCCAGCGGATGCGCCCGCATCGCGTCCAGTACGGCGTCGGCGTACTCGCGTGGCACGAAGGCCACCAGCTTTCCCTCATTGGCGACGTACATGGGGTCCAGGCCGAGCACGGCGCAGGCGTTGGCGACAGCGGGCGGGACCGGGACATCGCGCTCCCGGATGACGACACCGGTGCCGGAGGCCGCCGCGATCTCGTTGAGCGCGGCCGCCAGCCCACCTCGTGTGGGATCGCGCAGTACGTGCAGGTCCGGGGTGACAGCGAGCATGGCTTCGACCAGACCGCCGAGCGCCGCGCAGTCGCTCTCGATCTCCACCCCGAATTCCAGGCCCTCGCGGACGCTCATGATCGCCACGCCATGCACGCCGATCGCGCCGCTGACCATCACGACATCGCCGGGAACGACCCGCTGCGGACGCAGATCGACGCCCGCCGGGATGAGCCCGATGCCGGCCGTGTTGATGAAGATCCCGTCGCCGTGACCGGCCTCCACGACCTTCGTGTCGCCCGTCGCCACTTCGACACCCGCGGCCCGGGCCGCCGCGCCGAGTGCCTCGGCCACGCGGGCGACGGTCTCCATCTCGACGCCCTCCTCCAGGATGAAGCCGCAGGAGAGGTAGGCCGCCCGGGCACCGCTCATGGCGAGATCATTGACGGTGCCGTTGACGGCGAGGTCGCCGATGCTGCCACCGGGGAAGAACAACGGCCGCACCACGAACGAGTCGGTGGAGAAGGCCATGCGGACACCGCCCAGCGACAGCGCCGCGGCGTCCCCCAGCTGGCCGAGCACCTCTCCGCCGAAGGCGGGCGCGAAGATGTGCTGGACCAGTTCGGCGGAGAGCGCCCCGCCCCCGCCGTGGCCCATGACGACACGGGACTGGTCGCGCAGCGGAGCCGGGCAGGTCCAGGCCGCGGGGTCGAGTACCGGCGTACGCAGGCCGGTGGTTTCTGTCGTCTCAGACAACGGGGCTCGCCTCCCGGGTCGCGGGAGTGAGGTCCAGGCGCCGGTAGAGGTAATACGCGGCGCAGGCGCCCTCGCTGGAGACCATGGTGGCTCCGAGCGGGGTGCGAGGTGTGCACAGGGTGCCGAACGCCTCGCACTCGTGCGGCTTGAGCAGCCCCTGCAGGACCTCACCGCTGCGGCACTCGGCCGGTTCCCGGGTCTGGATGCCGTCGACCGAGAAACGGTACTCGGCGTCGTAGTCACGGTACTTCGGGGACAGTCGCCAGCCGCTGCCGGGGATCACGCCGATGCCGCGCCAGGACCGGTCGGTGACTTCGAAGACGTCCTCCAGCATGGCCCGCGCGGCCGGGTTCCCTTCCGGGCGGACGGCACGGGGGTAGGCGTTGTCCACGGTGTGTTCGCCGCGCTCCAGCTGCGCCACGGTCCGGCGTACGCCTTCGAGGATGTCCAGGGGTTCGAATCCCGTGACGACGATCGGGACGCGGAAGCGCTCCGCCAGTGCCGGGTACTCCCCCACGCCCATCACGCTGCACACGTGCCCGGCCGCCAGAAAGCCCTGGACCCGGCAGCTCGGGGACCGCATGATCGCCTCGATGGCGGGTGGTACGCGCACATGGGACACCAGCAGACTGAAGTTCGGGATGCCGAGCCTGCGGGCCTGATACACCGTCATCGCATTGGGGGGCGCGGTCGTCTCGAAGCCGATGCCGAAGAACACCACTTCACGGTCCGGGTTCTGCTGGGCGATCCTCAGGGCGTCGAGCGGCGAGTAGACGACCCGTACGTCTCCGCCTGCGCCGCGCACCTGGAAGAGGTCCCGTCCCGTTCCGGGCACGCGGAGCATGTCGCCGAAGGAGCAGAAGATCACCCCCGGCCGGGAGGCGATCTCCAGTGCCTTGTCGATGACCTCCAGCGGAGTCACGCACACGGGACAACCGGGGCCGTGGATCAACTCGACCTGGTCCGGCAGGAGTTGGTCGATGCCGTGCCGGATGATCGTATGCGTCTGGCCGCCGCAGACCTCCATCAGCGCCCACGGCCTGGTGACCGTCGAGTGGATGTCGTCGAGCAGCCGGCGCGCCAGGTCCGGGTCCTGGAACTCGTCGATGTACTTCACTTCCGCGCCTCCTCTCCCGCGGTCGGCAGGGCCCCGCCCGCTTCCGCGGCCATTTCCCAGGGGTCGCCGAACTCCTCCTGCAGCATGCCGAGGGTGGCGAAGAGTTCGAGCGTCTGCTTGGCCGACTCCTCGTCCAGACGCTGCAGGGCGAAGCCGACGTGGACGATGGCGTACTCGCCGACCTGGAGGTCGGGCAGATACTCCAGGCACACCTCCTTGACCACACCGCCGAAGTCGACGTTGGCCATTCGGGTGCCGTCACGCTCCTCGATGTCCAGCACTCTGCCGGGTACCGCCAGGCACATGGGCCTCTCCTCGCTGTGGGTCGTGCGTCGCCGCCCGGCGCCGCCGGGTCGGTTCGTCAGTCGGTGGCTCGGGGGCGGTCCGCGGCGCGCGCGGCGACCACGAGCTGGCCGAGAGCCAGACCGCCGTCGCCCGGCGGGACCAGGTGGTGGCGCAGCACCGTGAAACCGTCCGTGGCCAGGGCCGCCGCGCACGCCGAGGAGAGCAGGGCATTGGCGAACACCCCGCCGGTCAGGGCGACCGTCTCCAGTCCGTGCCGCTCGCGCGCCAGCACACAGATGCGGTGCACGAGACCGGTGACGGCCCGGTGGAAGCGGGCCGCGACCAGGGCGGGCCCCGCGCCCGCGCGCAGATCCTCGACGACGGCGGCCAGCACGGGAGCCGGATCCGCCACGAAGGGCGTCTGATCCGCCGGCGCGGGCGCGGTATCCGTCCGTGTCGCAACGCGGCCCGACGGCTCCCCGGCGGTATCCGTCCGTGTCGCCAAGCGGACCGCCGCCTCCGGGCCGGTGACCGCCCGGAGCGCGCCGCCGCCCGGCTCGGCTGCGGCAGCCGCCCACGGCACGCCGCCCGCCAAGCCGGGCCCGGAATCAGCGCCTCGCGGGTCGCCCCCGGACCCGGAGCCGGTGGGCGCGCGCACCGCACCGCCGTCCGGCCCGGCCTCCCGTACGTCGAACGCGTACGCGGCGCTGTCCCCGGCGGGCGCCAGCAGCGCGGCGGCCTCCAGTTCGACCGCCGCCTGGGCTTCGTATCCGGCCCGGTGGCAGACGCCCGCGAGGGAGGACACGGCGTCGAAGAGCCGGCCCATGCTGGAGGTGGGGACGCAGTTCAGGTGACGCTCCAACTGCCGTTCCAGCACGAGGCGTTCGTCGGGCGGGCAGGCGGCGACGCAGGCGAGCTCGTCCGACCAGCCGATCCCGGCAGCGCGCAGGTGCGCTAGCGCCATCCGGTACGGCCGGTGCACCGCGGCGTCCCCGCCGGGCAGCGGCACATACGCGAGATGCCCGAACCGGGTGAAGCCGTCGTAGTCCGCGAGCAGGATCTCCCCGCCCCACACCGCTCCGTCGTCGCCGTAGCCGGTGCCGTCGAAGGCGACACCGATCACCGGCCGACTGCCGTCCAGTCCTCGTTCGGCCATCGCGGCGGCGACATGGGCGTGATGGTGCTGGACGCGTACGACTGGTCGGCCCGCCGCGTTCCGGTCGGCCCAGCGTGCCGAGCGGTACCCGGGATGCCGGTCGGCCGCCAGTAGTTCGGGACCCACCGGAGTAATCGACTCCAGTTGTGCCGTGGCACGCTCGAAGGCCCGCTGAGTGGCGAGGTCGTCCATGTCCCCGATGTGGGCGGAGAGCCAGGCCCGGCGGCCTTCGCCGAGGCAGAACACGTTCTTGAGGTCCCCGCCGACGGCCAGTGCCGGGCGCACGGCCACCGGAAGGGTCAGCGGCAGGGGCGCATAGCCACGGGCGCGGCGCACCAGCAGCGGCTCGCCGTCGCACACGCGCACCACGGAGTCGTCGCACGGCACATGGATCGGCCGGTCGTGGGTGAGCCAGCCGTCGGCCAGGTGAGCCAGCCTCTCCAGCGCCTCCTCGTCGTCGGTGACGATCGGCTCGCCGGCCACGTTGCCGCTGGTCATGACGAGCAGCCGGGGGCCCTCGGGGTCGCCGGACAGGCCGAACAGCAGGTGGTGCAGGGGGGTGTACGGCAGCATGATGCCGAGGTCGGGGCTGCCGGGTGCGACCGACTCGGCCGGACGTGGTGCTCCCGGCGCGACCAGTGCCTCCGTACGGCGCCGCAGCAGCACGATGGGTCTGGTGGCACCGGCGAGCAGGCTCCGCTCCTCGGGGTCGATCCGGACGAGGTGGGCGATGTCGTCGAGGCTCCGGGCCATGACGGCGAACGGCTTGTCCCCTCTGGCCTTTCGGCGGCGCAGCAGGGCGACGGCTGCGGGATCGGTCGCATCGCAGGCCAGGTGGTAGCCGCCAAGCCCTTTGACGGCGAGGATCGCGCCGCTCGCCAGGAGTCTGCGCGCCTCGGCGACGGGATCCGCTTGCCAGGACACGTCCGTCGGTGGCCCGCCGAGGCCCGCCCGGGGGACGAGCAGGCGCAACCGCGGGCCGCAGGCCGGGCAGGCGACGGGTTGCGCGTGAAAGCGCCGGTCGGCCGGATCGGCGTACTCGCGGGCGCAGTCGGGGCACATCGGGAAGCCCGCCATGGTGGTGTGGGCCCGGTCGTAGGGCAGGCCGGTGACGATCGTGAACCGGGGGCCGCAGTGCGTGCAGTTGATGAAGGGGTGGCGATGGCGCCGGTCGGCGGGATCGGCGAGTTCGCGCAGGCACTCGGCGCAGGTCGCGGTGTCCGGGGGGATCAGCGTCCCGGCCGGTCCGTCCGTGCGGGAGGCGAGGATGGTGAACGCGGCGTCGCCGGTGGTGGGCACCTCCTGGTGGTCGACGGAGTCCACCCGGGCCAGCGGCGGTGCGTGCGGGGCGATCCGATCGCAGAACCGGGCGACCGCAGCGGGTGTTCCCTCGACTTCCGCGATGACGCCCTCGGGGGTGTTGGTCACGTTCCCGGACAGGTTCAAGCCGGTGGCGAGGGTGTAGACGTACGGCCGGAAGCCGACACCCTGCACCACGCCCCGCACGGTGACCCGACGGCGCAGCGGCGGCTCCACTGCGACCGCGGTCGAGGACTGCGGACCGCTCACGAGCGGGACTGCGCCAGGGCGCCGGTGCCGTGCGGGTGCTCCTGGGTGTGATGGTGGGCGTGCGCGGAGACATCGGGCTGACGCGCCATGACGGGAGAGTGCAGGGGGGATCCGTTCGCGGCCGCCAGCGCCCGGTCGAGCAGGGCACCGACGCCCCGGTCCCGGCGGGCCGAGGTGAGCAGCACCTCCACTCCGGGGTTGACCCGCTCGACGTTCGCGCGGAACGCCCCCTCGTCGAATTCGACGGCCTCGGCGATGTCGGTCTTGGTGACCACCACCAAGTGGGCGAGGCCGAAGGCGGTGGGGTACTTCAGCGGCTTGTCCTCGCCCTCCGTGACGGAGGCGAGCACGACTCTCAAAGTCTCGCCGAGGTCGTAGGAGGCCGGGCAGACCAGGTTGCCGACGTTCTCCACGAACAGCAGCCGGGTGCCGTCGGGCAGCCAGCCCTCCAGGTGGCGGCCGAGCATCCCGGCCTCCAAGTGGCACAGCCCGTCCGTGAGGACCTGCTTGACCGGGACGCCCGAGCGCGCCAGGCGCTCCGCGTCGTTCTCGGTGGCGAGATCGGCGGTGAGTGCCGCAACCGGCACGGACCGCTCCCGGGCCAGCGCCAACTCCCGTTCCAGCAGGGCGGTCTTGCCGCTGCCGGGGCTGGACAGCAGATTGACGACCGTGGTGTCGCGGGCCGCAAGGCCGGCGCGCAGGGTGTGCGCGGTCGCGTCGTTCTTGGCCAGGACGGCCTGCTGCAGGTCGACCACACGGCACATGGTTCAGCGCTCCTCGGGGATCGGTTCGCGGGTGGGTGCGTGCGTCGGGCCGTCCTCCCAGTGCACGCTCACGATCTGCAGTTCACGGCCCGACAGCAGGTCGGTGGTGGCTCCGCCGCACCGCGGGCAGGTCAGCCGGGGCGGCATGCCGACGGCCCATTCGTGTCGGCATGGAGCGCAACGGGCCCGGCCCGGCACAGCGTCGGTGACCAGTTCGGCACCTTCCAGCACCGTCCCGGCGCAGGCCAGTTCGAAGCAGAACGAAAGGGCATCGGGTACGACGCCGGCCAGTTCGCCCACCTGGAGCCGTACCGAGCGCACGGCCGTGATGTCACCGGCCCGCGACGCCGCCTCTTCCACCTGGCCGATCACCGCCAGCGCGATGGACATCTCGTGCATCGGTCTCCGTCCTGGCGGAGGCCGCTGTCCACCGACCGCCATCGAGCCGATCGGCCTGTCGGGCAGGCGTCCGCCGCCCCTCATTAGAGAGGAGGCGGTACCGGGCGGCGGACCGGCACGCCGTCGCCGCCCGGCCGCCTACGCCGTTCGCCGCAACGGCGTACGCCCGCGGGGTGGGCGTCGGCTCACATACAGCGCATCCGCAGATAGCGTCTGATGTCGGGCAGGGACTGCACGACGACGACGGCGACAGCGGCGGCCAGCGCGCCGCCGACGAGGGTCTTGATCATTCCGTGTCTCCTCACATGCCGGCGCCGCCGGCCGCGGCCCGCGGCGCGGGCTCTCGCGGCTGGTCGGCCCACAGCAACTCTTCGATCAGCCGGACGGCTTCGGGTACGGCGGCGGAGACCGGCGGGCTGAGACCGATGCCCTCCGCCACCGAGGCGGGTTCGCATCCCACCACCAGCGTGCGCCGCGGCGGCTGCCCGCCGGTTCCGGCACAGAGCGTGCCCAGCAGCGCGAGTACGGTGTCGGGGGTCATCCGGTGGCCGTCGAGCGGTGCGCCGTGCGGCTCGCCTCCGCCGGCGGTGTCGTGCTCGATCACGTAGAGAGTGCCGGGATCCTCGCCCCGCGCGGTGGCGTCCACCAGGATGAGAGTGTCGTAGCCGTCGAGGACCTGGTACGCGAGATGTACGCCCCGTACGCCGATGTCCACGGCCTCGACATGCGGGGGCAGTTGCCTCCCGGCGAGTACGCGCACGGTTTCGACGCCGAAGCCGTCGTCCCCGAGGAAGATGTTCCCGATACCGGCGACGAGCACCCTGCCGCTGTCCCGGCGGAGCGGGTCCGGGAGACCGCTGTCCCGGCGGAGCGGGTCAAGGGGCAGGCTCATGCGCCGTCCTCCAGCGGTGCGACCTCGTCGGGCTGGAAGTACAGGAAGCGTCCCTGCTCACGGCGGATGTCGGCGCCCGGGTCGTCCTCCACCGTCACCGCCAGGTGCACGCCGCCGTCCACGTCGTGCAGGACGGCCTCGACCTTCGCCGTACGCCCCGTCAGGAACAAGTCCTGCGCGTCGGTGCGCCGCTGTCCCGGTCGCAGCACCACCCGGCTTCCCGCTCCCAGCGACCGGCCGTCGACGACGACCCGGTCGTGTCCCGGGTCGAAGCCTGCCTCGCTCGCCGGGTCCCACCACGGGGTGTCCGGACGCTGCACGCCGTACTCGTCGGGGAACCCGGTGGCGGCGGGAGCGGGAGCCGATCCCGTCACCTCGCGCAGGCTGCGCACCGCTCCGTGCAGGCGCTCCAGGACCTCGGGGGGCATCGAGTCCGCGAGGTCGATCACGGCGGCCGCCCGTTCGTCGGTGCCGCGGGCCTCGCGCTTCTCCTCGTCGGTGAGGGCGGCCGTGCGCAGCGCGAGGATCTCGTCGATCTCGGTGGCGTCGTACAGCGCACCGGGACTTTCCGGAGCGATGGCCGGGTGGTCCTCCAGGATGATCGGTGAGGAGAGCACCACATCGGCGCGGCCGGGTTCGCCGGCGAGTACGGGCCAGGTGTGCAGATTGCGGCAGGACGCGATCGCGCCCTTCGCCCACTCGGGGGGATCGGTCATCGACAGGAAAGACCCGGCGCTCAGTCCCATGAGGAGGTGGGACGCCACCAGGGAGCGCGGGAGGGCGGCATCGCGGTCGGCAGCCGGGCCGTCCGGGGGTGTCCAGGTGCTGGTGTTCTCGACGACGGCGGTCAGCCGCAACACCCGGTAGGGCCCGCCGAGTTCACACGCCGAAAGCCGCAGTGCGCCACTGATCTCCTCGTAACGGCGGATCGTGCGGCCGACGGGATGACCGGCCTCGTCGAGGACGGGCTCGCTCTCCTCCCCCGCAGGGCGGTCGAAGGGGATCGTGACCCCGTCGCCCATGAGTTCGTCCACCGGCACGACCGCCTCGACGCGCTCCTCGGTCCCCTCGTCCCAGGGGACCAGGGTCCGGTCCCCGAGCCGGAGTTCGGAGACCGTGTCGAAGCCGCCGTCCGGGCGCGCCTGTTGGACCGTACGCCGCCGGGCGCGCAGAAAGCGCAGCTCGACCGCCAGGGTGGCGCCCGCCCTCGGTTCCATCAGGCATTCGGTGTGCTGGAAGTCGTGCTCCTCGCACGCGGCGCCCCAGGCGGGCGGTACGAGGACGCCGAACTGCCAGCGCAACCGGTTCTTGGCCGCCGAGGCACGGTAGGGGTAGAGCACATAGCCCTCGAAGAGGACGGCGTCGGCCACCTGCCGGGCGACGGCGAGGCGTTCCTCGGTCTCCGGGGCGAACGCGGTCACGCTCACGGAGCGGTCCTTCCGGTGATGCTGGTCAGGGCCGGGCCCTGCCGGGGCGGGGCTGCCGTGCCCGCCTCGTCGAGCAGGGCCCGCACGGTCGCCTCCCAGGAGGGCAGGGCCCGTCGTGAGCGGAAGGCGAGCAGGGCGTCCATGGTGTCGCGGGGCAGCCGGATCCAGCCGCAGCCGGGAAAGTGCTGCTCGACCATCTCCCGCCAGATCGCGACCGGCATCCGGAAGGCCGCCTCCCGGTCCCAGGGGACGGGTTCGACGCGGAAGCCGCCCGCTCCGGTGAACGCCGTGCCGGAGAAGAGCATCAGCAGGGGTACCTCGCCGCCGGTGAGCGCGGCGAAGTAACGGGTCGCGGCGATGTCCATGTCGTAGGTGCAGGGCACGACGAGGTCCGTCTCGGTCTCCCGGGAGAAGGCGGGGACCATGACGGAGACCTGGGCGAACTGCACGGGATGGAGGGTGCTGCCCCAGCGCGAGCGCTCGCCGAAGAGGTCGGTGAGGGCGCCGGCTTCGGCTGCCTCGTAGCCGCGCCGGGCGGGCTCGATGCGGATCTGGCAGCGCAGCGCCAGGGCGTGGACCGGTTCGTCGCCGGTCGCGGTGATGCGCAGCCGGAACACCAGGGTGGGTCCGGCGGCGTACCGGTCGGCGCGGACGCCGGTGCAGGCGAAGGAGAACTCCGTCACGGCCGGTTCTCCTTCTCCACGGTGCGGGCGCGTTGCCCGACCTGCTCGAAGAACGCGTCGAGCGCGGCGCGGGCCTCGGCCCCGCCGTCGAAGCCCTGCCACAACAGGCGCATCCGGCCGACCAGTTCGTAGCAGATGTCGATCGGTACGAGATAGCACTCGCAGCGGCCGTCGGTGCGGCGCAACAGGAGCGCTTCCACATCGGGTTCGAGCAGTTCGGCGAGGCGGCTGTCACCGAGGACGCTCGCCCAGGTCGCCGGTTCGAGCTCGCTCTCGGTGGCCCCGGCCGGGCTCGGGTAGAGGGCCACCAGCCGGTCGAGCGCGGCGTTGCGGAAGAAGAACGCGACGCCGACCGGGATCTGCAGTGCCTCCCAGGCACCGTCGTCGAGGTGGTGGTCCGGGTCGACGAGACAGCGGTCCGGCACCAGACGGAAGCGGCCCGCGGCGGCGCCCGGCTGCTCCATCAGCAGGGCGCAGGACGGGCAGGCGCAGACGATGGCCCGTTTCTCGGTGTCCACCAGGTGCCGGTGGCTCGCGTCGTCCACCGCCACCGCGCACAGCCCGCACCGCTCCGGCTGCGGCTGACGCCCGGTCAGGAATCTGCGCAGTCCGGGGCCGCGGGTGGCCCGGCCGGGGGCGAAGGACGCGCTCATGGGGTCTTCGCCGGGGCCGGACACGCGCCGGCGCGGGTGCCGGGGCCGACGCCGATCTGGAGCAGTGCGGGCTCCCTGGACATACCCGCGGACTGCACTTCGACGACCGTGACCTCGGGCGCGAAACAGGCGAACGCGTCCTCGGCCGCCTGCTGGGCCGTCGCACCGCTTCCGCCGCAGCCGCATCCCGCGGCGCCGGCCGCCCGCAGCCTGAGTGTCCCGGTCGACTCGTCGAAGTCCACGACCTCCAGGTCGTGTTCGCGGACGCTGTCGAGCGCCCTGCCGATACGGGTCGTCCGGTCCTCTGGATGGAGGTCGTGCAGGACGAGGAGGCCGGCGACCAGTTCGTCGCCGAGCAAGGCCGTCACGGGGGCGGCGCCGCGGTCCTGAGGTGAGGACAGCAACTGGAGCATCCGGGCCAGACCCGCCCCGTAGAAGTCCATGAGAGCCTGTACCAGTTCCTCGGCCGCCGCGCGGGCGGCCGGGTCGCCGGTGGCGGCGAGCCGGTCGAGCACGTCCTCGATCCGCCGCCCGGTCCGCACCGCGTCCACCGCCTGTGTCGCCTTCGTCGGGTCGACCGTCGTGCCCGCGCTCATCCGCCCAGTCCGCTCAGGCCGGTGGGCACATGCATCTTCTGTACGGTCTTGCCGCCACCGACGTACATGTGCACGCCGCAGGGCAGACAGGGGTCGAAGCTGCGGACGGTGCGCATGATGTCGATGCCCTTGAAGTTCTCCGGGGTGTTCTCCTCGAAGATCGGCGTGTTCTGCACGGCGTCCTCGTACGGGCCGGGCGTACCGAAGGAGTCCCTGGTGCTGGCGTTCCACGGGGTCGGCGGGTACGGGTGGTAGTTGGCGATCTTGCCGTCGCGGATCACCATGTGGTGGGAGAGGACACCGCGCACGGCCTCGGTGAAGCCGACGCCGATGCTCTCGTCGGGCACCTCGAACTTCTCCCAGGTCTGGGTGCGTCCGGACCGGACCTCCTCCAGCCCCTTCTCCGCGAAGTGCAGAGCGACGGCGGCGGTGTAGGCCTGGAAGTAGGTGCGCGCCCGGTTCCGCTCGAGCGCGTTGCTCCACTTCGGGATCTTCCACTCGAAGGTGGTCTCGGGCTTGGTCATGGTGCGGGGCAGGTTGATGACCACGCTGTTGCCGGTGGCCTTCACATAGCCGGTGTCGACGAGCCCGGACAGCGCGGTGGACCACAGGCGGGCGATGGGGCCGCCACCGGTGTCCAGGGCGAGGTGGTCCTTGCCGTCGAACCAGCGGGGCGACATGACCCAGCTGTACTTGTCGTCGAAGTTCCGCTTCTGCGGGGCGGGGATGGTGTGCTGGTTCCAGGGGTGGCGCGGGTCGACCGGGTTGCCGAGCGGGTCGTGCGTGACGAACTGCTCCTGGCCCTGCCAGTCCTCGTAGTAGGAACTGCCCAGCAGGATGCGGATGCCGAGGTTGATCTCGGTGAGGTCGTTGGTGACGAGCTTGCCGTCCACGATGATGCCGGGGGTGACGAACATCCGTCGGCCCCAGTCCGTCATGTTGGCGTAGGTGAAGTCGCAGTACTCGGGGTCGTTGAGCGCTCCCCAGCAGCCGAGCAGGACCCGCCGTCGCCCCACTTCCTCGTATCCGGGCAGCGCCTCGTAGAAGAAGTCGAAGAGGTCGTCGTGCAGGGGGACGACGCGCTTCATGAACTCCACGTAGCGCATCAGACGGCTGAGGTAGTCCGTGAAGAGCTGTACGGAGGCGACGGTGCCCACGCCGCCCGGGTAGAGCGTGGAGGGGTGCACATGGCGGCCCTCCATGAGGCAGAACATCTCCCGGGTGTAGCGGCTCACCTGGAGTGCCTCGCGGTAGAACTCGCCCTCGAGGGGGTTCAGGGACCGCATGATGTCGGCGATCGTGCGGTAGCCGTGCTCCCCGGCGTGCGGCGCCTCGGTGCGCTCGGCGAGTTCGAGGACGCCGGGGTTGGTCTCCTTGACCATCTTCTCGCAGTAGTCGACCCCGACCAGGTTCTCCTGGAAGATGTTGTGGTCGAACATGTACTCCGCGGACTCGCCGAGGTTGATGATCCACTCACCGAGGTGCGGGGGCTTCACGCCGTACGCCATGTTCTGCGTGTACACCGAGCAGGTGGCGTGGTTGTCGCCGCAGATTCCGCAGATGCGGCTGGTGATGAAGTGGGCGTCGCGGGGATCCTTGCCGCGCATGAAGACGCTGTAGCCACGGAAGACGGACGAGGTGCTGTAGCACTCCGCGACCCGCTTCTGCTTGAAGTCGATCTTCGTGTGGATGCCCAGGCTGCCCACGATCCGTGTGATCGGGTCCCAGGCCATCTCCATCAGGCCGCTACCGTCACCGGCCGCCTTCGTCGTCGGTGCCATCGTCTGGGTCGTGCCCTTCTTCGTGTGGGTGGTCCGGGAGGGTGTGGACGGATCGGGGGATGCGGCTCAGATGTGGCGGGGGGTCACCACGGCGCCCGGTATCCGGTGGTGAGCTTGCGTCCGGTGTGGCGCCACTTGGGTTCCTTGTCGACGGTCTGCTGGGTGAGGGAGCGCAGTCTGCGGACCACCGAGCCATAGGCGCCGCTGGCCTTGGTGGACAGCTTCGCCCCCGGGGGTTCGTCCATGAACGGCATGAACTTGTCCGGGAATCCGGGCATGGTGCAGGCGATGCAGATGCCGCCGACGTTCGGGCAGCCGCCGATGCCGTTCATCCAGCCCCGCTTGGGCACGTTGCACTTGACGACCGGGCCCCAGCAGCCGAGCTTGACCAGGCACTTGGGCGAGTCGTACGTCTGGGCGAAGTCGCCCTGTTCGTAGTAGCCGGCGCGGTCGCAGCCCTCGTGCACGGTGGCGCCGAACAGCCAGGCCGGGCGCAGCTTGTCGTCGAGGGGGATCATCGGGGCGGAGCCGGCCGCCTGGTAGAGCAGGTAGGTGAGTGTCTCGGCGAAGTTGTCGGGCTGGATCGGGCAGCCGGGGACGCACACGATCGGGATGCCGGCCTTGGACTTCCAGTCCCAGCCGAGGTAGTCGGGCACGCCCATCGCACCGGTGGGGTTGCCCGCCATGGCGTGGATACCCCCGTACGTGGCGCAGGTGCCGATGGCGACGACGGCCAGCGCCTTGGGCGCGAGCCGGTCGATCCACTCGCTGGTGGTGATCGGCTGGCCGGTCTCCGGGTTGTCGCCGAAGCCGCACCAGTAGCCTTCGGGCTTGATCGCCTCATTGGGGACGGACCCCTCGACGACCAGGACGAACGGATCGATCTCGCCCCGCTCCCCCTTGAAGAACCATTCGATGAACGTGTCCGCGCCACCCACCGGGCCGCACTCGAAGTCGATGAGGGGCCAGTGGACAGCGATCTTCGGCAGGCCCGGCAGCGCGCCGAGCGCGATCTGTTCGATGCTCGGCTGCATCGCCGCCGTGAGCGCGACCGAGTCTCCGTCGCAGCTCAGCCCGGCGTTGATCCAGAGAATGTGGATCGTGGGCGTCTCGTCGGCAGGCGCACCACCGGCATCCGTTGCGCCGGCCGTGCTCGGCGTCGCCGCTGTCATGGGACCGCCTCCTCGGAGAGGTGAGGGATGAGAACCCGCAGGTTTTCAGGAAAACCCATATCGGGATGAAAGCCCGTATTTCGACCGTCAGTCCTCTTCGTACCAGCCATCCGGCCGCGGTGAGACGTCATCGCGGGCCGTTCCAGTGACGCCGCTGCGGGGCGGTCCGGCGATACGGCCGATCACGGGCCGGTCCGGCCCCGCCCCGTCCTCGCCGCCGCGGCGAGGTCGAGGTGTGGCGGCGTGCACGCGGGTCGTTCCTTGCGGACGAACGCGCGCCGCAGTGCGTGGTAGGGGGCGTCCGGATCGTCGAACGTCCGGCGCATCCGGGCCAGCTCCCGCTCCCGGAAAGCGGCCAGGGGCTCACTGCTCTCCTGGCGGTCCAGTTCCGCTTTCTTACCGGCGATCCGCAACCGCGATCCCGGCAGTGACGCCAGCCGGGAAGCCAGTTGTCCGACCTCTGCGGCGAAGTCCTGCGGACCGCATTCGACCACCCGGTCGACGAGCCCGAGGTCGCGGGCGCTCCCGGCGCTCATCGGCAGGGCCTCGTGCAGGAGCCGTTCGGCGGTCACCGCTCCCACGCGGCGCGGCAGCGTGTACGTCCAGTACTCCGAGCCGTACAGGCCCATGAGCCGGTAGTGCGGGTTCAGCACACAGCCGGTGCGGCACCACACCTCGTCGGCGGCCAGGGCGAGCATCACGCCACCCGCCGCGGCGTTGCCCGCGACAGCGGAGATCACCAGCCTGTCCGTGGTGGTCAGGATCGCCTCGACGAGGTCGTCGATGGCGTTGATGTTGGACCAGGACTCGGCGGCGGGATCCTCGGCGGCCTCGATGACGTTGAGGTGGATTCCGTTGCTGAAGAAGTCCCGTTGCCCGCCCAGCACGAGCACCGAGGTGGGACGCGCGCACGCCTCCCGGTAGGCGTCGAGCAGGCGCCGGCACTGCGCGGTGTTCATCGCTCCGCCGGGGAACGAGAACCAGAGGAAGCCGACGCTCCCCTCCTCCCGGTACGTGATGTCGGTCCACGTACGCCCGGGCGGGTCCGCGGAGCGCGGCGCAGGGAGCTCCGGGAGGGGAGGCAGCCGGTCACCGAGGGCCAGTACGGCGGGCAGTTTGAACGTGGGCGGCTGCCCCGGAGCTCGCCGGCGCCGCAACTCGGGGATCCAGACGGCACCGTCCTTCGTCGCCCGGCAGACCGCGCCGGTCCTGGTGGCCAGCAGCTCACCCGGGACGCCGCGCAAGCCGGCCTCGGGGTGGCCGCCGTGGAGGTACCACTCGGCGCCGAGCAGCACGTCGAGCACGCCGGGCTGCGAGTCCGCCGCACGCAGCTTGGCCAGGACGGTCCGGGTGCAGTCCGCGTCCCAATCGATGCGGCGGACGCTCTGGTCGAGGTAAGGGCGGATGCGCACGGGCGTGTCCGGCGCGTGCGCCCCGCCCTGTTTGCGCGGGGTGTAGGTCCCCGAGGCGAAGCGCTCCACGGCGAGCAGGACGGCCGACAGCGCCGCGTCGGCGATCTCGTTGCGGTAGAGGTCGCTCTTGCCCACCGGCGGGACCGGGCAGGCCACGGACGCCCAGACGTCCCCGGCGTCCATTTCCGCGTCGGCCTGAAGGACCGTCACGCCCCAACGGTCGGCGCCCTCCTGGATCGCCCAGTCCAAGGAGGACGGCCCCCGGTCCCCGAACGGCCCCGGGTGGACGATGAAACACGGGTACGCGGCCCACACCTCCCGGGGGATCGCCGTCTTCAGCATCGGAGCGAGGACGAGTTGCGGCGCGTGCCGCCGGACGGCCTCGGGCAACGGGCGGTCGCGCAGGGCGAGTTCCACCGCGACCGTGTGCCCGTGGTCGCGCAATGCGGCATGCATGCGCTGCGTGAGGCTGTTGAACGCGCTGGCCACGAGCAGGATGTGCACGGCGACCTCCTGGCGGCGACGGTGCGGGCGACTGCGATGGTCGGACACGCCGAACCGTCCCGCTCCGGCGACAGGCTGTCGAGTCACCCGAAAGCGGACGCCGAGCCGCCACCCGGCCCCGGCACCCGGGGCCCTCCGCCGGGTTCAAGGGGCCCGGAGCGGGCCGACCAGTCCTCACCAGGACCGTCATCCACCCTCTGCCACGCCGCCATATCCGCACCGGCGCGTGACGCACAACACACAGCAGAGTGCAAAATTTGCTCAGAGCAATGATGGATCGGTTGAGCCTGTCCGTACCTCCTGGCGTACCAGCCGCTGACCTCAGGAGGCACGATGCGCCTATCACGCAACATGGCAGGAACCGTCTTCGTGGGCGGCGCACTGAGCCTGACTCTCGCCGCCCTCGCCTACCCGGCGATGCTCGGCGTGCAGAACGCGACAACCTCGCCGTCCCGCGTGATCGCCAACACCCGCTACGGACCACTGACCGAGGCCGACCGGGACTTCGTCGTCAAGGTCCGCGCGGCGGGCCTGTGGGAGCACCCCCTGGGGTTGATGGCCATGAAGCGGGGCACCACGGCGGAGATGAAAGAAGCCGGCAAACACCTGGTCGTCGGGCACTCACGCCTCGACGAAGCCTGCCGGAAGATCGCCCCGGAGCTGGGCATCACCCTGCCCAACCAGGCGAGCCCGCAACAGCAGCAGTTCGTGGCCACCGCAGACGGGAACACCGGCAAGCAGTTCGACACCACCGCGGTCAACATCATGCGGGTGACCCACGGCCAGATCTTCCCGGTCATCGCCAAGATCCGCGCCAGCACCCAGAACACCCTGGTGCGTCAGCTCGCCGATCAGGCCAACGACACCGTCCTGGACCACATCACGGTGCTGGAGCGGACCGGACTGGTCAATTTCGACCAGGCCAACTTCCAGCAGACCACCCCGCCGAAACTCCCCAAGGACCAGCTGACTCCGCCGCCTCCCCAGCCGGGGTCCCCGGTCTTCTCCCTCAACCTGCCCCCGGGTCTGGATGTGAACACGACTTCTCCGACACCGACACCGACGACGGGATGACCACCGGCAGAGCTCCGGCCGGGGTTTGCGCTTCGGCCGGCCGACTCGGCGCCAGGAACAGGGATTTCAGGCGTTGCGCCCCGCGACGGCGTCCACCCAGCCCAGTGGATGCGGCTCAGGATCGTCCATCGCCGGAACCAGGGGTTCGCCGCCCGCCTCGTTGAAGGCGGTGAGCGCCTCGACAAGTGCCACGCGCTGCTTCGGGGCGAGCCGCTCGACGATGGCGGCGATCTCGGTGCGGCGTCGGGCGGTCACGTCCTCGACCGCGTGCCGCCCCTCCTCCGTGAGCTGCAGCAGGGTCTCGCGGCGGTTGTCGGGGTTGGTCTGCCGGTCGGCGAGCCCGGCCGCGATCAGCCGGTCGATCATGCGCATGGCGGTCGAGGGCGCGACCTGAAGCAGGTCGGCGAGTGTGACGAGCTTGGTTGCTCCACGGGTGGACAGCACGACCAGCATCCGGAACTGAGGCAGTGTCACCCCCTCCTCGACCTCGGCGAGAGAACGTGCGGAGACCGCGACCAGCAGCCGCGACGCGGTCAGCACCGCCCGAGTGACCGCATCGACATCGTCCGTGCCCCCTGCGGGGATCTCGCGCTCCGCCATGCGTCCTTTCTACCTTGTCGACGTCATGACCCACTCGTCCGATGGGAACGGATTTACCTTTGCCGTGCCCCTCCAGCGCGTGCCCCTGGCCCGCCACACCGGCTCACGGATCGGGGACTCATGGCGTACGGCGAAGGACTGGCCGCGCGAATTGAGGTCCGCGTCGTAGGGCGCGACCCAGAAGAAGTCGCCGGCCTTGTCGTAGGCGTACGGCAGTCCGGTGCTGCCGCTGCCGAGTGACTCGGCGCCGTGCCGGCGAACCTGGACCACCCCGGTGAAGCCGTCCTTGGCGGCGACCTCGGCGCGACCGAAACCGGCGTCCACCCGCCCCGTGCGGATGGTGCAGGTCCGCCCCGCGAAGTCCAGCCGGGACGGCCCCTGTTCATCGGGGGGTGCACGACTCCCCTCCGGGTTCCGGTGCCGCACACCTGCCGGTGTCCGGCACCGGAACCATCCGTCGTGCTCCCCTCCGCACATCGTGCATGGCCGGGACCGACCCGCGCATTGCCGGTTCCCGGCAGTGTTCATTAGGGTCTGCATGCCGGTCGCCGCTAAGAAGTCGTCACCGGGCCGTCAAGAATCCGGGGGACGACGTGACGGAGCGGGAGATACCCGAGCAGTATCTGGACGGCTATGCCCGGATTCTGACGGAGGTTTCGGCCACCGGCCGCCGCCTCACCCGCGACGAGATCGAGTCACGCCGCGTTCTCGGGGAACGGGCCGCCGATTCCGGCCACGGGCTGCGCGCCCTGGTCAGCGCGCACCTGTCCGCCGCCCGCGCCGCCTGGCCCGCCACGCCCGGTTCCGCCGACAGCACGCTCGCCGCGATCCAGCAGGTCATAGACGCCTTCGCCGAAGGCTACGAGCAGGCACAACTCCTCGCCGTACGACAGGAGGAGGCGGCCCGCCGCGAGTTCATCGACGACCTGCTCTACGGCCGCAGCGACCTGGGGCGCCTCGCCGAACGGGCCGAGCGCTTCGGGCTGCGCCTGTCCCACGCGCATGCCGTCGCGGTCGCGCAGGCCACGACGGCGTACGACGAGGCCGACCCCGTACCGCGCCGATTGGAGCAGGCTCTCATCGCCCGCTTCGGGGACCGCAACATCCTGCTCACCACCAAGGACGGCCGGATGCTGTGCATCGCCCCCGGCGACCAGGAGGACATCCTCACCCACTTCGCCAAGCACGCGTACGCGGCCACCGACGGCGGACGCGTCGCCATCGGGCGACCCCAGCCCGGCCCCGGCGGGGTCGTCCAGTCCTACGAGGAGGCGCTGAACGCCCTCGAGCTGGCGGAGCGGCTGGAACTCGACGACCCGGTGCTGCGCGCCGCCGACCTGCTGGTGTACCCCGTCCTCACCCGCGACCGCCAAGCCATGGCAGACCTCGTCCTCGACACCCTCGGGCCGCTCACCGCCGCCCGCGGCGGCGCCCAGCACCTCCTGGACACCCTCACCGCCTACTTCGACTCCGGCTGCGTCGGCACCGAAGCCGCCCGCCGCCTCTCCTTGAGCGTCCGCGCCCTGACCTACCGCCTGGAACGCATCCACAAACTCACCGGCGCCAATCCCGCCGACCCGGCCCACCGCTACATGCTCCAGACCGCGGTCATCGGTGCCCGGCTGCTGGACTGGCCCGCCAAGGAATTGTGAACCCCGTCCTCAGCGTGCGCATCACACCGCGGCCGGCAATCTGCGCGACCAGCTCATCGCCCAGGCCGCCGCGACGCCCAATCGCCGCTGCACGGCGCCGATCCCGCCTCGATCACCGTGCGGGGCGGCCGCACGATGCTGCGCGACCGGCCCGACACCGGCGGCGCACGCCGCCCCGGTCTCCGTGGTCATCGACACATCGGGCTCGGTCAGTGACACCGAAGTGGGCAGCGCGCTCCTCGAGTTTGCCGCGATCTCCCGCTCCGTGGGCGGTCGTCGCGACCTGATCACCGTGCTGCCGTGCGACGCGGCGGCCCGCATCGTGCACCCGCTGTGCCGCGGTGAGGGAATACCGCTGATGGGCGGCGGGGGTACGGATCTTCGCACGGGCATGGGCGGTGGGGGTACGGATCTTCGCACGGGCTTCGCCAAGGCGCTCCGAGTGAATCCCCGCCCCGATGTCATCGTGGTCCTGACCGACGGTCAGACACCCTGGCCGGACACGCGACCACCGTGCCGGACAGTAGTGGGTCTGTTCCCCCGGCAGCAGGCAGCCCGGTCGTGGGACCAGGACGATCCCGATCACGTGCCGGACTCGCCGCCCGACTGGGCACGAGTGGTGGTCATCGGGTCGGCTCCCGCCACTCGGTGAGGCAGCCCAGCGGGAGGATCACGGCTCCCGGTGCTCGTGCGCCGCCGATTCCAGCGCCTCGGCCTCCGCCTCGGCCACGCGTGTCTCGGCATCGACATCGATCGACCGGGTGAGCAGCCAGTAGAGCACCGCGGAGACGGGCAGCCCGATGAACAAGGAGATGTCCGCACCGCCGAGCGCATCGGCCGCAGGTCCGACGTAGAGCGTGCCCACGGAGAAGAACGGCACCATGACGACGAACCCGACCAGGTACGCGATGATGCCGTGCCAGCCCCAGCGGCCGTAGATGCCGTGCGGATTGAAGATCTCGGCGACCGCGTAGTGGCCACGGCGCACCACGTAGTAGTCCATGAGGTTGACCGCGGTCCACGGAATGAACAGGTAGAGCACCAGCAGCAGGAAGTTGTTGAAGTTCTCCAGGAAGTGGGCGGTGGCGGCCAGCGCGCCCACCACGGAGAGCGCCGCGGTGAGGCCGATCGTCACGAGCCGTACGGCGAGGGTCGGCCGCACTCTCTTGAAGGAGTCGATCGCGCTGATGAGCGTGAGGGACCCGCCGTACATGTTCAGCGCCGTCACCGAGACCAGGCCCAGGGCGGCGAACAGCAGCACGATCGCGCCGAACCCGCTGAAGACCTTGTCGCCCGCGGCGTTGATCGAGCGGATCGTCTCGAAATCCTCGCCCGCCCACGCGGCGAGCAGCGCTCCGAGCATCATCAGCCAGATACCGCCGAGCGCGGACCCGAAGTACGTCCAGTAGAAGGTCTTGCGGACGGTCACGTCTGGAGGGAGGTAACGGGAGTAGTCCGAGACGTAGATGGCCCAGCTGATCTGGTACCCGGCGACCACGCCGAACTGGGCGAGGAACGGGGTCCACTTGAAGCCGCCGAGGTCGAAGGAGCCGGGGGGATAGTGCAGGGTGACCAGCACGCCCACGGTGAAGATCCCGAAGATGACCAGGAAGGTGTAGGTGAGGACCCGCTCGGCGCGGTGGATGACGTCGTAGCCCACCAGCGCGATGACGAACGCGATGAGGGTGACCACGACGACCCACAGCTTGACCCCGCCGTGCACCGTGGTGTGCAGGGCCTCGCCGGCCAGGATCGTGTTGAAGACGTTGAATCCGGCGTACTGCACATAGGCGAACAGCCACACCAGCAGGGCTCCGACGTAGCCGAACTGCGGCCGTGACTGGATCATCTGGGGCAGTCCCAGTTGCGGGCCCTGCGCGGAGTGGAAGGCCATGAAGAAGGTGCCCAGAATGGTGCCCGTGGCGATCGCGATCAGCGACCAGATGAGGTTGCCGCCCTCGGTGATGCTGATCAGTCCCACCGCCAGTGTGGCGATCTGCGCGTTGGACATGAACCACAGAGGCCCCAGGTGCCACAGCTTTCCGTGCCGCTCGTCCAGGGGGACGTAGTCGATGGAGCGGATTTCCAGACCCGATACCCGTGGCTGTGATTCCGTGGTCACGAGTGCCTCCTCTGAGGGTATTCACCATGCGATGAGAAGATTCACCATATATGGCCACGTTCATCCCCCGGGCGGCACCGGTCAAGGAGGACCGTACCGGCCGGTGTGTCCGACCGGCCCTCGCTCTCCCGTGCCCCGGGGTGGCCTGCCCAGGCGGCACCGATGAGCCTACGAAGTGATAACAGGCAACAACCGTAAGGAACTTGTCGTGGTCTAGCCCACCATGAGGATCTCTTTCCTGCTCCACAACGCCTACGGAATCGGGGGCACGATCACCACCACGTTCAACCTGGCCCACGCACTGGCCGAGCGGCACGAGGTGGAGATCGTCTCCGCGCTGCGGCACCGGGAGCACCCGACCTTCACCCTGGACCCGAGCGTGTCGCTGCGGCCGCTGGTGGACCTCAGGCAGGAGGAGCGGCATCCGTTGCATCGGAGACCGGCGAGGGTGTTCCCACGCGCCGAGTACCGGTACCGGCAGTACAGCGAGTTGACCGACCAGCGGATCGGCGACTGCCTCGCCACGATCGACACCGACGTGGTGATCGGAACTCGTCCGGGGCTCAACGTGCATCTCGCGCTCCAGGCTCCGCGACACGTCGTACGCATCGGGCAGGAGCACCTCACTCTGGACAACCATCCGCCACGGCTGCGCAACACGTTGCGCCGGGCCTACCGACGGCTCGACGCGCTCACCACGGTGACCGAGGCGGACGCCGCCGCCTACCGGCGCAAGATGCGGCTGCCCGGTGTACGGGTGGAGGCACTCCCGAACAGCGTGCCCGATCCCGCGCTCCCCGCCGCGGACGGCACCGCGAAGGTGATCGTCGCGGCCGGCCGACTGGTCCCGGTGAAACGGTACGACCTGCTCATCGAGGCCTTCGCCATGGTCGCCGCCGAACGCCCGGACTGGCAGTTGCGCATCTACGGCAAAGGGGAGCAACACGATCGGCTGCGACAGCTCATCGCGGACCTCGGCCTGTGGAACAACGTCTTCCTGATGGGTGCGGCGGCTCCCATGGAAGCGGAGTGGGTCAAGGGCTCGATCGGTGCGGCCGCCTCCGACTTCGAGCCGTTCGGCATGACGATTGTCGAGGCGATGCGCTGCGGCCTGCCGGTGGTGAGCACCGACTGCCCCTACGGACCCGGTGAGATCATCGAGGACGGGGTCGACGGCCGGCTCGTGCCGGTCGGGGACCGTGACGCATTGGGCGCGGCCCTGCTCGAACTGGTCCGTGAGGACGACCGGCGCCGCGATACGGGCCGAGCGGCCCTGGAGCACGCGCGGCGGTTCGCTCCCGGACCTGTGGTCGAGCAGGCCGAGCGCCTGATCACCGAGGCGGTCTCGGCGAGAAGGACAGGGCGACAGGTGGTACTTGGACGCGCTGGTGCGCGCCGCGCCCTCGTCAGCCAGGGCTTCGCCGCCCGCGACGCCGCGTTCACCGCGGCCGGCAGCGCGCTGCGCCTGGTACGGAGGGGGCGGCGGTGAGCGGGGACGACGGTGCGCAACCACGCCTTGGCTGCACGGTCGATACGCACGGCCGCATTGCCTTCGACCTGCCGCTGCGGTCGGCCGAAGGGCGGCAGCTGCTGCTGCGGCTGCGCCCGAAGCAGGGACGGCCCGAGAAGACCCTTCACGTCCTCTCCCTGGAGCCCACCGACGACGGTCGCCGACGCGCCGTCCTGGGCCCGCACCCCGTTCTCGCGGAGGGCCGGTGGGACGTGTACCTGCTCCGGGAACCGGGGTCCCAGAGGCAGCGTCTGCGCCCAGGTCTGCGCGACCTACGGGCCCTCGTCGACGGACACCTCCATGACCGGCCGTCACCTCTGGCCGTCCGAATTCCGTACGTCACCAAGGATGGCTATCTCGCGGTACGGGCCTGGTTGCGCCGCGCCCACGCGGAGGTCGACGGCATCAACGTCACGGACCGGTCGATGACGGTCGGCGCACGCCTGCACGGCGCCACGCTCCTGGAGGGAGCCGTCGTATGCCTGCGCCTGCGAGGCGGCAACGGCACCCTACGCGCCGTGCAGCCGCGGGCCGGAAAGGACGGCCGAACCTTCTCCTTCACCGTCGACCACGAGGAACTGGCCGCCGGGACGGGGGCCGGGAGCGGCGTCTGGGATGTCTTCATGCAGCCTGCGGCGGAAGCACCTCTCATCCGGGTCGGCCGCCTCCTCGACGACGTGGCGGACCGCAAGGAAGTGTTCGTCTACCCGGCGGTCACGCTCGGCGGCGCCGTCCTGCGCCCCTACTACACCGTCGACAACGACCTCTCCGTGACGGTGACGAAGGCTGGTTGAGGCTCGGTCGGCAGCCGACCCTGGAGGCACGCAGGTGATCAGTTCTCCAGTTCGGGGTGCAGGTGGCCGCCGACCGCGTGGAGGAGCCGGAGCACGTGGTCCCGGGCCCAGGACATGCCGCCGGAAGGGCGGGCATCTCCGGGTCCGGCCTCCGGCCGCAGGCCGCGTGAAGTCGACGTACGACAACGAAACGGCGGCGGTGCCGAGTCGGCAGGAGGCAGTCAGCCTGCCCTCGGCCTAGTCGCCGCGACGGACCCGGGCGGCCTTGCGGGCCTCGGCGGTCAGGCGCGCCTCAGCGGACCGGCGTGACTCGCCACCGGCGCGACCGGTACGCGTGCCCAGACCACGGAAGGGGGCACCGCCGCGCTTCGGGCGCTCCGCGACCGGCCCGCTGCCGCCGACCGGGACACCGGAGGGAGCCTGGGCACCGGTGATGCGGCTCAGCTCGGCCTCGCCCGAGCGGATCTGTGTGACCTGCGGTCTGATGCCCGCGTCGGACATCAGACGGGCCATGTCCCGGCGCTGGTTGGGCAGGACCAGCGTGACGACACTGCCGGACTCACCGGCGCGGGCGGTACGGCCGCCGCGGTGCAGGTAGTCCTTGTGATCGCTGGGCGGGTCGACGTTGACGACGAGGTCGAGGTCGTCGACATGAATGCCCCGGGCCGCGACGTTGGTCGCCACCAGCGCCGTGACGTCGCCGGTCTTGAACCGTGCCAGGGTGCGGGTGCGCTGGGGCTGCGACTTGCCGCCGTGCAGCGCCGCGGCCCGTACGCCGCTGCTCAGCAGGTGCTTGGTGAACTGGTCGACCGCGTGCTTGGTGTCCAGGAACATGATCACGCGCCCGTCACGGGCGGCGATCTCGGTGGCGGTGGCGTACTTGTCCGCGCCGTGCACCTGCAGCACGTGATGCTCCATCGTGGTGACCGCGCCCGCCGAGGGGTCGACCGAGTGGACCACCGGGTCGTGGAGGTAGCGACGGACCAGGAGGTCGATGTTGCGATCCAGCGTGGCCGAGAACAGCATGCGCTGGCCGTCCGGGCGCACCTGGTCGAGCAGTTCGGTGACCTGGGGCATGAAGCCCATGTCGGCCATCTGGTCGGCCTCGTCCAGGACCGTGATGTTCACCCGGTCCAGACGGCAGTCCCGGCGCTCGATGAGATCCATGAGCCGGCCGGGAGTCGCGACGACGACCTCGGCCCCGGCGCGCAGTGCGCCCGCCTGCCTGCCGATCGACATGCCGCCGACCACGGTGGCCAGCCGCAGCTTCAGCAACCGGGCGTAGGGGGTGAGCGCATCGGTGACCTGTTGGGCCAACTCGCGAGTGGGCACGAGGATCAGGGCCAGTGGCTTCCGGGCCTCGGCACGCTGTCCGGCCGTGCGCACAAGGAGCGCCAGACCGAAAGCGAGCGTCTTGCCCGATCCGGTGCGCCCGCGCCCCAGCACGTCGCGGCCCGCGAGAGAGTTCGGCAGTGTGGCCGCCTGGATCGGGAACGGCTCGTTCAGGCCGAGGCTGGTGAGCATGTTCAACAACTCGACAGGCATGTCCAGTTCACCGAAGGTCGCAGCCGCGGGGAGGGCTGGGGTGACGGTGACCGGCAGCGCGAACTCCCCTTGCGGTGCGGAGGCGCGGCGCCCGCTGCCGCCCGGACCGACGCCGGGGCGCCCCTGGCCCTGCGGCCGGAAACGGGCTCCCCGGTCGGACCCGAAACGGTCGTTCCTACGAGCTGAGCGGTCCATGGAGACCTTCCTCGATAGGGCGCGCATCGAGGAATTCTCGGCGTACATGAGCCGAATGAATTGCAAGAACGAGCCGAACTTAAGGCTGAGACGAATAGAAGCAGGCCACACGACACCGCGCTAAAAAGACAAACTCCACCAAAGTAACAATTCGTTTTGGGAGTTTACGGGAACCGCGACTGCAACTCGGGCAATTTTAGCACGGTGCGCACATTCGGACTCGACGGCACCAATTTTCGCCCGCGATGCGCTGACCAGGCACTACGCAAATTCCTGGATCGGCAGAACAAGATCAACCAGCGTCTCCCCAAGGCCGGATCCGACACCTGACGGCCGAGGTCCGCGATAGCCGGAGCCTCTTGTGACGGGAATCACAACAACTCCTCGTCGCGGTCGGACAGTACATGGCATGCGAGAGTTCCACGGGCTGCGGAGCGGTGGGGGTGCAACCCTTCCACGCGGTCGGGGGTCTCCCTTTGTCGGTGTGGCCCAAAATTCCCTTGCTCCGCTCAAGAATCGATACAAGGAGATCCGTTGACGACCGCCACCCCGTGGCACTCGGGCCGGCTGATGCCGAATCCGGCGCCTGCCGAGCTCCGCACCCCACCGCACGACGGCACCGTGTCGCAGCATGCGTTGCGGCTCGACATCCAAGGGCTTCGCGCCCTGGCGGTCTCATTGGTCGTTCTCTCCCACGCCGGGGTGAGCGTGGTCAGCGGGGGTTATGTCGGTGTCGATGTCTTCTTTGTGATATCAGGCTTTCTGATCACCTCGTTGTTGTCGCGCGAACTCCGCGCCACGGGCGGTATCTCGATCCGGAAGTTCTACGCCCGCCGGGCGTTGCGCCTGCTTCCGGCATCGACACTCGTCGTCGTCGCCACACTTGGCGGTGCCTGGCTGTTCCTGTCGAAGATTCGCTTCGCGGACTACGTGGGCGATGCGCTCAGCAGCGCTCTCTACGCGGTGAACTTCCGGCTGGCGATCTCCGGCACGGACTACCTCGCCCAGGGAAGCCCGCCGTCACCGTTCCAGCACTTCTGGTCGCTGGCCGTCGAGGAGCAGTTCTATCTGCTGTGGCCGCTGCTGCTCCTGCTCAGCTGGAAACTGACCCGGCGACGTGCCCTTCTGGTGGCGCCGCTCGTCGCGCTCTGCCTGGTTTCCTTCGGGCTGAGCGTGTCCGTGACGGAGAACTCGCCGCCTTGGGCGTACTTCGGTCCGCACACCCGTATCTGGGAACTGGGCGTCGGGTCCCTTCTCGCACTGTTCGCCGCCCGGCTGGAGCAGCTGGCCCCCAGGTTCTCGGCGCCGATGACGTGGACCGGCCTGGCCTGCGTCGTGCTGTCGGCGCTCTGGTTCGACCAGGACACAGCGTTCCCCGGGTATCACGCGCTTCTGCCGGTTGCCGGAGCCGCGCTCCTACTGGCCGGCGGCTGTTCGCCGGCCCGGTTCGGCGCCGGATGGCTGCTCTCGCGGCAGCCGGCGGCCTGGCTCGGTGGGTTGTCGTACGGCTGGTATCTGTGGCATTGGCCGCTTCTGCTCATCGGACCGATTGCGCTGGGCAGACCCGCGACCGTGCGTCTGGCGCTGGTGCTCAGTGCGATCGCCCTGCTCATGGCGTGGGCCACCGCGCACCTGGTCGAGAATCCGGTGCGGTTCCACTCGGCGTTCCGCGGCCGGCACGGCCGGGCACTGGGGCTTGGTCTCGGCCTGTCGGCGGGCGCCGCCGTGATGTCCCTGATCGCGGCGGCCTTCCCGCCCGCAATAGACTCCGGTGCGCCCGCGCCCGGGCTGAAAGACACGCTCGCGACCGCGCCGGACCCGCGGTCGCGTCTGACAGAGCTCCTGGATGCCTCGGAGACGCGCCTTCCGAGCAACCTCACGCCGGCACTGACCAAGATCAAGGACACGAAGTCCGCGATCTATCGGGACGGGTGCCACGTGAACTACGCGAGCACGCGAACGCCGCCGTGTGTCTACGGGAGCCGCTCCTCGGACAAGGTCGTCGTACTCTTCGGCGATTCCCACGCGGCTCAATGGTTCCCGGCGCTGAACCGGCTCGCGTCGGCGCACCGGTGGAAGCTGGTCTCGCTGACCAAGGCGTCCTGCAAGGTGGCCGCGGTGACCATCATCCAAGGCGGCAAGCCGTACACGTCATGCGATGCCTGGCGAAGCAGAGCGCTCGCAAAGATCAAAGACCTCCGTCCCTCGCTGGTGATCGTCTCGTCCTCCGATGCGGGCAACCCGGCACGGGCGATGAGCGATCCCCTGCGGGGCTGGACCGCGGGGTTCCGGGACACCTTCCAGAGTCTCGCGGGCACCGGTGCCCAGGTGGCCGCCATCCTCGACACTCCTTGGCCGAAGGATGACGCGGTCGAATGCGCGGCATTGCATCCGCTGCGGCTGGGGCGCTGTACGAACCACATCCAGCAGGCGATCGAGGACCAGACCCGCAGAGACGCGATCACGGAGGCGGCAAGGTCGACCCACACCGCGGTGATCGACCCGGAGCCCTGGCTGTGCACCCGTTCGGGCAGCTGCCCCGTGGTCGTGGGAAACACGTTCGTCTACCGCGATGACAGCCACATGGCCGAGGCCTACGCCGAGGCCATCGCTCCCGTTGTGGGCGATCGGCTCGCCGAACTCTTCGGCACAGACCTGCGGTGAACCGGGCTCCGGCGACAAGAGGGAACGGTCTCCGGCGCCCCTGCCGGAAGCGGCTCGCCGAAGGCGGTACGGCGGGGCTCGGTTCGCGGTGCGTTCCGTCAGCGGCGCGGGCGCCGGTAAACGTGCGGCGACCGGCAACCGGCGTTCAGCTCCGCGCCACCGCACGGCCAGGGCAAGTGAGCAGCGTACGGCCTGATCAAGCGTCCTAGCCCTGGAGTACTCATGAGTGCAGCAGGACAGCAAAACCCCGTGCAGAGACGCACGTTACTGCGGGCCGCAGTCACCCTGCCGACGACCGGCCGGCGGTCGCGGCACTCGAAGCGTCCCCGGCGCAGGCCTTCGACGGGGCCCAGACCGGCCGGTTCGATCCCGAAAGCCCACGCTTCGCACTGGCCGTCCTCCCCGATACCCAGTACCTCTTCGACGCCGACAGCGCGGACCCCGCGCCGCTGCGGGAGACCTTCCGCTAAGGACTGGCAGCTGATCGACTCTGCGTCAAGTCTGAATTCGGCCTCAGCGACGGTCAGTTGGCCTGGTGGCCCGCACAGCGGCGGCACAGCTCCGCACGACCGCAAACTTTGCATCTGGCGAACATCTCCTTCACAGAACCTCCCCCCGCGCTGTCCTGAACCGGCCTTGTTTTGTCAACTACGCGCACTCCAGAGTGTGTTGAGCACACACGCATCAGGAGTCACAAGCGCATTGCTTGACCCGGACGGCCAACCGCCCGGGGACTGACGGGGGAAAACTGATGAAGCGTGTGCGATCGACGCGCCCCTTGGACCTGGGGGGCCATACGGTCGCGCACGCCGTTTGTCGGCCGGCCCGGCCACGGGTCGACCCGCAGACGAGCCGCCTTCCTCTGCCGTCTCTTGGTGCCTTCACCCGGTGCCTGAGAAGGGATAGGAGGGGGAATGCCGACGAATGCAGTGAGCGCTGCCAAGCCGACTTATCCCGGCGTCTACGTCGAAGAGCTTCCCAGCAGTGTCCGCACCATCTCGACCGTGACCACCTCGGTGACCGCCTTCGTGGGTCACACCCGGCGCGGTCCGCTCAACGAGCCGGTGCGCGTCACGAGTTTCACCGAGTTCGAGCGCCGCTTCGGGGGCCTCAGCGCGCAGAGCGCCGTCGGCTACGCCGTGCACCAGTTCTTCGGCAACGGCGGCACCGTCGCCGTGATCGTGCGGGTCGCGAAGGCGAACACCGGCAAGGCCGCCTGCGTGACCCTCGAGTCCACCGAGGGCCACAGCGAGAGCGCGGTCCTCGAAGTGCACGCCAAGGAGCCCGGCGTGTGGGGCAACGGCCTGCGCGTCGCCGTCGACTACGACACACCGCATCCGGACGAGACGTTCAACCTGCGGGTGTACGACGCCAGGGGCCAGGCCCGCGAGTCCTTCACCGGTCTCTCCATGGACCCGGCCAGCAGCCGCTACGCCGCCACCCTGGTCAATACCGGCTCACGCCTGATCCGCGTGGACGTCGTCGGCGAGGGCCGCCCCGACCCGTCGGGCACCGTCTCCAAGCCGTTCGGGCACGAACTGCCGGACCTCGCGGTCGACTTGACCGTCAAGATCGGCGAGGTCGAGCGCGAGTTCACGCTGTACGACCCCGAGTGCGACGGCGAGGCCCCGGGCACCGTCGCCGAGCTGGCGCTGCTCCTCGAGCGCAAGTTGCGCGCCCTGCCCGACGCGCCGGGCAAGCACGCCTTCGCAGGCGTCGAGGTGACCGTGTTCGGCAGGCGTCTCCAGGTGGTCGCCGGCTCCACCGACCCCGAGGACGTCGTCCGCTTCCTCGGCGAGTGCGCCAACGACCTGGGTCTTGAGGCCTCGGTCAACCCGCCGGTGTTCCCGCTGGACGGCGGCCAGGACGGCGAGGCGCCGGGCCCGCGCGACCTCATCGGCAGTGAGACGGACAAGACCGGAATCCAGGCGCTGCGCGACGTCGCCGACGTCAACCTGCTCGCCCTTCCCGAGCTCGCGGCGTACGAGTCGACCGACGACATGGTGACGGTCGTCTCGGCGGCGCAGCGCCTGTGCGAGCAGCAGCGGATGTTCCTCCTGGTCGACGCCCCGGGCTCCTGGGGCAGTGTCGACGCGGCGCGGGCGGGCCTGTCCGCGTTCGACTCGGTGCGCGGCAACCACGCGGGCCTGTACTTCCCGCATCTGCAGCTCACCGACCCGCTCACCGGGCGGCTTCGCGCCTTCCCGCCGTCGGGCGCCGTGGCGGGCGTGTTCGCCCGTACGGACTCCGAGCGCGGTGTGTGGAAGGCGCCCGCCGGAACGGAGGCGCGGCTCGCGGGGGTGCGCTCGCTGACGGTTCAGCTGACCGACCGCGAGAACGGGCTGCTCAACCCGCTGGGCGTGAACTGCCTGCGCACCTTCCCGATGGTGGGCCCGCTGGTGTGGGGAGCGCGCACCCTTGAGGGCTCCGATGCCCTCGACAGCGACTGGAAGTACGTGCCGGTGCGACGGCTCGCGCTGCATGTGGAGGAGAGCCTGCAACGCGGCCTGCAGTGGGTCGTGTTCGAGCCGAACGACGAGAACCTGTGGCAGCAGATCCGCCTCAGCGCCTCCTCGTATCTGCACACGCTGTTCCGTCAGGGCGCCTTCAAGGGCAGCACGCCGCGTGAGGCGTACTTCGTCAAGTGCGACAAGGACACCACGACGGACGAGGACATCGCGAACGGCGTCGTGAACGTGCTGGTCGGCATCGCACCCGTCAGGCCCGCCGAGTTCGTGATCGTCAAGATCCAGCAGACGTCCGGACAGTTCGAGCTCTAAGGAATTCCGAGGAAATTCGATGGCTGAGTTCACGGTCAACGCCCATCGTTTCGATCCGTACAAGAACTTCAAGTTCCTGGTCCTGTGGGACGGTCGTACGGTCGCGGGCATCAGCAAGGTCAGTCCGCTCAAGCGGACCACCGAAGTGGTCAAGCACCGGCACGGCGGCGATCCGAGCTCCCCGCGCAAGTCGCCGGGACGGTCCGAGTTCGAGGGCATCACGCTGGAGCGCGGCGTGACGCACGACCCCGAGTTCGACCGCTGGGCCAACAAGGTCTGGCAGGTCGGCGCGGGGCTCGGCTCCGAGGTGTCGCTCGCGGACTTCCGCAAGGACATCGTCATCCAGGTGCTCAACGAGGCCGGACAGGTGGCCGTCTCGCACAAGCTCTACCGGACCTGGCCCAGCGAGTACCAGGTCCTGGGCGAGCTGGACGCGAACGCCAACGCGGTGGCGATCCAGAGCCTGAAGCTCGAGTGCGAGGGCTGGGAACGGGACTACGAGGTGCCGGAGCCGGAGGAGCCCTCGTTCCTCAACCCGGCCTGACTGCACGCGAGTTGTACCGCAGGCACGTTGCATCACACGCAAGTTGAACCATCGGCCCGCACGGGAGCGGGTCGCGTACGCGGGAACGGACGGGGGCACACATGGCGATCGCTCGGGCCACTGAGCTGCTGGCCACCTGGGAGGCCGGGCTCGACCGGACCTTCGACGGACGTGCCCTGCTGCTGCACCACGCGGCGCGCCCGGACACCGGCGGCGACAGCGAAGCGCTGCTGTCGCTGCCGGTGGGCGCACGCGAGGCCGATCTGTTCGCGCTGCGCCGGGCCCTGTTCGGCGAGCGGATGCAGGTGCGCCTGGAGTGCGGGGCGTGCGGGGCGGACATGGAATTCGACCTGGACGCCGGGGAGTTCGCCCGGTCGTTGCGCGTACCCGACGCGTCGCCGGTGCGCATCGCGCAGGACGGCTGGGAGGTCGAGTTCCGGGTGCCGAACGTCGCGGACCTCACGGCCGCGGCCCGGCACACCGACGCCCGCGGCGCCCTGCTTGCGCGGTGCGTCGTGTCGGTCGTACGTCACGGGGAGGACGCGCCCGACGCAAGCGCCGCCCTCGTCGACGTACTGCCTCCATCCGTCCAGCGGCGGATCGCCGAGGCCGCGGAGGCGGCCGATCCGGCCGCCGACGTGACGCTCAATATCAACTGTCCCGAATGCGGCGCGGCGACCCGTGCCGAACTGGACATCGCCTCCTACCTGTGGACCGAACTGGATTCCTGGGCACGGGACTTGCTGCTCGACGTCCATCTGCTCGCCACCGCGTACGGGTGGAGCGAGCCCGAGATTCTGGCGCTCAGCCCGCTGAGGCGCCGCTACTACCTGGAGCTGTGTGCGGATGTCTGACTCCTCCGGCCGCGTGCCCGAGGGGCCCGGGGCCCCCGACTTCCTCGACCGGCTGCTTGCTCGTCACGCCCCGGCCGCCGCACCGCGTCCCGGGGTGGTGCGGGTCCGGCCGCGACTCGCCGGCCCCTTCGAGCGGGTCGAGGCGGTACGGGCCGGGGCACCGGAGGCGGAGGAGCCCGTGTGGCCCACCGCCCCCCAAGTCGCCCCCGGACAAGATGAGTTGACGGGTCAGCCCACCTCCCGCGAGGTCCACTTGCGCACGGAGCGGGAGCGGACCGTCGTACGGACCGAGCACGCGCCGCTGCCCGCGCGGCCCGCTTCCCGCACGGCGGAGCGGGAAGCACCCGTGGTGCCGCTGTTGCGGCCGAGCACCGCGGTGACGCCCGGGCCGAGGCCCACGCCCGAATCGGGACGCCTTTCGGCGCACCCCCGAACGGACGTGCCCGCTTCTCAGAGCGCGGCGTCCGTGCCCATCCCCCCGGGCACGGACGCCGCTTCCCCCGCCGTGTCCACTCCCTTGCGGCCGAGCGCCGCCGACACGGCGGCAGCCCGGGATGCCGCACGGCAGGTGGCGGGCAGGCGGTCGGGGCGGGGCGCGGAACAGGTGGTACAGGTGCAGATCGGGCGGCTCGAGGTGACGGCGGCGCCATCGCCCTCGGCCGGCGGCCGGACGCGGGCCCCCGCGGTACGGCGGCCCGCGGCGACCGTGAGCCTGGAGGAGTACCTGGCACGGGGGCGCGAATGAGCGACGCAAGGACAGCCGGACGTTCGCAAGAGGATCAGGGACTGAGGAACTGACGCCATGAGCAACGCACTCGCCATCGCCCACGTCACCCAGGCCCTCGCCCTGCTGATCGAGGCGAATCTGCAGCCCGAGATCGACATGGCGGTCAAGGTCGAGACGCGCAAGCCGCCGGCCGATCCGCCGGCCGACCCCACGATCACGGTGTTCCTGTATCAGGTCACGCCCAACACCTCGCAGCGCAACAACGACCTGGCCACGCGCGCACCGGACGGCACGCTGCTCAAGCGGCCCGCCGCGGCGCTCGACCTGAATTTCCTGATCAGCGCGTACGGCGAGGAGACCGAGCTGGTGGGCCAGCGACTCATCGGCACCGTGGTGCGCACGCTCCACGAGATACCCATGCTGCCCCGCGACATCATCGAACAGGCCGGTGAGCGGCCCTACTTGGCCGGCAGCGATCTGGCGGACGCGGCGCAGCGGGTGCGGTTCGTGCCGACGGTCATGGACATCGACGAGACGTCGAAGCTGTGGGGGATGCTCAACCAGACGCCGTACACGCTGTCTGTGACCTACCAGGCGGCGCTGGTGTTCATCGAGGGCCGGGAGACACCGACGCCGGCGAGGCCGGTGGAGCGCAGCACGGTTCGGGTGCTGCCGTTCGGGGCGCCGGGGGCACCGGTTCCCCCTGGCGCGGTCGACAGAGCTGAAGTGGCGGAGGACGGCCCCGAGCAGTCACCCGGGAAGGCCGTCGCGGTGCCCGGCACGAAGGCCGTCACGAAGGCCGGCACCAAGCCCGCCACGAAGACCGTCGCCAAGAAGCCCGCGAAGGCGCCCGCCAAGACCGCTGCGCCCGCCAAGGCGACTGCCCGGACCCGCAAGTCGACGGCCGGCACGGCCGAGCGCACCGCCTCCGACGCTCCCGCCACCGAGACGGGCAGCGCCGAGGGCGACGGGAACTGAGGCGCGGTGCGGGCGACGGGGGCAGGTGAGCACATGGGAACGCACAGGACGGGCACAGCGGCCGTGCCGGGCGACGGGGTGACGCTGCACACGGAGATCCAGCGCGTCCTCGCCCTGCTCGACGTCCACGCGACCCGGGCGACACGGGTCGGCGCCGCGGCGTCGGAGGCGGGGCCGGGCACGAGTGACGGGTCCGGTCACGCACCGAGTGATCGACCCGGTGACGGTCCCGGCGGGGGCCTGGCCGGCGGTCCCGACGGTGACCCCGACGCCGGTCTCCAGGCCAGTCGCGAAGGTGGATCCCCTGCCGCGGCTCCCACCGCCGCACCCACCCCTCGCGGCACCGCCCCCGCCCCCGTCCCCGCCCCCTCCCCCACGGGCACCGGCACCGGCACCGGCACCGGCACGGTGATCGACGGTCCAGGCGTCGCCCCTCTGGACGCCCTCGCCGCCTGCTTCGGTCTCACCCCGTTCGAGCGGGACATCGTCCTGCTCACCGCCGCCTACGAGCTGGACCCCACCACGGCCGCGCGCTGCGCCGCCGCCGGCGGGGATCCCGAGCGCGCGCACCCCACCTTCTCGCTCGCGCTCGCCGCGCTGGACGGGGCGCATTGGAGCGCTCTGACCCCGGTCGCACCGCTGCGCCGGTGGCGGCTGGTCGAGCTGGACGACGAGACGCGGCTGACCCGGTCCCGGCTGCGGCTCGACGAGCGGATCCTGCACTTCCTGCTCGGCTCGCCCTATCTGGACGCCCGGCTGCACGGCCAGTTGCGGCGCACCCCGGTGCCGGACGGGTTGCCACCCTCGTACGACCTTGCCGCGGGCCGCGTCACGTCGGGCTGGACGACGACGGCGCGACCGGGCTCGCCGTTGCTCGTCGAGGTCGTCGGTGGGGATCTGCGCAGCCGGGCCGACATCGCCGCCGCGGCGGCCGCGCGCTCCGGGCTCGGTCTGTACGAGATGAGCGCGGAGGACATTCCCACCGACCCGGCGCAGCGCGATCTACTCGCCCGGCTGTGGCAGCGCGAGGCGATTCTGCTGCCCGCCGCGCTGCTGGTCGAGGTGGGCGAACTGGACCGCGACCAGCGTGCCGCCATGGAGGCGTTCCTGGCCGGTGCCGCCGTCCCCGTCGTCGTATCGAGCCCCGATCCCCGGCCGACGGAGCGGTCCCGCGGCGAGCGCGTGAACGTGCCGCGTCTGGACGACGAGGAGCAGTTCGGGCTCTGGGCGGGCGCGTTCGAGGACGTGGCCGACATCGACGAGGGCGCGCTCCGGTCGCTGGTCGCGCAGTTCCAGCTGCCGCCGCACGTCATACGCTCCGCGGCCGACGCGGTACGCCGTGATCTGCCCGGCGAGGACGAGCTCGACGCCGCCTCGCTCGCCTGGCGGGCCGGGCTCGACGAGGCCCGGGTCGGCATGGACGAGCTGGGACGGCGGATCGAGCCGGAGGCCGGCTGGCACGACCTGGTGTTGCACGAGCGGCAGACCAGCACCCTGCGCGAGATCGTCGCGCACGTACGCCGTCGGGCCACCGTCCACCAGGAGTGGGGCTTCGCCGCCACGCTGCGCCGTGGCCTCGGCGTCACGGCCCTGTTCGCGGGCGGGTCCGGAACGGGAAAGACCCTGGCCGCCGAGGTCATGGCGAAGGAGCTCGGGCTCGACCTGTTCGTCATCGACCTCTCGCAGGTCGTCAGCAAGTACATCGGCGAGACCGAGAAGAACCTGCGCAAGGTCTTCGACGCGGCCGAACGCGGTGGCGCCCTCCTCCTGTTCGACGAGGCGGACGCCCTCTTCGGCAAGCGCAGCGAGGTGAAGGACAGCCACGACCGGTACGCCAACCTCGAAGTCAGCTATCTGCTGATGCGCATGGAGGCCTACCGGGGCCTGGCCATCCTCACCACCAACATGAAGAAGGCCCTGGACACGGCGTTCATGCGGCGTATCCGCTTCGTCGTCGACTTCCCCTTCCCCGCGGAGCACGAGCGCGCCGAGATCTGGCGCCGGGTGATTCCGCCGCAGACGCCGACGAAGGGCCTCGACCCCGAGCTGCTCGCGCAGCTCACGGTCGCGGGCGGCTCGATCCGCAACATCGCCCTGTCAGGGGCGTTCCTCGCGGCGGAAGAGGGCGATCGGCTGCAGATGCGGCACATGCTCGCGGCGGCCCGTACCGAGTACGTGAAGCTGGAGCGCTCGCTGACTTCCTCGGAGGTGCGCGGATGGGTGTGATGGGAGAGCGCAGCACCTCGGGAGCAAGTCGGCAGCCGCACACGATCCGGGTGGACATCGGCGAACTGGTTCTGGACGGCTTCGGCGTCGACCCGGGGCTCGTATCCGCTTCGTTCGAGCGGGAGCTGACGCGGCTCGTACGCGAGAGAGGCGTCCCGCTCGCCGCGGACGGAGGCCAGCGTCTGGACACGCTCTCCGCGCTGCCGCCACTTCCCGCCGGCCTGTCCGCGCGCCGCTTGGGCCAGGAGCTGGCGCGAGCGGTGCACGCGGGGCTGTCGGGCCGCGGGGAAGTGACGCGATGAGCACCTCCCAGTCCCAGGACACGCAGGCCGACCAGGCCGCACAGCAGCGCCGCCGCAAGCGCAAGGAGCGGGCCGCCAAGTCCCGTACACCCGAGCCGAAGGACATCGTCAGCGGCGCGGGGCAGCCCCTCGACATCGGCGTACGAAGGGAGTTGGAGGAGCGGCTCGGCCACGACTTCAGCCGCGTACGCCTGCACACCGACCGGGACGCGGGCGTCCTCACGGACCTGCTCGGCGCGGACGCCGTCGCGGTCGGCCAGGACATCTTCTTCCGTGAGGGCGCCTACCGTCCCGGCACAGTGGACGGTCAACGCCTCCTCGCCCACGAGCTGTTGCACACCGTGCAGAACCCGGACGGCCTCGGCGCACTGCGGGCCGGTCGCGAGCTGGGCGCGGTGAGTCTGCCGCAGCAGGCGATCGAGCGCGAGGCGGAGTCGGCCGCGCAGGATCTCGTACGTCCTTCCCTGGCCGAGCAGTCCGAAGCGGCCGCAGACGTGACCGAGGGGCAGGCCACTCCCGGCTGGATGCGGTACGCCACCGTGGACGCGGACCGGAACCGGATCGAGCAGATCGATCCGGCGACCCTGGTGGACCGGCTGACGAATTCGGTCGTCCGCTCGCTGCGCGGCGACCCGGAGGACCGGTCGAAGCGCACGCGCATGCAACTGGCCCGACTGCCCGAGGAGTTGCTCGACGGCGTGCTCGAGCACCTGGAGAGCAGGCTGCTCAGCTCGGAGCACGAGCGAGTTCTCGATCTCGTGGACGAGATCGAGAACGTGGACGATCTTGAGCAGAACTCGCTCGACGTCCCGGTTGTCGAGAGCGATCCGGCCGAAGAACTGTGGTTCGAGCGGGAGTCCGCGCGGCAGTCGGCCGAGGAGGAGCGGGCAGAGGGGCAGAGACTCGAAGGGGCGCCGGGCCCGGAGAAGCACGAGGCCGGCGCGGAGGGCGCCGTCGGCAGTACCCCGCGCAACGGTGGCCCTCGGGAGGAGGGGGCCACTCCGCAGGGCGGGAGCGCGCCGCAGGGTGGCAGGCACAAGCGTGAGCCGGGCGCCGACTCGGGGCGTGACAGCGGGAGTTCGGCGTCCGGGGAACAGCAGCAGCCGGCTGCCGCCCCTCAGCAGCAATCGTCGGGCCAGAGCGCATCCTCGGGCGGGAAGTCCGACGGCGGGCAGCAGGGCAGTGAGAAGAAGACCGCGGGCCCCGAGGAGGCCAAGGAGGGACAGGACCAGCAGGGCGCTCCGGTCGCGAGCAAGGAGGAGTCCGCGGCCAGGAACCGTCCGGGCGCGGTCGAGGCGCTCGTGGCGGGCCGACAGCTGAAGCAGGAGGACAAGCGCGGGGCGGACGGGCCCACCGGTTCGCCCAGGGTGTCCGGTCAGGACACACAGCTGTCCACCTCGGTCAGCAGGCTGGACGGCGTACGCAATCAGGATCTCGACGGGCCGGAGGAGCAGGCCGACGAGGATCCGTTCGGCTCCGCGAGCGCGTCGGAGGTCGAGGTCGGGGGCGAGGAGAGGAGCTCCTGGGACATCAAGCTTGGGCCGGAGGACTTCCTTCCCACGCAGGACCTCGACGTGTCGGCCGTACCGACCGCGGACACGTCGGATCCGGCGTCGGCTGCCGCCACGATCCCCTCGGTCACCGCCCCGCCCGCGACCAAGGCGGACGAAGTGCAGGCCGCACGGGACGCCGAGGACGCGGCGGCGGAGGCCGAGCCCGAGGAGGACGTCGCCGACTCGGCGGGCGATACGGGGCCCGCGGCCGAGGAGGACGCCGGCGGTCCTGCCGGCGCGGAGCCCGGCGGCCTCGATCTGGAGCGGGCCACAGCGCCACTGCCCGGACCGGGAGCAGTGTCGAAGGACCCGAAGAGCGGGGACGACCCGAAGGCCGGGCCCGTCGCCGCGCAGACCACGGTGCAGGAGGCGCCCGGCAAGGCCGCGGTCGGCGGTGACGCCAAGGAGAGGGACACCAAGGAGGCTTCCGCCAAGGAGGAGAAGGGCACTCCGGCCGCGGGTGACAAGTCCGGGGGTGCGCAGGAGAAGGGCTCTCCGCAGGCGGCGGGCGGCAGGGCGGCGGCGTCGGAGCCCGCGGGGAGGACATCCTCGGGGGCGGGTTCTCCATCCGGGTCGGCCCCGACCTCGGCTGCGGTTGGCAGGAGTGAGCCGGCCGCCGAATCGCAGGCTCCCTCGGCCGCGCGGGACAGCCATGTCTCCGGCGGCTCCCAGGCCGATACGTCCGGTCGCGGGGGCAGGGCGCAGGCGGAGGCCCCGGCAGCAAAGGCGCCGGCGCCCGCCGCTCCGGAACCCGCGCGGGCCCCCGAGGCTCCGGCCGCCCCGGCGCCCGCCCCCGAGGAGGCACCGGCGCCGAAGGCCGCGGGCCGCAAGCAGGCGTCCGGGGCGAAGGCGTCGCGCGGTGGAGCAGGCGGCGGTGGCGGCGGCAAGGCGGCCGGGCCGGGCCGGGGAAAGAAGGACTCCTCGGCGGCCCCGAACCTCTCCCAGGTGTCCCCGGAAGCGGGTCTGTCGACCGCCTCAAAACTCAAGCCCCACAAGGCACTTCAGGCGATGTCCGGCGTGAGTGGCGCGGCGGACCGCACCGTCGGCGACGAACACAAGGCGCTGGCTGCCGCACCGCCCCAGATGCAGCGCCCGGCGGGCGCGCCGCAGACCCTCGAGGGCAAGCCGAAGTCCGACGCACCGGCCCAGTACTCCCAGGACCCCGCGCAGAAGTCCGAGGCTCCCAAGGACGAGAAGGCCGAAGTCACGGGCGCCAAGGAGCCCGAGGGCCAGATCGAGGCCGAGAAGGCGGAGGAGCCGGGCGGCTGGGACACCTTCAAGATGGCCCTGGGCTTCGGCCTGGGCTGGCTGGCGAACAAGCTCGGCTTCGAGGTCGACGCACAGGAACTGGCCGCCAAGTTCGCGGGCCTGCCGACAAAGGACGAGGCCCTCAAGAAGGCCCAGGCGGGCAACGCACCGGGCGTACAGATGCAGGGCGCCGCCGAGCAGACCGCCGGTGAACAGGGCGACAGCATCGACGCCAAGGGCCAGGAGACCGTCGACACGGGCCGTGACGACGCCGGCCGCCCGATGGGCGAGAACCAGGTCTACCCCAATGCTCCCAAGGAGCAGATGAAGGGGAAGGTGCCGGGACAGCAGGGCAGCACGGGCGGCGTTCCCGACGGCGGCGCATCGACGGGTGCCGTACCGCCCGAAGCCGCGTCGGCGGTGGCTGAGCACGACCGTGGCCCGCAGTTCCAGGCGGCGTTCAGCCAGGGCCAGAAGGGCATGTCGGAGGGGCGGCAGACCAAGGACCGGGACTTCCGTGACTCCCAGGAGAAGCACAAGCAGCAGGTCGACTCCGAGATCGCGAAGAACACCAAGAGTCAGGCGGGCGAGCGCGAGAAGGCCCTGAGCGAGGTCACCGGGCAGCGCGCCGACTGGCGTACGGAGCAGGACGAGGAGCTCAAGAATCTCGGCACGAAGAAGACCGAGCGGCACGACAAGGTCCGCAAGGACGTCAAGGACAAGGAAGAGAAGACCGACAAGGACGTCACCAAGGAGAAGGACGACGGCGACAAGAAGATCCAGGACGAGAACACCAAGGCCGAACGGGACGCCGAGAAGGAGCGCGACAACAGCGTCCAGGAGTCGGGCAACTGGATCACCAAGGCCTTCGACTGGATCAAGCAGAAGGTCATCGAGATCAAGAACGCGATCGTCCGCGTCATCAGGGCGGCGCGGGACGCGGTCATCGGCTTCATCAAGAACTTCAAGGAGACGGTCGAGCGCTGGATCAACGAGGCGCGCAAGTTCATCGTCGACACGATCAAGGCGCTCATCAATGATCTGATCGAGTTCGCCAAGGCGATGGTGCGGGCCGTCATCGAACTGGCCAACCGCATCCGGACGTTCATCACTTCGCTGATCGCGGCGGCCATCGCTCTCGTCAACCGGCTCGCCAGCCTGCTGAAGCAGATCGTCGCCGATCTGCTCAATGCCATCGCGAAGATACTGAGCGACATCCTGAACATCCTCAAGAAGATGCTTCAGGACGTCATCAAGGCCGTGATGGACGCAATCAAGACGGTCCTGGACTACGCCTCCAAACTCCTGAGCGCGCTCGGCGACTTCATGCTCATCGCGGTCGACTTCCTCTCCGACCCGGGCGGCTGGCTGAGCGGCGCGAAGAACTCGGCGGTGGACGGCGCGAAGAACCACCTGTTCCGGGAGGTCCAGGCAGCCGTCAAGCAGTGGTTCCAGTCGAAGATCGAGGAGATCATCGGCGTCCCGAGGGCCATCCTGGACAAGCTGATCAAGGGTGGCTTCACCCTGGAGAAGATCGTCAAGGAGACGTGGGACGCCATCGTTCCCCAACTCCCCTTCATCATCGGCGAGATCGTCATCACCAAGGTCATCGCCAAGCTGATTCCGGGCGCCGGCTGGGCGATGGCCGTGATCGACGCCATCCGTACGGCCATTGGCGCGCTCGGCGAGATCCTGCGGGCGATCGGCGCGGTCATCACCTGGCTGAAGGCCGTCCGCAGCGGCGGAGCGGGAATCCTCTTCGCGAAGGCGGTCGCCGCGGGGGTTGTGGCGCTCCTCGAGCTGGCCTACGAGGCGCTGATGAGCGGGATCGGCAAGTACGTGGCGAAGGTGGGCAAGCGGCTGAAGGGTGTGGCGGCGAAGCTCGGCAAGAGGGGCAAGGGCGGGGACAAAGCCCCGGGTGCGGGTTCGGACAGCGCCGGCGACACGCGCGGCAACAAGGGCCAGGAGCAGGCCCCGAAGACGAACGCCGCCGACGGCAGGCCCCCGGTCACGACGACGCCCAGGCCCAGCACCCGGCCGACGGCGACAACGCCGAAGCCCGGCGCGCCCCGTCCAGCCCCCACGCCCGGTGCCCGCCCGGCCCCGAAGCCCGGCACGGCGCCCGCTCCCAGCAGGCCCGCGACGCATGGTCCGGGCAGCACCGGGCCCGGCCGGCCCAAGGCGGCGGGGGACGGCAAGAGGCCCGCGGGGAGCGACAGGGACGGCCGGCCGAAGGGCGACAGGGACGGCGACAAGCCGGACACCACCCCTGCCCCGGTCCCGGCCACGAAGCCAGGCTCGAAGGGCAACACCCCGGGCGGACCCAAGAGTGACACCCAGGTCTCGCCCAAGGGCGACCACGACGCCGGCCGGCCCAAGAGCGAGGAACCGAGCCGGCCCACGAGGCAAGACCCGACCAAGCCCAAGGGCAACAACCAGAACACTCCCGGAAAGCCCAAGCACACCAAAGACGGCGACGCGTCCCCCAAGCCCAAAGGCGGAGACGGGAAGAAGCCGAACGCCAAGGAGGGTGACGGCAAGAAGCCGAGCACCAAGGAGGGCGACGGCAAGAAGCCGAACGGCAAGGAGGGCGACGGCAAGAGGCCGCACACGAAGGACGGAGACGGCAAGCGGCCGGGTGACAAGGGGCCACACAGGTCGAAGCAGGACAAGAGGGACCAGCGCAAGAACGACGAGGATTCGAAGGAATCCAAGGAGGAGCGGCTGGCGAAGATCGTCGCCAGGATACGTCGCATCCTGAAACGCAAGCTCGAGGGCGATGGGATCTGGGAGACCCAGTTCCAGGCGCTCCTGACGCAGCTTCGGCTCTACTACCGCCTGTCGGCGCTCTGGGGGACCGGAGATCCCGAGGTCGCGGTAACAGCCCGCCTCAACCCGCAGGCTCCGGTCATAGTGGGCGAGCGAGTCAACAAGCGGATTCAGCTCGACAAGGTGGAGGAGGACGGCCTGCCCAAGCCGGACTTCCCGGTCTTCCACCAGGGGAAGGCGGATCACTTGGTGGCCAAGTTCCTCAGCGAGCATGTGAAGGAAACCGGCCAGATTGCCAGCGACGCGGAGAAGGGAAATCATCCGCACGGCTGGAAGTACGTCAAGGACAACCGCCTGTCCAGCAACACGGCTTGGGTGCGTATGCACTTGATCCCCGAGGCCATCGGCGGAATGGCTACGGACAACAACCTCGTGCCCGCTCGCAACGTCATGAACGGTGAATTCAAGAATGGCGTCGAGCGCCCGGCCCATGACGCCATCCCGCAGCCGGAGGAGATGGTCTGGTTCTCGTCCAGCGTGAAGTTCCACCCCGGCACCGAGAGCCCATCAGCCGACGGATATCCGGACGGTTTCCCCCGCGCGATGGAATCGAGCTACGGCGGATACCGAAAGATCAAGGGAGAAGCTCGCCACAAGCGCAGTGCCTGGTTGCCGGAACGCCCGAAGAAGACGTTTGCACGCAACAACATTCCGCTGCCCGAAAAGGACGAGCACAGCAAGCTGTTCATCAACCAGGCCGGCGAGGACGGGATATATGTGGCGTCGGGCAGAATATCGATGACCGTCGCCCGATACATCGCAGGCAAGGACGCCGACGGCAAGTCGATTGGCCCCCGGCCTGTATACAACGGCATTTCGGACATCGGAAAGACTGTCCTCGCCGCGCGCCCGCGCATGCAACCCAGAACCAAGAGAGACCTGTGGCGGGCGATCGTGAACCTCAAGAAAATGGAGAAGGACATCGACTGGCGGACCTTCACGTGAGCAAGGGATGAACATGATGCCGACCGAAGAGAGTTTCGCTGTGCGCAGTGCTCGCGCAGTGCGGGAAATGGGAGAGGCAGGCGCGATTGAAATCGAGAGCCGTCCGCCCGACACCTCGCTCGTCCTGCCGTCCGATCCGGCCGAAGTACACGCAGCCCTGTCGGAACAGGTCGCCTCGCCCATCGCCACGAAGCTGCAGGCCTACTACTTCCCGGCGGAGGAAGTGCATGTCTCCTGGGAGTCGACCGGCGCCCCCGTCGTCAAGGGCGAACTCTGCCTGACCAACGTCCTGACGTGTCTGACCCGCCGGCATCCTCCGCTGGAGGACGTCACACTCACCCCGGGCGAGCGGAGCATTCTGGCCGACCTGAAGGTGATGGATGAGGAGCCGTTCGCCGGCACAGGCCGGGCCACCGGGCTGCGCGTCACCGACCGAGCTCAGGAACCCGAAGTCTGGTTCTACGACATGACCCGGTCACGCCTGGTCCGCCTGGACCTGGATTACGGGACGTACATGGAGACCGCGCTTGCCACCAAGGGAGCGTTCGGCTGGCAGTACCTCTTCACGGACGCCGATCTGGGGCAGCCCGAACACTACGAGGTGTCCAGGAATCTGACGGAGTTTCTCGCCCTGTTTCCCAGACTCTTCCCGCACTACTCCTATGCAGATCTGCAGAGTCGTCTGGAGGCCCGCCTGTGACCCGCTACTCCGACATCCCCAAACCCATCCGCTCCGGAATAGTCCTCATAGACCCCGAACGCGGCACCCCCCAACGCATCATCGTGCTCCAGTTCAACCCGGACACCCTGGAACGCAGCCTCTCGCCCCAATCCGCAGGCGGCAGCGGAGACTCCGGCGGGGGCGGCAGCGGGACCGGGGACAGAAATGAGGCCCTCCGACTCAAGGGCCCCGCGCAGGAGACCTGGAAGTTCACCGCAGAGATCGACGCCACCGACCAGTTCGAGATCGCCGCGCCGGATGGGATTCACCCCCAACTGGCCGTCCTCGAAATGCTCGTGCAGCCGACCTCGGCCCAATTGCGTGAAGCGAGCCGACTGTCCAAGAACGGGACGATCGAGATCAGTCCGATCGAGATGCCGCTGACCCTCTTCACGTGGGGCAGCAAACGCGTCATGCCCGTGCGGCTCACGGAACTGTCCATCAACGAATCCGCCTTCGACGTGAACCTGAACCCGATCCGGGCCTCGCTGAGCATCGGCCTCAAGGTACTCACGGTCAGTGATCTGCCGGCCGGCCACCGCGGCGCCGAGTTGTACTTCGCGCACCTCGCGCAGAAGGAACGCCTGGCCGGCGCCGCCCGCGGCGGGGGCCTCGGCACGCTCGGGCTCACCCCCGGCGACATCGGCATGGGAAGGAGCTGACCGGAGACCATGGCCGGCACGGAACCGTACGAGAACGCCCTGGACGCGATACCCGGCGCCCACCCCTATCCCCGCTCCAGCCGCTACCACGACGCCGAGATCGGCGTGTACCGGCAGCCGGACGGGACCGAAGTCCGGTACGCCAAGCGCCGGTTGCTGCCTCCGATCACAGCCGACGCCGACGACACGCAGCCGCACACCGTCAGTACCGGCGAGCGTCCCGACCTCCTCGGGCAGCGTTACTTCGGCGACCCCGCCCAGTGGTGGCAGATCGCCGACGCCAACCCCGTCCTCGACCCGCGCGAGCTGACCGCCGAGCCCGGCGGCGAGATCGACATTCCGCGCGCCGGCACCTTCCCGCAGGGAGACCGGCGTGTCTGAACTGCCCGTGGGCCAGGGCCCGGTCCACATCACCGTCTCCATGGGACCGCAGCTGGCCCGCCCGGTGCCCGCCGAGGTGGCCGAGGCACTCCTGTCGGCGCAGATCACCGCGACAGCGGGCGAGCGGAGCGGATTCCAGCTCGCGTTCGACCTGACCAAGAACGGGCTCATCAGCCGCACACTGCTCCCCGAGGGGTTCTTCGATCCGAAGACCCGGGTCATCGTCACCGTCACGGTCAAAGGCACCCCCGAGGTCCTCCTCGACGGGCTGATCGTGCGTCAGGAAGTGGGCGCCAGCAACCAGCCGGGACACTCCACCCTGACCGTCACCGGCGAGGACCTGACGCTGCTCATGGACCTGGAGGAGCGCACGGACCGGTATCCCAACCTGCCGCCGTCCGAGCGTGTGCTCGCGATCCTGCGCCGCTACTCGGACTACGGCATCCGGCCGGACGTGTACGCGGAGAAGATTGCCCAGCCCCCGCACGAGAACCTGCGCGTGCATTACCAGACAGGCACCGACCTGCAGTACGTGACCGAGCTGGCCCGGGCCAATGGGTACACCTTCTATCTGGAGCCGGGCCCCAACCCCGGTCAGTCGTCCGCACGTTGGGGTCCCGAGGTCCGCCTCGGTGTTCGCCAGCACGCCCTCAACGTCAACATGGACGCCAACTCCACGGTCGACCAGCTGACGTTCGCTTACGACGGAACGGCTCGCGAGGAGCCGCAGGCCCGCTGGCAGGACCCGGGGACCCGGCAGTCCACCCTGCTCCCCCAGCCGCTCATCAGCCCCTTGCGCCCACCGCTCGGCAAGCGGCCGACTCCCGCGCTCAAGCGCAAGACGCTCTCCGGCACCGCCAAGCAGCAGCGCGAGGCCGCCGAGGCCGAGCTGCTCGCGCGCGCGGCCGTGTCCGCCGACGTCATTTCCGGGTCGGGCTCGCTCGACGTCAACCGGCACGGCTACCTCCTGCAACCGCGCCAGCTGGTCGGTGTACGCGGCTCCGGGCCTGCGTACGACGGCGACTACTACGTCAAGTCCGTGACGCACAACCTGCGGCCGGGCTCCTTCCAACAGAACTTCACCCTCTCCAGAGAAGGACTCGAAGCGCGCAGCGCCTACGTCCGGCCATGACGCGCGACAGGCCGACAGCAGCCAATCCCCACAGACCAGGAGCAGTTCAGCATGGCGGCACCCAGCAATCGCTACCTCGGCAAGTTCCGCGGCCGAGTCGTAGACAACAACGACCCGCTGCACATCGGCCGGGTCACGGCCGAGGTCCCGGACGTCCTGGGTGACGAACCGTCCACGTGGGCGCTGCCCTGTCTGCCCTTCACCGGACCGCAGGCGGGCCAGTTCGTGGTGCCGCCGCCGGGCGCGGGCGTGTGGGTCGAATTCGAGCAGGGCGATCCGAGCTTCCCCGTCTGGACGGGGTGCTGGTACGGGGCGGAGGCGGAGCTCCCACCCGACGCGCGAGCCGCGGTGCAGCAGAACTCGCCGAACAAGCCGGTCGTCGTCCAGACGCCGGGGGACCACAAGATCGTGATGAACGACGCGCCCGAGCAGGGGATTCTTCTCCAGGCGCAGGGCGGCGCGTACATCCGCATCACCAAGGAAGCCGTGGTCATCGCGACTGGGGAGGGCGCCGAGGTCATCCTGCGCGGCAAGGAAGTGACCATCAACAAGGGCCAGTTGACGATGGCCGCACAGCGATAGAAGACGGGGGATCAACCAGGATGTCCGGGACTACCGGAATAACCGGGAATCTGCTCACCACCGGCTCCGGTGCCGTGATCAGCTGCCCGCACGGCGGCCGCGCCACCGCGACGACCGGCGCATCGGACCGGGCCGTGCTCGTCAACGGTGCGCCCGTCGCCACGGCCTCGCACAGTTATGTCGTCGTCGGCTGCCCCCACACCATCGGCGGCGTACCGGAGCCGTGTGTCGCCGTGCGCTGGACCGCCGACGCCTCCGGCATCACGGTCGACGGCGCGCCGGTGCTGCTCGACACCTCCGCGGCCCAGTGCGTCTCGGCGGCGTTCGTGCCGCAGGGCCCGCCGTTCGTCCAGCCCGCGCAGCGAGAGGTGACCGTCCGATGAGCCCACGCACCCGGGTCCGCAGCGACCTCGCCTTTCCGTTCCGGGTCGACCGGCGGGGGCGCAGCGCGCACGCCGACCGCGACGAGCATGTCCGCGACCTGATCGAGCAGTTGCTGTTCACCAGTCCTGGTGAGCGGGTGATGCGCCCCGACTTCGGCTGCGGCCTGCTCGACCTGGTCTTCACGCCCAACAGCCCGGAGCTGGCAAGCGCCTTGGAGCTCTCGGTGCAGGCGTCGCTGCAGCGCTGGCTGGGGGACTTGATCGAGGTGGCGGGCCTCGACGTGGTGAGCGAGGAGAACGTCGTCCGCGTGTATCTGTCGTATGCCGTGCGCTCCACGGGGAGCCGTCGCGACGACGTCTTCGAAGGGAGGGCGGAGGCGTGACCAGTTCCGTGTCCACCCGCCGGGCCAAGGTAAGGGCGGCTCAGCTCAACGGAGTCGACGCCGTAGAGGTGAGTGACGACGGGCTGCTGCTCACCGTCAGCTTCCTCGGCAAGGCCCCGCACGGCCTGTGCGCGCAGAACGTGCGCATCGACGGCGGGCGCCGGATCACCGGCATCGAGGCCGTGGACGTGAGCGTGGAGCGCGAGGAGGACCCCGAGCTCGACGACCGGCTGTACGTCACGCTCGACAGGGCCGGCGACACCTCCCGCTACCGGATCTCCCTGGTCGAGACCGACCCGTACGGGCGGCCGGGCACGGAGCCCTTCCGCGGTTTCGACCAGCGCTACCACAAGGCGTCGTTCGCCTTCCGACCCGACTGTCCTACGCCCTTCGACTGCGCGGACGAGACAGCGCAAGAACCCTCCTTCCCCAGCACTCCGGTCGTCGATTACACGGCCCGCGACTACGACACCATCCGCAAGCTCCTCCTGGACCGGCTGGCCCTCACCACGCCCGACTGGATCGAGCGCAACCCGGCCGACCTGGGCATGACGCTCGTCGAGCTGCTCGCGTACACCGGCGACCAGATCAGTTATCAGCAGGACGCGGTCGCCACGGAGGCGTATCTCGACACCGCGCGCCGCCGTGTCTCCGTACGCCGTCATGTCCGGCTCATCGACTACGCGATGCACGACGGCTGCACCGCGCGGGCGTACGTGACCGTGGAGACGGCCGGCGAACACACGCTGCCCGCGGGCACGTTCCGCTTCGCTTCCGTCGACGTACGCGCCGTCGATCCGCACGACCGCCCGGCGCCCGGGACGGTCGTCGACGACCGGGACCTCGCCGATCTGGCCGAGCGCGGCGGCGTCGAGGTCTTCGAGCCGGTCGCGGCCGCGGATCCTCTCGAACTGCGCGCCGCGCACAACGCGATACGGCTGTGGACCTGGGGCGGCGACGTGTGCTCGCTGCCCAAGGGGGCCCTGGCTGCGACCCTGCGCGACGAGTGGCGGGACGCGGAGACCTGCGAGGGGCGCCAACTCGACCTGAACGCGGGCGACTTGCTCGTATTGGAGGAAGTGAAGGGGCCACGTACCGGGACACCGGGCGACGCCGACCCGTCCCACCGGCAGGCCGTGCGTCTCACGTCCGTCACGCCGGGCGTCGACCGTATCGAGGACCAGCCGGTCCTGGAGGTCACCTGGGCCCCCGAGGACGCGCTGCGCTTCCCGCTCTGCCTGACCACGCGCGGCGGACGCGACTGCGCGCCCGTCGAGGACGTGAGCGTGGCGCGCGGCAATGTGGTCCTCGTCGACCACGGGCGTACGGTGCACTGGTGCGGGAACACGCTGCCGGAGACGGCGACCGTACCGCCCGCGCCCGCGACCGTGGTCCCCTGCGACCCGCCTGCCTTCGGCTGCTGGGATCCCGACGAGGGCAATGCTGCGGCGAAGCTCATCAACTCCCTGACGGACAAGGCGGAGTGCGGCGAGGCGCTCACCCCCGCCGACGTCCGCGGGCTGTTCGACGTGGTGGGCGAGGACGCGACCGTACGCGCCGGGCTCGGCCTGGAGCTGGCCGGGCAGCGGCAGGTGGGGGCACCTCCCAGCGGTAGCTGGGGGAACGTCGTGCCCGGCACGGCCTACGCCCAGGCGGCGGCCCTGCGTACGCTGCTGGCGCAGTCCGTGTACCCGGGCATCGCGCCGCGCTTCCGGCCGCTGCTGGGCCGCTCCCCTGTGGTGCAGGCCGTGCCGTTCCCCGACCCGCGGGCCGTTTCGGCGGGGCAGGCCGAGCGGATCGGCGCGATCCCCGGCCGGGTGAAGCGGCGTCTGGTGGAGCTGTGGCGCAGCGCCCGCGACCGTGACGGGCTCGGTGACGAGGAGATCGCCGAGCTGACCGTGATCTACGGCCTGAAGGTCCTGGAGCGTTTCGAACTGCGGCTGCACCCGGTGCGCGCGCTGCGCGAACTCCTCCACCGCAGTGACCGGTTGCTCGACTCCAAGGTGCGTCGTATCGAGGTGCTGACCGCGCGCGCCCGCGCCGGGACGGTCCTCGACGGACACATCGCCTGGGAGATCGCGCACAGTTGGGGCCCGGCCTACGCGGAGGGCCTCCACCCCGATGAGCCGGTCCTGCGAGGTTCCGCCTCGGCCGGGCTCGCCCAGGACGCACGCTGCGCCCTTCCCGCGGTACGCCTCCACGAGGACGAGCTGCGCTGGACGCCGCGCCGCGACCTGCTCGCGAGCGGGTCCCGCGACCGGCACTTCGTGGGTGAGCTGGAGGACGACGGGCGGCTCGCGCTGCGGTTCGGCGACGGGCGGCACGGCGCGAAGCCGACGCCCGGCGCCCGCCTGGAACTCCACTACAGGCTGGGCGGCAGACTCGCGGGCAACGTGGGCGCGGAGGCCATCAACCACCTGGTGCTCTGCCGCGACGCCGAGGAAGACGGCGAGGTGCCGGTGGCCGGGGTGCGCAATCCGCTCCCCGCCGTCGGCGGTACCGAGCCCGAACCCATCGACCAGGTACGCCAGTTGGCGCCGCTCGACCTGCGGCGCACCCGGCTGCGCGCCGTGACCGCCGACGACTACGCGGCCCTCGCCTCAGCGCTGCCCGGGGTGCAGCGGGCCGCGGCGGAGCTGCGCTGGACGGGCAGCGTCCAGGAGACGCATATCGCGATCGACGCCCAGGGCACCGGCGCCCCCACGCCGGCGCTGCTCGACTCGGTGGCCCAGTCCCTGGAGGCGTACCGGCGCATCGGCCATGACGTGCTGGTGGGGCCCGCGCGTCTGGTGCCGCTCGACATCACGCTGTCGGTGTGCGCGAAGCCCGGGCACGAGCAGGGGCAGATCCTGGCCGAGCTGTACCGCGTACTCGGCCATGGCCGGCTCGCGGGCGGGCGACTCGGCTTCTTCCACCCCGACGCGCTGACGTTCGGCGAGCCGGTCAGGCTCAGCCGCCTGGTCGCGGCAGCGGCGGCCGTCCAGGGCGTGGAGAGCGTTCACGTCACCCGGCTGCGGCGGCTGTTCGAAGAGGACCGAGGAGAGAGGGAGGACGGCGTGCTGCGGCTCGGCCCGCTGGAGATCGCCATCTGCGACAACGACCCCGACCGGCCGGAGAACGGCCGGCTGGCGATATCCCTTGGGGGTGCCCGATGACGAGTGACGACCTCACCGGCGACTGCGGCTGCGGCTGCGGCGGGACCTGCGCGAGCGGTCACGACGAGCGGGTGGCACCCGCCGCGCCGCACAACCCGCCGGGCCGCACCGCCCTCGACTACCGCGTCGGCGAGTACGGTTCCTTCCTGTCCGCCCTGCGCGACCGCCTTGCGTCCCCCGCCTACCCGGCGCTCGACAAGCTGACCGTCCGCACCCCCGACGACCCGGCGATCGGCCTCCTCGACGCGACCGCCGTTCTCGGCGACCTGCTGACGTTCCACTCCGAGCGAATCGCCGACGAGGCCTATCTGCGCACCGCGAACGAGCACCGCTCGCTGGTGCTGCTCGGCCGCCTGGTCGGTCACCGGCCGCGTCCCGGCGTCGCCGCGAACACGCATCTCGTGTACACCCTCGACCGAGACCCGCGGGCCGAGACTCTCCCCGTCGTCATCCCGCGCGGGGCGCGCAGCAACAGCGTCCCGGCGTCGGCCGACGAGGAGTCGCAGACGTTCGAGACCAGCCGGGACCTCACGGCCCGCTGGGACTGGAACGAACTCCAACCGCGTCGCAGGCGGCCCTCCCTGGTCACCCCTGAGGACCTCACCCGCCGCTCGGAGCTCTTCGTCGAAGGCACCGCGAACTCCCTTCGGACGGGCGACCAGCTGCTCTTCGTCTTCGGTGAACAGGCGGGCGGCGAGCGGTTGTTGCTTCCCGTCTCTCGCGTACGCATCGACCGCGACGACGAGATCACAGCGATCGGCCTGCCGCAGTCGGCGCCGCCGACCCTCAAGGAACTGATCGACGAGGTGCGCCGCTGGACGACCGAACCGCAGGCCCCGGGCGATCCGGGCGACGAGCCGCCCACGCCCGAGGTCCCCAACCCCCGGCCGGTGAGCCGCCTGATCGACGACTTCGACGACCAGGTGCTGGCCCCATTGCGGGACGGTCTGGACGGTGTGAAGACGCCGGAGCAGCTCGTGTCCGCCCTCGCCGAGCCCCTTGCCCGCCTCGCCGAGGCGCAGGTCCTGGCGACGCCGTACGAGGACGTGGCCGAGTGGTTCGCCCAGTTGGAGGCGATGCTGGCCGAACTCGCGGAAAGGGCCGGCGAATTGGCTCCGTCCCAACCGGAGAACCAGCCGGTGGGTCCCTCGGCGAGCCAATCGGTGCAGGCATCCACGCGCGCACGCACGGCCGCCGCCCCGCTCCCCCGCCCGGACGAGGCCGCGCTGGGGGCCCTCACCGCCCTCCTCCCCGCGTTGAGCGGCAAGGCTCCCGCCCCGAGCGGAGGCACGTTCGCCACCACTCCGGGGGCGGACACGGCGCGCCTGCTCAAGACCCTCGACCCGGCCCTTGGGGGCCTCTACCCGGCGTGGCGGCAGGCAGCGGCTCCCGGCGCGCCGAACCTCCTGCGCGAGCTGCTCGCCCTGCGCGTGAAGGCGACCCCCTTCGGAGCGACGGCCCCCTTGAAGCCGGTCCAGGACGAGCGCGGCCGGGTGATCCGCACCGCCGACTGGCCGCTGACGGGCGCGGTCCTGACCAGCATGCGCGTGGTGTTCGACCCCACGGGCAAGGTGCCGCAGACGGCCGAGTTCCAGTACATCGAGGGCGGCAGCTCCGACCAGCGGGCGAGAACGCTCCCGGTCCCGCAGCCGGAGAGCTTCCCCCTCGGCCCCGGCCAGGTCGAGCTGTCCACCCGCAACAGCCAGGACCGCGAGCTGAACTGGCTCAGCCGCCGCCCGACCGACTCGCAGGAGCCGGGCGTCACGGCCCGCCTCCACTCGGGCCTGCCCGAGCGCACGCTCTTCGTGTCGCGCCCGGACGCGGAAGGGGTGATCAATGTCGGCGTGTACAACGGAGTGGCCAGGGAAATCCCGCTCAGCCCCAACCATCCGGTGCGTTTCACGCATGGCGAGTACGAGGTGACCCTTCGCTACACGATCGGTACCACCGCCCCCAACGTGGAGATCGTCATCGCCACGAAGCCGGCCCCCGCCAACCGCCGTGTGGTGCAGCTGGACACCGTGTACGACGGCATCACCGTCGGCAGCTGGGTCGCCATCGAGCGGCCCGCCAAGGGCGACGACGACGCGCACCCCGGCGACAAGAAGCTCAAACTCGTCACCACCAAGGTCGTGGCCGCGCGCACGGCCGCGTACACGAACTACGGCATCACGGGCCGCGGCACCGAACTCGTGCTGGCCGACCCGTGGTTGGACGACAAGGACGTGCTGCTCTCGCACATCCGCGACACCACGGTGCACGCCGCGGGTGAGCCGCTGCGCATGGCGGACGAGCCGCTCGCCGAGGACGTGTACGGCAACGAGGTCGAACTCGCCGAGTTGTACGACGGGTTGCGCCCCGGCCGCACTCTCGTCGTCAGCGGCCTGCGCAGCGACATCCCCGGCATCGCCGGCGTCGAGGCGACCGAGGTCGTGGTGATCGCGGCCGCCGATCCCTCCCTCGATCCCCGGCTCCCGGGCGACCACGTCCACACGAAGCTGACGCTGACCGCCGATCTCGCGTACCGCTACCGGCGCGAGACGGTGAAGATCCTTGGCAACGTGGTGGAGGCGACGCACGGCGAGGGCCGGGACGAGCCGATCGGCAGCGGCGACGCCGACCGTACGAACCAGACGTTCGTCCTGTGGCAGTCGCCGCTCACCTGGATGGCGTCCGACACCCCCCTGGGCGCCACGCCCGTCCTGGAGGTCCGAGTCGACGGGCTGCTGTGGCACTCGGTCGACAGCCTCGCGGGGCGCGGGCCGCGCGAGCGGGTCTACATCACGGGCACCACCGGCGACGGCCGTACGACCGTGACCTTCGGCGACGGCGTGCACGGCACGCGCCTGCCCAGCGGCCACGAGAACGTACGCGCCCGCTACCGCTTCGGCACCGGCAAGGCGGCGAACGTGGCCGCGCAGCGCATCACCCAGGCCTTGACCCGACCGGTCGGTGTCACCGCGGTGACCAATCCGCGCCCGGCGTCGGGCGGCGCGGACGCGGACGGGCCCGCGCTGACCCGGCGCACGGTCCCCCTCTCCGTCGCGGCCCTGGACCGCCTGGTGTCCGTGCCGGACTACGAGGACTTCGCGCGCTCCCGCGCCGGGATCGGCCGGGCCACGGCGCGCGAACTGTTCGACGGGCGACGGCGCGTGCTGCATGTGACGGTCGCCGGCACGGACGATGTTCCGATCGCCGCCGACGCGGATGTGCTGCGCGCCCTGCGCGGCTCGCTCACCGAGTACGGCGACGCCCGGCTGCCCGTCCGGGTGGATGTGCGCGAGCTGGTGCTGCTCCTTATTGCCGCGAAGGTGAAGCTGGCGCCCGACCACACCTGGGAAGTCGTCGAACCCCGCCTTCGCCAGGCGCTACTGCGCCGACTCGGCTTTGAAGGAAGGGAGTTGGGCGAGCCTGCCCGCCTCTCCGAGGTCCTGGCGACGGCGCATTCGGTGCCGGGCGTCGACTACATGGACGTCGATGTCTTCACCGGGATCTCCGCATCCACCGCCGCGAGCGCCACCGCGCAGGGGCTGACGCAGTTGCTCGGCACGCCGGGCGAGCCGAAGTCCTCGGTCCCGGCGCGCTCGGCGACGTACGACGAGAAGATCCACACCGTGCGCGAGAAGGACGGCGAGACCCTGTCGGAGATCTGCGCCCGGCACGGCGTCCCGCTCTCCGCACTCCTGCGCCTCAACCCCGACATCACCGACACCCGGCGCCTCGCCAAGGGCCGTTCGGTGTTCGTCTTCCGCGGCATCCGCCCGGCGCAGCTCGCGCTGCTCACGCCGAAGGCCGCGGACACGCTGATTCTGACGGAGGTCAAGTGATGTCCAGGGAGCCGGACGGGCTCGCTCAGCTGCTCCCCCAGTGGCACCGCCTCAGGGACACCGACGAGGGCGAACCGCTGCGCGCGCTGCTCGCGGTGATGGCCGAGCAGATCGATGTCGTACGCAATGGTGTCGAGCAGAGCTATGAGGACCTGTTCGTGGAGACGGCGGCGCCCTGGGTGCTGCCCTACCTCGGCGACCTGGTCGGCTATCGGACGCTGCCCGGCTACGAGCGGGTCCTCACCACCGGGCTGCGGAGCGGGGGTTCCGCCGCGCTGACGGAAGCGATCGCGCCGCGCCGCGACGTGGCCGCCACGGTCGCGAACCTGCGCCGCAAGGGCACGCTGCACCTGCTCGAAGAGCTCTGCGAGCAGGTGGCGGGGTGGCCGGCGCGGGCGGTCGAGCTGTCCCGGCTCGTCTCGCACCAGCAGCCGGTCAAGCTGTACCGGGCGACGTCCGGGTCCTCCGGGTCCGGGGACACGGGCCGCTCGCCGCGCGGGCGGCTCGCCGATCTGCGGGACGGGGCGGCGCTCGACCTGGCGGGCTCCGCCTTCGGCACAGTGGCCCGCTCCGTCGACGTCCGCAGCGCCAACTCCACTCGTAGGCAAGGCGGGTTGACGCCTGCCGGGGTCGGCCTCTTCGTCTGGCGGCTCAAGGCGCACTCGCTCACGTCCGCCCCCGCGTACTGCATCGACCGGGCCCGCAACCTCTACACCTTCTCGATCCTCGGCAACGACAGCCCGCTGGTGACCAAGCCGGTCCCGGAGCCGTCGGCGACGCACATCGCGACGATCGACAACGTCCCGGCGTTCATCCGGCGCCGCCAACTCCACGACCGGCTCGCCGACTACTACGGCCCCGGCAAGAGCTTCGTCATCCGCCGCGACGGCGAGGACAAGCCCGTATCACCCTCCGACATCGTGGTGGCCGACCTGTCGGACTGGCGCTACCGGCCGAAGCGCGGGCAGGTCGCGGTCGATCCGGAGCTCGGGCGGATCGCGTTCGGCTCGCGGTCCGCGCCCCGGCAGGGTGTCTGGGTCGACTACCACTACGCGTTCGGCGCCGACATGGGCGGCGGCGAGTACCCGCGGGACCGCACAGCGCGCCCGGACGCCGCGTTCTACCGGGTCGGGCCCGGGCAGACGTACCAGCAGATCATGGACGCGTACCGGGCCTGGCAACACGATCGGCGGGCCGGGGACTGCGGGCCCGAGGGCATCATCGAGATCACGCACAGCGGCGCCTACCAGGAGCAGCTGGACTTCGACCTCGACCCCGGCGACCGCCTCGAACTGCGCGCGGCGCAGGGCACCCGCCCGGTGATCCGCCTGCTGGACTGGTACAGCAATCGTCCGGACGCGCTCAACATCCGTGGCGTGTCCGAGGATTGCGCGCCGGGCGAGCGGCCGCGGATCGTCCTCGACGGACTGCTCGTCGCCGGACGCGGCATCAATGTGACGGGCCCGATGGGTGCGGTCGTCGTACGCCACACGACGCTCGTGCCCGGCTGGTCCCTGGAGCCCGAGTGCGATCCGCATTCCCCGCAGGAGCCGAGCTTCGTGCTGGAGCGCACCACGGCGTGCCTGCAGATCGAGGACAGCATCCTCGGCACGATCGAGGTCATCGGCGACGAGGTGTCCGAGGAGCCGCTGGACATCCACATCCGCGACAGCGTCCTGGACGCCACCGGAAGCGAACGCCCTGCCCTGTCCGCCCCGGACTGCCGCCACGCCCACGCCGTCCTGCACGCGCACCGCACCACGGTCATCGGCGAAGTGCACACGCACGCGGTGGAGATCGCGGAGGACTCCGTCTTCACCGGCCGCCTCCACGTGGCGCGGCGCGGCATCGGCTGTCTGCGCTTCTCGTACGTCCCCGCCGGATCGCGTACGCCGCGCAGGTACCGCTGCCAGCCGGACCTGGCCGGTCGCGGCGAGGCTGCGCGGGTACGGCCGCTGTTCACGTCCGAGCGCTACGGGACGCCCTGGTACGGGCAGTTGGCCGACCGGTGCGCCCAGGAGATCCGGCGCGGCGCGCAGGACGGGGGCGAGATGGGCGCCTTCCACGACCTGTACCGGCCGCAGCGCGAGGACAACCTGCGGGCGCGGCTCGCTCAGTACACACCCGCGGGCACGGACGCCGGGATCTTCTACGTGACCTGAGCCGGCCCCTACGACTCGCCCACACCCGCACTTTCCTGAACCAGGGGGACTCCCTTCATGCACGCTGATCTCTCCCGCTCCACGTTCCGCCCGGAGCGGCACTATTCCGCGGTCATCGCCCAGCAGGGCCGCGTCCAGCTCGACGCCGACGCCAACGAGCAGGCCGCGATCGAGCTCCACCGGGTGCGCACGCTCGCCGCCGACCTGATTGGCCAGCACGGCGGGCCGCGCGACGCGGCGGGCTTTCGCATCCAGTACGTGGGCGGCAAGCACGACATCGACAGCCTGAACATCTACGGCGGCCGCTACTACGTCGACGGCATCCTGTGCGACGCGGACCGGCCCGCGCCCGGCACACCGGTCCCGGACGAGGACGCCGCGGACGACGCCGAGGCCTCCGCGCCGCCCGCGTTCTGGACGTACTGGGACCAGCCGGACGGCTTCCGCGACCCGGAGAAGCCGGGCGACCGGCTGCCGTCGCCCGCCCACGTGCCCTTCGTGGTCTATCTGAAGGTGTGGGAGCGTTCGGTCACCGCGGCGGAGGACCCGACGCTGCGCGAGGTGGCGCTCGGCTCGGCGATGCCGGACACGGCGGCACGCTCGAAGATCGTCTGGCAGGTCCTTCCGCTGACCCTCGACGCGCTCGGCCTCGAGGAGACCGACCCGACGAAGGAACAGGTGAGCGCCAAGTTCACCCAGTGGTCCCGCGATCAGAGCGCCCCTTCCGCGCGCCTCGCGGCCCGCGCCGAGCGGCCCGACCACGCGGACGAGGACCCGTGCCTGGTCAAGCCGGACGCCCGCTACCGCGGCCCGGAGAACCAGCTGTACCGGGTGGAGGTCCACAACGAGGGCCCGGCCGCGGACGCCACGTTCAAGTGGTCGCGCGAGAACGGCTCGGTCGTCTTCCCCGTCGACGAACTTGACGGCACCTGGGTGCAGTTGGCCTCGCTGGGCCAGGACGACAAGCTGGACCTGGACGTGGGCGACCAGGTGGAGTTCACCGACACCGCGTACGCCTCGCGCCTGGAGGCCCTCCCCCTGCTGCGGGTCGAGGAGCTGGACCTGCCGGGCCGCCGGGTGCGACTGTCCGCCGAGCCGGAGCCCGGCGTCGGACGGCTGCCGCACCTGCACCCGTTCCTGCGCCGCTGGGACCACCAGACGGGCCCCAGGCGCAAGGGCCACACGGCCGGGCTGCGAGGCGGAGCCATCCGCGTCGAGGAAGGCGAGTGGCTGCCGCTGGAGGACGGCGTCGAGGTGTACTTCGCCAAGGGCGGCATCTACCGCACCGGCGACCACTGGATCATCCCGGCCCGCACCGCGACGGGCAGCGTCGAGTGGCCCACCAACGACGCCCGCAAGCCGCTGCTCCGGGCCCCTGCCGGCATCGTGCGCCACTTCGCGCCGCTGGCCCTGGTGAAGGGCGAGGACGCCCCCGTCGACCTGCGGCTCGCCTTCAGCACACTGGCGCACAGCATCCCGGCCGCTGACGAGGCGGCGCTGGCCGCCGAGGCGCTCGCGGCGGAAGAGGAATCCGCGGCGGAGGCCATCGACGCACCCAACCCCCGGTCCCAGACCACGGCAGAGGCCGAAGCCGCAGTGGAAGGAGACAAGTGATGGCCAAGCCGCTGAGCGCGTCCCAGCTGGTGGAGATCCTCCGCGCGGAGGGTGTCACGGTCCACGAGGTACGCAACTGGCGTACGCACAACCGCAATTCGAAAGGCCCCTGGGGTCCGATGAACGGCGTGATGATCCACCACACCGTGACCTCGGGCACCGACTCGTCCGTGGCCCTCTGCTACGACGGCTACGCGGCCCTGCCCGGCCCCCTGTGCCACGGCGTGATCGACAAGAAGGGTCACGTCCACATGGTCGGCAACGGCCGCGCCAACCACGCGGGTCTCGGGGACGGCGACGTCCTGCGCGCCGTCGTCAACGAAACGAAGCTGCCGCCCGACAATGAGGCCGACACCGACGGCAACCGCCACTTCTACGGCTTCGAGTGCATCAACCTCGGCAACGGCAAGGACCCCTGGCCCGAGGCCCAGAAGGAGGCCATCGAGAAGGTCTCGGCCGCGATATGCCGCCACCACGGCTGGAGCGAACGTTCCGTCATCGGCCACAAGGAGTGGCAGCCGGGCAAGCAGGACCCGCGCGGCTTCACGATGGACGGCATGCGCTCCCGCATCGCGGACCGCCTGCGGGGCAAGCCGGACGGCGGCGGAGGCTCCCACCCCGACCCCCGGCCCCAGCCCCGGCCCCAGCCCCGGCCCGAGTACGAGCCGTTCCCGGGCGCCGGTTTCTTCCACGTCGGCCGCCATGACCCGCTGATCACCGCCATGGGCAAGCGTCTGGTGGCGGAGGGCTGCGGCCGTTACGAGGAGGGCCCGAGCCCGGAGTGGACCGACGCCGACCGCAAGTCCTACACGGCGTGGCAGCACAAACTGGGCTTCAAGGGCAAGGACGCGGACGGGATTCCGGGCAAGGTCAGCTGGGACAAGTTGAAGGTGCCGACGTCGCGACGGTAGGGGGCGCGCGTTCTGCCCGCCCAAGGGCGGGCAGACGGTCGCCAGGGGGCCGGCGCACGGCACAGCCCCGCGCCCTCACTCGCCGCCACCACCGCGCTCTGGATCCGCTGCACTCATGCCCCTGGGCTTCTTCGGCTGCTCGATCGTCCTCGTCGTCTGTTTCCTCGCCGGGGCGCCCAGGCGCCGGACGTGTTTCACCGCGCTGGGCGCAGGCACCCTGTAGGGATACCTGCTGCACGGTGACGGCTCTCACCGAGAGTCGCAAACAACCTTAAAATTAGACAAATGCTCCACTGGTGATCGAGGGCAACGTGTCGGCCGACGGTGTGGGATCGAGCTCGGGCCCGTTCGGCGCCGCGAGTCTCGGCGAAGCGCCCGAGCGCGACGACGCCCTGGTCAGTGCCGTCATCAACGCCGTGGAGGTGACCGGAGCGCATGCCGGAAGTGTGTTCCTGGTCTCCGGCGACCATCGCTCGCTCGTCCTGACCGCGGCGTGCGGGACGCCACCCTCCCTGCTCGGCGGGTGGCGTCGGATCCCGGTGAACAGCCGTATCCCGGTGGCGGAGGCGTACCGCTCCGGGCGCATCGTCCACCTGGCCGACGCGGAGGAGACGATGCGGCGCTTCCCCGAACTCTCGGTCGCCGTGCCCTATGCGTTCGGCTCTGCCTCGGTGCCCGTGTGCGCGGGCGAGCGGACCTTCGGAGCGATGGCCGTGCTGTGGACGCCCAGGCCTGACGGGGCAGGATTGTCGAGGGCACAGCGCCGGCAGTTGCGCTCCGCGGCCGACCGTCTGGGCACCGCCCTCGCCGGGCTGAGCGCTCGCCGGGCACTCGGCGACTGCGACGAGCGGAGGGCTCCGGTAGTGGTCCCGGTGCCGTCCGCTCCAGTGATACGGGTGGGCCTGTTCGACTGGAACCTCGACACCGGAGCGCTCACGGCCGACGACGAGCTGTGCGCGATCTTCGGGATCCCGCCACGCGAGTTCGACGGACAGGCGGCCACCCTTGCGGCCAGGATCGAGCCCTCGGAACTTCCCGGCTTCCGGTCCGCCGCCCGTGCCGCGCTCGAGGAAGGCCATGTGCTCGCGCACTGCCTGCGTATCCGGGACGACAGTGGAGGATCTCGCACTCTCGAGCTGTGGGGCAGGGTGCCCGAGAGCCCGGGCGACCCGCAGGCGTCGTCCCATCTGGTAGGGGCCGTGCTCGACTCCGGGAGCGGCATGGCCGCCGTGGCGGCGATCGAGCGGCTCACGGACGGCTTCTTCGCGCTCTCCCCGGACGGACGTGTCGCCTATGCCAACCACAGTCTGGAGAATCTGCTGCGGGTCCACCAGGACGAACTGCTCGGCCGACGCCCCTGGGACGTCCTGCCCTGGCTGGCCGATCCCGTGTACGAGGACCGCTACCGGGCCGCCATGGTCTCTCAGCAACCTGCATCCTTCCTGGTCCGCCGCCCGCCTGACCAGTGGCTCGTCTTCTCCCTTCACCCCGGCGCCCAGGGCATGACGGGATGGGCGGCACCCGTGAGACAGCCCGTGCCGGCCGGCACCGGACCCGGGACGTCCGTCGCGGAGGAGGGTCCGCCCGTCTCCTCGTCGCCTGTGCCCGCGGCCCCGCGCTTGGGTGCCCTCTACCGCGTGCTCCAGCTGGGCAGCGCCCTCACCGGGGCGGTCACCGCGCACGAGGTGTGCGATGCCGTCGCCGAGCAGCTGCTCCCCGCGTTCGGCGGCCAGAGACTGGCGATCTCCGTGGTGGAGGAGGGTCGCCTGCGCCTGTTCGCGCAGCGCGGCTGCTCGGAAGGCGTTCTCGCCCGGCTCAAAAGCACCCCGCTGCATGCCCGGCTGCCCGTGACGGACGCGCTGGCCTCCGGGGCGCCGCTGTTCGTCGAGTCCCGGGAGAAGCTCCTTGAGACGTACCCAGGGATCCCGGCCGACGACTCCAGAGCTTGGTCGTTCCTGCCGTTGATCGCCTCCAACCGCCCGGTCGGCGCCTGCATGCTCGGCTTCGACGACGTCCACCGGTTCCCCGACGAGGAGCGCGGAGTCCTCATCGCACTGGGCGGCCTGATCGCCCAGGCCCTCGAACGCGCCAGGCTGTACGACGCAGAGTTCACCCTCGCCCGCGGCCTGCAGAACGCGCTCCTGCCGCACCGGCTGCCCTCGCTGCCGGGCCTCCGCGTCACCGGGCGCTATCTTCCGGGCACCAGGGGAATGGACATCGGTGGCGACTGGTACGACGTCATCCCAGCCGGCGAAGAGGTCGCTCTGATCGTCGGGGACGTCGAGGGGCACAACGTCGCCGCCGCGGCCGCCATGGGCCAGCTGCGCACTGGGGTGCGAGCCTTCGTCACCGCCGGCCACCGACCGAGCGACGTCGTCGCGAGCACCAACCGGCTCCTTCTGGACCTCGACACCGCACTGCTCGCCAGCTGCTGCTACGCCCGCCTCCACCCCGGCTCGGGGATTGTGCGCATCGTCCGCGCGGGCCACTGTCCGCCCCTGCTGCGCCGACCCGACGGACGCGCCGAAATCCTGGATGCGCCCGGCGGCCCTCTGCTCGGCGTTGAGCCGACGGCCGTCTATCTGGAGTCGGAGCTGCGCCTCGGGCCCGGATCGGTCCTGGCCCTGTACACGGACGGGCTGGTCGAGAGGCGCGACACGGACATCGGTTCGGGCATCGCCCGGCTCCGGGCCTCACTCGCCCGGCTGGGCGGGGGCCGCCTCGATGATCTGGCCGACGAGCTGCTGCGGGATGCCTGCCAGTCCCCCGACAGGGCGGACGACATCGCACTCCTGCTCACCGAGTACGCCCCGTCCCGCAGATGACCACGGGGCCACCGTCCGCACGCGCCGACCTTGGCCCGTCGCCATGAAACACGAAAGCTCTGCGCCTGCTCGCGGCGTCCGCCATGACGGATGGTGGATTCATTCGGGGTGGCGGACACCACGAGAAGGACGAAGCCGACGGTTACGGCGCCTCGACCCCGCTCCTACTCGCCCCAGATCTTCCGGTACGCCTTTCGATAGCCCGACGGGTCCCAGGTCGTGGCCCCCCGCGTGTTGTCGGCCGTGGTGATGTGGACGGGGGCCACATATCCGCTGGCGGGCCGGCCGGCGAAGGCGCGGTTGAACTCGTCGACGATCTGCCAGCCCTGCAGGGACAGCGGCTCGGGGACAGTGGCGGCCTGGTACTGCTTGCTGTCGATGCGCTGGAAGGCCGAGGGGTCGCCGTCGCCGGCACCGATGTTGAACGGTGGGCCGGAGCCTTTCTTGCCGGCGGCACGGAAGGCGGGGGCCGCATCGGCGAAGTACAGGTCGTTGATGGCGACGGAGTGGGTCCACTTGCTCTGGAAGCGGGAGAGAAGGGCGGAGATCTCCCGGGGGGTGCGGCTGCTCGCATCCGGAATCGGGATGTTCTCCTGCGCCAGCAGCTTGACGCCCGCGCAGGTGGCGAGCTCCTTCCTGATCAGATCGGACTTGTTCTTGGCGAAGGGGATCGAGGCGTCGGTGATGAGCACGACCCCGGCGTGGCCGTTGGAGTGCGAGATGATCCACTGCGCGCTGATGCCCGCCACGTCCTCGACCCGGGTGGTGACGTTGGTGAAGAGTTCGGGCCGCCGGCTGGGTCCGGGGACGGCGACCGCGTGCCAGCCGATGAGCGGGATGCGTGCCGCGTTGGCCAGCGAGACCTGCCGCGACGTCGAGCTGGGGTCGAAGCCGCCGATGACGATGCCCGAGGGTTTGAGGGCCACGGCCGCGCTCATCGCCGCCTGGATACCGGCGGGTGTGCCCCCGCCGTCGATCACCCGGACGTTCCAGCCGATGACCCGTGCGGCTTTCCTCACGCCGCCCGCGGCGCCCGCGACTCCGGGATTGGTCATGGTCTGGGCGACGTAGACGATGGTCTTGCCGGACACCGCCGTGGGGCCGCCGGTCGGCCCGTTCCAGGGGACGTCGGTCTGCTCCGCCTGCCTGACGGCGGCCTGGGCCCGGGCGTGGACCGCAGGGCAGCCGCTCGGGCCCGTGGTGGAGTCCCCCGTGCCGCTCGACGAGCCGCGTTCGCAGCCCGCAAGGAGGGTTGCTGCGGCCAGCAGTGTGGTGACGGCGGGCCGAGCCTTGATGAGGCCGGGGGTGGCTTTGCGGTTGCCGTGCACGGGGAGCTCCTCGCGGAGAAATGAGCGGGAAGATGCGGCCGGTGGGGCACGCAGGTGACGCCCGTGGCATGGGTCAGGGAGTGGTGCCCGCTCTACCACCGTCCCGCGGCGGGGAGGACGGCGGTGGAGGCGCCGCGGCGGGCGCATCGCGGGCCGCTGTGGCGCCGTTGCGCAGGCGGCGGGCGGAGTAGCCGGACAGGCCGACAGCCATGAGCAGGGTGCCACCGTAGAACAGTGGGTTCGTCCAGAAGTCTGCGCCCATCTGACCGATGCCGGTGAGGCCGACGGCGAGGACCGCGACGGCGACGAGCGTGCCCATGGCGTTGGGGCGGCCGGGTTTGATCGCGGTGGAGCCCAGAAGGGCGCCGACGAAGGCGGGCAGCAGGTAGTCGAGGCCGACGCTGGGATTGCCGATCTGCTGTTGGGCCGCCAGCAGCACACCTGCGAAGCCGACGATCAGCCCCGATGCGGTGAACGCGTAGACGGAGTACTTGCGCGTCGGGATGCCGACGAGGTCGGCGGCGCGCGGGTTCGAGCCGATGACGTACAGGTACCGGCCGAGCGGCAGCCTCTCCAGCAGCAGCCAGAGGGCGACCGCGAGGGCGAGTACGTAGAAGGCGGGGACCGGAAGGCCGAGGAACGTGGAGTCGTAGAGGTCGGTGAAGGCGGCCGGGAGGCCTTGCGGGCCGGGGACGATCCGGGCACCGTCGGTGACCCAGCCGGTCACGGCGGACAGCATGCTGCCGGTCCCGAGGGTGGCGATGAAGGAGTCGATCCGGCCGAACTCCACGATGACACCGTTGAGGATGCCCACGACCGCCCCGCCGATGATCACCGCGAGGCAGGCGAGCGGCCAGGGCCACCCGTCGTTGACGACGAGCTGCATCACCATGACGTGAGCCAGGCCGAGTCCGTAGCCGATGGAGAGGTCGAATTGGCCGGTGACGATGGGGACCATGGCGGCGAGCGCGAGGACGGCCGGGATCGACTGGGTGGACAGGATCGCGTCGACGGTGTCCAGCGTGGGGAAGGTACGTGGCAGGGTGAGGGAGAAGGTCAGGAAGAGCAAGGCGGTGAGGGTCAGGAGGCCGTACGTGCCGATGAGGTGCCCGCCCGGGCGGCGCAGTCGCCTCAGCGGGCCCAGTCGGTGCGGTCGGTGCGGCCTGGATCGGGGCGGGGACGGCGAGGCTGTCACGGGTTAGCGGTTCCGGAGAGGGGAATGGCCGAAGCCGCTCGGGTGAGCCCGGCGACCGTGAGGGCCGGACCGCTCAACTCGGCCGTCACGGACCCGCGGACGAAGACCAGGGCTCGCCGGCACACGCCCGCGACCTCCTCGAAGTCGGTGGAGATGAGCAGGACCGCAAGGCCGGCGGCCAGCGCCTCGTCGAGCAGGCGGTAGACCGCGGCCTTGGCGCCGATGTCCACGCTCGCGGTCGGCTCCTCGAGGATGAGCAGGCGCAGGCCCACCCGGAGCCATCGGCCGATCATGACCTTCTGCTGGTTTCCGCCGGACAGGCTGGCGATGGGCGCCTCGCTGTCGCGGGGACGCACCGAGAACCGTTCGATCAAGGTGGCGGCCTCGGCGCGTTCGCGGCGGGGGCTGATCCAGCGCAGCGCCGGCCGGCCTCCCGCGCGGGGGTTGGCCAGGAAGTTCTCCCGTACGGTCAGCTCGGCGGCACAGCCCTCCCGCTGTCTGTCGCCGGCCACGAAGCCCACGCCGAGGCCGACGGCATCGGCGACCGTACGCGGGCTGTACGGCCGGCCGCCGAGAAGGACCCGCCCGTCGAGGACGGACCGGGAGCCGGCGAGGGCTCGGCCCAGGTCCATATGCCCGGCGCCCGAGAGGCCGACCAGGCCCAGGACTTCCCCGGCCCTGAGTTCCAGGCTGACCGGTCCCGCGTCTGCGGTCCGTACGCCGTCGAGGGTCAGGACGGCCGGGCCGCCGGCCGGGACCGTGGCGGGGCGGCGGTCGGTCAGTTCCTCGCCGACGATGTCGTGCACCAGACGGGCGGGGCGGTGGCCCGCCAGCGGGCCGTGGCTGACGAGGTGGCCGTCGCGCAGGACGGCGAAGGTGTCGGCGACCTTGTACACCTCGTCCAGCCGGTGGCTGACGTAGAGAATGCCGTGCCCCCGGTCGCGCAGGGCGTGCAGCACGCGGAAGAGCCGGGCGCAGTCCGCGGCGGGAAGGCGGGCGGTCGGCTCGTCGAGGACGATGAGCTTCGCATCTGCCGCCAGGGCTCGGGCGATGGCGACCAGCGAGCGCTCGGCGGGGGCGAGTTGGGCGATCGGCGCGTCGGGGTCGAGCGGCGCGGCGACGATCCTCAGGGCATCGGCGCAGCGCTCCCGGGTCCGCCTCCAGGAGATCAGTCCGGCGCGGCGCCGATACCCGGTGCCCAGGGCGATGTTCTCGGCGACCGTCATCCACTCCACGAGACCGAGGTCCTGGTGGATGAAGGACATGCTGCGAGAGGCGGCATGACTCCCGAGCGGGTGCCCGTCCACTGTGATCTGCCCCGCGTCGGCGTGGTGGACGCCGGCGAGCACCTTGATGAGCGTGGACTTTCCGGCACCGTTGGGGCCGAGGAGGGCGAGGACGCTGCCGACGTGGATGTCGAGGTCGACCCCGGCCAGCGCGAGGGTGCCGCCGAACCGCTTACCGAGCCCGCGGATGCGGACCAGAGGTTCCGCCCCGAAGGGCGGGACCGCCTTCGCAGAAGTGTCGGGAGCGTCATGCACGGACATCTCCGGAGGTTCGGCCTGGCGAGTACTTCCCGACTTTCCTCGTTGATATTAGTAGGGCGAATCATGGCATGTCAGACATCTCGCCGACTTCTGTGACTCCAACGGGCCAGTGGGGCGCCCAAGGCATTCACCGTGTCCGGTGGTTGGTCTCGCGTGTCCGACGATCGCGTCGGCCGCATTGCCGCGCTCAGTCCCTCAGGCGCCGTCGAGCCCGCATTCGGCCCAGATGACCTTGCCCACAGGCAGGTAGCGCGTACCCCAGCTCTGCGCCAACTGCGCGACGAGGAACAGACCTCGGCCGCCCTCGTCGGTGCTGGCCGCCCGGCGCAGATGCGGGGCGGTGTTGCTGGTGTCGGAAACCTCGCAGATCAGGGTGCGGTCGTGGAGCAGCCGCACCCGGATGGGCCCTGCACCGTGGCGGATGGCGTTGGTGACCAGCTCGCTGAGCATCAGTTCCGCGGCGAACGCGGCCTCGTCGAGTCCCCACTCGGCCAACTGCCGCAGGGCGGCGGCGCGGACTTCGCTGACCCGGGCGGGGTCGGCGGGCAGGTCCCAGGTGGCGATCCGGTGGGGGTCCAGGGCGTGGGTGCGGGCGACGAGCAGAGCGATGTCGTCGCAGGGGTGGGCGGGCGCCACGGTGTCCAGGACCGCCTGACAGGTCTCCTCGGGTGTGCGCTCCGGGTGGGCCAGGGCTCCGCGCAGCTGGTCGAGGACCACGTCGACGTCGCGGTGTGGATCCTGTATGAGTCCGTCCGTGTAGAGGACCAGTTGGCTGTCCTCGGGGAGGTGGATCTCGGCGGCTTCGAAGGGCAGGCCCCCGAGGCCGAGAGGGGGCCCGGCGGGCAGATCGGGGAACGACACGGTGCCGTCGGGCTGCACCAGCGCGGGCGGAGGGTGGCCGGCGCGGGCCATGGTGCACAGCTGTGCGGTCGGGTCGTAGATGGCGTACAGGCAGGTCGCGCCGATGATGCCGACACCGTCGGCGGCGGGCTCCTCCCGGTCCAGGCGTCCCACGAGGTTGTCGAGGTGGGTGAGGACTTCGTCCGGGGGGAAGTCGAGTTCGGCGAAGCTGCGTGCGGCGGTGCGCAGCCGCCCCATGGTGGCGGCGGAGAGCATGCCGTGGCCGACGACGTCGCCGACGAAGAGACCGATACGGGTGCCCGAGAGGGGGATGACGTCGTACCAGTCTCCGCCCACGTCGGATTCGGCGGGCAGGTAGCGAAGGGCGACCTCGACGGCGTCCTGATCGGGCAGACCATGCGGAAGCAGGCTGCGCTGCAGGGCCAGGACCATGGTGCGTTCGTGCGTGTAGCGCCGGGCGTTGTCGATGGACAGGGCGGCGCGGGTGGCGAGTTCCTGGGCCAGCGAACGGTCGTCGTCACTGAAGGGGGCGGGGTCTTGCGCACGGTAGAAGCTGGCGATGCCCAGGACCACGCCGCGGGCGACCAGGGGCACCGCGATCAGGGAGTGGACATCGGTGAGAAGTTGTTCGGTGTGCTCGGGATCCTGGGCCAGCCAGCCCGCGGCGGTCTTCAGATCCGGTTCCAGCACTGCCTGCACGCTGGTCAGACAACGCAGCTGGGGCGAGGTCGGGCCGAAGTCGACCTGCTGGCCGACCGGACTGAAGGGCAAGTCGTCGCGGATGCCGTGGACCACCGTACGGCGCAGGTCGCTGCGGGGATCGGCGGACTCCTCGCCGCGCAGTACGGCCTCGGGCAGGTCGATGGTGACGAAGTCGGCCAGTCGCGGCACCGCCGTCTCGGCGAGTTCCTGGGCGGTGCGGCGCACGTCCAGGGTGGTGCCTATGCGGGCGCTGGCCTCGGACAGCAACTCCAGGCGGCGGCGCGCGGCCAGGGCGTACGTCCCCACGTGCGGCTCCCCCACCAGCACGAGCCCTCGTGCCGGGGGCGGGGAGTCGGGGTGATCGTCCGCCACGCCACCCGTACCGACCGTGGCGAACCGGCCGGGTGCGGCGTCGGGAAGGCGCCTGGACGGCGGGATGGCGGAGAGATGCCCGGGGGCCGCAGCGACGGAAACGGACCCGGACGGCGGGGCGACAGCGACGACGGCGGGCTCGGCGGGCTCGGCGGGGAAGCCCAGCGGCTCGTCGACCTGGCTCGCGATGCCGAGGCGCTCTCGCGATGAGGGGCCGGGGAGGACGGCCTCGATGGCGACACCTTCCACCCCGGAGCCACTCGTCATCGGACGGCTCACGAGCGTGACCCGCCGGCCGTCGAGCAGGGACACGGCGGCGGCGGCCCGCTGCGCGCAGGAGATCAGCTCGGCGGCCTTCTCCATGAGGACCGCCCGGTCACGGGGATGGAGCTCGAGGGCCAGTTCGTCCACCCCGATTCCATGATGAAGACCGACAGCGAATTCGGAGCCAGTGTCCAGGTACGCCCGAAGCAGAGCGCGCTCACGCGCGGAACTCTGCCCCAGCAGCCGCCGCTCGATGGCCTCGGCCGCCTTGCGTATCACGCCGGCCAGCGCCGGGTCCTCGGCGCTGCGCGGATAGCCGAAGCACAGGACGCCCTCGATGCAGCCGCTGAGCGGGTCGCGGACGGGAAGCGCGCGACAGGCGCTTCCCTGAGAGCGCTCGGCGAAGTGCTCGGCACCGTAGACCCGGATAAGTCGCCGCTCCGCCAGTGCGAGACCGATGCCGTTGGTACCGGCGACCTGCTCGGAGAACACGAATCCCGGGACGCGCTGAAACGCCGGGAGACTTCTGGCCAGCGACGCCTCTCCGAAACGGCGCAGGAGGACCGTCCCGCTCGCATCGGCGACGGAGATGTTCATCTTGCTGCCGGCAAACCTGGCCTGTAGCCGGTCGAGCACGGGCACGGCCGCGCGGACGATCCGACCGTCGCGATCGAAATCCTCTCGGAAGGGGAGATCGGATTGGTCCGGTGAGAGGCCCAGGGAGCGGCTGCGCTGCCACGAATTCAAGATCGACGATCGCACGCCCGCCTCGACCGGCTCACCCTGCAGAAACCGCTCACGAGAATGGGCGGGCCCTGTGCCGCCTGTCGCACGCCCCGTCCGCATCGGTTCCCCGCCGGACCGAACCACGCTTCGCCTCACTCGCGTCTTCGCACGTCAGATTTTCAAAAATATCCTGGTATTGACGAGAATACGGTTATTAAGGGACCGAGTCACGGTTCGTAAATTTCCGCACGCGCCATAACCGGACGGGCCCGCTGTCACAGGACCGCGACCGGGTTGACGGGCGAGCCCGTCCCGCCCGGAACGTTCAGCGGCGCCACGGCGAGCAAGAGCTCAAGCCGCCCGGCCACGGCGGTCGCGGCCGAGTGTGCCTCCAGGTCGAGGTTGTCCAGCAGCGGCACCCCCATCGCGGCCACGGCGGGCGTGGACCGGCGAGTGCACAGCATCCACGGGCATCAGGGCCGTACGTCACTGTCGCCGTCCCGCCGAGCAGCACGATGCCGCGCTCGGCCGGCAGCGGTACGGCGTCCACATGGAAGCCGCACTCGCCGTGTCGGGGTCCCAGGCACCGAGTTCCCTGCGGCGGCGGACGTGTCCGGAGCGCAGCAGCACCGCGTCGCCCTCATTCTGCTCGCCCTACAACGCAGGGGATGAGGCCGCACATGCCTGGAGCCTGTCTGATGGGTCGTGATGCGGGTGATGAGCCCCAGGTCAGTGCAGATCTACCTGGAAGGCGTGACGGTGGTCGGCGGGGCAGGTGAAGATGCGCAGGTCTCCCCACCGGCCGACGACAACCCCTGTCTCGTCGTCACTGGCCACGGTGAACAGGAGCGTCATGGCCGTGCCACAGTCACCGCAGGGAGAGACTGTGGGGTGTGTCAGGTGCCAGGTTGGCCAGCCGCCGAGTTTCCAGCCGGCGAGGCGGGTGATGACGTCACCGCCGTCGCCGGTCTCGCGGACCAGTTCCTCCAGCCGCGGACGGAGTTCTGCAGGCAGCTCCTCACGGAAAGGGAAGTCGGTCACGTGCTCAGCGGTGATGGCGCAAGCCTGGGGCAGGTAGCCGTCCTCGTCATACCGCAAGGGTGACGGCGGGGTCCTCAATTGGCTGATCACGTCAGCGGCGCGACGCCATCGCATCTCAAGCACAGGGCTGACGTCAGCCTGCTGGGCCGGAGGATCCCAGTGTTCATTGGGGCACCAAAGGATCTGCAAGAGGTCGATGCCAGCGGGCCACCAGGGTCCCGGCGCGTCGCGCCGGAAGATCTGTACGACCGGCACCATGGCCGTGGCGGGCACGCCGGCAGGGCTGTTCTCGTCGGGCAAGGAGCACTCGGGCCACGGTTCGTCACGCGGCCACAGCAGTGGTCCGCCGATCGAACTGTTCCGGCAGTCCGGCTCTGCCCGCTCGGGATGGAGTACGACTGCGTCGCGCGCGTGGGGAGCGAGTGCGGGAAGCGCGGCGAGAATCGCTTCGGTCGTCGGTCTGGGGGTGCGCGTCATCATGCCTTCCGGTCAGCTGGTCGTAGATCGCTCGCAGCGTATAAGCCAGCTGTGACAGCGGTTCCCACTCGCGGATCACGAGCGGCTGCGACAAGTCGGGAAGTCAGTCAGCGGGTGCGCTCGATGGGCTGTTCGGACCAGATTGTCTTGTGGTTCTGGCCATGGCGGCAGCCCCAGCGCTCGGCGAGTTGGGCGACGAGGAACAGGCCGCGTCCGCCCTCGTCTGTGGTGCGTGCGCGGCGCAGGCGGGGTTGGGTGCTGCTGGAGTCGGTGACCTCGCAGACCAGAACGTGGTGGCGGATCAGTCGCAGTTCCGCCGGCGGACGGCCGTAGCGGATCGCGTTGGTGACCAGTTCGCTGACGATGAGTTCGGTGGTGAAGAGGAGGTCGTCCAGCCCCCATGTGGTGAGTAGGCGGGTCGCCCATTCCCGGGCCTGGGAGACGGCAGCGGGGTCGGCCGGTATCTGCCAGTGAGCGGTGTCCTTGGCCGGTATGGCGCGGGTTCGTGCCAGCAGCAGGGTCGCGTCGTCACGCGGTGCGTCGTCCACCAGATCGCCGAGGAGGGCCCTGCCGGTCTCGTCCAGAGCGCGGTCCGGGCGGCAGGACGTGGCGAGCGCATCGGTCAGCCGCCGGAGCCCGTCGTCGATGTCGTGCGCGCCTCGGTGGACCAGGCCGTCGGTGTAGAGCGCGAGGACGCTGCCCGGCTCGAGGTCGATCGTGGTGGTCTCGTACGGCATGCCGCAGACGGCGAGGGGTGGCCCCGGGAGAACTTCGACGGCTTCGGCGGTTCCATCGGGCCGGACGAGCACGGGCGGTGGGTGCCCGGCACTGGCCATGGCGCAGCGTCGGGTGACAGGGTCGTAGACCGCGTAGAGGCAGGTGGCGCCCATGACGTCGTGGCTGCCGGGTGCTGCTTCCGCCGCGAGGCGCTGGACCAGGTCGGCGATCCGGGTGAGCAGTTCGTCCGGCTCCAGTTCGAGGTCGGCAAGCGTCTGGATGGCGGCGCGCAGACGGCCCATGGTGGCGCTTGCGGGTATGCCACGGCCGATCACGTCTCCGGCGACGAGGGCCAGCCGGAGAGAGGGCAGGCTGATGGCGTCGTACCAGTCGCCGTTGGTGCCCGCTCCACGACCTGTTGGCAGGTAGACGCCGGCGGTCTCAGCTGCCGGGGTGTCGGTCGTGGCCGGAGGAAGCAGGCTCCGCTGCAAGGCCATGGCCGCTCTGTGCTCGCGCGTGTACCGGCGGGCGTTGTCGATGGCGAGCGCCCCCCGTGAGGCGATCTGTCTCATGAGATCCACCTCGTCCTCGGTGAACGGTTCGGACGGGCCGGTGCGCCAGACCACAATCGCGCCGAGGGTGAGGCCGCGGGCGTACAGCGGTGCCGCCATCACCGCATGGGCGTCGTGCGGGAGGAGCTGCTCGACCAGCTGCCGGCCGCCGACCAGCGCGACGAAGTCGTCCCGGCCGTAAACGACCGTCTCGCCATGCTGGAAGCGGCGCAGGAGCGGGTGGTCGGACAGTGGTGGGACGAGGTTGCCGCGCTTGATGCCGGCCGGCCACGCTCCAGTGGCCGGCACCAGAGCCGCCATGCGCAGATGCAGATCTCCTCCGCCCAGCCGCTCGGGGGGTTCGTCACCGTCGAAGACGGCCTGCGCAAGGTCGACTGCGGCCAGATCCCCGAAGGCGGGTACGAGTACGTCCGCGAGGTCCTGCGCGGTCCGCACGACATCCAGGGAGCCTCCCACGCGCTCGGCAACCTCGCGGGCGAGATCCAGTTGTCGGCGGGCACGCAGTTGGTCGGTGTCGTCTATGTACATGGCTGCGACTCCCGTGGGGCGTCCTCGTGCGTCCTCCAGACGGAAGGCGGACAGCGACAGCGCGTGCCGCCGCATCGGATGGTGCTGCCAGCTCACGTGCTGGTTCCTGCCGAGCACCGGGATGCCCGTCTCGAGGACCTGGCGCAGTACCGCCTCGATGCTCTCGGCGTCCTCGGCGCACAGCACGTCGTACAGCCGCGTGCCCGGCTGTACGGGACGGCCGTCGCGCGTGTCCGGCATGGCGTTCGTCTGCACGGTGGTGAGATCCGTGTCGTGCAGAGCGATCGTGATCCGGTTCTGTGCGGACAGTGCGCGCAGGAGCGCTGCGCCGTGCTGACGGTCGGCGACGTGAAGGGTGGGGGCCGCGAGCACGAGGAAGTCCGCCGAGCCGCTCACCCGTGTGGTCCGGAATGTGACGTCGATCGTGTTGCCGCACTGGTGCCGCAGTCGTACCCGGCCGGTCGCCGGCAATTGCGTGGCCCTGCGCAGGTCGCGCGGGAGGTCGGCCACCAGTTCCCGCACGGGGCGGCCGTGGACCTCGTCGGCGCAGAACCCCGTCAGGTCCTGTGCTGTCCCGGTCCACCCCACCACCGCGCCTCGATCGTCGAGCACGGCGGCGGCCAGACCGTCGAAGGCGTTCGGCCCGCCGCCGGGGACGGTGCCGGAGACGCTCGTCGATCCTTGGGAGGCGCCTGCCGAGTCGGCGTTTTCAGCATTCGATGTGTCCATATCTCTGGCTTTCCTTTGCGAGAGCCCGCAGCTCCGAGAGGGGGGATCCTGTGGCGGCTGTCGGCCGCCGGCGCGTCAGAGGGCGCCGGCTGTGGAGGGCAGGTCTTGTTCGGCCCAGACGACCTTGCTGTCTGCCGCGGAGCGGGAACCCCACCTGCGCGACAGCCGAGCCACCAGGTAGAGGCCGCGGCCGTGCTCGTCGTAAGTGCGGGGATGGCGGGGGCGTGGCTGGCCGGTGCTGGTGTCGGAGACTTCACACGTCAGCACCCGGTGCTGGATGAGCCGTAGGCGGCTCGGGCCGTCTCCGTGGCGGATCGCGTTGGCGACCAGTTCGCTGACGATCGACTCCATGGTCGTCACGAGCGGCTCCAGACCCCATTCCCTGAGCTGACGGGCGGCCAGGTGCCGGGCTGTCGGGACGGTGACGAGTTCGTCCGGCAGGTCCCAGGAGGCGACCTGGGCGGGTTGCAGTGCGCGGGTCCGCGCAAGGAGCAAGGTGACGTCGTCGGCCGGTGCCTGAGTCGGCAAGGTCTCCATCGCCCGCGAGCACAGGTCCTCCAGGGATGCACCCGGCTGTGCGAGAGCGGTGCCCAGGCGCTGCAGGCCGACGTCGATGTCCTCGTCGCGGGACTCGACCAAGCCGTCGGAGTAGAAGGCGAGCACACTTCCCTCGGGCAGGTCCAGTTCCACGGACTCGAAAGGCACCAGGCCGAGACCGAGGCCGAGCGGGGCTCCTGCGGGCAGGTCGGGAATGGTGACCTTGCCCTGCGCGTCGACGATCAGGGGCGGGGGATGCCCGGCCCGCGCCATCGTGCACCGTCGGGCGACCGGGTCGTAGACGGCGTACAGACAGGTGGCACCCACCACCGCGGGCACCTCGTCGGAGACGTCGGCGTCCTCGTCGTTCAGTCGCCGGACCGTGTCGTCGAGGTGCGACAGCAGTTCGTCCGGGGGCAGGTCGAGGTCCGCGAGCGTTCGCACGGCGGTGCGCAGCCTGCCCATGGTGGCCGCGGCATTGATGCCGTGCCCCACCACGTCGCCGACGACCAGGGCCACCCGGGCGCTGGACAGCTCGATCACGTCGAACCAGTCGCCCCCCACACCGTGGTCCATGTCGGCCGGCACATAGCGCGAGGCGACCTCGACAGCGGCACCGCCCTGCACCCGGTGAGGGAGGAGATCACGTTGCAGCGTCAGGGCGGCGGTGCGCTCACGCGCGTACTGGAGCGCGTTGTCCAGGCAGAGTGCGGCCCGTGTGACCAGCTCCTCGGCCAGGAGCAGGTCGTCCTCCTGGAACGGCGTCTGTTCCAGGGAACGGCCGAACAGCGCCAGTCCCAGCACGCAGCGCCGCGCACGGATGGGTACGACCATCAAGGAGTGGACGCCGCTGTCGCGTACCTTCTGCGCCCGCACCGGGTCATGGTCGACCCAGGGGCCGGCATGGGTGTCCAGCACCGGCTCCAGGTACGACCGGCCCGTGCGCATGGCGGCGGAGAACGGCGAGTCCGGGTGGGCGTGGACCACCTCTTCACGCACCCACGGCAACTCGAGGACACCCAGGTCGACGGAGGCCAGACCGGCACGGCGCATCAGCTGCGGGCGGCCACTCGTCGTGCCGATCCGTGCCGACGGCTCGACGCCGTACGGAACAGACTCCACGAGATCGACGAGGGCGTGGTCGGCCAGCAGGGGCACGGCGAGCTCTGCCAGCTCCTGCCCGGTTCGCATCACGTCGAGGGTGCTCCCGATGTGCGTGCCGGCCTCGCTGAGGATGGCGAGGCGCTCGCGCGCCCGCCGGTTCCCGGTGACGTCCACGGTCATGGAGCACACGCCCAGTGGCGTGCCGTCCGCGCCCTGGAGACAGAAGAACGAGGCCGAGAACGCGTGCTCACGGGGCCGGTCCGCAGGCGGCCACGCACGGTACTCGTGCACCGTCGTCGTGCCGCTCTTCAACACCTGCCGCATCACCACCTCGAGCGCTTCGGCCTCGACGGCAGGCAGTGAGTCCTTCAGACCGCGCCCGAAGCGTCGGTGACGAGGAACGCCGTCGTGACGCTCCATGGCGTCGTTCACCCACACACAGCGCAGCTGCGGGTCATAAACGACGATGCCGATCGGTGCGCGGGCAAGGAGCGACTCCCTCACCGGTCCGCTGGTCGCCCCCGAGGACAGGGAACCTATGTCCGTCACGGACACCAGCCACCGGGTGCCGGCGTCCTGCCCGCGCAGCAGCGAGACCTGCAGCGTCATCCTGAGCCTGTGGCCGTCGCGGTGGCGTATCGCCACGGTGCCGGACCAGCCACCCCGCGCACGGCACTGCTCGGAGAACGCCGAAGCCCTCCGGGCGTCCTCGGGAGGCGGCAGCACGTGTGCGGCGGACCGGCCCACCACCTCCCCGGCCGAGTAACCGACGAGCTGCTGAGCGGCGTGCGTCCACCCGACCACGGTGCCCTTGGCATCGAGCATCGCTATCGCGGCGTCCGGCATCTCACGGGGGCTCGCCGGCTCGGGGAGGAGGGTGTGGTCGGTGTTGGTCATCGCGGTCCGTCCCATCGGTGCGGAAGTAAGAGCGTCGGCACTTGGCTCGGCGGCCCTGTGTGCAGCCGTGGTGAACGGCGTTGTCCCGGTGAGCGGCACACGGTGCGGTATGTGTCGTAGTGGAGCATATCCCCATTTCTGATGAAATAGTCAGATGTAATCGCCCGGGCGTCAAGACCCTCATACGTGATCGGATCATCAGGCACGCGTGCTGTAGCTCATCGCTCGGCGCCCTCTTCCCGCTGCAGCGGGAAGAGGGCGCCGAGGCCACTCGGCCTCACAGTTGGATGGGCGGGTGGCCGGGTCCGCGGAGCATGGCGTCCCGGCGGTACGAGGGCGGGTCTTCGACCAGGCGGGCGCTGCCGAGGTGGGGAAGCAGCGCGCTGAGCGCGGCGTACGCCTCGACGCGGGCCAGGGGGCCGCCGTAGCACACGTGGATACCACTGCCGAAGCCGAGGTGCTGGTTGTCCGCGCGAGTGGGGTCGAACCGGTCGACCTCGTGGAACCGCATGGGATCGCGGTTGCCCGAGGCCGGCACCAGAATGACGGACGCGTGTTGCGGGATCTTGGTGCCGGCGACGTCCATGTCGGCGCGCGGGACACGCTCGCGCATGTGGACTGGGGGCTCGTAGCGCAGCAACTCCTCCACCGCGCGCGGCAGCAGGTCCGGTTCGCGGCGCAGCAGCCGACTTCGACTCGTCGGTACATGGCATCGTGGCCCAGCCGTTTCTGCTGAAGGCCGTGGCCAAGGGCAAGATCCGGAAGCACATCCCGGACTACTTCCTGATCACGGAGCACGGTCCGACGGTGGTGGACGTCAAGCCGCACCACCAACTGGCGAGGCCAGAGGTGGTTTCCACCTTCGCGTGGACCCGGCAGGCGGTGGCGCTGAACGACCGGTTTCCTGGTCGTATTTGTTACCTTCAGCCAGGTTGGAAGAATGCGAGCATTTTCTGGGCGGCGTCCGGCGACGTCAGCAATTCCTGGATGTCCGCGGACATCCGGGCGGCAGCGCTGGTGCGTTCGAACATCTCGCGTTCGTATTCTTTGACGGCGGCGGGAAAGTCGTCCGGGTGCGCGGCCAGAGCGAGACCGAGCAGGGCGCCGTCGAGCAGCGCCATGTTGGCGCCCTCTCCCACCGGCGGCATCAGGTGCGCGGCATCGCCGAGCAGCGTGACGCCTGGCGTCGACGGCCAGGTCAGGCCGACCGGGAGAGTGGTGATCGACCGCGGCACGACCGTGTCGTCGCAGGCCGCGATCAGCGCGGTGAACCGTGAGTCCCAGCCGGGGAGCAGGTCGATCAGCCGCGCCCGGGCGGCGGCCGGGTCGTCGAACGGGATCCCGCTGGTAGCGAACCAGTCCTCGGCGGTGCCATAGAAGCTGAGGCCGATGCGAACGCGGCCGTCGCCGTTGCGCTGCGCCGCCATGGATATTCCGTTGCCGAGCACCCAGTAGTTGCCGCGCCCGACCATCGCCGCGAGGTCGGGGTGCGTGCGGTCGATGTCAGGAATGCCGACCTCGACGACGTTCTGGCCGATATGCGCCGGGCGGGCGTCGGTGAGCAGCGCGCGGACCCGGGACTGCGCGCCGTCCGCGCCGACCAGCAGGTCATACGTCGCACTGCTGCCGTCGGCGAAGTGCAGCAGGCCGTTGTCGGCGGATTTGAACGCGTGCCCCCAGCGCACCACGTCTTCGGGGAGGGAATCCAGCAGCAGGTTGCGCAGATCAGCGCGGTCGACCTCGGGTCGATCGAGCGGGGCGTCGTCGAGTGTGTCCTCCTGGAGCAGCAGGGTGCCATCCGGCTCGAGAAGACGCATGTCCTGTCCTTCACCACGGGCAATCGCGTAGAACTGGTCGATCAGACCGGCCTCGCGCAGCGCCCGCTGGCCGGAGTGGATGTCGAGCATGCCGCCCTGACCGCGCGCACCGCGTGACGATTCACGTTCATACACGACGGCGTCGATGCCGTTCACGTGCAGCACACGGGCGAGAGCCAGGCCGCCGGGGCCGGCTCCGGCGATGGCGATGGTCATGGTTGCCTCTCCTCGATACGCCGTACGGATCGATACACTGTATCGCCCGATGCCATGTATCGTCAGCGGCATGTTGGTGTGGGAGAGGCCGGAGCCACCGAATCGACCGGCACCGGCCCCTCTGAGCCGGGAGCGGATCGTGCGAGCGGCGATCCAACTGGCCGACGCGGACGGCCTGGAGGCGGTGTCCCTGCGCAAGGTAGCCACCGCGCTGGGCGTCGGGCCGATGCGGCTGTACAGCTACATCGCCAGCAAGGAGGAGTTGCTCGACCTGATGGTCGACGCGGTCCACGCCGAGATCCGGCCGGTCGGAGACGACTGGCGGGAGGTGCTGCGGTCTCTTGCCGAAACCACCCGGCAGGCCGCTCACGAGCACGAATGGCTCGCCGATCTGCTCGGTGGACGACCGCAGCTCGGGCCGCACGCGCTGGCCAGGGGGGAGGCCGTCGTGGCCGCGCTGGGCGGCGTTGATGTGGACGCCATCATGCCGGTGGTCACCGCGGTCGACGCGTACGTAATCGGCGCGGTGCGTCGGGAGATCGCCGAGCGGCGTGCCGAGCGGGCCACCGGGATGGACGAGAAGCGTTGGCAGGCCTCACTCGGGCCCTATCTGGAGCGGACCTTTGCCACCGGCCGATTCCCCGCGCTGGCCACGGTGGTGCGCGATGCCGCCCACCTGGACGCCGACCACACCTTCCGGATCGGCCTCGACTTCCTGCTTGACGGCATCGAAGCCCGCATCTCAAGGTGACGCGCGGCCGAACGGCCGGACCGGTACCGCCCAATGTCTCGCGATGTGAGGCCCTACACCTCTCATGTGGGATCTCAGATTCCGTGGCCGAATCTCACGACCGATGGCCACTCGATGGCCGATCGGCCACAAATCTGAGACAGGCTGGTCGGAGCTGTCCCGTCTCTCTGAGCTTGGGTGAGTCTCACTGATCTGAGTGGGGCGGCCTCGAATCTCAGGTTCGGTGGCTGTTGTCGAGGGGGCGGTCACCCACTGGGAGCCGCGGGGAACACGACTTGGGCCGCTGCCGCAGGTCCGAGCCGTTCGCGGACCAGCCGGTGGAAGGCGTCCCTGTGGTCGAGGAGCCAGGACATGTAGAAGAGGCCCTGGTTGATGACGCCGGCGTCGGTACCGCGCTTGTATTCCACTTTACCGACCGCAGGAGCTCGGATACCTGCTCTGAACTGCGACGATTCACAGGCTGCATGTCCGTGACGCCGAGACGGGCTCTTCGGCGTCACCGTTGGAGTGGTTGTGACGGTCTGTCGAGCCCAGTCACCACGCCGTCGGCCGCCCCGGATCACAGGTCAATTGCCGCGAGTGGGTGCCCCGGGACGGAAGTCGTAGAAATACAGTCCTCGAGCGCCGCCGACTATCAAGCCTCGGCCCTCAGGAGCCCAGGCACAGGCGGCCAGGGAGTCGTCCGTCCGTACCTGGATGACAGGGTGCTCCAGTGCCCGGTCCCAGATCCGCACCGTCCCGTCGCTGCCGGTTGTGGCCAGGCTGGTGCCGTCCGGGGCAATCGCCACGGCCTGCACTTCGCCGGTGTGTCCGGTCAGAGTGTGGGTGCAGGTGCCGGTGGCCCGGTCCCAGATCCGCACTCTCCCCTCACTGTCAACGCCGTAGTCGTGGCCGATTGTGGCGAGCCAGGTGCCGTCCGGGGCAATCGCCATGGCGTCCACATAGCCGTTGTATCCAAGGGTGCTGGTGCGGGTGCCGGTGGCCCGGTCCCAGATCCACACTGCCGAGTTGATGATGGCGGCGAGCCAGGTGCCGTCCGGGGCGATCGCCACGGCCTGCATGCTGCCCGTGTATCCGGTCAGCGTGTTGGTGCAGGAGCCGTTGACCCGGTCCCAGATCCGCACCTCCCCGGGAGTAACGATCTCGCCGCGGTCGGCGGCTCGGTCCGTGATCCGCAGCTCCCCGCCGGGTGGGATGTCGCCGCTGTTCGTGCGGCTGTAAATCACGGGCCGCACCGTCTCGCCGCTGCCGGTAGCGAGCCAGGTGCCGTCCGGAGAAATCGCCACGGCCTGCACTTCGCTGGTGTGTCCAGTCAGGGTGTGGGTGCAGATGCCGGTGGCCCGCAGCCAGATCCGCACCGTTTTGTCGGTGCCTGCCGTGGCGAGCCAGGTGCCGTCCGGGGCAATCGCCACGGCCTGCACTCCGCCGGCGTGCCCGGTCAGCGTGTTGGTACAGGTGCCGGTGTCCCCGTCCCAGATCCGCACCGTCCCGTCGCTGCCGGTCGTGGCAAGCCACGTGCCGTCCGGAGCAACCGCCACCACATCCACCCTGTGGGCGCGTCCAGCGGCGGCGGTGGCATTGTTTGCAGGCCGGTCCCAGATCCGCACGGCTCTGTCGTCACCTCCAGTGGCGAGCCAGGTGCCGTCCGGGGCAATCGCCACGGCCTGCACTCCGCCGGCGTGCCCGGTCAGCGTGTTGGTGCAGGACCCAGTAGCCCGGTCCCAGATCCGCACCGTTCCGTCGCCACCTCCAGTGGCAAGCCAGGTGCCGTCCGGGGCAATCGCCACGGCCTGCACTCCGCCGGCGTGCCCGGTCAGCGTGTTGGTGCAGGACCCAGTAGCCCGGTCCCAGATCCGCAC
>NZ_JBVHRI010000002.1:688915-744381 GCF_055566975.1 Streptomyces sp. NPDC027189
TCCGCACCGTTCCGTCGCCACCTCCAGTGGCAAGCCACGTGCCGTCCGGAGCAATCGCCACCGCCATCACCAAGTCACTGTGTCTGGTCAGGGTGTTGGTGCAGGTGCCGGTGGCCCGGTCCCAGATCCGCACCTCCCCGCCCTCGGGAATGATGTCGTCGCAGGTGGCAAGCCAGGTGCCGTCCGGAGAAATCGCCACCCCCCTCACCGAGGCCGTGTGCCCGGTCAGGGTGCGCCGCAGGGCGGGGTCGGCCAAGTCTGGTGAGGGCCGGCGATTGGTCAGAGTCGCCTGGCCGGACTGGTCCTGCAGGACGGTGACCTGGTCGTGCCAGTCAGCCATGGGTTCCAGGCGGTTGTACAAGACGGCGGTCAACAGGTGGGCGGGTTCGGTGGGGGCGAGGAAATGGCCGATGCGGGCGAGGTCGCGGGCCCGAGAGGCCGCGGTGGGGGTGGGTATCCGGTCCAGATCGGACCAGGGGGCGGTGGGGCCGCGCTGGTGTAGCCGGGTCTCCACCCAGCGCAGGTCGCTGGCGAGGGCTTCTGCTTGGGCAGAGCGGCCTGCGGCGAGCAGGTGGGCGATGAGGTGATCGGACAGGTAGCCGTCGGGCAGCCTCCACCAGGCAGTGCCGGACCGTGGCGCCGCGGGCGTAAGCGGGTCGGCCGTGGGCAGGCCGGCTTCGATGGTGTCCACCAGGGTGGCGTGCAGGGCGGCCAGGCGAGTGGGGCCGAGCTCGCCGCGCAGATAGTCGCCGATGACGTCGTGCAGGCTGACCGTGCCGCCGGCTGCCGGGCTGAGAGTGAGCAGGGATAAATCGTCCAGGGTGCGGCACAGCTGCCGCGCCTCGGCTGCGGTCAGGGCGCCGGTGGCCTGCCACAGCTGCGCGACCAGGGAGACAGGGATCGCCTCGTCCTCGGCGAACACACCCAGCTCGGCGAAGCGCTCGTCCCCGCCGGCGGGCAGGAGAGTGGTGGCGGCCTCCACGGTCGCCCGGACCACCTTGGCCCGCTGCTGCGGGTCATCCAGGTCCAACGCCATGCTCGGGTCGTCCGCTGCCGTCGGCCCGTGCTGTCGCAGCCGCCGCAGCACGTCCTGGCCGGCATCGGCCACAGCAACCCCGGTAGCCACTTCCCCCGCGATCAGCCGGTTGACCTGGCGCAGCAGCAGCGCCCACCGCCCGGTCGCGCGCAACAGGCCCCGGACCACCTCCTCAGGCAGGCCCCGCAAGTCCCAGGTCAGCACCTGCCGGGCCTGGGCGGGCGACATCGCATCGACCCGGATACGCGCCGCCCCGGGTGGCAGTACGGCGGGAACGCGGGTGGTCACCAGCCGCACACACCGGCTGCCCCCGATCAGGAATGGGGCGAGTTGCTCGGGCGTCCAAACGTCGTCGAGGACCAGCAGGGTACGCCGCCGCTGGTCCAGAAGCCGCCCCAGATGGGCCCCGGCCGCCTGCGGGTCGGTGAAGGTACGGGTGTCTCCGGTGATGAACTCCGTGACCTCGGCGACCTTCGCGGCAATCGTGGCCCGCCCGCGCACCTCCCGGCCCAGGGTGACGAGATACACCCGGCTCCGAAAACGCCGTCGCACCCGGGGAGCGGCACACACCACGCCGGCCAGCGTGGTCTTTCCGAAACCGCCCGCGCCCTCCAACGCCGTGGTGATGCCCACCGCACCGCGCCTCGTTCCGCACACCGCGGCCACGGCCCGGTCGCTCTCCGCCCTGTCGATTACCCAGCCAGGCACTTGCGCAGGCGGCGGAGGAGGCGGATCGTCCGCCCCCGCAGCCGGACGGTCCTGCGCCCAGAACAACGCCACGCCAGCCACCACGCCCAGGAAAGTGAGTACCAGCAGCGACGGCCACGGGTGCCGCCGCAGCACGTCCAAAACGCCTGGCCAGCGCTCCTGGGAACTTGCCGCATTGCCCGCCAGCGCTGCCAGAGCCGCCGTAACACCAGTGGTGGCAGTGAGCACGACGACCCCGATGACCCGCCTGCCTGTCACTTACACCGCTCCTCGAAACCGCCCGCGTCCCCTGCCGATGCCGATGCCGATGCCGATGCCGAAGGTTACAGTCACCCCTAACTTCCGCGATTCCGCTGGGGTCGTCTGGGCGCCCCGCTTTCGTTCACAGGGTCGCAACCCCAAAGAGAGCGACGTTCAGCTCCCCCGACCGCAGACTTGTGGATCACAGCCTGCCGCTAGGGCCAGGCAGATCACCCCAGGAAGCTCAACCGGACCTGACGGTCAGTATTGTCTGTATTCGTATCCACCAGACACACCGACTGCCACGTCCCCAACTCCAGCCGCCCGCCCAGCACCGGCAGTGTCGCGTGCGGAGGCACCAGCGCGGGGACGACGTGGTCGCGGCCGTGGCCGGGGCTGCCGTGGCGGTGCTGCCAGCGGTCGTCCGCGGGGAGCAGTGAGTGGAGGGCGGCGAGGAGGTCGTCGTCGCTGCCGGCGCCGGTCTCGATGATGGCGATTCCGGCGGTCGCGTGAGGCACGAAGACGTTCAGGAGGCCGTCGCGACCGGGGGCCACCTCCCTCAGGAACGCCTCGCAGTCGCCGGTGAGGTCGACGACCGTCTCCGACGAACCGGTGGCGACGTTCAGGACACGGGTGCTGAAGGCATCGGACATGCCCCAATCCTCGCCCATACGCCGGGGTCCGTGTCCGACCCGACCGACTGCGCGTACGTGGCGATCCGTCTGCGCACACCCCGCCCATACGGTGGTACGAGAGGTCCACTCCGCGAGACGCCATTGACCGTACGCGCACCAGCTGGCTACTTTCTGCCGCATGTTGCGTTCAGCCTTGCTCACCACGCGCGGTCACATCGACCTGCTGCGGGTGGCCTCCGCCGCGTGTCGTCGCGGCCGCTGACGCCCTTTCACCCCGCCTTTCTCCTCGCCCGGACTCCGCCTCATCCGCGCGTCCCGTTCTCACATGTGTTCACGCTGAGTTCGTGACGCGGCGGTGCCCTGGCGCACCCCTCTCCGGTCGCTCTCCTCCCCGTGGAGCACTCATGAGCATCAGCCATGCCCCACCGGGCTCATCCGAGCCCGATATTTCGGATATATCCAACGTCGGCGCGCGCGAACACGCGCCTCCCGAGCTCGAACCCATCGTCCCCGCCTCCACCCGCCGCGCCCGTGTCCCCCGCTGGCTGCGCCGCACCTGCGGCCCGCTCCTGCTGCTCGCCCTGTGGCAACTCCTCAGCGGTACAGGCGCGTTGACTTCCGGCGTTCTCGCCCCGCCGGGCACCATCGCGCGGGTCGGCAGTGATCTGGTCGCGGACGGGTCCCTCCCCACTGCGATGGGCGTGTCGCTGCAGCGTGTCGCGGTCGGGCTGCTGTTCGGCACCGTCGTCGGCACCGGGCTCGCCCTGATCTCCGGGCTTTTCCGCATCGGTGAGGACCTCGTGGACGCGAGCGTCCAGATGCTGCGCACGGTGCCGTTCGTCGGGCTGATCCCGCTGTTCATCATCTGGTTCGGCATCGGCGAGGCCCCGAAGGTCGCGATCATCACGCTCGGCGTGTCCTTCCCGCTCTATCTGAACGTGTACGCCGGTATCCGCGGCGTCGATTCCCAGCTGATCGAGGCCGGGGAGTCGCTCGGGCTCTCGCGGTGGGGGCTCGTACGGCATGTGGTGCTGCCCGGCGCCCTGCCCGGGGCCATGACCGGGCTGCGCTACTCCCTCGGCATCGCCTGGCTGGCCCTCGTCTTCGCCGAGCAGATCAACGCGGACGCCGGGATCGGCTTCCTCATGGTCCAGGCACGCGACTTCCTGCGGACCGACGTGATCGTGGTCTGCCTGATCGTCTACGCCTTCCTCGGCCTGCTGGCCGACTTCGTCGTCCGCACCCTCGAAAGGCTGCTGCTGCAATGGCGACCGACGTTCACGGGCCGGTGACCACCGAGAAGGCCGTGACCAGCCCGTCCTCGGCCGTACGCGTAGAAGGGCTCACCCGCTCCTTCGACGGTCGCGCCGTCATCGACAGCCTCCAACTGGACGTCAGGCCGGGCGAGTTCGTCGCCCTGCTCGGCCGCAGCGGCTGCGGAAAATCCACGCTCCTGCGCATCCTCGCCGGGCTGGACCGCGACATCGAGGGCACCGTCCTCGTCCCACGCCGCAAAGCCGTCGCGTTCCAGGCGCCCCGCTTGATGCCGTGGAAGAAGGTGTGGCGCAATGTGCTGCTCGGTCTGCCCGGAAAGCCCGAACGCTCCGTCGCCGAACAGGCCTTGACCGAGGTCGGTCTCACCCACCGCTCGGACGCCTGGCCCAAGACACTCTCCGGCGGCGAGGCCCAACGAGCCTCGCTGGCACGCGCGTTGGTCCGCGAGCCTGATCTGCTCCTGCTCGACGAGCCGTTCGGCGCGCTGGACGCGCTGACCCGGATCAAGGCGCAGCGGCTTGTCGGCGAGCTGTGGCAACGCCGGGGCTGTGCCGTCCTGTTGGTCACCCACGACGTCGAAGAAGCGGTACTCCTCGCCGACCGCGTCCTCGTGATGGACAACGGCGTCATCGCGCACGAGACGAAGGTCGAGCTGGACCGGCCGCGCGACATCACCGACCCCCGGTTCGCCGCACTGCGCGCCGGGCTGCTGGAACGGCTCGGCGTCGACACCGCCGCCGAAGCAGCCTGAAGCCCCGATTCCCGTCCCGAACCCTCAGTTCAACCCGAACGAACGGAACAGCCATGCGACGACGCCTCGCACCCGCCACCCTGCTCCTCCCCCTGGCCCTGCTGCTCACCGCCTGCGGCGGGAACTCCGCGGCCGAGACCTCGACGGACTCCGACGGCAAGGGGTCTCTCACCCTCAACGTCGGGGACCAGAAGGGTGGTTCCGAGGCGGTGCTGCGCGCCGCCGGAGAACTCAAGAACCTCGACTACAAGATCAAGTGGTCGACATTCACCTCCGGTCCGCCGCTCCTGGAGGCGGTCAACGCCAAGGCCGTCGACATCGGCGGCGTCGGCAACACCCCACCCGTCTTCGCGGCCGGCGCGGGCTCGAACATCTCCGTGGTGGCCGCCTGGCACGGCACGTCCCAAGGCGAGGCCATCCTCGTACCCGAGAACTCGTCGCTGAAGAAGCCCGAGGAGCTGAAGGGCAAGTCCATTGCCGTGGCGCAGGGTTCGTCCGCGCACTACCAGCTCATCGCCTCGCTCAAGGAGGCCGGGCTCACGCTGAGCGACGTCAGGGTGAAGTACCTGCAGCCCGCCGACGCGCTGGCCGCGTTCACCAGCGGCAAGGTGGACGCGTGGGCGGTGTGGGACCCGTACACCTCGCAGGTGCTGCAGGCCAAGCAGGGCCGGATCCTGGCCGACGGCGACGGCGTGGTCAACGGGCTCAACTTCCAGGTGGCGGCGCCGAGCGCCCTCAAGGACAAGAAGAAGGTCGCGGCCATCAAGGACTATCTGGAGCGGCTGCGGCGCGCCCAGGGCTGGGTCTACGACCACCCGGAGGCGTGGGCCAAGGTGTGGGCGAAGGACACCGGACTGCCTTACGAGGTGGCGCTGGCCTCGGTGAAGCGCACCAACGCCAGCCGTATCGCGGTCGCGGTCGACAAGCCGCTCATCGCCTCCGAACAGGCTGTCGCGGACACGTTCACCGGTCTGAAGCTCATTCCCCGCAAGGTCGACTTCGCCGACTTCGTGGACACCCGGTTCAACGGCAGCCTGCCGCCGTCCACGACCACGCCCCGCGTCTTCAAGGAATCCTGATGACCGTCCATCTCCACTGGTTCCTGCCCACCGGCGGCGACGGTCGTACCCTCGTCGACCGGCACGCGTACGCCTCCAACGACATCGACCGTGCCCGGCCGGTCAGCGGGGTCCGCGCGCCCGACATCGAGTATCTGGCCCAAATCGCCAAGGCTGCCGAGCAGTTGGGTTTCGAGGCGGTGCTCACTCCGACCGGCACCTGGTGCGAGGACGCCTGGCTGACGACGGTGGCACTGGCCCAGCACACCGAGCGGCTGAAGTTCCTGGTGGCGTTCCGACCGGGGGTCGTCTCGCCGACGCTCGCGGCGCAGATGGCGGCCACGTACCAACGCATCACGCGCGGCCGGCTGCTCCTGAACGTCGTCACCGGCGGCGACTCCACCGAGCAGCGGCGCTTCGGCGACCATCTCGGCCACGATCAGCGGTATGCGCGTACGGACGAGTTCCTGTCAGTCGTCCGAGGGGTGTGGAGCGGGCAGCCGTACGACTTCGACGGCGCCCACTACCAGGTCGAGGGCGGGCTGACGGCGCTGCCGCCGGACCCCCTGCCGGAGATCTTCTTCGGCGGTTCGTCGGCGGCCGCGGGTCCGGTCGCGGCCCGGCACGCCGATGTGTATCTGACCTGGGGTGAGCCTCCGGCGCGGGTCAAGGAGAAGATCGACTGGATTCGCTCCCTCGCGGAGCGCGAGGGGCGGACGGTTCGCTTCGGCATCCGGCTGCACACCATCTCGCGCGACTCGTCGGCCGAGGCGTGGTCGACGGCGAACCGGCTGCTCGACGACCTGGACCCGGACACGATCGCGGCCGCGCAGTCGGCACTCGGGCGCAGCGAGTCGGTGGGCCAGCAGCGCATGCTGGCGCTGCACGGCGGCTCCCGCGACGGGCTGGAGATCTCGCCGAACCTGTGGGCGGGCGTCGGCCTCGTCCGGGGCGGCGCGGGCACCGCCCTGGTCGGCAGCCATGCCGAGGTCGCCGGCCGGATCGAGGAGTACCACGCGCTGGGCATCGAGCACTTCGTGCTCTCCGGGTATCCGCACCTGGAGGAGGCGTACTGGTTCGGGGAGGGTGTGATCCCGGTCCTGAAGGCGCGGGGGCTGCTGCCCCGTACGGACGCGGGAGGTGGCGCGCCGCTGCTTGTCGCTAGTGGCCGCTGACGGCGGCTCGTCGGGTGGCTCACAGGCAGCCACCCTGCGGGAAGATCCCGGACCCCGGTCCGGTTAGTAGATGCGTGAACAACACCGGGGTACCCGCGCGCGAAGTCGATGTCGTCGTCATAGGCGCTGGACAGGCCGGCCTGTCCAGCGCCTATCACCTGCGGCGCACCGGTTTCGAGCCCGAACGGGACTTCGTGGTGCTCGACCACGCGCCGCATCCCGGCGGCGCCTGGCAGTTCCGCTGGCCGTCGTTGACGTACGGCAAGGTGCACGGGATGCACTCCCTGCCCGGCATGGAACTGACGGACGCGGACCCGGCGCGTCCGTCCTCCGAGGTCATCGCCGAGTACTTCGACCGGTTCGAGCGCACCTTCGACCTGCGCGTACGGCGGCCGGTCGACGTCAAGGCGGTACGGGAGGGTTCCGGGGGACGGCTGCTCGTCGAGACGGACGACGGTACGTGGTCGGCGCGGGCGCTGATCAATGCGACGGGCACCTGGGACCGGCCGTTCTGGCCGCGTTACCCGGGCCAGGAGACCTTCCGGGGGCGGCAGTTGCACACGGCGCAGTACCCCGGTCCCCAGGAGTTCGCCGGTCAGCGGGTGGTCGTCGTGGGCGGTGGGGCGTCCGGCACCCAGCATCTGATGGAGATCGCCCCGTACGCGGCGGAGACCACCTGGGTGACACGGCGCCCGCCCGTTTTCCGCGAGGGTCCCTTCACGGAGGAATTCGGCCGGGCCGCCGTCGCGCTCGTCGAGGAACGCGTCCGCCAGGGATTGCCGCCCAAGAGTGTCGTCTCGGTCACCGGGCTGCCGCTGAACGACGCGATCCGGCAGGCCCTGGACGACGGCCTTCTGGACCGCCGGCCGATGTTCGACCGGATCACGCCCGACGGAGTCGAGTGGGACGACGGTCGTCGCGTGGACGCCGACGTCATCCTGTGGGCGACCGGCTTCCGGGCCGCCATCGACCATCTGGCGCCGCTGCGGCTGCGCGAGCCGGGCGGCGGTATCCGCGTCGAGGGGACACGCGCGGTCGCCGATCCACGGATCCACCTGGTCGGGTACGGGCCCTCGGCCAGCACCATCGGCGCCAACCGGGCCGGACGCGCCGCGGTACGGGGCATCAGGCGGCTGCTGGCGGGAGTGCCGGTCACCGTCTGATGCCCCGCACGGCAGTTCAGCCGGTGGGGGTGACGCTGGGGGTGCCCCTGGGGGTGACGGCGGGGGAACCGGTGGGAGCAACGCTGTGGGACGCGCTGCTGTGGTTCCGGTTGAACTCGGCCACGTTCCTCTCGTGCTCCTCGTAGCTGGCCGTGAAGCGGGTCTCGCCCGGTTTGACCGTCACGAAGTAGAGCCAGTCACCCGGGGGCGGGTTGGTCGCGGCGCGCATCGCGTCCTCGCCAGGGTTGGCGATCGGCGTGGGCGGCAGGCCCATGCGCTGGTACGAGTTGTAAGGGCTGTTGAGCGTCGTGTCGTTCTGGCTGGTGCTCAGGGTGGAACGGTTCAGGGCGTAGTTGATGGTGGAGTCCATCTGCAGCGGCATGCCCCGTTCCAGGCGGTTGAAGATGACCCGGGCCACCTTGCCCATGTCCGCCTTGGTCGCCGCCTCGGCCTGGGCGATGCTCGCGATGGTGACCGCCTGATAGATGTTCATCGCGTTGCGCTGCGCCCCGGCGGCGACCGGAGCCTTGTTGAACCTCAGATTCGCGGTGTCGACCATGAACGACAGCAGCGACTCCGGGGTCGCCTTCTTGGCGATCGGATACGTCGCCGGGAAGAGGTAGCCCTCAGGGTTGCCCTCCGCGTCGTTCGGCAGCTTCAGGTTGGCCTTAGCGAGGGACTTCTTGGTGGTGCCCCGGGGCACCCGGAGCGCCTTGTCGACGGCCTCGTAGACCTGGCTGGACCGCCAGCCCTCCGGGATGACGAGGGACGCGTGGGGCGTGTCCTCGCCGCGTCCCACGATCAGCAGCGGCACCGCCACGGCGGTGGCCGCCACGACGGCTCCGGTCGCGATGAGGGCGACCCGGCCCCGGCGCGTCAGTCGAATCGTGCTCCGTGGCGGAGTGTTCATCTGCATGCGGGCACGTTAACGCGCCAATGCCATCAAACCCGGCATATCGTCATCTTGTCGGCTCCAGTTGGGCGTCCCGGTGAACGAGCGCGGCATAGCGGCCCTCCTGCTCCAACAGCTCCTCGTGCGTGCCGCGTTCGACCGTGCGGCCGGAGTCGAGGACCACGATCTGGTCGGCGCCCCGAATGGTGGACAGCCGATGCGCGATGGTGAGCGTGGTGCGGTTGGCCGACAGGGCGTCGATGGCCTGCTGGACGGCGTGCTCCGTGCGGGTGTCCAGGGCGCTGGTCGCCTCGTCGAGGATGAGCACCGGCGGGTCGCGCAGGATCGTGCGGGCGATGGCGAGGCGCTGCTTCTCACCGCCGGAGAACCGGTGGCCGCGCTCGCCGACGACCGTGTCGTACCCGTCGGGCAGGGACGCGATGTGGTCGTGGATCTGGGCCGCGCGCGCCGCCGCGTACAGCTCCTCGTCGGTGGCGTCCGGCTTGGCGAAGCGCAGGTTCTCGGCGACCGAGGCGTGGAAGAGGTACGTCTCCTGGGAGACGACGCCGACCGCGCGTGCGAGCGTGTCGAAGTCCAGGTCACGTACGTCGACGCCGTCCAGCGTGACGCGGCCGCCCGTGACGTCGTACAGCCGAGGCACCAGATAGCTGAGCGTGGACTTGCCTGAGCCGGTCGGGCCGACGACGGCGAGGCTGCCGCCCGCGGGGACGGTGATGTCGATGCCGTCGAGGATCGGCCCGCTCTTGTCGTCGTAGCGGAACTCGACGCCCTCGAAGCAGATCTCACCCTTGACCTGGTCGAGGTGGACCGGGCGCTCGGGCTCGGTGATGTCGATGGGCAGGTCGAGGTACTCGAAGATGCGCTGGAAGAGCGCGAGCGAGGTCTGGATCTGGACGCCGGTGGAGAGCAGGCTGACCGTCGGCCGGAACAGGCCCTGCTGGAGCGAGACAAAGGCGACGAGTGTGCCGATCGAGATGGCGGAACCGCCCACCTGGAAGGCGATGCCCGCGGCCCAGTAGATGACGGCGGGCATGGCGGCCATGACGATGCCGATGACGGACATGCGCCAGCGCCCCGCCATGTTCGACTTCACTTCGAGGTCGACCAGGCTCTCGGACTCCTCCGCGAAGGACTTGGTGAGCGAGTCGGCGCGGCCCATGGTGCGGCCGAGCAGGATGCCGCTGACGGAGAGCGACTCGGTGACCGTGGCGGCCATCGCGGCCATCTGCTTCTGGCGCTGGGTGGTGATCTTCTTGCGTTCGTTGCCGACCCGGCGGCTGATCCACACGAACACCGGCAGCAGGAGCAGCGAGACGGCGGTGAGCCGCCAGTCCAGGGCAACCATCGCGACGATGGTGGCGACCACGCTGGTGAGGTTGGAGACCAGCGAGGTGGCGGTGGAGGTGACGGTCGCCTGCATTCCGCCGATGTCGTTGGCGATGCGCGACTGGACCTCGCCCGTACGCGTTCTGGTGAAGAAGGCGAGCGACATGCGCTGGAGCCGGCCGTAGACGGCGGTGCGCAGGTCGTGCATGACGCGCTGGCCGACGGTGGTGGAGATGAGGGTCTGCAGCACGCCGAAGACGCTGGTGAGGACGGCGCTGAGAATCATGCCGAGCGCGAGCAGGCTCAGCAGGCCGGTACGGCCCTGGGGGATCGCGACGTCCAGGATCTCCTTCAGCAGGAAGGGCGTGGCGACCGAGACGAGGGACGCGGCGCCGACCAGCAGGCCGACGATCGTGAGGCGGCCGCGGTAGGGCCGGAAGAGCTTCAGGATGCGGCGCACCTGCCGCGGCTGTTCCGCGTCGGCAGGTGGCGGGGTCCAGGTGGGTTGGTCGGGACGCATGGGCTCCTACGGGTTGTGAGAGCGCCTCTCGGGTCGAGGGGCGACGAAGACTGACGGAGCATAGCTCATTGTTACCTATACTCACAATGAACCAGGTCCTGATATTGTTCCCACATGACCACCCCTGATGCCGACGGCCTGCTCGCCGAGCAGCTGCTGCGGCTGACCCGCCGTGTGCACCGCATCCAGAAGCGCCATCTGGAGCAGCGCGAGCTGGGCATCACTCCGGCGCAGTCCCGACTGCTGCGCACTCTCGCGCACTACAGCGCGCCGCCCCGCATGGCCGATCTCGCCGAGCGCCTCGAAGTGGTGCCCCGCGCCGTGACCACCCTGGTGGACGGCCTGGAGGCGAGCGGCAAGGTGCGCCGGGTCCCCGACCCCACCAACCGGCGGGTCATCCGGATCGAAGTCACGGACGCGGGGCGCATGGCGCTGCGCGAGCTGCGCGGCGCGCGCCGGTCCGCAGCGGAGGAGATCCTGGCTCCCTTGACGGACGAGCAGCGCGAGCTGCTCGGCGGACTGCTGGACACCTTGGTGGACGGCGTGCCCAGCGCGGAGCACCGCTGCTGAAGCGGTAGTCGATACGTCACTTGGGCGACGAGGCACAGCCGCGCGCGCCGGCCGGGACCTGTGCCGGGGAGGTGGTCGTCCCGGACGACGAGTAGGTGGTCGTCCCGGACGACGCCGGGCGCTGCGCCTTCGCGGGCGATTGCGGCATGCCCGATGCCGCCAGATACTTGTGTGTCACGTCCATGTAAATCATGGAACAGAGACACCACGCCCTCTCAGCAGCCTCACCGGCCCCTCTCAGGAGCCTCACCAGCCCCTCTCAGGACTCTCCGCAGCCGCCGCGGTCCTCCGTGAGCACTCCCTGAACGGTGGTCAGACTCCGGTCATAGCACCCGGCCGAGCCGTACAGCCGGTAGCGCTCGCTCGTCGTACCGATCGCGTGGCGCTGGTCGCGCGGCACGTTCGCCGTATACGTCGCGTCGCCCGTGTAGGAGTCGTCGAGCCGTGACCACATGGTGCGTCGCCCGTCGCGCGTCTCCACGACGGCCGCCCGGTCGCCGAGCGTCAGGACGGTCCGCAGCCGGTCGTCCGCGCCGAGCGTGGTCGTTCCGTCCATCGCGTACGTGCGGTGTGTGCGCGTCGTCCTGGCCGGTCCGCGTCCGTCGACGGTGACCCTCTCGTCGTCGGTCCAGGTGGCCTTGAGTCCGTCCGTGTTCTCGCCGTCCGTCCAGCGGTGCACGGAGGTGTTCGCCAGCGTGCGGCTGACGGTGGTCTTCACCCGGCCGTGCGAGGTGTCGACGTACCCGGCGACCGTCAGCCGGTGCCCGCCCTCGGTGTCGAGACGGTTCTCCGAACCCGGCGTGTGAACAGAGGAGTTGACGACGTCGCCCGCTGTGACCTCGGTCAGCGCACCGCTCACGTGCTGACGCTTCGCGTCCTGCCAGACGAGGACGTTGACCGGAGTGCTCCAGCCGGTCTGCCCCTCGGGCACACCCACGACCGACACGTCGACCTGGTGCGGACGGCCGTCGTTGAGGAACCCGGCGAAGGGCGTGAGGTCGTACTCGATGGGCTTGATGTCGAAGGCGCGCGGGCCCGGAATCACGTACCAGAGGAACGGGTTGGACCAGCCGCCGGTCCATACGGTCGGGAACGGCTCGGCGATACCCGCGAGTTGACCGTCGACCTTGATCTGCACCTCGCGGTAGGGGCCCTTGTCCGCCTGGCAGGAGTACGGCGCGGAGGCCGGAACCGTCAGGTACCAGTACTCCTCGCAGCCACCGCCGGACCCGGTCGCGTACACCTCGGCGACGATGCGTTCGCTGTTGCGCGGTGTGGTGAGGGTGCCGTTCCGGAGGGTGAGGACGCGGTCGGGGGTCGTCGCCGACGCCGGCTCGGCGGGCTTCTGCGCGGTCTTCACCGCGGGCTTCTCGGCGGCGTAGAAGGTGAGCGTGGCCTTGACGTCGAGGACACCGGTGTACGTGTCGTCGACGACGTTCCCTATGAGCATCTCGACGTCGCGGCTCTGCCGGAACGTGTCGCTGTAGCGCGTCACGTCCTTCTCGACGGACCACTGGATGCCGTCGGGCGAGGGTTCCGGAGTGGACGTACGGAAGATCTCGACTCCGCCGATGTGCAGATAGCCGAGCCGGTCGAACTGCCGCCCCTTGACCTTGCCGTCGAGCCGCAGCACGACCTTGCTCCAGCGCTCACCGCAGCCGCTCGGCGGGGTGTAGGTGCCCCGGTACGGCGTGAAGTCGCGGAATTGCGCCTCGGCGACCGTCACTTCGCAGGACTTGGTGGTGGGCTTGCCGATCGGTGCGGCGGCGGTCAGGGGGTCGTGCCAGTCGGTGCCGAACTCCGCCGGCGGGTCCGCGAGTTGCGTGGCCGACACCGGGTTGGCCCCGAGGAAGGCGCTCGCCGCGAGGGTCACCCCGGCGAGCATGGACATGATGAGCCGTCTTCTCATGTGCGGTGTTCTACGGGGCAGTTGGCCCACCCCGCAATGGGTGCTCAGGGGCTACCCGTTCAGGTCCGCCCTGTCCCCCATCACCACGACAGGGTGCTGATTCGGGTCGAGCGTGCGCAGCAGATACTCCATGGCCGACTTGGACAGGCTCACGCACGCCGACGTACCGCTGCCGTGGTCCATGTGCAGCCATATTCCGCCGCCCTTCGACTGGCCGTCGGGGCGGGTCGGGTCGTTCGGCGCGGTGCCCTTGACGCGGTTGTAGTCGATGGCGATGACGTAGTCGAAGTCGTGCCAGTGGGACTTGGCCCAGTCGCGCGGGGCCTGGAAGGACGCCGACCGGGTGTACGGGAGCCGGGCACCCGGGTCGGCGAGCACACCGCCCGCGTCGCTGAGCGTGAACACGCCGACGGGGCTGCGGTTGTCGCCCTCGTGGTGATCGCTGGTCCAGCCCTTCTTCCCGTTGTGCGCGGCCCAGCTGCGGGTCTTGTCCCACGTCGGGCCGGCCTTCGTATACAGCACGACCGTGGAGTCCGCGGAGTCCTTGCCCTTCCCGTAGACCGCCACGACCTGTCGGGAGTCGGAGGGGATCCGCTGCTGCAACCGGTCGCCGACCTCGGGGATGCGTTTCGGATCGACAGTGGGGACCGGGGGTTGGGCGGCCTTGCCGCCGGACTCTCCCTTGCTCTTTGCCCCGCTCCCGCCGCCCGAGCCGCCACAGGCCGAAAGGGCGACGGCAAGGACACCACATGCCGCCGCGGCGAACCCCGCACGCATCGCACTGTTCCTTCGCATGCGGCCCATCGTCGCACCACGCATTTATAGGACTAATCACCCGCCCCCGCTTCGCGTACCTTCACGGGCGGTCGGGGCCGATTCCTTGCCCCGCGGCGGAAAATCGTTTGCTTCCGACCACGCTGCGAGGCGAACCTTTCACGGTTTGTTGCCGGCCTTCACGGCCGGCCCGGTTGCCGACATCGCGGCACGCTCCACCCCCTGACACGAGCCACTGGGACGTCATGCAGATTCAAGACCTTCCGTATCCCGACCCGGGTGTGCCGGACGCGCGCTCGGGTCCCCGATTGCTGCGGTGGCTCTTCCGGAACCAGCTCGGCGGGCAGTTCAAGGCCCTCGCTTGGGGTCTGCTGCACTTCGTGGCCGTCTCCGGACTGCCGTTCTGTGTCGGCCTCGCCATCCAGGCCGTCGTCGACCGATCCGGCACCCGCCTCGCCCTGACGGGCGGGCTGATGGTGCTCTGCGGCGCCTGTATCGCGCTGGGCGACACCATGCTGCACCGCGCCGCGGTCACCAACTGGATCACGGCGGCCGCGCGCGTCCAGCAGCTGCTGGCCCGCAAGACCGCCCTGTTGGGCTCCGCGCTGACGCGGCGTGTCGCGGCCGGTGAAGTCGTCGCGGTCTCCACCGGTGACGTCGAGAAGATCGGCTGGTTGGTCGAGGCCGTGTCGCGGTTCCTGGCGGCAGCGCTCAGCGTGGTGCTGGTCTGCGTGGGTCTGGTCGTGTACCAGCCGGCGCTCGGCGTGATCGTCGCCGTGGGCGTGCCCGTCCTGGCGCTCGCCGTGCTGCCGCTGCTGCCCCGTGCCACCCGGCGCGCCGACTTCCAGCGCGAGAAGGCCGGACGCGCCACCGAGCTAGCCTCGGACACCGTCGCGGGCCTGCGTGTGCTGCGCGGCATCGGCGGCGAGGAACTGTTCCTCGACCGCTACCGGCGCGCCTCCCAGGAGGTCCGCCGGGCGGCCGTACGCAGCGCCCGGATGTGGTCGCTCATCTCGGCCATCCAGGTGCTGCTCCCCGGTCTGCTGCTGATCGCCGTCATCTGGCAGGGCGTGCATCTGGCCCGGGACGGAAGGATCACGGTCGGCGAGCTGGTCACCGTGTACAGCGCGGTCATGCTGCTCACCTATCCGCTGCGGCACTTCGAAGAAATCGCGATGGCCTACTCCTTCTCCCGCCCGTCCGCCAAGCGGGCCGCCCGGGTGCTGTCCCTCGAACGCGCCATGGACAGCGACGGATCCCGCTCGGCGGAGGTGCCGGGAGGCGATCTGTACGATCCCGCGACCGGGCTGCTCGCGCCCGCCGGACGGCTCACCGCCGTGGTGTGCGGCGACCCGGACGCGGCGGGGCTGCTGGCCGAGCGGCTGGGTGGACACCCGTCCGAAGAGGGCATCTCGGTGCTCCTCGGAGGCGTGCCACTGGACGAGCTGCCGTTGGACTCGGCCCGTACCGCCGTCCTCGTCCAGGACAAGGACCCGGTGCTGCTGTCCGGCTCGCTGCGCGAGCTGCTCGACGTGCCCGCGTCGGGTTCCGTCACCGCCGAGGCCGCGCTGACCGCCGCGCAGTGCGGCGACGTCCTGGACGCGCTCGCCCAGGGGTCGCTGGACGCCGAGGACCCGATGGACGCCCGTATCACCGAACGCGGACGCTCCCTGTCGGGCGGCCAGCGCCAGCGTCTGGCGCTGGCCCGTTCGCTGATCACTGACCCCGAGGTGCTCGTCCTGGACGAGCCGACGTCCGCCGTCGACTCGCACACCGAGGCCCGGATCGCCGACAGCGTGCGCGCCCTGCGCGCCGGGCGCACGACGGTGGTCTTCACCTCCTCGCCGCTGCTGCTGGACCACGCGGACCGGGTCGTCCTGGTCCACGAGGGCGAGGTCGCGGCGGTCGGCGTGCACCGCGAACTGGTGCACAGCGAGCCGCGCTACCGGGCCGTGGTGACCCGGGAGACCGACGAAGAAGCCGCGCTTGAGGGCGTACTGGAAGAAATCGAGGAGACCGCATGATCGGCGTGGCGCCACCGGCGTACGACCCGGCCGCCCCGACGACGGCGGACACGCTGCCCGTCGGTGCGCCGGCGACCGTACGCGCCTACGTGGCCGAACTGTTCCAACGGCACCGCAGGGCCTTCCTGCTCCTGATCACCGTCAACACCGTGGCCGTCGTCGCCTCGATGGCGGGGCCCTATCTGTTGGGCTCGGTTGTCGAGCGGGTCTCGGACCACGCGCGCGAGCTCCATCTGGAGCTCACCGCCGGGCTCTTCGCCGCCGCGCTCGTCGTACAGGCCGTGTTCGTACGAGAGGTACGGCTGCGCGGCGCCATGCTCGGTGAGCGGATGCTGGCCGATCTGCGCGAGGACTTCCTCGTACGGTCGGTGGGGTTGCCGCCGGGTGTGCTGGAGCGGGCTGGGACGGGCGATCTGCTGTCCCGCATCACGACGGACATCGACCGGCTCGCCAACGCGATGCGCGAGGCCGTGCCGCAGCTGGCCATCGGTGTGGTGTGGGCGGCGCTGCTGCTCGGCGGGCTCGCCGTGACCGCTCCACCGCTCGCCCCCGCCGTACTGATCGCCGTACCGCTGCTGGTCGTCGGCTGCCGCTGGTACTACAAACGGGCGCCGTCGGGGTACCGCTCGGAGGCCGCCGGCTACGCGGCCGTCGCCGCCGTCCTCGCCGAGACGGTCGACGCCGGGCGCACCATCGAGGCGCACCGCCTGGGCGAGCGCCGCATCGAACTGTCGGACCGCCGGGTCAAGGAGTGGACGGCGTGGGAGCGGTACACGCTCTGGCTGCGGTCGGTCCTCTTTCCGGTCATCAACCTCACGCATGTGACGGTGCTGTGCTCTGTCCTGATGATCGGCGGGGTCTTCGTCCTCCAGGGCTGGATCGGCGTGGGCCAGCTGACGACGGGCGCGCTCATCGCACAGATGCTCGTCGACCCGGTGGGCCTGATCCTGCGCTGGTACGACGAGCTGCAGGTCGCCCAGGTCTCGCTGGCCCGGCTGGTCGGTGTCCGGGACATCGAGCCGGCCGCGGGCGACCCGGGGGTGGCTCCGGACGGGCGCGACGTGCACGCGGACCGGGTGCACTTCGGCTACCGAGCCGGAGTGGACGTGCTGCGCAAGGTCTCCCTGGAGGTCGCGCCCGGCACCCGGCTCGCCCTGGTCGGCCCGTCCGGCGCGGGCAAGTCCACGCTCGGCAGGCTGCTCGCCGGAATCTACGCGCCCCGGGACGGCCGGATCACGCTCGGCGGCGCCGAACTGGCCAGGATGCCCGCCGAGGAGGTGCGCTCCCACGTGGCCCTGGTCAACCAGGAGCACCACGTCTTCGTGGGTTCCCTGCGCGACAACCTGCTGCTCGCCCGGACGGGCGCCGACGACGCCCAGCTGTGGGCGGCGCTCGGCGCGGTCGACGCGGACGGATGGGCCCAGGCGCTGGACGACGGTCTGGACACCGAGGTCGGCTCGGGCGGGCTCGCGCTCACTCCTGCCCAGGCCCAGCAGATCGCGCTGGCCAGGCTGGTGCTGGCCGATCCGCACACGCTGGTCCTCGACGAGGCGACCTCGCTCCTCGACCCGCGAGCGGCCCGCCATCTGGAGCGCTCGCTGGCCCGCGTCCTCGACGGCCGCACCGTCGTCGCCATCGCGCACCGGCTGCACACCGCGCACGACGCGGATGTCATCGCCGTCGTGGAGAACGGCAGGATCAGCGAGCTGGGCAGCCATGACCAGCTGGTCGCCGCGGACGGCGCGTACGCGGCGCTGTGGCGGTCCTGGCACGGGTGAGCGAGCCGGGCTTGGCGCAGCCTCGTCCGGGGTGAGGCCGTCTCGGTGCCCGTCCCCCTCTGTGGGGGCGGGGCCGCGTCGGCCTCCGGCCGTCCGTTCGTGGGCGAGCCGTCCCATGGTCGGACCGTGTGGCGTTGCGCGGTGCCGAAGGGGGGTGGAAGGCTGGAAGCGGACACCGGCTCGGGGGACTCTGGCGAACCACCCGGTTCGCGCGGGGAGACGCCCGTGTCCCGTGGCCCGCGCGCCCGCCGTCGAACGCGGCGGCAGCGGACCCCGCCCGCACCCCCTGGAGGTAGCCGTGGACAGCGCCGACGGATGGGGAGACGACGTCTACCAGCCCGACGGATCCGAGGTACAGGACGACGCGGGGTTGCTCGACGCCGAGGACACGCTCCTCGCGGACGGCGTCGGCGATCCCCTCGACCGGGGTTGGTCGCCGCCCGAGCGGCCGTGGGCGGTGGAGCACGCCGGGGTGACCGCTGCGGAGCGCCAGGAGGGCGAGACCCTGGACCAGCGCCTCGCGGAGGAACTTCCCGACATCACCGAACCCGGCGGAGACGGCATCGGCGACTGCCAAGGCACCGACGGCGAACCCCTCGACAACGAGGTGGGCGACCTTCGCTCCGGCCGCCTCGTGGCTCCCGACGAAGGAGCGCACGAGGACGAGGAGAGCGGGCTCATCGCCTCGGACGTGGGCATCGACGGCGCCGCGGCCTCGGCCGAGGAGGCCGCCATGCACATCGTCGACGAGGACTCCCTGTCCGGCTGACCGATCCCGCCCCTCCCCACCAAGGAGCACCCATGCAGCAGGACAAGCAGCCCGACTACCACCCTGTCGTCTTCCGCGACCGCGCCGCCGGGTACGCGTTCCTCACGCGCTCCACCGCGACGAGCGACCAGACCATCGAATGGGACGACGGCGAGACCTACCCGGTCGTGGACGTCGAGATCTCCTCGGAGAGCCACCCCTTCTACACCGGGAAGGCCCGAACCGTGGACACGGAGGGACGGATCGCTCAGTTCGAGCGGCGGTACGGGGGTGGGGGGCAGGGAGCCGGCGGGGGCGATACAGCCTAGGGAGCGGCCGAACGTCACATGATCGCGTGCGGCCGCGCAACACGCAGCTCACCCCGCCTCGTCCCCTGGCAGGCCGCGGTCCCGCTCACCGCCCTCGACGAGCGCCGCCGGCCCGACGACTCAAGATCCCCGATCACCATCCGATCGACCTGTTGCGCAACGTGGCCACGGCGAGCGAACCCGCACGCCCCTCCCACCACGGTCCACGTCGTGCGCCCCCGAGTCCCGTCCAGCCCCCCGGGCGTCCAACCTCAGATGACATTGAGCGCAGCCGCGCACCCCACCCCGCCCAGCAGCATGAACACCGGCATCAGCACCTTGAGCTCGACCCAGCTGCCGGCGCGGAAGCGCATCGCCTTGGGCGGGCCGATCGGATACCAGCGCTTGCGACCGACGGGGATGGGCCACAGGATCGGGCAGCCGGACACCGTCAGCGCGTCCCCGATGTCGTGCACGAGGGCACCCAGCACGATCGGGAGCCCGAGCCACAGGTACTCCTGACCCGGCGCGGTGAACAGCCAGTCCGCGCCGTTGCCCGGTTTGTCCAGTACACCGGCGAGGATCCAGGCGCTCGTCGCGGCCAGCAGCCAGACCAGGACGTCGCTGCTGGAACCGCGGGCGGCCCGCCACAGCAGCCCTTCGATGGCGAGCACCATGTGCACGAAGAGGATGGCCAGAACCGCCCAGCGCCCGCCGGTGATCGCCAGGACCGAGGTGCCCGCGCCGATCAGCACCGCCCACAGCCAGGTGTGCGTCAGCGTGCGGTGGCCACCGGAGCGCCGGGGGTCGCCCTGCTTCTTCGTCCCCTTGTAGACGGCGTACGAAAGCTTGTCGACGATCTCGCACAGGCCCCGTGAGAGCGGCCCGAAGGCGCGCGAGATGGTGGCCGCCTTGTGGTCCAGGTCGGGGGCGAGCGCGGCGCCGGCGCAGATCAGGGCGCCGACCAGGAGGACCGGCCAGGGCATGGTGTGGCCGGCCGCGGCGGCCGCCGCTCCGACACCGAGCCAGGCCGCGGCTCCTGACAGTGAGTGTGCTGGTCCCATCATGGCCGTTCCCCGCCCCATTCCTCTTGTACCGCTGTCCAGTTACCCGTGTGCGCTGACGCTTCGTCGGCGCCACAGCGTAGCCTCCGTGATCTTCCGACCAGCATCCGATTCCCCCATCGGGCGGGTTGACGGGCAAGATGGGGGCGTGACCCTTATCGATCAGCTGCCACAGACCGCAGATCCCGACGCCCTCTACGAAGCCTTCGAGTCGTGGGCCGGGGAACGCGGTCTCACCCTCTACCCCCATCAGGAGGAGGCGCTGATCGAGGTGGTCTCGGGTGCGAACGTGATCGTCTCGACGCCCACCGGCTCGGGCAAGAGCATGATCGCCGCGGGTGCGCACTTCGCGGCGCTCGCCCGTGACGAGGTCACCTTCTACACGGCACCGATCAAGGCGCTCGTCTCGGAGAAGTTCTTCGAGCTGTGCAAGATCTTCGGCACCGAGAACGTCGGCATGCTCACGGGCGACGCCTCCGTGAACGCCGACGCCCCCGTGATCTGCTGCACCGCCGAGGTACTGGCGTCCATCGCCCTGCGGGACGGCAAGCACGCCGACGTCGGCCAGGTCGTGATGGACGAGTTCCACTTCTACGCGGAGGCCGACCGCGGCTGGGCCTGGCAGATTCCGATCCTGGAACTGCCGCAGGCGCAGTTCATCCTGATGTCGGCGACGCTCGGCGATGTCTCGATGTTCGAGAAGGATCTGACCCGGCGCACCGGCCGCCCCACGTCGGTGGTCCGCTCGGCGACCCGGCCCGTGCCCCTCTCCTACGAGTACGTGCTGACCCCGCTCACCGAGACACTCACCGAACTGCTTGCGACCAAGCAGGCTCCCGTCTACATCGTGCACTTCACCCAGGCCCAGGCGGTGGAGCGGGCGCAGGCGCTGATGAGCATCAACATGTGCACGCGGGAGGAGAAGGACCAGATCGCCGAGCTGATCGGCAACTTCCGCTTCACCACCAAGTTCGGCCGCAATCTCTCCCGCTACGTGCGCCACGGAATCGGCGTGCACCACGCGGGCATGCTGCCCAAGTACCGCCGACTGGTGGAGAAGCTGGCCCAGGCCGGTCTCCTGAAGGTGATCTGCGGCACGGACACACTCGGCGTGGGTGTCAACGTCCCCATCCGTACCGTGCTGTTCACGGCACTGACGAAGTACGACGGCAACCGGGTCCGGACGCTGCGCGCCCGCGAGTTCCACCAGATCGCCGGCCGCGCCGGGCGAGCCGGATTCGACACGGCCGGCTTCGTCGTGGCGCAGGCGCCCGAGCACGTCATCGAGAACGAGAAGGCTCTCGCCAAGGCGGGCGACGACCCGAAGAAGCGCCGCAAGGTGGTGCGCAAGAAGGCTCCCGAGGGCTTCGTCGGCTGGACGGACAATACCTTCGAGAAGCTCATCGCCTCCGAGCCCGAGCCGCTGACCTCGCGCTTCCGCGTGACGCACACCATGCTGCTGTCGGTGATCGCCCGTCCCGGCAACGCCTTCGAGGCGATGCGGCATCTGCTGGAGGACAACCACGAGCCGCGCAAGCAGCAGCTGCGGCACATCCGGCGGGCGATCGCGATCTACCGCTCGCTCCTCGACGGCGGCATCGTCGAAAAGCTCGACGAGCCGGACGCCACGGGCCGTATCGTGCGCCTCACCGTCGACCTCCAGCAGGACTTCGCGCTCAACCAGCCGCTGTCGACCTTCGCGCTCGCCGCGTTCGAGCTCCTGGACCCCGAATCCCCCTCGTACGCCCTCGACATGGTGTCCGTGGTCGAGTCCACGCTGGACGATCCGCGACAGATCCTCGCCGCCCAGCAGAACAAGGCGCGCGGCGAGGCCGTGGCCGCGATGAAGTCGGACGGCGTCGAGTACGAGGAGCGGATGGAGCGGCTCCAGGACGTGTCGTACCCCAAGCCGCTGGAGGAGCTGCTCTTCCACGCGTACAACACCTACCGCAAGAGCCATCCGTGGGTCGGTGACCATCCGCTGTCCCCGAAGTCCGTGATCCGAGACATGTACGAACGGGCCATGTCCTTCACGGAGTTCGTCTCCTTCTACGAGCTCGCCCGTACCGAAGGCATTGTCCTGCGCTACCTCGCCAGCGCCTACAAGGCCCTTGAGCACACCGTCCCGGACGACCTCAAGTCCGAGGACCTGGAGGATTTGATCGCCTGGCTGGGCGAGATGGTGCGCCAGGTCGACTCCAGCCTCCTGGACGAGTGGGAGCAGCTCGCCAACCCTGAGGAGATGACGGCCGAGGAGGCCCAGGAGAAGGCCGATCAGGTCAAGCCGGTCACCTCCAACGCCCGCGCCTTCCGCGTCCTCGTCCGCAACGCCATGTTCCGCCGCGTCGAGCTCGCCGCCCTCGACCATGTCGACGAGCTCGGTGAGATGGATGCCGACTCCGGCTGGGACGCCGACGCCTGGGGCGAGGCGATGGACAAGTACTGGGACGAGTACGAGGACCTCGGCACCGGCCCCGACGCGCGCGGCCCGAAGCTGCTGTCGATCGTGGAGGAGCCGCAGAACGGTCTGTGGCGCGTCCGGCAGACCTTCGCCGACCCGAACGGCGACCACGACTGGGGCATTAGCGCGGAGGTCGACCTCGCGGCCTCCGACGCGGAGGGTCGCGCCATCGTCAAGGTCACCGACGTCGGTCAGCTGTGAGCACAGGAGAATCCCACACTTGGCTTCACCCACTCGTAAACGAGGGGGATTCTCACGGCTCGCGCCGTGAGGGTTTCTGCTTCGTCGCCGACCGCCCGCCCGGAGTGCTCCGTTGAGGTCTTACACCGGGTCCGCAGACAGACACCGCCAGCCCGGCGGCCTTGAGGTTGATGGCCGCGTTCACGTCCCGGTCATGGGTCGTCCCACAGCCCCCGCACGTCCAGGTGCGCACGCTGAGCGGCATCTTCTCGGTGAGGGTGCCGCACGCGGAGCACGGCTTGGTGGAGGAAAACCAGCGGTCGACGGCGACCAGGTCCCTTCCGTACCAGGCGGCCTTGTACTCCAGCATGGTGCGCATCATGGTCCAGCTCGCGTCACTGATGGCGCGGGCCAGTGTGTGGTTCTTGGGCATGGTGCGGACCCTCAGGTCCTCGATCACGATCGTTGGGTTTTCACGAACGAGCCGGGTGGTCAGCTTGTTCTTCATCTGCGCCAACGTCACAGTGCCGTCCACTCCGGCAGCGAATCGGCGTTCCCTGACCTACTCCGCAGAAATCCCTTTCCTCTCCGCCTCGAAGAGCGGAGCATCCACGGAGGAACCAGATGACAAACCCAGCCGAAAGGCTCGTCGACCTGCTCGACCTGGAGCAGATAGAGGTCAACATCTTCCGTGGCCGCAGCCCGCAGGAGTCGCTGCAACGCGTCTTCGGCGGCCAGGTGGCGGGCCAGGCGCTGGTCGCCGCCGGGCGCACCACCGAGGGCGACCGGCCGGTGCACTCGCTGCACGCGTACTTCCTGCGCCCGGGCCGACCGGGCGTGCCGATCGTGTACCAGGTCGAACGGGTCCGGGACGGGCGGTCGTTCACCACCCGCCGCGTCACCGCCGTGCAGCAGGGCCGCACGATCTTCAATCTGACCGCCTCCTTTCACCAGCCTGAGATGGGGAGCTTCGAGCACCAGCTGCCGCCGGCCCGCGAGGTTCCGCACCCGGAGTCGCTGCCGACGGTGACACAGGAGATCAAGGAACATCTGGGCGCGCTCCCCGAGGCGTTGGAGCGCATGGCACGGCGCCAGCCGTTCGACATCCGCTATGCGGACCGGCTGCGCTGGACACCCGAGGAGGTCAAGGACACCGAGCCGCGGAGCGCGGTGTGGATGCGTGCCGTTGGACCACTGGGCGACGACCCGCTCGTGCACACCTGCGCCCTCACGTACGCGAGCGACATGACCCTCCTGGACGCCGTCCGCATCCCGGTGGAACCGCTGTGGGGTCCGCGGGGCTTCGACATGGCCTCGTTGGACCACGCCATGTGGTTCCACCGGCCGTTCCGCGCGGACGAATGGTTCCTGTACGACCAGGAGTCCCCGATCGCGACGGGCGGACGCGGGCTCGCCCGCGGACGGATCTACGACCTGAAGGGACGGCTGCTCGTCTCGGTCGTCCAGGAGGGGCTGTTCCGGGCGCTGTAGGGACGTGCCCGACCGGCCTGGGGGGCTTGGCGGCGCTGCCGGAAGGTGTGTCGGGCCGTCAGGCGTTTCTGCGCCCCAGCCACCCGAGCAGCTTTCGTGGCCGCTCGGATTCCTCCGTCGTGGGCCGATCTTCCCGAGCGGACTTCCCCGGCCGCGAAGCCACTCGTGGTGAGGCCACCAGTGGTGTGGCCACCGAGGGTGTCGCCACGGAAAGTGAGACCTCCGGTGTCGGGCGAGGTGCGGGGCTCAGCTCTCGGGCTTCGGCGAGAGCCTGGCCCAAGTCGGCCCGGAGCCAGCTGATCTCGTCGGGATCCTGAGCCGTCATGATCCGCGAGGCCAGGTGCGCGGCAGGAGAGTCCGGCGTCCCGTGGGAGGCCCGCTCGGGCCGGAAGCGGTTCAGACAGGCGCGCTCGTACGGATCCCTGACGATCTCCGCCACCTGAACGGGATCGAGCAGCGATGCCACGACCGCGGCCCGCGCCCAGGGGTCCTCGGTCTGCCGCAGCAGGAATCCCATGTGCCGTCCCCGCCAATTGCGCGGGCGCAGGTCCAGGCCGGCCTCCAACTGGTCGCGGAGTCCCTCGGGCGTACGGCCGCTCAGCAGCGGTGCGTTCTGCTTGTCGGCCGCGAACTGCCGAAGCTCCTGGGCCAGATACAGCCACACCACAGCCCGGTAGCGATTGAGATGGAACTTCACCGGTACCACCAGTCCCAGTCGCGCGAAGCGCGTGAACCTGGCGGTCGTCACACCCATGAGGGCGGCGGCCTCCGTGGTGCCAACAGCCTTGACGCGCTCCCGCAATGCCTCGGGAAAGCCGTCCTCGGAGCGCACCCGGTCGATCTCCGCACGAGTGACGCGACGTCCGCCGCCGCCCTCGTCGGGAACGGTGCGCACACATCCGAGGTGCAGGGCGAGGTCGAACTCGCCGCGCCTGAGTTCCAGTTCTCGTGCGGCGCGGCTGAGTGAAGACGTGGCGGACTGTGCAATCGTGGTGCCGGACATGGCGGTTCTCCCCCGTGGAGCGAGTTGCTCGCGCTGGCGTGCGCTTGCTTCGAGAAAAACCGTATCCGGCTCGGCGGACATCGCGGCGAGCCTGTGGATAACTTCGACCGCGGCGACGTATGCGCAGGTCAGAGGTCTACAGCGGGTGTGCTCTCCGGCTGCCGCGCGTCCACGCGCAGATGCTCACCGACGCGGTTCACGAGAAGCGTCATCTCATAGGCGACCTGGCCGATGTCGGCCTCGGCGGCGCTGAGGACGCACAGACAGCTGCCGGCGCCCGCGGCGGTGACGAAGAGCACCGCATCGTCGAACTCGACCATCGTCTGACGCACTTGCCCCGCGCCGAAGTGACGGCCGGATCCCTTCGCAAGACTGTGCAGGCCCGACGAGACCGCGGCGAGGTGTTCGGCGTCCTCGCGCCGCAGCCCCGTGCTCGCGCCCGTCACCAGTCCGTCGTTGGACAGCACCAACGCGTGCCGTATGTGTTCGACGCGCTCGGTCAGGTCGTCCAGCAGCCAGCCAAGTCCCGTGTTCTGCGCCATGATCCGGTCTCCCCGTGGTGTCCTTCCCCCTGTACGGAGGATCTGACCAGCCAGCCTTCCCCACAGCCGCCGTCCGAGCAAGGAGGATGGGCGGCATGGCAGAGAAGATGACCGACGAGCAATGGCGGGCGTTCGTCTCGCACGGCACCCGCACCGGAAAGCTGTCCACTGTCCGAGCCGACGGAAGTCCGCATGTGACGCCGATCTGGTTTCTGTTGGACGGCGACGACGTGGTCTTCAACACCGCAAAGGGGAGTGTGAAGGGACGGAACCTGGCCCGGGACGGCCGGGTCGCGCTGTGTGTGGACCACGACCGGCCGCCCTTCGACTTCGTCGTGCTGGAGGGACAGGCCGAGCTTTCGGAGGACCTCGACGAGTTGCGGCACTGGGCGGCGCGGATCGGCGCCCGGTACATGGGCGAGGATCGCGCCGAGGAGTTCGGGAAACGCAACGGGGTTCCCGGTGAACTCCTCGTACGCGTAAGGATCGAGAAGGTGCTGGCCTACGCCTCCGTGGCCGACTGAGAGCATCGGTCCGCACCGGAGCGGCCGCGCCCCCGGTGCGGTCGCTCTTCCCCTCAGCCGACGGAGTCGAGCAGCCGGGCGGTGTGCACCCGCCCGGCGTACTCGACGAGACGAATCAGCACCTCCTTCCCGGAGTCGCGGTCACGTGCGTCGCAGAGGACCACGGGCGTGCCCCGGTCGAGGTCGAGGGCGCGAGACACGTCCTGGGCGCCGTAGGCGCGAGCGCCCGCGAAGCAGTTGACGGCCACCACGAACGGGATGTGCCGGTGCTCGAAGTAGTCCACCGCGGGGAAGCAGTCCTCGAGCCGCCGGGTGTCCGCGAGGACGACGGCGCCGAGGGCGCCCTGCGACAGCTCGTCCCACAGGAACCAGAACCGGTCCTGACCCGGGGTTCCGAAGAGGTAGAGCGAAAGGCCGGACCTGATGGTGATGCGTCCGAAGTCCATGGCGACGGTCGTCGTGACCTTCTGGTCCACGCCGTCGGTGTCGTCCACCGACTGCCCCGCCTCGCTGAGCAGTTCCTCGGTACGCAGCGGCCTGATCTCGCTGACCGCGCCCACCAGGGTGGTCTTGCCCACGCCGAATCCGCCGGCGACCAGTATCTTCAATGCCAGGGCGGTCATCTCGCCACCCGAGGCGTCGGAGTTCTCGGAGACCATCGATCACTTCTCTCGGGATTGCCGACAACGGTCGACGTCGGTACATCTGTGCAGGGCGTGCGTCACATCTGAGCGGCTGTGCGTCGGTACATCTGTGCGGGAGTGCGAAGGCAGCATCATGGCAACTGCGGCTCCCCTTCGAGGGATTGGACCGCAATTTGACCGTTCTGACCGACTCGCGCCCAATCGGTGCCCGGATGTGGGTTCAAAGAGGTCCAAGGACAAGCCGAGGTGATTCATCTAGAGCGCTCTCAGTCCTGCGATCACCTCGCGGAGAATCCGCTCGTCGGGCAGCTGCGCGGGCGGCACGGGGCGGCTGACGGTGACGCAGCCCAGTTCCAGGAGGTCGCCGAGGAGCACCCTGACCACGCCCACCGGCAGGTCCGCGCCGGCGGCCAGTTCGGCCACCGACTGTGTCTCGATACGGCACAGTTCGATCAGCGCCCGGTGTTCCGGACCGAGCGAGGTGTCGTCGTCGACGCCGGGTGCTCCCGTGTCGAGCGTCACCAGGGCGATCATGTCGAAGCGCACCCCGGTGGGGCCGGGTTTGGTGCGCCCACCCGTCATCGCGTAGGGGCGGACGAGTGGTCCGGCCTCGTTGTCGTACCACTGACTGCCCGGCGTGTCCTCGGTCATCTGCACCGACCGTCCTCGCTCATCCGGCGGCGGGCGGCTGTGCGGCGACGCGCGGCGGCGTGTAGAGGTGCTCGCCGACGCGCTTGACCAGCAGCGCCATCTCGTACGCCACCAGGCCGATGTCGGCCGTGACGGCGGTGAGGAGGGCGAGGCACGAACCGTCCCCCGCCGCGGCGACGAACAGGAAGCCGTCGTCCATCTCCACCATCGTCTGACGTACGCCGCCGGCGCCGAAGTGGCGCCCCGCACCCTTGGCCAGGCTGTGGAAGCCCGAGGCGACGGCGGCGAGGTGTTCGGCGTCCTCGCGCCGGAGGCCGGTGGACGCGCCCACCGCAAGACCGTCGTTCGACAGCACCACGGCGTGACGCACTTCGGCCACGCGCAGCACCAAGTCGTCCAGCAGCCAGTCGAGTTCGCCGGACCGCTGGGCGGCCCTCATACTCGGATCCTGGATCATGCGGGGTCTCCTTCACTGCTGTCGCCCGCTTCCGGGTCGGGGGTGGCACCGAGGCCGGGTGACCTGCCGCCGCCGCGTGCCCAGCCGTCGCGGTAGGCCGCCATGCGGTCCCGTACGAGTTCGGGGGTGCGCTGGTCGTCGTTCTGGGGACCCGGCGTTTCCACCGGGTCCTCGGAGCGCTGTTCGCGCAGTTGGGGTGCGAGGCTCGCCTGCCGTACGCGCCGTGGGAGGTCGTCGGAGCCTTCGGAGTCGTCCGGGGGACGGTGCAACCGCAGCGTGGTGACTCCAGGCGGAGGGTTTTCCGACGAGCCGTTCACAGGGGCTTCAGGGGCCGCCTGTACCGGGCGCACCAGTGCGGGCCGCTCGGTGATGGCCTGGACGGAGTCCTGTTCCGGGGCGGCCGACACGCGCGCGTACTCCCGTTCCGCCGGCCTGTCGGTGTCCGCACGCCGGGGGGAACGTTCCGCCGCGTCGCCGTGCAGCAGGACCGTGGGCAGCAGAACGACCGCGGTGGTACCGCCGTAGGGCGAGGTCCGCAGGTGCACCTTGATGCCGTGCCGGGCCGCCAGCCTGCTGACCACGAACAGACCGAGCCGGTCGCTGTCGAACAGGTCGAGCGCCTCGGACTGCTCGATGCGCCGGTTGGCCTCGGCGAGCGTCTCCTTGCCCATGCCGAGCCCCCGGTCCTCGACCTCGACCGCGTAGCCGTTGCCGACGGGCTCGCCGGTGATCCGAACCCGGGTGTGCGGCGGCGAGAACTGTGCGGCGTTCTCGACGATCTCCGCCAGCAGGTGCGTGAGGTCGGCCACCGCGGCTCCGACCACGGAAGCCTCGGGAAGCTGTCGTACCTCCACGCGCGCGTAGTCCTCGACTTCGGAGACGGCCGCGCGGACCACGTTCGTCAGTGAGACCGGCATGCGCCAAGCCCGGCCGGGCGCGGCTCCGGAGAGGATGATCAGGCTCTCCGCGTGGCGCCGCATCCGTGTGGTGAGGTGGTCGAGCCGGAACAGGTCGCTCAGCTCGTTCGGGTCCTCCGACCTGCGCTCCATGCTGTCCAGCAGGCTCAGTTGGCGGTGCACCAGAACCTGGCTGCGGCGGGCGAGATTGACGAAGACTCCGGAGATTCCGCTGGCGAGTTCCGCACGCTCGACGGCGGCGCGCAGAGCGGCTCGGTGCACGGTGCCGAGGGCCTCCGCGACCTGTCCGGTCTCGTCCTCCGCGGGCGGCCCGGGCGGGGCCTCGGCGCGGACGTCGATCTCCTCGCCGGCTCGCAGTCTGCGCATGGCCTGCGGCAGTTTGCGGCGCGCGATCTCCAGGGCGCTGTTGCGCAGGCTCACCAATTCGACGACGAGCCCGCGTCCGATACGTACGGAGATGACGAGCGACGCGACGACGGCAGCGAGCCCGAACAGGACCGCGGCACCGGCGGGGGTGAGCACACCGCGTGTGAACGGGTCGGCCCGGTTCGCGACACCGCGGCCCGCGTTCGCCTCGATCGAGCGCATTCCGTCCTGCACGCGCGCGTGGGCCGTGTTCCAGTCGGCCTCCGGCGCGGCGTCGATCGCTTTGCCACCGGGCCGGGAGACGAGCACCTTGTCCTCGACGGTGCGTACGTCGGCGTACGCGCTCCCCTCCACGAGGTCGTGCCAGGCGGCTCGTTCGGGCCCACGCAGATCCGCGACGGCCGAATCGGTCAGGGTACGGCGGGTGTCGACGGCACCGGTGAACAGCCGCAGCCGTTCACCGTCGAGGCTCCCGGCGACCCGGGCGCCGGACAGCACCGCGTCCTCCCGGGCCAGTGCTTCCCCAGCCCGGGAGAATTCGAGCAGCACGCGCGCGTCGGAACCGAGGTCGGCGTCCTGGATGCCGGTGAGCGCGCCGCCCACGCCGAAGGCCGTCGAGATGGTCTTGGTGTACTGCCCGTACGCCTCGTCCCATCCGGTACGGCGGTCCAGCACGGCGGTGCGCAGGGACCGCACTTGTTCGGCTGCGGCGACGAAGGCTTCGAGGCGCCCGGCCACTCCCGCCGGCAGGTCGGCACCGTCGGCGACGGTGTTGTGGTCGCCCAGTCGCAGCTTCGCCACCGCGCGGTCGGTGCGCCGCGCCAGTGTCTTGAGGTCGTTCGGCTGTTCAGTGGCCGGGGCGGTCGCGTAGCGGACGGCGGCGGCGCGTTCGGCCTGGAGGGCGGCGACGGCTGCGTCGACCGGGGCTCGGACCGTCGAGTCCACGCGCTGCAACTGCCGTAGCCGCGCGACGTCCTGGGCGGTGCTCACCGTGGCGTACGCCCACAGGGCGAGCAAGGAGATGACCGGCACCATCAGCAGGCAGACGATCTTGGCTCGTACGGTGCGGGGCCGGACGCGCCACCCTCCCGCGCGCGTGGGTGCCTCCGGCGGTGACCCCGCGACGGTTTCGTCGTTGTCCGCGCGCTCGTCGGCCGGCGGGCCGGCGTGCGCGCGGCGACCGCGCGCCAAGGGCTGGGGCGGCGGCTCGGCGCCGGCTGTCGGGGTTCTACGGGGTGTACGCATGGCCTCCTCGCTCGGAAAGGTTCGGGGCGTGCCTTCCGGGCCGTCGTGGCTCCGGGCCCGCCGCTAGCGGGCGGCGCTCTCGACCGGCCGCTGGGCCGATGCGGATGCTTCGCGTTCGTCGGACGTCGGCGACAGCGCGACGAACGCCGATGTCAGGAAGAGATAGGACCCGAGGCCGACGGCGAGGGGGAAGATGAACTGCATCGCCGTGGCCCCGGGCAGGGCCTGGGTGGAGGGGCTGACGCGCACGCTCACCGCCATCATTCCGGTGTAGTGCATGCTGCTCACCGCGCCGCCCATGACGAGGGAGGCGACGGCGACCGCCACGGGCGACTTGATGTTGAGTGCCGCCCACAGGGCCGCGGTCGCCGCGACCACGGCGATCACGACGGAGAGGCCGATCAGGGCCGGGTCGTAGTGCACCTGGCCGTGCAGCCGCAGCGCGGCCATGCCCAGGTAGTGCATGCTCGCGACACCGAGTCCGGTGGTGAGCCCGCCCAGGAAGAGTGCACGGCCCCGGTCGCGGCTGTAGCCGACGGCGAAGACGCCAGCGCCGACGACGACCATGGCGACGAGCAGACTGAGGATGGTCAACGGCACGTTGTAGCGCATCTCCGTGCCGGTGACGCTGAAGCCGAGCATCGCCACGAAGTGCATGGTCCAGATGCCGGTGCCGATCGCGGAGGCCGCGGTGAGGAGCCAGTTGCGGCGCGACCGCCCGGTGGCGCCGAGCGCGCGGACCGTGCAGCGCAGCCCGAGGGCGGCGCCTATGCAGGCCATCACGTACGACAGCACGGGGGTCAGCCAGCCGAAGGCGGCGTGGTCCAGGTGTCCCATGGCCCAGGGACGCTAGTCCGGGCAGAGGCGCACAACAGGGGCGCATTTCGAAAGCTGTTGGAATATGACGAAGAGATGTACCTGAACGATCGCGTCACGCTCGAACGTGTGCACCGCGACGTCCTTCGTGTCGGTGAGGGATCATGCGGAGCATGAGCGACGACCACACACACGTCCAGGAGTTCTTCACGGCCCGCGCGGCGGACTGGGACGAGCGGTTCCCCGACGACGGGCCGGCGTACGCGGCCGCGGTCGCCGAACTCGGTCTGCGCGAGGGCGACCGCGTGCTCGATGCGGGCTGCGGCACCGGCCGCGCCCTGCCGCCGCTGCGAGCGGCCGTGGGGGCCTCCGGAGTGGTCATCGGGGCCGATCTGACCCCGGCCATGCTGGAGGCCGCCGTACGGGCCGGACGGGACCGGGACGGGCAGTTGCTGCTCGCCGACGTCGCCGGTCTTCCGTTCCGCACCGAGTCGCTGGACGCGGTGTTCGCGGCGGGCCTCATCGCGCACCTGCCGAACCCGGCGCAGAACCTCCAGGAGTTGGCACGCGTGGTGCGGCCGGGCGGCACCCTCGCCCTCTTCCACCCGATCGGCCGAGCGGCGCTCGCGGCCCGTCAGGGCCGGCAGATCACCCCGGACGACCTGCGCGCGGAAGGCAACCTCGGTCCCCTCCTCGCCGGTTCCGGCTGGGACATGAGGTCATACGTCGACGAGGACGTCCGCTTCCTCGCGCTGGCCGTACGCCGCGGCTGAGGCGGCAACCTCTTCCTCCGCGCGTGAGGCGTCAGCCCCTTACGGCGCGCCTGGGGCGTCAGCCCCTCCGGTCCGGCTGGAGCCTCAGTCCCTTCGGGCGATCTCCGCCGCGAAGGCTTCGGGGTTGTCGAACATGACGTTGTGTCCGGCCCCGGGCACGGTCACGACGCGTACTCCGGCGGCCTCCAGGCCTTCCCTGCCCGGGAGTTCACCGGTCAGCTCGCCCTGAAGGTAGACGCGGTCCGCCGTCAGCTCTTCGAGCATCCGGCGCATCGTGGGGTTCGTGCCGCGCCTGAGCCCCGCAGCCGTGCGGTGCAGGGCGCGCGGATCGGCGAGTCGCATGGTGGCCGCCCAGGAGGGACCGACCTTCGCCAGCACGCGCGCGTGGCCGCCGTTTTCGACGTAGTCGTCCTCCTCGTAGGAAGCGATGCCGCTGCTGCCCGCGGTGAGCGGAGGGTACGGGTCGAGGTTGGCCTCCGTCAGGACCAGCCGTGAGACGAGTTCGGGGCGCCGGTGGGCGAGCACGATGGCGACGGCGCCGCCCATGCTGTGCGCGACCAGTTCCGCGCCGGCGAGGTGAGCCGCATCCAGGGCCACCGCCAACGCGTCCGCGTGGTCTTCCAGGGTGTAGCCGAAGTCCACGGGCCGGTCGCTGATGCCGTGACCTGGCAGGTCGACGAACAGGGTGCGGCGGCCCGCCAGTTCGGGCCGGGCCGCGATATGGGCGTGGTAGACCGTCGAGGCCGAACCCAGTCCGTGCACGTACACCCGCGCCGGTTCCGCGCCCGCCGCCTCCGTCCAGCGGATCTGGCTTCCATTGCTGTCGAACTCGGCCTGCCGCATCACGCACTCCCCTGTGCCGCTTCATGGTCTTCCACGCCTCCAAGAGGATACCTCGGAACCGATGTATAGAGGAAGCGATGTACAGCGAGAGTGCGGCATAATGTGGACATGCTGGAGCTGGCCATCCTTGGTTTTCTGTACGACACCCCGCTGCACGGCTATGAGCTGCGCAAGCGCATCAGTGCGCTGACCGGGCATGTGAAACCCGTGGCCGAGAGCACGCTGTATCCCGCGATCAAGCGGTTGGAGAAGGCGGACCTGCTGGCGCGAGCGACCGAGCCCGGTTCCGTGGCCGCCCCTCGTCACGTCCTGACGCTCACGGAGGAAGGCAGAAGCGAGCTGCGCCGCCGGCTGGCGGAACCGGCACAGCGCGACATCACGGACGAGAATCGCTGGTTCACGCTGCTCGCCTTCCTCAGGCACCTGGAGGACCCGAGGGCGCAGGCAGCCGTACTGCGGCGCAGGCTCGCCTTCCTGGAGGAGCCCGCGAGCTTCTTCTACGAAGGTGACCGGCCTCTGTCCGCCGAGGAGCTGGACGACCCCTTCCGGCGCGGCATCCTCACCATCGCGCGAGCCACGAGCCGGGCCGAACTGACCTGGCTGCGGGCCACGATCGACTCACTCGGCGCTGGTGGCCGGTGAGACGGGGCAGCCCCGCACACCAGGCACCGGACAGGTGCCCAGCTCTGCGACGCGGTAGCCGTCCGGGTAACCCTTGATCTCCCAGTTCTGCCTCGCGAAGTGCGGGGCACGGCGCGGCGGCATCAGCCGAACCAGCCGACCACGCGCGCGCACCGCGCGGCGGACCCACGCGCGCGTCGTGGCGCCCGGGGCTTCGTACCGGAAGGCCTGCAACAGCGAATCGTCGAGCAGGGCCAGGGTCGAGGCACGCAGCAGCGGTGCGAGCGGACGCGGGTACCAGGAGGCCATCAGGTCCAGCGTCGCGTCGGAGATCCGGCGCGCACCCTCGTCCCACCCGAAGTGCGCCTCTTCGTAGGCGTCGAGACAGGCCTCGAATTCCTCGTAGGTCTCGGGAACGTCCTTGATGCCCATGTGCCGCCCAAGGGTGCGATAGTGCACGGTTGACGCGACGATCTCGTGACGCGACAGCCTGCGCCATCCATAGGACTCGATCCACCTTTTGGGCATCACCACGAAGGTGCAGAGCACGTAACGCATGTCTTCATTGCTGATGTCGTAGCTGCGGTGCATCTGGTTGATGCGGCGGATCGCCGTGCGGCCCTGCTCTCCGTCGAAGCCGTGCTCGACGATGGCGTCGAGGAGCAGCGCCGTGTCGTCGTAGCGCTTCTGTGTGCGGTTCGTGAGTTCCGCCGTCTCGGCGAGGAGCCGGCCGATGCTGGGGACGGCGTAGGTGCGGTAGAGGGCCAGTTCCAGGGCGCGGGTGAAATCCCAGGGGAATTCGTACGCGCAGGTGAGCCGGTAGATCTCCGACGCCTCCTTCTCCGGGTCCATCCGCCGGATCCGTTCGAGTCGCTCGTAACGCTTCACCGGGCTGTCCCCCTTCTGTCGCCGCGGCTCCAACTCTACGTTGAGTAGCAGCAGATGAGCGATCAGCGATGACCATCGCACAGGGGGAAGGTGGCCTGATGTCCGACGTGTTCGGCAGACTCCGCAAGAAGTGGCGCAAGAAGACGGCCGAGCGGTCCGAGGAGCGGCAGCCCGCGACGCCGCGGCCTGAGAGGCGTGCGCACAACCTGTTCGAGGCGGCCGCGGCGTACGTGTCGGCGTGCGCCGAGGACGACCAGGACCAGATCGACGAGGCAGCCGCCTGGGTGTCGCCGGAGGCGCTGTCGTTCGGGGTGAACGAGCTCGCCTGCCGGGCCGTGATAGCCCTGGCACGGGAGCGCGACGAGTCGCCGCGGACGGTGGCCCGCACGCTGCTCGGACTACCCGTGGCCTGACCCTAGGGGCCGGAACGGTCGTTTCGCCCCTGTCCAGCCGGATAACTGCAGCTCCGCGTGTGCTTCGGGCCCGTGACAAGCGCCTTCCGCTCGCATTATGGTGCGCCGACGAACGTAGCTATGGGGAGGCTGGGATGGCCGGGACGGACGATGGCGCCGTCGCCATCGGGGACGACGACGCACTGGACGAAGACGCGCTGTATGTGCTGACGGCGGTGTTGCTGACACCCGCGAAGTTCCCCAGCGTGCTGGGGGACGACTACCCCGAGGCATGCGGGGCGCTCGGTCTCGCGCCTCTCGCCGACGGGTACGGTCTCGTGCTCGGCCAGGACGGCGATGGCGCGCGGTGGACGGTCGTCGTCGACGACGTCTCGCTGGTCGCCGTCGCCATCGCGTCCTGGGACTGCGGGATGGAGCACGACCTGTCGCCGGACGAGCGCACGGTCGTCTCCGCGCTGCCCGGCTGGCCCCTCGAGGTCGCCGTCTCGGCCCCCGGGGTGCCGGCCCCGCACGACCCCGCGCCCGAGCTCACGGAGCGGCCCCCGCTCAGCCCGCCGGACACCGCCACTTGGGGTCCGGCCCAACGGCGGCTCGGCGCCGACGAGATCGCCCTGCAGTGGGCGATCTGGCGGGAGCAGATCGACGACGCCGAGTTCGTGACGTCGGAGGGCGAGGCCCAGCCCGAGGTGGCCCGGGCCGAGGACGCGGCTCAGGAGGAGAGCGGCGACGGCGAGGCACGCAGCGGTGTCCGCCGGGTGCTCGCGGAAGCCCGCTCCTATGTGGACACACCGCCTCCGCTCGGCCGTGTCCGCTCGTCCTTCGCCACGGGCGACGCCCGGACCCTGCGGGCCGACGGCCCCGGCTGGTCCTTGGTCGCCAGGACCGACGACATCGCGTTCGTCCTCCTCGACGAGGAGCCCGGAGAGGTCCTGCCCGTCGGTCGCGGACCGGAACTGCCGGGTCTCCTGGAGGCCCTCGACAAGATGGCGGTACGCCCGAGCTGAGGCGCGGTTCCGCGCGGAACCCCTGCGAGACGGCCATCGGCCGTTCTCGTCAGCGGCTCGCGTCCGCGTCGTGGCGGGTCGCCCTGATGTCGCTCAGGGCGCGGCGTGCCACGAACGGCGCCGTGTGCCGTTCGTCGGGTCACCGGCGGCGAGGGCGCGGTGGGTCGAGGGCGTGGTGGAGGGATTCGTACGCGTGCGGGGTGACCGTGCCGGCGTAACGCGCCGGGGCACTCCTGCGTGCGGGAAGGGCAGGAAGTCGAAGTGGGCCCTCGGTCGGGCCGAGGCAGGTGGATCCGCCTCGCGTCGCATTGCCGCTCGCGGACCGTACCGACGGCACGTCCGCGAGCGGCGATGCGCTGAACTCGTGCGCGCTGGACGGAGCAGCACCAGGGCGGTGGCTCCTCAGCGGCCGAGCTCCTTGCGCGTGACGCGGCGCAGCCTGCGCCGCTGCGAGGGGTCCAGCGCAAGGTATGCGGCCGCCGGGACTCCCAGCACGATCAGGAAGGCGGCCCACCAGGGCAACCAGATCAGCAGGATGAGCCCGACCGCCACACCTCCCGCAGCGATCTTCGCGTTCTTCGACATGTGTGTCGCCTCCTTCGCGGCTGCTGCCGCTCTCTGTCCTGAGAACGGGTCCCTGCCTCCCACGGTTCCGGACCGCGACCCTGATACGTCCCTGAGCCGCGCCCCTACTCAACCCTGAGAGGCTCCCCGACCTCGTACATGTGGCGGAGGGCCTGCCGGTAGGAGTCGACGAGCCCGGTCTCCGTGTAGGAGATACCCAACTCCTGGCAGTGTGCGCGCACCAGGGGCTGGACAAGGCGCAGATGCGGGCGGGGCATGCTGGGGAACAAATGGTGCTCGATCTGGTAGTTCAGGCCGCCGAGGAACCAGTCCGTCAGAACAGCTCCGCGGACATTGCGCGAGGTGAGCACTTGGCGACGCAGATGCCCCCAGCGCTCGCCGTCCGGGTCGGGCATTTCCATGCCCTTGTGGTTGGGCGCGAAGGCCATGCCCAGATGCAGGCCGAAAAGCGCCTGGTGGAGGGCGGCGAATACCAGGTCCTTGCCGAGCGACATAGAGGTGAGCAGCAGCGTCGCGTAGGCGGCGACGTGGGCCACCAGCAGCAGGGCCTCCACGGCCCGCTCACGCGGCGGCTGCCTGCGCAGGTCTTGGAAACCGTGGACCTTCAGGGCGACGCCTTCGAGGAGGGTGAGCGGGAAGAAGAGCCAGGCCTGGTTGCGGGTCAGCCAGCGCCGGAAGCCGGACCGGTCCTTGGCCTGCTCACTGGTGAACACCAGGACGTCGGCGACGACGTCGGGGTCCTTGGCGATGTGGTTGGGGTTGGCGTGGTGGCGATTGTGCTTGTCGTTCCACCAGGAGTAGCTCATCCCCAGGAGCAGGTTGCCGTGGATCAGGCCGATCACGCGACCGACGGACTTGTCGCTGGTGATCTGCGAGTGGCCTGCGTCGTGGCCTATGAACGCCGTTCGGGCGCCGAGGACGGCGAGCACCGGGGCGAGGAGCAGTGTCCACCAGGAGTTGCCGATCAGGGCGACGCCGGTCACAACCGCGGCCAGGGCCAGCGCGTTCGCGGCGATCTCCCGCGCGTACCAGCCATGGCGACACCTCAGGAGGCCCCGGTCCTTGACGGTACGCAAGAGGGGCGCGAACTCGCTTCCGGGGGTCTGCCCGACGCTCGTCCCTGGAAGGTGTTCCGCGAGGACTGCGACGGTCTGGGGCATGGCGGGTCTCCGGTCTCTCAGACAATCGGGCTGACCTGATGAAACGTACGAATCAGTGACCTTCGGCGACCATGGCGCCACCACCCGTGTCGGTGCGGGGGCCTCCCGGCGCACGGTAGGGGTGCTGGCTGCACCCCGCGCGAGGTGACCCACGTCACGGCCGACCGTGCCCGCCTGCCCTCCGGAGTGCTGTACCCTCGGCGACCCGGCCCCCAGTAGTCAAATTTGAGGAATACGCCATCGCTGTGCAGAGGATTCCCGCGGCAACCCCCGCCGAGATCTCCGAACTGGCCCGCTGCCGTGCCGTGTTCGTGCCCGCCGTGCCCTCCCGTACCGGCCGCGTTGCGTTCTGGCGCCCCGAAGGCGGCTCCCCTCCCCAGGTGGCGTCCGGCTCCGCCGAGGAGCTGACCGTCGTGCTGCCCGCGGACGAGGGCGTCGAACTCGTGACCGTGCCCGCCGTGCTGCTTCCGGTACGGGCCGCTCTGCCGGTCCTCACGCGCGCGCGTGCCGTCGCACAGGTTCAGCGGGCGACCGCGTTCTGGGGCACGGCCGCCGTGCTCGCCCTCCAGTTCGCCGCGCGGGGACTGCTGCTGCCGGGGCTGTCGGCCGGCGACCACGACGCATGGCGGGCGGGTCCGCTGCGCGCGGAGGATCTGGAGCGGATCCGTGGGCTGGCGGCCGCGATGCCGCCCCACGCGCACGCGGTGCCGGTGGACGGCGCCGAACCGCTGAGGCTGCCGGAGCCCGAGCGGTTGCTGCGCGGCTTCCTGGACGCGGTCGCCGACGCGCTGCCCCGCTCGCCCGCGGCGGCGCTCGCGGCGGGCGGTCCGGCCTTCGCGGCGCCGGAGCCCCAGCACATGCCCGAGCAGCGCGCCTGGGCCGCAGATGTCGGCGCGGTGCATGACGCGGACGTACGGATCTCCCTGCGCGTCGAGGTGCCGGGGCTGGCGTCGGCGGTGTCGGACGAGACGCGGCTGCCGTTCCGCGCGGTGCTGCAACTGCACAGCGTGAGCGATCCGGCCCTCGTCGCGGATGCCTCCGCCGTCTGGGCCGGATCCACCGGCTTCGGCTCACGCGCGCGGATGGACGCCTTGCTGGCGCTGCGCCGCGCGGCCCGGGCCTGGGCTCCGCTGACTCCCCTGCTCTCGGAAGCCGTGCCGGACGCCGTCGAGCTCGCCGACGAGGAGGTGGCCGAGCTCCTCGGCGAAGGCGCGCGCACGCTGGCGTTGGCCGGTGTCGACGTGCACTGGCCGAGGGAGCTGGCGCGGAAGCTGACGACCCGGGCGGTCATCGGCCCGCCTGACGAAGGAGACGGTCCGGGCAGGGTCTCCCCGGATTCACCCTCGTTCCTGTCCGCCGACGCGCTCCTCGCCTTCAACTGGTGGTTCGCGCTGGGCGACCAGCAGCTCACCCGTCAGGAGCTGGACCAGCTGGCCGAGGCGAACCGGCCCATGGTGCGGCTGCGCGACCAATGGGTCCTCGTCGATCCGCGCGAGGTGCGCCGTGCCCAGGCGCAGCAGGACCGCAAGGTCACGCCCATCGACGCGCTGAGCGCCGCTCTGACGGGCTCCACGGAGGTCGACGGCCGCCGGGTCGAGGTACGTCCCACCGGATGGCTGGCGACCCTGCGGGAGCGGCTGACGGACCCGGAGGGACAGGAGCCGGTCCGGCAGCCCGCGGCGCTCCACGCGACGCTGCGGGACTACCAGGCGCGGGGCCTCAACTGGCTGGCCCGGATGACCTCTTTGGGACTGGGCGGGTGTCTGGCCGACGACATGGGCCTGGGCAAGACGATCACGCTGATCGCCCTGCATCTGCACCGGCAGACGGACGAGTCCGCCGCGGGCCCCACCCTCGTCGTCTGCCCGGCCTCCCTGATGGGCAACTGGCATCGCGAGATCGAGAAGTTCGCTCCCGGCGCCCCCGTACGCCGCTTCCACGGCTCTCGGCGCAGCCTGGAGGGCCTGGCCGACGGCGAGTTCGTGCTCACGACGTACGGCACGATGCGGCTCGACGCACCGCGGCTCGACGAGGTGGCGTGGGGCATGGTGGTCGCGGACGAGGCCCAGCATGTGAAGAACCCCTATTCGGCGACGGCGCGAGCGCTGCGCACCATCGGCGCACGCGCGCGCGTGGCGCTCACCGGCACCCCGGTGGAGAACAACCTCTCGGAGCTGTGGGCGATCCTCGACTGGACGACACCAGGTCTGCTCGGCGGTCTCGGCACCTTCCGCACGCGCTACGCGCAAGCCGTCGAGGGCGGCCAGGATCCCGCGGCGGCCGAGCGGCTCGCCCAGCTCGTACAACCCTTCCTGCTGCGCCGCCGCAAGTCGGACCCGGGCATCGCGCCCGAGCTGCCGCCGAAGACGGAGACCGACCGTGCCGTGGCGCTCACCACGGAGCAGGCGGGACTGTACGAGGCCATGGTGCGCGAGACTCTTGCGGAGATCTCGGGCGCGGACAGCATGGCGCGGCGCGGTCTGATCGTGAAACTGCTGACCGGGCTGAAGCAGATCTGCAACCACCCGGCCCAGTTCCTCAAGGAGGACCGGCCGAAGATCCCGGGCAGGTCCGGGAAGCTGGAGCTGCTGGACGAACTGCTCGACACCATCCTCTCCGAGGGAGCGAGCGTTCTGGTCTTCACGCAGTACGTGCGCATGGCTCGCCTCATCGAGCGTCACCTGGCGGCGCGCGGCGTGTCGACGCAGTTCCTGCACGGAGGGACGCCCATCAACGAGCGCGAGGCGATGGTGCAGCGCTTCCAGGAGGGCGAAATCCCCGTCTTCCTGCTGTCGTTGAAGGCCGCGGGCACGGGACTGAACCTGACACGGGCCGAACACGTCGTGCACTACGACCGCTGGTGGAACCCGGCCGTCGAGGCACAGGCCACGGACCGCGCGTACCGCATCGGACAGAGCCGGCCCGTCCAGGTGCACCGGCTCATCGCCGAGGGAACCATCGAGGACCGTATCGCCGACATGCTGCGGCGCAAGCAGCAGTTGGCCGACGCCGTCCTGGGCGCCGGTGAGGCAGCGCTCACGGAGCTGACCGACGCGGAACTGGCCGACCTGGTGGAGCTGCGAGGAGGCGCACGATGACGGATCGCGACAAGGAGCGTACGTTCGCCGCGCTGCCGCCCGCGCACGGGCGAGGTTTCGCGCAGACGTGGTGGGGCCGGGCCTGGCTGAAGGCCCTGGAGGACGCGGCGTTGGACTCGGAGCAGGTGAAGACGGGCCGCAGGCTCGCGCGCGCCGGGGCGGTGGGTGCCGTGTCGGTGCGTCCGGGGCGCATCACGGCCGTCGTCCAGGACCGCGACCGCACCGCACATCGCGCGGATGTCCTGCTTCAGGAGCTGTCCGAGGAGCAGTGGGACCGCTTCCTGGACATGGCCGCCGAGCGCGCGGGGCACATCGCGGCGCTGCTCGACCGCGACATGCCTCCGCATCTGGTCGAGGACGCGGCGGCCGCCGGAGTCGAACTCCTGCCGGGACTCGGCGATCTGGAGGCGAGGTGCGACTGCGGCGCCTGGGACCACTGTGGGCACACGGCCGCGCTCTGCTACCAGGTGGCGCGGTTGCTGGACGAGGATCCGTTCGTACTGCTGTTGATGCGGGGGCGCGGCGAACGCCGCGTGCTGGACGAGCTGCAGGAGCGCACCAGCGCGCCCGTGCGGGAGTCGCCGGTCACCGGCCGGGAAGGGGTGGACGCCGCCGAGGCGTACGCCGCCGGGTACATCCTGCCGCCGCTGCCGGCTCTTCCGGAACTGCCAGGCGAGCCCGGGCAGCCGCCCTCCCTTGACTTGGAGACCATGCCCGCCCCAGGAGTTGACCCGACCGGCGTGGAGTTCCTCGCGGCCGCCGCCGCGGGCGAGGCGTACCGGCTGCTGGCCGAGGCACGGGGTTCCGGACACGGACAGCGTGCGGTCGAGGCCGAGTTGACACTTGGCCAGGACGCGGTCCGGCTGGCCGCGGGCGCCCCGGAGAAGGCGATCAGTCAGCGCCTCGCCGAAGGTTCTGGACGCGATCGCGAGCAGCTGCAACTCGCCATACGCGCCTGGCGGTACGGGGGTGTGGCCGCGCTGTCCGTCCTCGAGGACGAGTGGGCCGTGGAGGCGGAATCGCTGGCACGCGCGCGTGCGGCGCTGGAGTCCGCCTGGGACGAGGACGAGCGGCCGCGGCTCCGCGCCGCGCGCAATCGCTGGACGGCGGTCGGCGCGTCCGCTCAGCTGCGTCTGGGGCGCGACGGCCGGTGGTGGCCGTATCGCAAGGAGCGGGGCCGCTGGGCCCCGGCCGGACCGGCGGCAAAGGATCCGGCAACGGCGCTCGCCACGGCGGAAGGAAACCCGATGAGTGGTTGACGCCCGGAATTCACCTCCACGTCGCGCGACGTTCGATGCCGGAGCCAACTCTGGCCGCTGTCAACGAACTTGTGCCCCAGGAGGCCCGATGTCCCCGCATGCTGTCGGCCGGCGCCGCGTCCACCGATCCGTCGCCGCGGGTGTGCCGCTCGCCGTGCTGGCCGCCTTCGTGGTGTCCGGCACGGCGAGCGCCGCGGGCGACCCGTCGCAGCAGCGGGTGACCCGCACCGCGACGGTCGGCGACATCCCTCTGGGCGTGTTCAGCAACGCGCTGCTGCCCGGGACGGTGGCCGACGACCGGGGCGTGGACCTCGGGGGAATCGGCAGTGACATCTATCCGGCCGGGCGCATGGGCGAGTTCTGGACGGTCACCGACCGCGGGCCCAATGGCCAGATCAAGGTGGACGGCAAGAAGCGGCGGACGTTCCCGGTGCCCGGCTTCGACCCGGCGATCGTGAAGATCAGGGTGTCCGGTGACACGGTGAAGGTGCTCGACGCGATTCCGATCACCACGTCCTCCGGGAAGCCCGTCAGCGGACTGCCCAACCAGGCGGGGCGCGACGAAGCGCCGTACTCCTATGACGCGCAGACCCCGCTCGCGTACGACGCGAACGGTGTGGACACCGAAGGCATCGTGCGGGCCGAGGACGGCACCTTCTGGCTCGTCGACGAGTACGGCCCTTCGCTGATCCATGTCTCCGCGCGCGGGAAGGTGCTCACGCGCTACGTACCCAAGGGGCTGAACCTGACGGGCACGGACTACCCGGTGGTCGAGACGCTGCCGGCCATCCTGCTGCACCGGAAGATCAACCGTGGTTTCGAAGGGCTCGCCCAGCTCCCGGGCGGCGACCTGGTGATGGCCCTGCAGAGCCCGCTCTCACTGCCGGGCGGCGACACGGGAGACGCCTCGCGCACGACGCGGCTGCTGCGCTTCTCGCCCAAGAAGCGGGCCGTGACAGCCGAGTACGCGTACCGCTTCGACCCGGTGAACGTGGTCGACCCGAGCGAGGACGACACGTCCGAGCTGAAGATCTCCTCCGTGGTGGCCGTCGGCCGTGACCGGTTGCTCGTCGAGGAGCGCACCGACAAGGCCGCCCGCCTGCAGCTGGTGAAGCTCACGCGTGATGCGAACTTCCTCGGCGACGCGTGGGACACCGACACGACATCGCCTTCCTTGGAGCAACTCGACGATCCAGCGGCGGCCGGCGTTCCGGTACTGCGCAAGCGCCTGGTCGTCGACCTGGGCAGGGTCGAAGGGGTGCCCGGCAAGATCGAGGGCGTCGCGCGCGTGGACCACGACACGCTCGCCCTCATCAACGACAACGACTTCGGGATGACCGACGGGGCGGGCGCGTTCGACGCGCAGGACCGGCTGGTGGACAGCGGGATCGAGACGACGGTCACCTACGTGCGGCTGCCGCACGGGATCTGACCTCGGGGACTCTTCGTACAGCACGCGCGCGTGGGCGGTGAACGGCGGCCACGCGCGCGTGGCGTTCACTGCAGTGGCTTGGTCAGCTTGTGGGTGCCCTTGCCGATGTCCGCCGCCAGGCTGCAGGCGACGTTGTCGATGCCGATCTTGTAGCCGCTGGAGTCCGGATACTGCACCAGGGTGCCGCGCACGGTGCCCGCGGGCTGCCTGGCCGCCTTGCGTTCCAGTGTCGATTCGCACAGCGCCGAGGCGGCCTTCTTGAGGGCGGCGTCGGTCGAGTAACTGCCGTTGAGTTCGGTCACCTTCACGACTTCGGCGTCGTGCGGCCTGCTGCACGAGCGCTTGGCAGCCTGCCCGGGCAGGCTGTCGAACGTGTCGAAACAGTCGCCCTTCTTCAGCATGTAGTACGGCACTTCGTCGTTCGCGAGGGTCGGGAAGAGCGATTCGAGGTCGCTCGGTACGTCTCCGCTGGGCACCTCCGAGGGCAGTGTCGGCACGACGCTGGGCACCTCTGAAGGCAGGGACGGCAGTTCGGACGGGATGCTCAGCGAGGGGCTGGGTGAGTGACGCGTGCTCTCGGTGGGCGACTTCTTGTCCTGTTTGCCGCCACCGCCGAAGGCCACCACGGCCACGGCGACGATGGTTCCTACGGCCACGATCACGGCGAGCACGAGGAACAGGGGGCTGCGGCGCCGCCCTCCACCTCGATGGCCACCGGGCCCACCGGGCGATCCGGGAGGCGGCGGCTGCCAGCCCGCGTCGCCCTGTCCGGGCGGCCAACCACCGCCCTGCGACGGCGGTCCGTAGCCATCAGGAGGGGGACCGTAGCCGCCAGGAGGCGGGCCATAGCCGCCGGGTGGAGGTCCGTAGCCCCCGGACGGAGGGCCAAAGCCACCACCTCCAGGAGGCGGCGTGTCTCCCGGCGGCCGAGGGGGCTGGGGCGGTACGGGCGGCATGGCCATACCGTCAAGAGTCGCCTCGAACCGGTCATGACGCGACCCCTGCGCGGAAGTTGATGCGGACTCATGCCATGGATCGCATGATTCCGGAGCATTCCGCGCGGAGATCCGCAGAAGGAGAACGTGCGGCCCGGACCCGTCGGAAGGCAGGTCCGGGCCTCACGAACCCTCCGGAAGGCAGGACCGGACCTCAAGAACCCGCCGGGCGGCAGGACCGCGCCTCGCGAGCCCGCAAGAAGGCAGGTCCACACACCCCAGGGAACCCGATCAGCTCCGTGCACCCAGCAGGTGGTCCATCGCCAGCTGGTCCAGCCGCTCGAAGGCCATCCCGCGTGCGGCGGCCGCCTCCACGTCGAAGTCCTCGAAGGCCGCGCGGTCGGCGAGCAGCCCCTTCAGACCGTCCGCCGCGGTGGGCTGCGCCAGCTCATCCAGACGCGAGACACGCAGCGCCTCCCGGACCTCGGGGTCGGCGCGGAAGGCCGCGGAACGCTCGCGCAGGATCAGGTAGTTGCGCATGCAGCCGGCCGCCGACGCCCACACTCCATCGAAGTCCTCGGTCCGCGGCGGCTTGAAGTCGAAGTGCTTGGGCCCCTCGTAACCGGCGGTCTCCAGAAGGTCGACCAGCCAGAACGCGGAGCGCAGATCGCCCGCACCAAAGCGCAGATCCTGGTCGTACTTGATGCCGGACTGGCCGTTGAGGTCGATGTGGAAGAGCTTGCCCGCCCACAGCGCCTGCGCGATTCCGTGCGGGAAGTTCAGCCCGGCCATCTGCTCGTGGCCGACCTCGGGGTTGACGCCGTACAGCTCCGGGCGCTCCAGGCGCTCGATGAACGCGAGGGCGTGGCCGACGGTGGGCAGCAGGATGTCGCCGCGCGGCTCGTTCGGCTTCGGCTCGATCGCGAACTTCAGGTCGTAGCCCTGCGAGGTCACATACTCGCCGAGGAGGTCGAAGGCCTCCTTCATGCGGTCGAGGGCCACGCGTACGTCCTTGGCAGCGCCGGACTCGGCGCCCTCCCGGCCGCCCCAGGCGACGTACGTCCGGGCGCCCAGCTCGACCGCCAGGTCGATGTTGCGGATCGTCTTGCGCAGCGCGTAGCGACGCACGTCTCGGTCGTTGGCGGTGAATGCGCCGTCCTTGAAGACGGGGTGCGTGAACAGGTTGGTGGTGGCCATCGGCACCTTCAGACCCGTCGCGTCCAGGGCCTGCCTGAACCGCTTGACGTGCGACTCGCGCTCGCTGTCCGAGGATCCGAAGGGGATCAGGTCGTCGTCGTGGAAGGTCACTCCGTAGGCGCCGAGCTCGGCCAGACGCTGCACCGATTCGACCGGGTCCAGGGCGCGCCGGGTGGCGTCGCCGAACGGATCCCTTCCCTGCCAGCCGACGGTCCACAGGCCGAAGGTGAACCTGTCCTCGGGGGTGGGCTGGTAGTTCATGCCGCGGCTCCTTGCTAGCTCCGACTATTTCGTCATGGCGGTTAACAAATTAGTATGCGGAGGCATCTCTGGGAAGAGACGAAGTGCGAAACCCGGGTCACTCTGGTCCTGGGTACCCCAAAAACAGGCCGATCCCGCGGAGCCGCGGAAGAGGGAGAGCCCGATGTCAGCAGCCGAGGGTCCGCTCGTCGTCGGGGTGGACACATCCACCCAGTCCACCAAGGCCCTGGTCGTCGACGCGTCGACCGGCCAGGTGGTGGCGAGCGGACAGGCGTCGCACACCGTCTCTACCGGGGCGGGCCGCGAGAGCGACCCGCGGCAGTGGTGGGACGCGCTCTGCGAGGCCCTGCACCAGTGCGGGGACGCGGCACACGAGGCCGCAGCGGTGTCGATCGGCGGCCAGCAGCACGGGCTCGTCACGCTCGACGCCCAGGGCGATCCCGTACGCCCTGCCCTGCTGTGGAACGACGTACGCTCGGCGGCGCAGGCGCGTCGGCTCGTCGAGGAGCTGGGCGGCCCGAAGGCCTGGGCCGAACGGACCGGCATTGTGCCCGGCCCGTCGTTCACGGTCACGAAGTGGGCCTGGCTGGCCGAGAACGAGCCGGACGCCGTCCGTGCGACCGCGGCCGTACGACTCCCCCACGACTACCTCACCGAACGTCTCACGGGACAGGGCACGACCGACCGGGGCGATGTCTCGGGTACGGGCTGGTGGGCGTCCGCGACCGAGACGTACGACGAAGAGGTCCTCGCCCATGTCGGCCTCGACCCGGCGCTGCTTCCGCGCATCGTCCGTCCCGGTGAGGTGGCCGGAACTGTGCACGCCGGCCATGAGCTGCCAGTCTCCAGGGGCACACTGGTCGCCGCCGGCACCGGCGACAACGCGGCCGCAGCGCTCGGCCTCGGGCTGCGCCCCGGCATCCCGGTACTGAGCCTCGGCACCTCCGGCACGGTGTACGCCGTCTCGACGCGACGCCCCGCCGACCCGACCGGCACCGTGGCGGGCTTCGCCGACGCGCGTGGCGACTGGCTCCCGCTGGCCTGCACCCTGAACTGCACTCTGGCCATCGACCGTGTGGCCGCACTGCTGGGCCTGGACCGCGAGGCCGTCGAGCCGGGCGCGGGCGTGACGCTGCTCCCCTACCTGGACGGTGAGCGCACGCCGAACCTGCCGCACGCCGCCGGACTGCTGCATGGGCTCCGGCACGACACGACGGGCGGGCAACTGCTCCAGGCGGCGTACGACGGCGCGGTCCACTCGCTGCTGGGCGCCCTCGACCTGGTGCTCGACGAGGACGCCGACAGCTCCGCTCCGCTGCTGCTGATCGGCGGCGGCGCCCGGGGAACGGCCTGGCAGGAGACGGTTCGCCGACTGTCGGGGCGGCCCGTTCAGGTGCCCGAGGCCAAGGAACTGGTCGCGCTGGGAGCCGCGGCGCAGGCCGCGGGTCTGCTGACCGGCGAGGACCCGGCCGCCGTCGCCCGGCGCTGGAACACCGCCCGCGGGCCCGTGCTCGATGCCGTGGAGCGGGACGAGGAGACGCTCACGAGGATCACCGGGGTACTCTCCGACGCGGCCCCGCTGCTGGAGCGCGAGCCGCACCGGAACTGACCGGACACTGACGAGGACCGCCCCGAGGGACCGTCCGGACGAGGACTGACGGAGGCATGACCGCACCGCTGCACGAGGTTCACCCGACCGGTTCCGGCCGTCGGCTGCCCGACACCCAGCAGGGCATGCGTCGCCGCAATCTCTCCCGGGTGATGCACACCGTCAACGCCGAGGGGCCGCTGTCGCGCGCCGCCGTCGCCTCGCGCATCGGCCTGACGCGGGCGGCCGTGTCGACGCTGGTGGACGAGCTGATCCGCTCGGGGCTCCTCGAAGAGCTGGGCCCCGAGCGGCCCGGCCGGGTGGGGCGGCCGGGCTCGGCCCTCGCCGTCAGCGGGCGCGGTCCCGCAGGGATCGGGGCGGAGGTGGGCGTCGACCATCTCGCGGTGTGCGCGGTCGATCTACGCGGTGAGGTACGCGCCCGGGCCGTGCGGCACGGCACGAACCGCGGGCGGCCGCCCGGGCCGGTGATCCAGGAACTGACGTCGCTGATACGTCAGGTGATCGCCGAGGCGGAGCGGGAGGGGCTGTGGCCCGTGGGCCTCGCGGTCGCCGTGCCCGGTCTGGTGGCCCGCGACGCCCGAACCGTGGTCCGCGCCCCCAACCTCGACTGGCACGACACGGACCTCGGCACGCTGCTGCCGGGGGGGCTGCCGCTGACCGTGGACAACGAGGCCAACTTCGGCGGTCTCGCGGAACTCTGGCTCGGCGAGGCGACTCCGCGAGACTTTCTGCATGTGTCGGCAGAGATCGGCATCGGCGCGGCGGTGCTCGTGGACGGTCGGCTGCTGCGCGGAACGCGCGGCTTCGCGGGCGAGTTGGGGCATGTGCCGATCCGCCCCGAAGGGCCGGAGTGCCCGTGCGGTGGACGCGGGTGCCTTGAACAGTACGCGGGTGAGGAGGCCGTCCTGCGCTCGGCCGGTCTGGAGCCGGGCGAGGACCGGGTCGGGCTGCTCGCCGAGCGCGCCGCGCAGGGCGACACGGAGGTAAGGCGTGCCCTGCGCGAGGCCGGAACAGCGCTCGGCATCGCGCTGACCGGGGCGGTCAATCTGCTGGACCCGGAGACTGTCGTGCTGGGGGGAGCGCTGTCCGGTCTCGCGCCTTGGCTGCTGCCGTCGCTCGAAGGCGAGTTGGCGCGGCGCACGGCGGGTCCGGCGTGTGCCGTGTCCGTCTCGCGGCTGGGTCCCGAGGGTCCGCTGCTGGGCGCGGCACACTCGGTGGTACGGGCAGTGCTCGACGATCCGGCCGGGGTGGCGGCCCGGGCTTAGCGGGCGGGCGAGCGCGGCGGGGCAGGCGGGCGGAACGGACGGCGTACCTCGAGAGGCACGAGACGCCCCGCCTGACGCCAATTCCCTCCTTCGGGTGGCCGAGTTGTCCACAGTCCCGGGCCTGTCCACCGACTCACGCCTCGCTCTTCCTGCCCAACCGGCAAGCGCCGTACCGTAATTCACGCGAGGCGCAGCCGTCGGACGGATGGCTGCGTGTCCGGGCGAATCGGGGGGTTCACATGTCGGGGGAGACAGCTCCAGGACTGCGGCGTGAGGCGATCGGGCTGCGAGAGGTGCTGTTCCAGAGCATCACGGCCATGGCGCCGGCCGCGGCGGTCGCCGCGTCCATTCCGTCGGGCGCGGCCTTCGCGGGCGGCAGTCTGCCACTGTCCGTGCTCATCGCTCTGGTGGCGTGCCTGTTCACCGCGTCGTGCGTGGCCGAGTTGGCTCGGCAGTTGCCCGCCGCGGGATCGGTGGCCACGTACGCGGCACAGGGGCTCCACCCGGCCGTCGGATTCCTGGTGGGCTGGGGCTATGTGTTCGTCGAGGCGCTGGTGCCGCCGCTGCTGCTCCTGCAACTCGGGTTCACCACGGCGGGCACGCTGCACCAGGACTGGTCCTCGTATCCGGACGACCTGTGGTGGCCCTGGTCGCTCGCGGGCGCGGCGGTGATCGCGGTGGCCGGGTACTTCGGAGTGCGCGCCTCGGCCCGTTTCGGAACCGTCCTCGGAGTGTTCGAGGTGCTGGTCTTCGTGGTCTTCGCGGTGTGGCTGATCGTCAAGGCGGGCGGTGACAACACCTTGTCGGTGTTCGGCACGTCGCACACGGCCGAGGGATACCAAGGCATCAGCGGCGTGTTCGCGGGATCGGTGTACACCGTGCTCGCCTTCGCCGGGTTCGAGGCGGCGGCACCGCTCGCGGAGGAGACCAAGGACCCGCGCCGCACCATGCACCGCGCCGTCCTCGGCGCGGCACTCGCGATCGGCCTCGTCTACGTCCTGACGACCTACGCCATGGCCGTGTACTTCGGGCCCGACCGCTTCGCCGGGTTCGGGGCCTCCGGCGCCGCGTCCTGGGAGGGCGTGGCCCGCGCTTCGTTCGGCCTGTTCTGGGTGCTCGTGTTCCTCGCGGTGGTCAACTCGACGATCGCCAACGCCAACGCCTGCGCCAATGTCTCCACGCGAACTGCCTTCGCCCTGGGGCGGATCCGGGTGTTCCCGCAGCTTTTCGCGCGCGTGCACCCCAGGCACCGCTCCCCCGTCGCCGGAATCGCCGTGCAGTGCGCCGTGGCGCTCGCGGCCATGCTGGGGCTCGGCTTCTACTACGACCCCGTGACCGCGTTCCTGCTGCTCGCGACAGTGATCGTCACGGTCGTGATCGGCGTGTACATCGTGGTGAACCTCACCTGTGCGGGCTACTTCCTGCGCCGCAGGCGGGAGTTGTTCGAACCGGTGCGGCATCTGCTGTTCCCGCTGCTCGGCATCGTCGCCTTCGTCCCCGCGCTGCTGACCGCGGCGGGCCTGCCGGTCTTCGACTTCGTGTCCGAACTGACCGCCCCCGTGTCGTACGCGGGACCGGTCGTCGGTGTCTGGATGCTGGCGGGGATCGTGGTATTGATCGTCCTGGTGCGCCGCCATCCCGGGCGCATAGCCGAGACCGCCCGTGTCCACCTCGACGAGACCTCCACCCCCGACCCCCGGCAGAGCGGAGCTGTGCAGCCATGAGCGACCCCCGGATCCTGACCGTGCGGCCTTCACCGGGCGAGTACGCGTGGACGTTCGGCGGCGCGCCGCCCGTGGCGCGTATCGCGCCGGGCACGGTCCTTGATCTCTACACCGAGGACTGCTTCGCCGGACGGGTGCGCTCCGAGAAGGACCTGGTGTCCGAGGTGTGCGAGTTTCCGTTCCTCAACCCGCAGACGGGACCCTTCCATGTGGAGGGAGCCGAGCCGGGCGACACCGTGGCGATTCACTTCGTTTCGATCGAACCGGCCCGCGACTGGGCGGCATCGACGACGGTTCCCCTCTTCGGCGCGCTCACGTCCACGCACACCACGGCCACGCTGCAGCCGCCACTGCCGGAGACCGTGTGGATCTGGCAGCTCGACCGGGAGCGGCGCACCGCGCTGTTCAGCGCTCGTGACAGTGACATCCGGATCGAGCTGCCGATGGATCCGATGCACGGAACCGTCGGAGTGGCGCCCGCGAACCTGGAGGTACGCTCCGCGCTGGTGCCCGACGCGCACGGCGGGAACATGGACACTCCGGAGATGCGGGCCGGCGTGACCTGTTACCTCGGAGTGAACGTTGAGGGCGCCCTATTGAGCCTCGGTGACGGACACGCACGGCAGGGCGAGGGCGAGACCTGTGGAGTCGCCGTCGAGTGCGCGATGAACACAGTGGTGATCGTCGAACTGCTCAAGGGAGTGGCCACCCCCTGGCCGCGCATCGAGTCCGACACGCACATCATCTCGACCGGCTCGGCACGCCCGCTGGAGGACGCGTTCCGGATATCCCAGCTCGACCTGGTGCAGTGGCTGGTGCGTGACTACGGATTCAGCGAGTTGGACGCGTACCAGTTCGCGACCCAGGCGGTCGAGTCGCCGCTCGCCAACGTCTGCGACACCAACTACACGTGCGTCGCCAAGCTCCGCAAGGAATGGCTGCCCGCGCGGGAGACACATCGCGGACTGCACGCACAGCTGCGCGAGACGGCCACGGCACTCCGGCACTGAGCGCGCATCCGCTCACCCTCGCTCAATGACCCCCCACCGTCGAAAGGCAGACACCCCATGGAACGGGCCAGGTCGTTCCCCAGCCGGCGGCTGCTGCTGAAGGGCGCAGCCCTCGCCGCACTCCCCTACTCGTTACTCCCCGACACCCGGGCCACGGCACAGGCTGCGGACGTCGACTTCCCCGGCGCCGAATGGACGCAGGCGAGCTCGTCCAACTACACGGCGTCCAACCGGCCGACGGCCTATCCGCTCGACTACGTGATCATCCACGTCACGCAGGCGACCTACTCCAACACCCTGTCCATCTTCCAGAATCCGCAGAAGAAGGTGTCCGCCCATTACCTCGTGCGATCGGCCGACGGGCATGTCGCGCAGTGCGTCAGGGAGCACGACATCGCCTGGCACGCGGGGAACTGGGACTACAACACACGCAGCATCGGCATCGAGCACGAGGGCTGGGTGGACCAGCCCGCCTACTTCACCAACGCGCTGTACGAGGAGTCGGCCAAGCTCACCGCCGCGATCTGCGCCACGTACGGCATCCCCAAGGACCGCGCCCACATCATCGGTCACTTCGAGGTACCCGGCACCGACCACACCGATCCCGGGCCGAACTGGGACTGGACGCGCTACATAAGGCTCGTCAACTTCGCCTGACCGACGGGCCCTCGGGGTGTCCGGAAGGCGACGGGTGGTGCGGGCGACGGGTGCGGTGGACGGCCACAACAGCGGCCCGGACGGTCGCACTGCTTGTCGGGGCCCGCACCGGGAGTGACGATGGTCCCAGCCGCATCGCCTGCCGGGAGGCCGAGTTGACCGATCCTTGGGTGGCCCTGGAACCGGGCGCCGATCCCGTCGAGCGGGTGCGGATCCTGCGTCGCGCCCACGAGGCGTTCACCGAGGCGGGCACGGTGCCACGGCCGGTGCGTTCCGTGGTGGCCGACTCGTGGCGGCGTTCGGCGCGGGCGGGCGTCGTGCCGGACGGCACCGCGAGCGTGGAGCTCACGGACGGAGACCTCGGCTCGTACCGGGCGGAACATCCGCTGGCCCGGGTGATGCCACTGTTCCGGGAACTCATGGGAACGTTCGCGGCGGACGGGGAGCACCTCCTCGCGGTGTGCGACGCGCAGGGCAGACTGCTGTGGGTCGAGGGCCATCCGGTGCCGCGGCGGCGGGCGGGGCGGATGAACTTCGTGCCGGGTGCGCGGTGGTCGGAGACGGCGGTCGGTACGAACGCGCCGGGTACGGCAGTGGCCGTCGACCGGCCGGTGCAGGTGTTCGCCGCCGAGCACTTCATCCGCCGTGTCCAGCCCTGGACGTGCGCGGCGGCGCCCGTGCACGATCCGCGCACCGGGCGGGTCCTCGGCGCGGTGGACATCACCGGCGGGGACGGGCTCGCGCATCCGCACAGTCTCGGTTTCGTGCAGGCGGTGGCGCGCGCCGCGGAGTCCCAGTTGGCGTTGCTCGCGCCGCCGAAGGCCATGGCCGACACGATCGAACTGACCGCGCTGGGCCGCGACGAGGCTCAACTGCTCGCGGGCGGGCGGAAGATCAGGCTCAGCCGCAGGCACAGCGAGATCCTGGTGCTGCTGGCCCGGCACCCGGAGGGTCTGACGGGCGACGAGTTGATGTGCGCGCTGTACGAGGACGAGTCGGTGACGCCGGTGACGCTGCGCGCCGAACTGGCACGGCTGCGCCGGGTTCTCGGCCCGGGCCTGCTGGGTTCGCGCCCCTATCGGCTCATGGCGCCGGTCGAGTCCGATGTCGCGGTCGTGGAGCGACGGCTCGGCACCGGCGCGGTCACGGCGGCCGCGGCGGTGTACGCCGGTCCGCTGCTGCCGGGTTCCGCGGCACCGGCGGTGGTGCGGCTGCGGCACCGGCTCGCCGAGGGGCTGCGTACGGCGCTCATCGCCCGCCGCGACCCCGACCTGCTGGCCGACTGGGCCCGCGCGCCGTGGGGCGAGGACGACCTCGACGTATGGCGGGCGCTGGCCGCGGTGCGCCCGACGGCGGCGGTGCGGGCGCGGTTGGACGGGTTGGAGGCCGAGCTGTCGGCGCCCCCGGGCTGGGCGCACCCCGCACCCCACGGACGGACGCGACCGGCACACCACGGGCAGGCGCGCCCGACACCACGCTGACGAACACACCGCAAGCCCAACAGCCACCGGGGCACCCGGCGCCCCCGGCATCGGGCCACCCGGTCACCAGGTCACCGGGTCACCGGGCCACGGGGCCACGGGGCCACCGGGCCACCGGGCCACCGGCGTAACCCCGCAGGCCGATAGCCGGGCACGCAACGTCCTCGCAACGTCCGCGTTCCTAGCCTCGCGGCGAGAGCTGCCCAACGGCGGGCAGCGCTTCTCCGGGAGGCAGACCAGCATGACCCGTTACGCGGCGCCCGGCACCGAGGGCGCGATCGTCTCCTACCAGGCGCGTTACGACCACTTCATCGGCGGCGAGTACGTGCCGCCGGCTCGCGGACAGTACTTCGAGAACCCGAGTCCGGTGCACGGGCAGCCGTTCACGGAGGTCGCGCGGGGCACCGCCGAGGACGTGGAGCGCGCGCTGGACGCGGCGCACGCGGCGGCGCCCGCCTGGGGCCGCACCTCCGTCACCGCGCGCGGTGACATCCTGCTCAAGATCGCCGACCGGATGGAGGCGAACCTGGAGAAGCTGGCGGTCGCCGAGAGCTGGGAGAACGGCAAGCCGGTGCGCGAGACCCTGGCGGCCGACATCCCGCTCGCGATCGACCACTTCCGCTACTTCGCGGGAGCGATCCGCGCACAGGAGGGTTCGCTCGGCGAGGTCGACGACGACACCGTCGCGTACCACTTCCACGAGCCGCTCGGCGTGGTCGCGCAGATCATCCCGTGGAACTTCCCCATTCTGATGGCGGTCTGGAAGCTCGCCCCGGCGCTGGCGGCCGGCAACGCGGTCGTCATCAAGCCCGCCGAGCAGACCCCGGCGTCCATCCACTACTGGATGAGCCTGATCGCGGACCTGCTGCCGCCTGGTGTCGTGAACATCGTCAACGGCTTCGGTGTGGAGGCGGGAAAGCCGCTCGCGTCCAGCCCGCGGGTGGCGAAAGTCGCGTTCACGGGTGAGACCACCACGGGGCGGCTGATCATGCAGTACGCCTCGGAGAACATCAAGCCGGTCACGCTGGAGCTCGGCGGCAAGTCCCCGAACATCTTCTTCGACGACGTCTGGGCCGAGAACGACGACTTCCGCGACAAGGCCCTCGAAGGCTTCACGATGTTCGCGCTCAACCAGGGCGAGGTGTGCACCTGCCCGTCCCGGGCGCTGATCCAACGCGGCCACTATCGCGAATTCCTCGAAGCGGCGGTCGCCCGCACTGAACTCATCAAGCCCGGCCATCCCCTCGACACCGACACGATGATCGGCGCCCAGGCCTCCAACGACCAGCTGGAGAAGATCCTCTCCTACCTGGACATCGGCCGGCAGGAAGGTGCCAAGGTCCTCACCGGCGGTGAACGCATCGAGCATGACGGGGAGTTGAAGGGCGGCTACTACGTCCAGCCGACCATCTTCGAGGGCGACAACCGCATGCGGATCTTCCAGGAGGAGATCTTCGGCCCGGTCGTCTCGGTCACGTCGTTCGACGACTTCGACGACGCCATCAAGGTCGCGAACGACACGCTGTACGGGCTCGGGGCGGGCGTGTGGACGCGGGACATCAACACCGCCTACCGCGCGGGCCGCGCGATCCAAGCCGGCCGCGTCTGGACAAACTGCTACCACGCGTACCCGGCGCACGCGGCGTTCGGAGGCTACAAGCAGTCCGGCATCGGCCGCGAGACCCACAAGATGATGCTGGAGCACTACCAGCAGACGAAGAACCTGCTGGTGTCGTACTCGCCGAAGAAGCTGGGCTTCTTCTAGACGCAGAAAAAGGGCGCCTGACCAGGGAAAATTCCCGTCAGGCGCCCATCTCCGGGTGCACCTAGACCACGAGCCGAAATTCGGCCTTACTCCCGATTCCTCCCACCGGTATCCCACCTCTGGTCCGAAAATAATGGGTGAGGTGCGGGTCGAGCGGGTGCTGTGACGCTGGTGGGTGTCAGGGTGCTTCGATGGAGTCGAAGCGGACGGTGAA